>NZ_JAWRYH010000012.1:0-196051 GCF_046534675.1 Pseudomonas sp. SIMBA_067 | reverse complement strand
AAATCCTGGCAAGTGGGCTACCAGAAAGTGTCAACCATGTCTCCGTACACGTGTCCACCATGTGTCCGGTCTCTACACCCTGTGAAAGGGGCACCAAGCGCCCCTGCCCATCACAGCCCCTCCAGTTCCGCCATCAGGTCACTGAGCCGGTCGACCTTGTCGTCATCCAGCGCACTGCCCTGCAACCCCTGCACATACTCGGCCAGCTCCTCCACCGTGCTGCACTCGAACATCGCCCGCAGCGGCACGTTCAGTTGCAGCTGCTTCTGCACCCGCGAAGCGATCTGCGTGGCCAGCAGCGAATGCCCGCCCAGCTCGAAGAAGTTGTCGTGCACCCCCACCCGCTCGGCTTTGAGCACATCGGCCCAGATACCCGCCAGCACCTCCTCCAGCTCATTGCGCGGCGCCTGATAGGCCTGACTGTGCTGGCCGCCGATGTCGATGACCGGCAGGGCCTTGCGGTCGAGTTTGCCGTTGGCGTTGTGCGGCAGGCTGTCGAACCAACCCCAGTGCAGCGGCACCATGTACTCCGGCAACTCGGCACGCAGGCGCTGCTTGATCTGCTCCAGCAATGCGGCATCGGCGGCGATACCCTGGTGTGCCACCAGGTAACCGACCAGGTGCTTGCCGTTGACGCCTTCCTGCACGCCCACCGCCGCATCACGAATCTCGGCCTGCTCGTGCAGGCGGGCTTCGATTTCGCCCAGTTCGATGCGGTAGCCGCGAATCTTCACCTGGTGGTCGATGCGCCCGACGTACTCCAGCACACCGTCCGGGCGCTGGCGCGCCAGGTCACCGGTGCGGTACAGGCGCTCGCCCGCGGCACCATGGGGGTGTGGGATGAACGCCAGGGCAGTGCGCACCGGATCGCCGACATAGCCACGGCCCACGCCGGTACCCGCCACGCACAGCTCGCCCACCGCGCCCAGCGGCACCAGCGCCTGCTCCTCGCCGAACAGGTATAGGCGGTTGTTGTCGGTCGGCGTGCCAATCGGCAGGTAGCTGCCTTGGGTCGATGCGGCATCGACGCGGAAGAACGCCACATCATCGGAGCATTCTGCCGGGCCGTAGGCGTTGACCAGGCCGATCTGCGGGTACCGCTGCAACCACTGCGAGGCCAGCTCAGGTGGCATGGCCTCGCCGGTCGGCAGCATCCAGCGCAGGCCGTCGAGGGCCTGGTGGTCGTTGGCCAGCATGCCCTGGATCAGCGACGGCACGCTTTCCAGCACGGTGATGCCGGTGGCTTGCACATGCGCCAGCAGGCCCTGCGGATCATGGGCGATGGCATTGGGCACGATCTCGACCCTGGCGCCGAACAGCGGCGCGGCAAGGAACTGCCACACCGAAATGTCGAAGCTTTGTGAAGCTGTCTGGGCAATGACGTCCTGATTGCTCAACGCCAGATACGGCACCTTGCTCAACTGGTTGTTGAGCATGCCGCGCTGCTCGACCATCACCCCTTTTGGCAGGCCGGTCGAGCCGGAGGTGTAGATCACATAGGCAAGGTTGTCCGGGCCACTGTGGATGCCTGGGTTGTGGCTGGCAACCTGGCTGGCCTGGGTGTCTTCCCACACCAGCAGTTGTGGCCGTACCGCAACGTCCAGCTCACCCAGCAACTGCCGGCCTTGCTCGGCACAGGCCGCGCTGCACACCAGCACCGGGGTACGGCTGAGCTGGATGATGCTTTGCAGGCGCGCAGCCGGCAGCCCCGGGTCCAGCGGCAGATAGCCGGCGCCCGCCTTGAAGCTGCCAACGATCATGCCCAGCAGCGGCAACCCGCGCTCGGCCAGCAACGCCACCGGCTGGTCCACCTTTACGCCGGCCGAGATCAAGGCGTGGCCCAGGCGGTTGGCCGCCAGGTTCAGCCCGGCGTAGTCATAGGAGGCCTCCAGGCAGCGGGCCACAGTACGTTCAGGGTGCGCAGCCACCTGCGCTTCGAACTGCGCGATGTAGCTCTGCTCCAGCGGATAAGCCCGCTCGGTGCGGTTGCAGTCTTCCAGCAGGAAGCGCTGTTCGTCTGCCCCCATCAGAGGCAGCGCACTCACCTCTCCATCGAAGCCCTGCACCAGCGCCAGCAGCAGGCGCTTGAACTCGGCCAGCAGGCGCTCGACGGTCGGGTAATCAAAGTAACGCTGGTCAAACGACAGGTGCAGGCCCAGGTCATCACCCGGGTAGCACACCGCCGTCAACGGGAAGTTGGTGTGGGTACGGCCCGAGTCGGAGCTGGCGTTCAGGTGCTGGGCGTGGTCGAGCACGGCGGTTTCCACCGGCGCGTTCTCGAACACGAACAGGCTGTCGAACAGCGGCTGGCCCTTGGGCAGCTCGCTGCACTCCTGGATCGCCACCAGCGGCAGGTACTCGTACTCGCGCAGCTCCATGTTGCTTTGCAGCAGGCCCTGCAACCACTGGCGCACACTGCAACGCTCACCCGATACGGGCAACTGCACACGCAGGGCAACGCTGTTGATGAACAGGCCAACGGTGCGCTGCATCTGCGGCATGCTCACCGGGCGCCCGGCCACGGTCACGCCAAAGGCCACATCGCGGTCGCCACTGTAGCGCGCCAGCACCAGCGCCCAGGCCGCCTGGGCGAAGGTGTTGACGGTAAGCTGGTGAGCCTGGGCCAGTTCGCGCAGGCGCACGCCATCACTTACCTCCAGGCGGGTGTAGCAATCGCCGACGATCATGCCGCTACCGGCGTGGTCATGGCGCAGCGGGCGGTCGCTGGGGATGGCCGTGGCGCGCTCGAAGCCGGCCAGGTTGGCCTGCCACCAGGCGCGTGCGTCGTCCAGGCCCTGGCGCTGCAACCAGCCGATGTAATCGCGGTAACGCGGCGGCACCGGCAACTGGGCCTGACGGCCTTCGCCGAGGGCCTGGTAGACCTCGAAGAAATCGTTCATCAGCAGCGAGCGGCACCAGGCATCGATCAGGATGTGGTGGTTGCTCATCATGAACCAGTAGCGCTCGTCGGCCACGCGTACCAGGCGCAGGTGGAACGGTGCTTCACTGAGCAGGGCAAACCCGGCCTCGCGCTCCTGCTTGTGCAGGGCTTGCAGGCGCTGCTCCTGGGCGTCGTCAGCAAGGCCGCGCCAGTCCTGGTAGTCCACCGCGAGGTTGCCCGGTTTGTGGATGATCTGCAGCATCGCCTCGCCGCTGTTCCAGCTGAACGAGGCGCGCAACGCTTCGTGGCGCGCCACTACCGCCTGCCAGGCCTGGGCGAAACGTTCAGGGTCCAGGGCGCTGTTGATGCGGTAGCGGTCCTGCATGTAGTAAAGGCCGGTGCCCGGCTCCAGCAGGGTGTGCAGCAACATGCCTTCCTGCATCGGCGTCAGCGGGAAAACGTCCTCGATCTGCGCAGCCGGAACCGGCAATGCGTCGATCTGCTCCTGGGTCAGGTGCGCCAGCGGGAAGTCCGACGGGGTGAAGCTGCCGTTGCCATCGGCCAGGCAATGCGCGACCAGCGCCAGCAACTCCTGGCGATAGGCCTCGGCCAGGCGGGCGATGGTCTGCGGGTCATAGCGCTCGGCGCTGAAGGTCCAGCGCAGTTGCAAGGCGCCGCCGTACACCTGGCCATCGACGCTCAGCCAGTTTGGCAGCGGTGCGTCGAGGTCATGCGCCAGACCGGCCGGTGCCTCCAGCGGCTGGAACAGCGCCGCACTGTCGAACTGCTGGTCGAACTGGCCCAGGTAGTTGAAGGTGATACGCGCCTGCGGCAAGGCTGCCATCTGTTCGCGCCAGGCCGGGTCGGCGAGGTAGCGCAGCACCCCGTAACCCAAGCCCTTGTGCGGCACCTGGCGCAGTTGTTCCTTGATGCGCTTGATCGAGCCGGCCCGCGCCGCGTCGTCCTCGCCCGGTAGCGGGCGCAGGCTCAGCGGATAGGCGTTGGTGAACCAGCCGACGCTGCGGGTCAGGTCCATGTCTTCGAACAGCCCGTCACGGCCGTGGCCTTCAAGCTGCACCAGCACTTCCTCATCGCCGCTCCAGCGGCACAGCGCCCGCGCCAGTGCAGTCAGCAGCAGGTCGTTGGCCTGGGTGTGGTAGGCGGCCGGGGCCTGTTGCAGCAGTTGCCGGGTCTGCTCCACGTCCAGGCCGATGGCCAGTGTCTGGGCGTGGCGGTGCAGGTTGCCACCCTGCGGATGATCGCACGGCAGTTCGCGGCGCACGCCGCCCAGCTGGCTTTGCCACCAGCCCAGTTCGTCCCGCAGCGAATCGCTGCCGGCGTAGCTGGCCAAGCGCGCGGCCCAGTCGCCCATGCTGTGAGTCTTGGCCGGTAGCGGTTGGCCACGGTAAAGCGCCTGCAGGTCTTCCAGCAGCACCCGCCAGGACACGCCATCGACCACCAGGTGATGGATCGCCACCAACAAACGCTGGCTGCCTTGCCCGTCCCGCACCAGCAAGGCGCGCAGCAGCGGGCCTTGCTGCAGGTCGAGGCTGCGCTGCAGGTCGGTGTACAGCGCCTGACAATCGGCAAAATCGGCCACGGTGGCGGTCCACAGCAATTGCCTCGCGTCAGGCTGGGCGTATTCGGCCTGCCAGCGGCCACGGGCCTCGTCGAAGCGCAGGCGCAGGCTGTCGTGGTGCTGCACCAGCGCAGCCAATGCCTGGCCAAGTGCGGCCTCATCCAATGGTTGGCGAGCTTCCAGCAGCACCGCCTGGTTCCAGTGCTGCGGCTGTGGCACTTCACTGTCGAAGAACCAGTGCTGGATCGGCGTCAGGCCGGTCTGGCCTTGGCGCAAGCCCTGCTCGATGCTGCTCGCGGCTTCGCTGTACCGAACCACGGCCGCCAGGGTCTGGATGGTCTGGTGCTGGAACAGGTCGCGCGGGGTGAATTGCAAGCCGGCCTGACGGGCCCGGCTGACCACCTGGATCGACAGGATCGAGTCGCCGCCCAGTTCGAAGAAGTTATCCTGCACCCCTACCCGGGCAACGTTGAGCACGTCGCGCCAGATCTGCGCCAGTTGCGCTTCCACCTCGTTGCCGGGGGGCTGGTACTGTTGACGCGCCTGCTCCAGGTCTGGCAGTGGCAGCGCACGGCGGTCGAGCTTGCCGTTACCCATCAGCGGCAAGCTGTCGAGCAACACCAGATGCGCCGGCACCATGTAATCCGGCAGGTGCTGGCGGGCATCAGCCTTCACGGCTTCACGCAGCTGGCTTTGCGCCTCGCTGCCAGCCGTGGCCTGCTTGCACAACAGGTAACCCACCAGCTGCTTGCCGCCCGGTAGATCCAAGGCCAGCACCACGGCCTCGTCGACATCGGCATGCGCCTGCAAGCGGCTCTCGATCTCGCCCAGTTCGATGCGGAAACCGCGAATTTTCACCTGCTGGTCGGCACGGCCGACGTACTCGACAAGGCCGTCAGTGCCCAGGCGCACCAGGTCGCCCGTGCGATACAAGCGGCCCCCTTCGGCGCTGAACGGGTCCGCGACGAATCGCTCGGCGCTCAGGCCCGGCCGGTCGTGATACCCCTGAGCCAGCCCGGCGCCGCCGACATACAGCTCACCGATGCCACCTTGCGGCAACAGGGCCAGGTCTTCGTCGAGGATGTAGGCCGAGCGGCTACCGATGACATGGCCAATCGGCACACTGCCAAGGTTTGCAGGCAACGCCTCTGGCGCCAGGCAGGCCAGCGGCATGACCACGGTTTCGGTCGGGCCGTAGGCGTTGAAGAACTGCTGCGGCGCAAAGGCCTGGCGAATACGCTGCAGGTGCTCACCGGTCAGCGCTTCGCCACCGGTGATCACCAGGCGCACCGGCAGTTGCTCGCCCTGCCCGCCCAGGTATTGCGCCAGCTGGCTACCGTAGCTGGGGGTAAAGCCCAGGATGCTCACCTGCTGCTCGCGCACCAGCTGGCAGATGTCCTCGGCGCCCCACTGCCCCTGGGCGCGCAGCACCACGCGGGCACCGCACAGCAACGGCACCCACAGGCGCTCGCTGGCAGCGTCGAAGTTGATCGAATAGAAATGCAGCTCGCAATCATCGCTGCGCATGCCGAACGCGGCGATGACCGCCTGGCAATGCATGGCGAACTCACCATGGCTGACCACCACGCCCTTGGGCTTGCCGGTGGAGCCGGATGTGTAGATCAGGTACGCCTGATGCTGCGGCAGGTTGAGGTTGTCCAGCGGCGCATCGCTGTAGGCCGACAGGCTGGCGGCATCGTCCTCCAGGCTCCAGCGGGCCACGCCCTCGGGCAGCTCGCCCAGGGTTTGCAACAGCTCACGCTGGCTGAGCAGCAGGCCGATGCGGCTGTCTTCGATCATGTAGCGCAAGCGGTCGAGCGGGTACTCGGGGTCAAGCGGCACGTAGGCGCCGCCGGCCTTGAGGATGGCCAGCAGGCCGACGACCATTTCCAGCGAGCGCTCCAGTGCCAGGCCCACGCGCACCTGCGGGCCGACGCCACGCTCACGCAGGGCACGGGCCAGGCGGTTGGCCTGCTGGTCGAGCTCGGCATAGCTCATGTGCTGGCCGGCGAAGGTCAGCGCGCCAGCCTGTGGTGTGCGGGCCGCCTGGGCGGCGAACAGGCCGTGCAGGGTCTGGTCGAGGTCGAAGTCCTGCTCGCCCTGCAACTGGCCCGCCAGCACCTGCTGTTCGGCGCTGCTCAGCATCGGCAGCTCGCACAGGCGCTGCTGCGGGTTGTCTAGCAGGCTGACCAGCAGCTGCTGCCAGTGCTCGGCCATGCGCGCTATGCGGGGTTCGTCGAACAGGTCGCGGCTGTAGGTCAGGCAGCAACCCAGGCGGCCGTCGAGGTCGGTGACCTCCAGGTACAGGTCGAACTTGGTGGCACTGGCGTCATTGAGCAGGTAATCCACCTGCATGCCGGCCAGTGTGCGGCTTTGCTGGAAAGCCCAGCGCTGCACGTTGCACATCACCTGGAACAGCGGGTTGTAAGCGCTGCTGCGCGGCGGTTGCAACGCCTCCACCAACTGGTCGAACGGCAGGTCCTGATGCGACTGGCCTTCGATGGCTGCCTGGCGCATCTGCTCCAGCAGTGCGTTGGCGGTCATCTGGCCATCCAGCTCGCAGCGCAGCACCTGGGTATTGAGAAATGCGCCAATCAGGCCTTCGCTTTCCGGGCGGATGCGGTTGGCCACCGGCGCGCCGATGCGCAGGTCACGCTGGCCGCTGTAGCGGTGCAGCAAGGCGGCCAGGGTGGCGGTCATGGTCATGAACAAGGTCAGGCCGCGCTGGCTGTTGAAGGCATGCACGCGGGCGACCAGCGCCGGGTCGAGTTCAAAGCGGTAGAGCTCGCCGCGGTGGCTCTGTACTGCCGGGCGCGGGCGGTCGGCAGGCAACGCCAGCACCGGGTGCTCGTCGCCCAGGCGGTCCTTCCAGTAGGCCAGTTGACGAGCGCCCTCGCCGCTTTCCAGCCATTGCCGTTGCCACACGCTGTAGTCCAGGTATTGCACCGGCAGCGGCGCCAGCGGCGACTCGCGGTCATCGACAAAGGCTTCGTACAGTTCGCCTAGCTCGCGGGCGAAAATGTCCATGGCCCAGCCTTCGGTGACGATGTGGTGCAGGGTGAGCACGAAGAAATGCTCGCGCTCGTCAGCCTTGACCAGGCAGGCGCGCAGCAGCGGGCCGCGCTCCAGGTCGAACGGCTGGTGCGCCTGGTCGTCGGCAAGTTGTTGCAGGTGTTGCTGGCGGGCATCAATGGGCAAGGCACTGAAGTCCTGCCAGTCGAGGTGCAGGCCACTGTCTTCGGCCACGCACTGGTACGGCACCCCGTCGACGCTGGGGAAGGTGGTGCGCAAGGTTTCATGGCGCACGATCAGCGCCTGCAGCGCACGCTCGAAAGCGTCCACATGCAGGGTGCCGCGCAGGCGTGCCATGCCGCCGACGTTGTACGCCGGGCTGTCCGGCTCCATTTGCCAGAGGAACCACATGCGCTGCTGTGAATACGACAGCGGCACCGCCTGACGGCGGTCGACGCGGGCGATTGCGCCTTGCAGGTTGCGCTCGCCGGCCGCGCGGATACGTGCGATCTCGGCACAGAAAGCGCCCAGTTCGCTGGCTTCGAACAGCGCCTTGAGCGGCAGCTCGACATCGCAGGCCTGGCGGCTGCGCGAGACGATCTGAGTGGCCAGCAGCGAGTGCCCGCCCAGGGCGAAGAAGTCGTCCTGCAGGCCGACGCGCGGCAGGTTCAGCACCTCACGCCAGATGGCGGCGACCTGTTGCTGCAACTCGGTGTGGGGCTCGACATGTTCGCGTTGCTGCCACACCGGGGCCGGCAGTGCCTTGCGGTCGACCTTGCCGCTGGGGCCCAGCGGCAGCTGTGCCAACGGGATAAGCTGGGCCGGCACCATGTACGCGGGCAGTTGCTCAGCCAGCACGGCCAGGACTTCGGCTGGCTGTGCACTGCCACTGTAGTAACCCACCAGCTGCGCGCCAACGGCGTCCTTGTGAATCTGCACCAGCGCCTGTTCCACACCCGGCTGTGCCAACAGGCAAGCCTGCACTTCTTCTGGCTCGACGCGGAAACCCCGCACTTTTACCTGCTGGTCGAGGCGACCGAGGTATTCCAGGGCCTCAAGCTGCACCTGCCAGCGGGCGCGGTCGCCGCTGCGGTACAGGCGCTCGCCATGGCCGTCGGCCTGGGGCACGAAGCGCTCGGCAGTGAGGCCGGGGCGGCCCAGATAGCCACGGGCCAGGCCCGCGCCACCGAGGTACAACTCGCCCGGTACACCGGGGGCGGCCAGTTCAAGCTCATCGTCCAGCACACGGCACAGCACATTGCCCAACGGGCGGCCGATGGGCGAGCGCTCGCCGTCCGCCGCCTGACAGTGCCAATGGGTGACGTTGATAGCGGTTTCGGTCGGGCCATAGCGGTTGTGCAACTGCACCTGCGGCAACACTTGCAGCACGCGGTCACGCAGCGCCGCAGGCAATGCTTCGCCACCGGAGAACACCCGGCGCAGGCTGCTGCAGGCGCCCGCCTGCGGCTCTTGGGCAAACACCTGCAATAGCGGCGGCACGAAGTGCAGCGTGGTCACGCCATGGGCCTGTACCAGCGCGGCGATGCGCTGCGGGTCGCGGTGTTCGCCGGGGCCGGCGAGTACAAGCTTGCAGCCGGTTACCAGCGGCCAGAAGCATTCCCACACTGACACATCGAAGCTGATCGGCGCCTTTTGCATCAGCACATCGCTGTCATTCAGCGCGTAGGTGGCCTGCATCCACTGCAGGCGCTCGGCCAGCGCCGCATGGGTATTGCCCACGCCCTTCGGCTGGCCGGTGGAGCCGGAGGTGTAGATCACGTAGGCCAGGTTGTCGCCGTGCAGGTGCAGGCCAGGCGCGTGGCTGGGCCAGCTGTCCAGGTGCAACTGGTCGAGGGCAATGGCGCTGACCCCGTCGACTTGCGGCAGCTTGCCCAGCAGGCTGCTGTGGCTCAGCAGCAGGCCGGCGTTGCAGTCGGCGAGCATGTAGGCCAGGCGTTCGGCCGGGTAGTCGACGTCCAGCGGCACGTAGGCGCCGCCGGCCTTGAGGATGGCCAGCAGGCCAACCAGCAACTGTGGCGAACGCTCGATGGCAATGGCTACGCAGGTGTCGGGGCCGACGCCTTTGTCGCGCAGGTAATGGGCCAGGCGGTTGGCCTGCTGGTGCAGTTCGGCGTAGTCGAGGCTGCCGCCGTCCCAGGCCAGTGCAGTGCGTTGAGGGGTCCGGCGGGCCTGTTCGTTGAGTTGTTCGACCAACAGGCTTGGCGGCGCGGCAGCCGGTGCGCGGCCCCAGCCCAACAGTTGCGCGCGGCCAGGCTCGTCGAGCAATTGCACTTCGCCCAGCGGCCGCTGCGGCGCGGCGCACACCTGCTCCAGCAGCGCCAGCAGGTGATGGGCCAGACGTTTGACGGTGCTGGCTTCGAACAGCTCTGCGGCATAGTCGAAGGCCAGGCTCAGGCGGCCCTGATGATCTTCTTCGCTGTGCAGCTGAAGGTCGAACTTGGCTTCGCGGCTGTGCCACGGCAGCTCCTCGGCCAACAGCCCCGGCAGGCGGCGCAGGGCCGACAGGTCGCGTTGCTGGTGGTTGAACATGACCTGGAACAAGCCTTGCTCACGGGCGTCAGGCAGGGCTTCGACCAGCTGTTCGAACGGCAGGTCCTGGTTAGCCTGCGCCGCGAGGGTGGCCTGGCGCACCTGGGCCAACAACTGCGCGAATGGCAGGCGGCCATCGAGCTGCGCGCACAGTACCTGGGTATTGATGAAGAAGCCGACCATGCCTTGGGCTTCCAGGCGCGGGCGGTTGGCGTTGGGCACACCGACGCGGATGTCAGCCTGGCCGCTGTAGCGGTGCAACAGCGCCTGCCAGCCGGCCAGCAGGACCATGAACAGGCTGGCCTGCTGTTCGCGGGCCAGGCCCTTGAGTGCTTCGGCAAGCTTGGCAGGCACCTTGAGGTTGAACCGCGCAGCACTGTACTCGCGCTGGCTGGCGCGGGGGTGGTCGGTGCACAGGTCAAGCACCGGCAGTTCATTGCCCAACTGTGCCTTCCAGTACTGCAGTTGGCGCTCGGCTTCACCGGCGGCCAGCCATTGTCGCTGCCAGGTGCCGTAGTCGGCGTAACCCAGGGTCAGCGGCGCCAGGTTGGCCTCAAGGCCTTGGCAGCGGGCGGCGTAAAGCTTGGCAAATTCATCCAGCAGGATATTCAGCGACCAACCGTCAGCGACGATATGGTGCAGGGTCACCCACAGCTGGTGGTGTTCGTCGTCCAGGCGTGCCAGGGTCACCCGCAGCAACGGGCCCTGGGTCAGGTCGAACGGCTGACGGGCTTCGGCTTCACGCTCGGCGCTGACCTGCTCGGGGGTTTGGCCTTCGAGACCCAGGCGGCGCAGGCTGAACGGCTGGTGCGGCAAAATGCGTTGCAGGGCCAGGCCGTTTTCTTCGCTGAATACGGTGCGTAGGGATTCGTGGCGCACCACCAGCATGTGGAAGGCGGCTTCCAGGGCGCTTTCATCCAGCTCGCCGCGCAGTTGCAGGCCGGCCGGGATGTTGTAGGCGGCCGATTGTGGCTGCAGCTGCCACATCAGCCACAAGCGGTTTTGCGCCAACGACTGGGGCAAGGCCTGGGCGCGTTCCAGCGTTGCGATGGTGGCGGTGCCGGCTGCGCCTTCAGCGATGATCGAGGCCACGGCGTTACTGTAATCAGCCAGCACTGGCACTTCGAACAGGGTGCGCAGGCTCAGGTTGATGCCCAGCTCATCGGCCAGGCGTGCGGTGGCCTGGGTGGCGGCGATGGAGTTGCCGCCCAGCAGCAGGAAGTGGTCGTCTGCTGCAACCGCCTCCAGCTTGAGGATGTCGCGCCACACGGCGGCGATGCGTGTTTGCAGTTCATCGCCAGCAGCCGCGCTTGCAGCGGCTTCGCTCACATCAGGAAAGCGGGCGTAGCAGTCCAGGCTGCCATCGTCCATGCGCAGGCGGCAGGCCGAGCGCTGCAGCTTGCCACTGGAGGTCTTGGGCAGCGCGCCCGGGTTCAGCAACAGGACCACAGCCGGGGCCTGGCGGCAGGCGTCGGCGATCACTTGGCGCAGGGTTTTGATCAGGTCCTGGGGCTTGATTGCCTTTTGCACGTTGCGGCTGATCTCCACCGCCACGCCGATGCCCTCCTCGCCCTGCTGCTCGACGGCAAACACGGCCACCCGGCCTTTGCGCAGCACCTCGACTTCGCGTTCGAGGGTTTTTTCCAGGTCCTGCGGGTACAGGTTCTGGCCGCGCACGATCAGCATGTCTTTCAGGCGCCCGGTGACAAACACCTCACCGTCGCGCATGAAGCCCAGGTCACCGGTGCGCAGCCAGGTCTGCCCGTCCATTTCAACGAAGGTGCGGGCACTGGCTTCGGGGTTGCGCCAGTAACCCAGGGCGATGCTCGGGCCACCGGCCCAGATTTCGCCGACCTGGTTGTCGCCCAGCACCTGCAAGTGCTGCGGCTCGACGACCCGTACCGCGTGACCGGGCTGCGGGTAGCCGCAGCTCATCAGCACGCTGCCTTTGCCCGGCTCGGCGCGGTTGGCGGCGAAGGCTTCGGCGTCCAGTTCCAGCGCGGCGATGCCCTGGCCACGGCGGCTGCCGCTGACGAACAGGGTGGCTTCGGCCAGGCCGTAGCTGGCGAAGTAGCTCTGCGGGTCGAAGCCGCAGGCCCGGAACTTGTCGGCGAACGTCGCCAGGCTGTCCTGGCGGATCGGCTCGGAGCCGGAATAGGCCACGCGCCAGCGGCTCAGGTCGAGACCGGCCAACGAGGCCTCGCTGACCCGCTCGCTGCACAGGCGGTAGGCAAAGTCGGGGCCACCGCTGATGGTACCGCCATACTCGCTGATGGCCTGCAACCAGCGCTGCGGCCGGGCCAGGAAATAACCCGGCGACATCAGCACGCACGGCACGCCGCTGAAGATCGGCTGCAGCAGGCCGCCAATCAGGCCCATGTCGTGGTACAGCGGCAACCAGCTGACGATCACGTCGTCGGGGTTGAGGTCGATGCCGAAGCCCTGGCGGATCAACTGCTCGTTGGCCACCAGGTTGCCATGGCTGACCTGCACGCCCTTGGGCAGCGCAGTGGAACCAGAGGTGTACTGCAGGAAGGCGATGTCATCACCTTGCAGCGCGGGCTCGCGCCAGTCCGCGGCCAGCGCCGGGTCCAGGCCGTCCACCGCCAGCAGTTCAGGGCCGTTGTCCGCCGCCAGCGCTTCCAGGCCTTGCAGGCTGCCGTGCAACGCCGCGACCGTCAGCAGCAGGCGCGGCTCGGCATCGTCGATGATCGACAGCAAACGCTCCTGATGGTGCTGACGCGCAGACTCCGGCGGGTAAGCCGGCACCGCGATCACCCCGGCATACAGGCAACCGAAGAACGCCGCCACGTATTCCGGACCACTGGGGAACAACAGCACCGCACGGTCGCCGAAGCCGGCACGGGCCTGCAAGGCGGCGGCGATGGTGCGTGCGCGCTGGTCGAGGTCCCGGTAGCTGAGCACGGCCTGCTCGCCGGGGGCGTCGGCCAGAAAGCGCAAGGCGATCTTGTCCGGGGTCTGCGCGGCGCGTTGCGCCAGTGCCTGGACCAGCGAGAGCGGGAGTTCGAAGGCGTCCGTCATGGGGTGTTCCTGCCAGTGTCTGTTGGGGCGTGCCGGCTGCTCCGCGAACGTGGGCGGACAGCGAGTGGCGACCGAGGATGTACACAGGAGAACGGATGGGCGGGGGCAGAAATTAGCGGGGATTACGCGGTGCCAGAAGGGGCCAAGGGTGAACCGTTTCACACTGCGGGCTTAGAACTGAAAGATACAGATACTAATTACGTTTCGTATTTGACAATCATTATCATTCTGAATAGCTTGTCGCACGTCGTAGGAAGCTTCCCAGCCTTGGGGGCCTCCTTTCCCCTCTGTGACAAGGTGATTTCCATGGCGGAACAACTATCCACAAGTAAGTGCGATTCACCATTACTGCAGGCCTTCGTCGACAATCGCAGCATCCTGGTCAAGATCGCCGCCCGCATCACCGGCTGCCGCTCGCGCGCCGAAGATGTGGTGCAGGATGCCTTTTTTCGGCTCAACGCCGCCCCGCAGATCACCTCGTCGTTCAAGGCGCAGCTCAGCTACCTGTTCCAGATTGTGCGCAACCTGGCGATTGACCACTACCGTAAGCAGGCGATGGAGCTGAAGTACTCCGGCAGCGAGGAGGAAGGCCTGAACGTGGTCCTCCAGAACGCCTCGCCCGAAGCGACCCACATCAACCTCGCCGCGCTGGATGACATTGCCGAGGCGCTGAACGAACTGCCGCAGCGTACCCGCTATGCGTTCGAGATGTACCGCCTGCATGGCGTACCGCAGAAGGACATTGCCAAGGAGCTGGGGGTGTCGCCGACACTGGTCAACTTCATGATCCGCGATGCGCTGGTGCACTGCCGCAAGACGGCCAACCGGCAGGTTTAAAACCAAGGCTCCTACCTACAGCCCCCCCCCGGCCCGAGGTAGGAGCAGCCTTGTGCTGCGAAGAGTCCCACCCCGACACAACATATCGCTTGTCTTGCCGACCCCTTCGCAGCACAAGGCTGCTCCTCCAAAAGGCCACCATCTCCTGCAGGAGCCACCAGAACCCTCAAGCCAGCTTGCAGCGATCGAAGAACCGTTCCCGCCCCAGAATCATCAGCGCCGCACGCTTGTGCGGGAAGTCGAACTCTTTGTCGCAATGGAAGCACTGGTCGTGCATGTAGCCGATCATCTTGCCGTTGTCAGCACGTGGCTCAGCCACCACCCGCTGGGTACGCGGGTCATCCAGGAACAGGTAGTGCACCAGCGCCGATAGCCAGCTGGCCACCTTGTGCGGCCCGCGATGGTTCTCCTCCCCTACCAGCATGTGAATGCCGCGGTCGTAGTCATCGGCCGCGTAGAACGGAGCAATGCGATCTTCCTTGGCCCAGTACGCCTCGAAGTAGGCAAACGGCTCATCATCAAAGCAGCCGATCAGTGTCAGGGTATGCGGGTCGGCCTCCAGCTTGCCCAGGTACTCGCGGTGCTGCGCCAGCGTGCCGCCCTCCTGCCAGAACGCATCCACCCGCGGGTTGTTCTGCCAGCGGTTGAAACGCTCCAGGTCGTGCTCGATCTCCAGCGTGCGCAGCGACACCCAGCTACCCAGGCGCGCATCGAAGCGCCGGTACACCTCACCACGGGGCTTGGGCGCGCGGCGCGGGTGACGCTTGCCGTTGCTGATCTGCATCTGCTGCGGGTACACCGAGGCCAGCGCATCACCCAGCCATGGCTGTGGCAGTTGCCAGAACAGCGCCCGCTCGCACAGGTACTGACCAGCTTGCTCAGCCACCAGCAGCAAGCCACTGGCCAGTGCCTGGGGCTGTACCTCGGGCAAGTGCCAGACCAGGCGCTGGCAGCCCGTATCGCGGGATAGCAGCCAGTAGCAGGCAGCCCACAAGGCTTGATAGGGGCGCTCATGGCAGACGCGCTCAAGGTGGACGTGCAAGCTAGCGACCGCCTCCAGGCGCACCTGGATCAGTGGGCGGCCTTCGAGGGTGAGGCTTAGCCAGCTGTCACCCTCCTCGGCACTGAGGCTGCGCCAGCGTGGCGGTGACTGAGGCTGCGAAGCGGCATCGAACGGCATGGGCTGGACTCACGAAAATGAAGAAAAGGCTCACTGTTGAGAACGTTGCCGCAGTGCGTGAATTTAGTCTTGGGGGACCGAGACGGTAATGCGGTAGGGCTCGAAGATCCGTGCCAGTTCACCGCTGTCACGCAGGTCACGCAGCAGGCCGGCAAACGACTGCTCGCCGATAGGGGCACCCGGGCGCAGCAAGGCGTAGTGGTGATAGACCTGGTCGATACGCTGCGAAGGCACCAGCTGCGCCTTGCTGGCCGGGTTGCGCGCCAGGAAATCACTGAGGTAGGAGCGCGTGACCAGGGCGATATCGGCGCGGCCGGCCTGCACCATCAGCAGGTTGCTGTCGTGGGAGTAGGTCAGGGTCGCGTTGTAGGCTTCGCGCAGGTAGTCGGGGTCGGAGTTGAAGCGGGCGAACGCGTAGTGGTAGCCGTTGAACAATGCCAAACGTTTGTCACTCAGGTCGTCGAAGTAATGCGGGTCGCTGCCATTGGCCTGGCGGGCAACGAACACTTCGGCATCCTCCAGGCCCATGTCGACGGTCTGGTGGGCAATCTGCTCCCAGCCCCATTGTGGGTTCTCGAAAATCGCCATGTCGGTGCGGCCTTGCTGGAAGTCACCAAAACGCCGCTGGATGGAAGTGGGCACCAGGACGAAGTGATAACCCTGCTGCAAGCGGTTGAGCGCGTCGACCAGTTGCGGCAACAGGCCGGTGTCGGCCCCCTGTTCAGGGCGGACCGTGTAGGGCGGGAAATGCGCCGCGCCAATCTTCACCTCCACGGCGTCGGCAGCCCATGCCGGCACCGCCAGCCAATACACGGCCAGCAACATCAGGGTGGGCAAGGCCTTGGGGCCGGGTGCAGGAGTCAAGACGGACGCTCATCACGGTTCATGCCTGGGTCCGCTTAAGCTAGGCGTTTTCCGGAAGCGGCACAACTGCCGGTGCGCGCTCTTTGTGACAAAGCAGGCGGCAATATGCCAGGGGGTGCCGTATGCGCGGAGTTTGGCTACGCTCTAGCAGGATCTGCAAGGGAGCCTGGTATGGGCCATTGGTTGGTGATCGACCTGGAAGCCACCACCGACGAGGGTGGGTGGCCGGTAACAGAAATGGAAGTCATTGAAATCGGCGCCAGCCTGGTTACCCGCGAAGGCCGCGAGGTCGACCACTTTCAGTGTTTCGTGCGGCCACGGCGGCGGCCACAGCTGACCCCTTTTTGCCGCGAACTGACGCACATAAGCCAGGCCGATGTGGACAGCGCTGCGCCGTTTCGCGAGGTGTGGGCAAGCTTCGAGCGCTGGCTCGGGCCCCACCGTGAGCAGATTCAGGCCTGGGTCAGCTGGGGCGACTACGACCGCCAGCAACTGCACCAGGAATGGCAGCTTCACGGACTCGACAGCCTGCTACGGACCTTGCCGCACATCAACCTCAAGCAACGCTTCGCCAAGGCCCGCCACCTGCAGCGCCCCACCGGCCTGAACGGTGCCCTGCACCTGGCCGGCATGCACTTTTGCGGGCAGCAGCACCGGGCCCTTGAAGATGCGCGCAACACGGCGCGGCTATTGCCGTTGACCCTGCCCGCCAACAGCCCCTGAAAGCAGATGACGAGGCCTGTGGGCTTGGGCATACTGGCCAGCCCTTTTTCATCCCCCTTTTCAGGAGTCGCCCATGTTCCAGGTCAACGAGTACTTCAACGGCACCGTCAAGTCGATCGCATTCGCGGGCGAAGAAGGCCCGGCCACTGTCGGCGTCATGGCCCCGGGCGAATACGAGTTCGGCACTGCCAAGCGCGAGATCATGCACGTGGTATCGGGCGCGCTGACCGTGAAGCTGCCAGGCAGCGACAACTGGGAAACCTTCAATGCGGGCGACAAGTTCAATGTTGCCGCCAACAGCAAGTTCCAGCTGCAGGTGAAGGTGGATACCGCTTACCTGTGCGAGTACCGCGACTAACTGTTCGCTATTGGCACGCTCGATGTAGGAGCGGCCTTGTGCCGCGAAAGGGCCGCACAGCGGCCTCCGCATTTCACGCTGCGAAGCTGAAAACCTGGGGCCGCTTCGCAGCCCTTTCGCGGCACAAGGCCGCTCCTACACGTCATATGCCTGCCAAGAAACTGGCCACACGCTGCGCCGCCGACTGCATATGCTGCTCATGGCTGAACCCCGAGGCCTTCAACGGCTTCAGGTCATGGTCCCCCGCCACTAGCCAGCTCACTTCGATTGCCGGCGACAACGCATACCCCGCCACCGCCTCGCGGTTACCCAGCGCATCCCGTTCGCCCTGCACGATCAATGTCGGGGTTTTCAGCCCGGCCAGGTGCTCCACACGTGGCTTCTCGGGTTTACCCACCGCATAGAACGGATAGCCCAGGCACACCAGCGCATCCGCGCCCAGTTCGTCGGCCAACAGGCTCGCCATGCGCCCGCCCATGGACTTGCCACCCACGGCCAGCCTGCCCGCGACCAAAGGTCGCACCTGCCGGTACACCTCGCGCCAGCATTCCAGCAGCACCTTCTGCGGGTTCGGCGGCCGTTTGCCGCCGGTAACCCTGCGCTCGGCCATGTACGGGAACTCGAAGCGCACTACCGCCACCCCAAGCGCCGCAAGCCTTTGCGCCATTTCGTCCATGAACCCGCTGTCCATCGGCGCACCTGCGCCGTGGGCCAGGATCAGGCAGCCCTTGTAGCCGTCCTTGCCCTGAGCCTGTGGAGGATCGCAGCGCAAGCCTGGGACATTTCCGACCTTCGCCCATTGATCCCCGTCAATACCGGCACTTTGCCCATTAATCATGCTTGCCTCGCTGTAAAGCCTGCCAAATAACCGTGGATGGGAACCCATACATGAACACAACCAGCAGTACCGCCTATAACTACAAGGTGGTCCGCCAATTCGCCATCATGACGGTGGTGTGGGGAATCGTCGGGATGGGGCTCGGCGTCTTCATCGCCGCCCAGCTCGCCTGGCCTTCCCTCAACTTCGACCTCCCCTGGACCAGCTTCGGCCGCCTGCGCCCCCTGCATACCAATGCGGTGATCTTCGCTTTCGGCGGCTGCGCGCTGTTCGCCACCTCCTATTATTCGGTGCAACGCACCTGCCAGACCACCCTGTTTGCACCGCGCCTGGCCGCGTTCACCTTCTGGGGCTGGCAACTGGTGATCCTGCTGGCGGCCATCAGCCTGCCACTGGGCTACACCAGCTCCAAGGAATACGCCGAACTGGAATGGCCGATCGACATCCTGATCACCATCGTCTGGGTGGGCTACGCCATCGTGTTCTTCGGCACGCTGATGAAGCGCAACACCAAGCACATCTACGTGGGTAACTGGTTCTTCGGTGCCTTCATCCTCACCGTGGCGTTACTGCACATCGTCAACAACCTGGAGCTGCCGGTCAGCCTGACCAAGTCGTACTCGGTGTACGCTGGCGCCACCGATGCCATGGTGCAGTGGTGGTACGGCCACAACGCAGTAGGCTTCTTCCTGACTGCGGGCTTCCTGGGGATGATGTACTACTACGTGCCCAAGCAGGCCGAACGCCCGGTGTATTCCTATCGCCTGTCGATCGTGCACTTCTGGGCGCTGATCACCCTGTACATCTGGGCCGGCCCGCACCACCTGCACTACACCGCACTGCCCGACTGGGCGCAGTCGCTGGGCATGGTGATGTCGCTGATCCTGCTGGCACCGAGCTGGGGCGGCATGATCAACGGCATGATGACCCTGTCGGGCGCCTGGCACAAACTGCGCAGCGACCCGATCCTGCGCTTTTTGGTGGTATCGCTGGCGTTCTACGGCATGTCCACCTTCGAAGGGCCGATGATGGCCATCAAGACGGTCAACGCCTTGTCCCACTACACCGACTGGACCATCGGCCACGTGCATGCCGGCGCCCTCGGCTGGGTGGCAATGATCTCGATCGGTGCGCTGTACCACACCATCCCGAAAGTGTTCGGCAAGGAACGCATGTACAGCCTTGGCCTGATCAACGCGCACTTCTGGCTGGCCACCATCGGCACCGTGCTGTACATCGCCTCGATGTGGGTCAACGGCATCGCCCAGGGCCTGATGTGGCGCGCAGTCAACAGCGACGGCACGCTCACCTATTCGTTCGTGGAAACCCTGGTAGCCAGCCACCCAGGCTTTGTCGTGCGCTTCGTCGGCGGCGCGATCTTCCTCAGCGGCATGTTCCTGATGGCCTGGAACACCTGGCGCACCGTGCGTTCGCCAGCGCTTGACGTCGCCCCTGCGAACGCCCAGTTGGCTTGAGGAGAAACGCCTGATGAAACATGAAGTCATCGAGAAAAACGTCGGCCTGATGGCCCTGCTGATGGTGTTCGCCGTCAGTATCGGCGGCCTGACCCAGATCGTCCCGCTGTTCTTCCAGGACGTCACCAACAAGCCGGTGGAAGGCATGAAACCCTACACCGCACTGCAACTGGAAGGCCGCGATATCTACATCCGCGAAGGCTGCGTGGGCTGCCACTCGCAGATGATCCGCCCGTTCCGCGCCGAAACCGAGCGCTACGGCCACTACTCGGTGGCCGGCGAGAGCGTGTGGGACCACCCGTTCCTGTGGGGCTCCAAGCGCACCGGGCCGGACCTGGCCCGTGTTGGCGGCCGCTACTCGGACGACTGGCACCGCGCGCACCTGTACAACCCGCGCAACGTGGTGCCGGAGTCGAAGATGCCGTCGTACCCGTGGCTGGTCGCCCAGCAGGTCGACAACAGCCACACCGACGTCAAGATGCGCACCTTGCGCACCTTGGGCGTGCCGTATTCCGACGACGACATTGCCGGCGCCCGCGACGCGGTCAAGGGCAAGACCGAGATGGATGCACTGGTCGCCTACCTGCAGGTGCTCGGCACCGCGATCAAGAACAAGAGGTGAGTGCGATGGAAATGGACATCGGCATGATCCGCGGCCTGGGCACCCTGGTGGTGATGATCGCCTTCATCGGCCTCTCCCTGTGGGTATTCAACCGCCGCCGCGACCGTGATTTCGCCGAAGCGCGCCTGCTGCCCTTCGTCGACGACCACCTGCCCACTAGCGGGCAGGAACCTGCTGCCACGACTGCTGCAAGGAGTAACGGGCAATGACCACCTTCTGGAGTACGTACATCAGCGTACTGACCATCGGTAGCCTGATCGGCCTGACCTGGCTGCTGCTCGCCACCCGCAAGGGCGAGAGCAAGAACACCACCGACCAGACCATGGGCCACAGCTTTGACGGCATCGAGGAGTACGACAACCCGCTGCCCAAGTGGTGGTTCTGGCTGTTCGTCGGCACCCTGGTGTTCTCGGTCGGCTATCTCATCCTCTACCCGGGCCTGGGCAACTGGAAAGGCATCCTGCCGGGTTATGAAAATGGCTGGACCGGCGTCAACGAATGGCAAAAGGAAATGGACAAGGCTGACGCCAGGTTCGGCCCGATCTTCGCCAAGTACGCCGCCATGCCCGTGGAAGAAGTGGCCAAGGACCCGCAGGCGCTGAAAATGGGCGGCCGCCTGTTTGCCTCCAACTGCTCGGTGTGCCACGGCTCGGACGCCAAGGGTGCCTTCGGTTTCCCCAACCTCACCGACAAGGATTGGCGCTGGGGCGGCGAAGCAGAAACCATCAAGGCTTCGATCATGAATGGCCGTCATGGCGTGATGCCAGCTTGGGCCGAGGTGATCGGTGATCAGGGCGTGGCCGATGTGGCCGCATTCGTGCTGACCAACCTTGACGGCCGCAGCCTGCCTGAAGGGAGCAAGGCCGACGTGATCAAGGGCAAGGAGATCTTCGCTGCCAACTGCGTGGCCTGCCACGGGCCTGAAGGCAAGGGCACTCCCGCCATGGGCGCACCCGACCTGACCCATCCGCAGGCGTTCATCTATGGCTCGAGCTTTGCCCAGCTGCAGCAGACCATTCGTTATGGTCGCCAGGGGCAGATGCCGGCGCAGGCCGATATCCAGGGCAACGACAAGGTGCACCTGCTGGCGGCTTACGTGTATAGCCTGTCGCAAGATAGCGCTGCTGAAACGGTGACCTCCAAGTAGTACCCCGGGGCCGCTTTGCGGCCCATTCGCAGCACAAGGCTGCTCCTACAGGGATCGCGTAACAACTGTAGGAGCAGCCTTGTGCTGCGAATGGGCTGCAAAGCAGCCCCTCTCCCCGCTCTACCCCCTCCTTGCACCCCCTCCGAACACAACTAAGCTTGTTGCCTCAGTGGGCTTCGCTCCGAAAGGACTGAAGCAGACGCGGCGCATAGCCTGTCGCCGCCCCAAAAAAAGCTTGACCGATCGATCAGAAAAAGGTGAAAAACGGTACACATTACAAATATTTATTTGTGTACAATCGTCCAGACCCGATCACTGCGGGACATCAGTGAACGGGCCCGGACACGGGTCGGCGTACCAAAGTTGCGTTGCAGTAGCCTTGCTGGTTATCAATACTGGCGCCGATTTTTCGACCAACAAGAACATTAAAACCGTGGAACCTTAGAATGAGCACAGCAATCAGTCCGACTGCTTATAACTATAAGGTCGTCCGCCAGTTCGCCATCATGACGGTGGTCTGGGGGATCCTTGGCATGGGCCTCGGCGTCTTCATCGCCTCGCAGCTGGTATGGCCGCAACTGAACCTGGACCTGCCCTGGACCAGCTTCGGCCGCCTGCGCCCGCTGCACACCAACCTGGTGATCTTCGCCTTCGGGGGCTGTGCGCTGTTCGGCACCAGCTACTACGTGGTGCAGCGCACCTGCCAGACCCGGCTGATCTCCGACAGCATGGCCGCCTTCACCTTCTGGGGTTGGCAGGCGGTGATCCTCGGCGCGCTGATCACCCTGCCGATGGGCTACACCACCACCAAGGAATACGCCGAGCTCGAATGGCCGCTGGCGATCCTGCTGGCCATCGTCTGGGTCACCTATGGGCTGGTGTTCTTCGGCACCATCGTCAAGCGCAAGACCAAGCACATTTATGTCGGCAACTGGTTCTACGGCGCCTTCATCGTGGTCACCGCGATGCTGCACATCGTCAACCACATCTCGCTGCCGGTGAGCCTGTTCAAGTCGTACTCGGCCTACGCTGGCGCCACCGACGCGATGATCCAGTGGTGGTATGGCCACAACGCCGTGGGCTTCTTCCTCACCACCGGCTTTCTGGGGATGATGTACTACTTCGTGCCCAAGCAGGCCGAGCGGCCGATCTACTCGTATCGCCTGTCCATCGTGCACTTCTGGGCGCTGATCACCCTGTATATCTGGGCTGGCCCGCACCACCTGCACTACACCGCACTGCCCGACTGGGCGCAGTCGCTGGGCATGGTGATGTCGATCATCCTGCTGGCACCCAGCTGGGGCGGCATGATCAACGGCATGATGACCCTGTCCGGTGCCTGGCACAAACTGCGCACCGACCCGATCCTGCGCTTCTTGGTCGTTTCGCTGGCGTTCTACGGCATGTCCACCTTCGAAGGCCCGATGATGGCCATCAAGACCGTGAACTCCCTGTCGCACTACACCGACTGGACCATCGGCCACGTCCACGCCGGCGCGCTCGGCTGGGTGGCAATGATCTCGATCGGCGCCGTGTACCACATGATCCCGAAACTCTACGGACGCGAGCAGATGCACAGCATCGGCCTGATCAACGCGCACTTCTGGCTGGCCACCATCGGCACCGTGCTGTACATCGCCTCGATGTGGGTCAACGGCATCACCCAAGGCCTGATGTGGCGCGCCATCAACGATGACGGCACCCTCACCTACTCCTTCGTCGAAGCCCTGCAGGCCAGCCACCCTGGCTATATCGTCCGCGCCCTGGGCGGTGCGTTCTTCGCCAGCGGCATGCTGCTGATGGCCTACAACGTGTTCCGTACCGTACGTGCCGCCAACCCGGCACAGGCTGAGGAAGCCGCCAAGATCGTCGTTGTGGGAGCGCACTGATGAAGCATGAAGCCGTCGAGAAGAACATAGGCCTGCTGGCCTTCTTCATGGTCATCGCCGTCAGCGTCGGTGGCCTGACCCAGATCGTCCCGCTGTTTTTCCAGGACGTCACCAACAAGCCGGTCGAAGGCATGAAGCCGCGCACCGCGTTGGAGGTGGAAGGCCGTGATATCTACATCCGCGAGGGCTGCGTAGGCTGCCATTCGCAGATGATCCGCCCGTTCCGCGCCGAAACCGAGCGCTACGGCCACTACTCGGTGGCCGGTGAGAGCGTGTGGGACCACCCGTTCCTGTGGGGCTCCAAGCGTACGGGGCCGGACCTGGCCCGTGTTGGCGGCCGCTACTCGGACGACTGGCACCGCGCGCACCTCTACAACCCGCGCAACGTGGTGCCGGAATCGAAGATGCCGTCCTACCCGTGGCTGGTCGAGAACAAGCTCGATGGCAAGGACACCGCGAAGAAGCTGGAGGTGCTGCGCACACTCGGTACCCCGTACACCGATGCCGACATTGCCGGCGCGAGTGACGCGGTCAAGGGCAAGACCGAAATGGACGCCATCGTCGCGTACCTGCAAGGTCTTGGCACCATCATCAAGAGCAAACGGTGACGCTGATGGATATCGGGATGATTCGCGGCCTGGGCACCGTCGTGGTGATGGTGGCCTTCGTGGGCCTGGCGCTGTGGGTGTTCAACCCACGGCGTAAAAAGGACTTCGACGAAGCGACCCAACTGCCCTTCGCGGATGACCCCGAGGCCACCCGGCACGTCGAGCAAGCAAAAGCTTCTGGGAGCAAAAAACAATGACAACCTTCTGGAGTCTGTACGTTACCGTCCTGACCCTGGGCACCATCTTCTCGTTGACCTGGCTGTTGCTGTCGACCCGCAAGGGCCAGCGCGAAGAGGTCACCGACGAAACCGTCGGGCATGCCTTCGATGGCATCGAGGAATATGACAACCCGCTGCCAAAATGGTGGTTCTGGCTGTTCGTCGGCACCATCATCTTTGCCCTCGGCTACCTGGTGCTGTACCCGGGCCTGGGCAACTGGAAAGGCATCCTGCCGGGCTACTCGTACCTGGATAACGACAAGCAGACCGAGTTTTCCAACGGCCAGCCGGGCTGGACCGGCGTGCACGAGTGGGAAAAGGAAATGGCCAAGGCCGACGCCCGCTTCGGGCCGATCTTCGCCAAGTTCGCCGCCATGCCCATCGAAGAGGTTGCCAAGGACCCGCAGGCACTGAAAATGGGCGCGCGGCTGTTCGCTTCCAACTGCTCGGTATGCCACGGTTCCGACGCCAAGGGCGCCTTCGGCTTCCCCAACCTGACCGACAACGACTGGCGCTGGGGCGGCGAGCCGGAAACCATCAAGACCACCATCATGGGCGGCCGCCACGGCGTGATGCCAGCCTGGGCCGAAGTAATCGGTGATCAGGGCGTGGCCGACGTGGCTGCCTTCGTAGTCAGCAAGCTCGATGGCCGCACCCTGCCTGAGGGCGCGAAGGCCGACGCCGAGAACGGCCAGAAGATCTTCGCCGCCAACTGCGTGGCCTGCCACGGGCCAGAAGGCAAAGGAACCCCAGCCATGGGTGCACCGAACCTGACCCACCCACAGGCGTTCATCTACGGTTCGAGCTTTGCCCAGCTGCAGCAGACCATTCGCTATGGTCGCCAAGGGCAGATGCCGGCGCAAGAACAGCTGCAGGGTAATGACAAAGTGCACTTGCTGGCGGCTTATGTTTACAGCCTGTCGCAACGGGACCAGGCGCAGGCCAAGGCTGAGTAAGCAGGCCTGGCCTCTTCGCGGGCAAGCCCGCTCCCACAGGTACACCACCGAATCCGGAACAATGGGTTACTTGTGGGAGCGGGCTTGCCCCGCGAAAGGGCCGGCAAATGCCACCCAGGATGACCTGGATCAATTGACACCCGCCATAACACGATTCATACCACGAACCCAACGCGACTAAAGGTCGCAGTGCGGCCCCATACCGCCATCAGCGGCGTATCATGGACCGCAGAGCGCTAGCAGATTGCGCGAGACTGCGGCCGGCACGCACTGGCCGCGGCGTTTCTCCACTGCCGTGGGACTTGATGATGAGCAAGCAAATTCCGGTACATGATGTGACCCCGCCTGCCAGCAAAGGGAAGGATTCCGTCGACCTCTACGCCTCCCGGGAAAAAATCTACACCCGCGCCTTCACCGGCCTGTTCCGTCGCCTGCGCATGGTCGGCGGTGCGGTGCTGTTTTTGCTGTACTTCGGCACCGTGTGGCTGAACTGGGGCGGCCACCAGGCCGTATGGTGGAACCTGCCCGAGCGCAAGTTCTACATCTTCGGCGCCACCATCTGGCCGCAGGACTTCATCCTGCTGTCGGGCATCCTGATCGTCGCCGCCTTCGGCCTGTTCTTCGTCACCGTGTACGCAGGCCGCGTATGGTGCGGCTACACCTGCCCGCAAAGCGTGTGGACGTGGATTTTCATGTGGTGCGAAAAGGTCACCGAAGGCGACCGCAACCAGCGCATGAAGCTCGACAAAGCCCCCATGAGCGGCAACAAGTTCCTGCGCAAGTTTGCCAAGCACAGCCTGTGGCTGCTGATCGGTTTTGTCACCGGCATGACCTTTGTCGGCTATTTCTCGCCCATCCGCGAGCTGGTCATCGAATTCTTCACAGGCCAGGCCGATGGCTGGGCCTACTTCTGGGTCGGCTTCTTCACCCTCGCCACCTACGGCAACGCCGGCTGGCTGCGCGAGCAGGTGTGCGTGTACATGTGCCCCTATGCACGCTTCCAGAGCGTGATGTTCGACAAGGACACGCTGATCGTGTCCTACGACCCGCGCCGTGGCGAAACCCGCGGGCCACGTAAAAAAGACACCGACTACAAGGCCCAAGGCCTTGGCGACTGCATCGACTGCACAATGTGCGTTCAAGTCTGCCCCACCGGCATCGACATCCGTGACGGCCTGCAGATCGAGTGCATCGGTTGCGCCGCTTGCATCGATGCCTGCGACAGCATCATGGACAAGATGAACTACCCCAAGGGGCTGATCAGCTACACCACCGAACACAACCTGTCCGGGCAGAAAACCCACATGCTGCGCCCACGCCTGATCGGCTATGCCGCAGTGCTGCTGGTTATGATCATTGGCCTTGCGACTGCCTTCGCCACCCGCTCGCTGGTTGGCTTCGACGTGAGCAAAGACCGCGTGCTGTACCGCGAGAACGCCCAGGGCCGGATCGAAAACGTGTACAGCCTGAAAGTGATGAACAAGGACCAGCGCGACCACGTCTACGTACTGGACGCTGCCGGCCTGCCGGACCTCAAGCTTGAAGGCCAGCGCGAGATCCGCGTGGCTGCCGGTGATATCGTCAGCCTGCCGGTGCAGCTGTCGGTCGCGCCTGAGAAACTGCCATCGACCACCAACGAAATCACCTTCACCCTCAAAAGCGCCGACGACAGCGACGCCCAGGTTGAAGCCAAGAGCCGCTTCATCGGCCCACAGATCCGCTGAGAGAGATAACGCACAATGCCTGCCGCCACCGCTGCCAGCCCTTGGTACAAGCACCTCTGGCCCTGGATCATCATCGGCATCCTCACCACCTCGGTGTGCCTGAGCCTGACAATGGTCAGCATTGCCGTGCGCAACCCGGACAACCTGGTGAACGACAACTACTACGAGGCCGGCAAAGGCATCAACCGCTCGCTGGACCGCGAACTGCTGGCGCAGCAACTGAGCCTGAAGGCCGCCGTGCACCTGGACGAGTTGACCGGCGAAGTGGACCTGCGCCTTACTGGCAGCAGTGGCCCGCAAAACCTGGAGCTGAACCTGATTTCGCCCACCCAGCCGGAGAAGGACCGCAAGGTACTGCTCACCAGGGTCGACGCGGGGCGCTATGTGGGGCAGCTGGAGGACAAGGTCGACGGGCGCCGCTTTGTCGAGCTGCTGGGCAGTGAAGGTGGCCAGGTGTGGCGCTTGTTCGAAGAGGAAAAAGTGGAGCATGGTGTGACCTTGCAGCTGGGTGACGAAGCCCTGCAAGGTGCCGAGCACCAACGGTAGCAACATCGCAAATCCCTGTGGGAGCGGGCATGCCCGCGAATGCGGTAGCTCAGGCAAAGGTGTTTTCAGGCCTGACGCTTTCGCGGGCACGCCCGCTCCCACAGGGTTTCATCTCTGCTTGAGCAGTCGTGCTTACCTTATGACCCAGCCCACCCCCTGCTACCACTGCGCCCTGCCCGTTCCCGCCGGCAGCCGCTTCACCGCCGTGGTCCTCGGCCAGCCGCGGCAGTTCTGCTGCCCCGGCTGCCAGGCGGTGGCAGAGTCGATCGTCGCCGGTGGCCTGGAGCACTACTACCAGCACCGCAGTGACAACAGCGCCAACCCCGAGGCCCTGCCCAGGCAGTTGCAAGACGAACTGGCCCTGTACGACCGCAGCGATGTGCAGCAAACCTTCGTCCGCCACCAGGGCGAGCTGGCCGAAACTACCCTGCTGGTCGAAGGCATCAGCTGCGCCGCCTGCGGCTGGCTGATCGAGAAGCACCTGCGCAACCTGCCCGGCGTCGCCGAGGCGCGCCTTAACCTGTCCAACCACCGCCTGCTGCTGAGCTGGGACGACAAGCAACTGCCGCTGTCACACCTGCTCGCCGAGTTGCGCCAGATCGGTTACGCCGCCCACCCCTACCAGCCCGACAAGGCCGCCGAGCAACTGGCCCAAGAGAACCGTAGCGCTTTGCGCCGCCTCGGCGTGGCCGGGCTGCTGTGGTTCCAGGCAATGATGGCGACCATGGCCACCTGGCCGGAATTCAACATCGACCTGTCACCGGAACTGCACACCATCCTGCGCTGGGTGGCCCTGTTCCTGACCATCCCCATCGTATTCTACAGCTGCGCGCCGTTCTTCAAAGGCGCAGCACGCGACCTGCGCACACGCCACCTGACCATGGACGTTTCGGTGTCACTGGCCATCGCCCTGGCTTTCGGCGCCGGCATCTGGACCGCGATCACCGGCAGCGGTGAGCTGTATTTCGACACCGTGGGCATGTTCGCCCTGTTCCTGCTTACCGGCCGCTACCTGGAGCGCCGTGCCCGCGAACGCACGGCTGCGGCCACCGCGCAGCTGGTCAACCTGCTGCCGGCCTCGTGCCTGCGCCTGGACGCCCTTGGCCGCAGCGAGCGCATTCTGCTCAGCGAGCTGCACTGCGGTGACACGGTGCAGGTGCTGCCCGGCGCGGTTATCCCCGCCGACGGGCGCATCGTCGAAGGCCGCTCCAGCATCGACGAGTCGCTGCTGACCGGCGAATACCTGCCGCAACCGCGCCGCGTGGGCGAGCGGGTCACCGGCGGTACGCTGAATGTCGAAAGCACCCTGAACGTGGAAGTCGAAGCCCTCGGCCACGATTCCAGGCTCTCGGCCATCGTCCGCCTGCTGGAACGCGCCCAGACCGAAAAACCGCGCCTGGCCGAAATCGCCGACCGGGCCTCGCAGTGGTTTCTGCTGTTCTCGCTGGTGGCTGCCATGGCCATCGGCCTGTGGTGGTGGTACCTGGACCCTGCACGGGCGTTCTGGATCGTGCTGGCCATGCTGGTAGCCACCTGCCCCTGCGCGCTGTCCCTGGCCACGCCTACGGCACTGACTGCCGCCACCGGCACCCTGCACAAGCTAGGCCTGCTGATAACCCGCGGCCATGTCCTCGAAGGCCTTAACCAGATCGACACGGTAATCTTCGACAAAACCGGCACACTGACCGAAGGCCGCCTGACTTTGCGCAGCATCCGCCCGCTCGGCAGCGTACCCGCTGACCGCTGCCTGGCCCTGGCCGCCGCCCTGGAAAACCGCTCCGAACACCCCATCGCCCGCGCATTCGGCCGTAACGCGATACCCGCCGACGATGTACAGACCGTGCCAGGCCTGGGCCTGGAAGGACTGGTCGACGGCCAACGCCTGCGTATCGGCCAGGCCACCTTCGTCTGCGCCCTGAGCGGTGCGGAGATCCCCGGCGTGCCGGAGCCCCGCGGCCAGTGGCTGCTACTGGGTGACCGCCAGGGGCCGCTGGCCTGGTTTGGCCTGGACGACCGCCTGCGCGAGGACGCCCCGGCCCTGCTCGCCGCCTGCAAGGCGCGAGGCTGGCGCACGCTGCTGCTGTCGGGCGACAGTTCGCCGATGGTCGCCGAAGTGGCCGCGCAACTGGGCATCGACCAGGCCATTGGTGGCCTGCGCCCGGACGACAAGCTGGACCGGCTGAAGGCGCTACAGGCGGCCGGGCGCAAGGTGCTGATGCTCGGCGACGGGGTCAACGACGTGCCTGTGCTGGCCGCCGCCGACATCAGCATCGCCATGGGCAGCGCCACCGACCTTGCCAAGACCAGCGCCGACGCCGTGCTGCTGTCCAACCGCCTGCCAGCCCTGGTGCAGGCCTTCGACCTGGCCCGCCGCACCCGCCGCAACATCCTCGAGAACCTGCTGTGGGCCACCCTGTATAATGGCCTGATGTTGCCGTTTGCCGCGCTCGGCTGGATCACCCCGGTGTGGGCCGCCATCGGCATGTCGGTCAGCTCGCTGATCGTGGTGCTCAATGCCCTGCGCCTTACCCGCATGCCGATGGCATCGAGCCTGCCGAAAACCGAAGCACCCCTGCCCGGGAGGAAGTCGCCATGCCCGCCCTCTATGTCATGATCCCCGCAGCCCTGCTGCTGGTCGGCGTGGCCGTGTATATCTTCTTCTGGGCGGTGGACAGCGGCCAGTACGACGACCTCGAAGGCCCCGCCCACAGCATTCTGTTCGACGACCAGGACCCGCGCCACCAGGCTGCGGTGAAGCCTGACGACACCCCGGCCGACGCCGACAAGGAACCACCACCCCGTGCCTGATCTGCTTCCCCTGCTTGGCTCGGCACTGGTCCTTGGCCTGCTTGGCGGCGGCCACTGCCTGGGCATGTGCGGCGGCCTGATGGGCGCGCTGACCCTGGCCATCCCGCCAGAGCAGCGTGGCCGGCGCTTGCGCCTGCTGCTGGCGTACAACCTTGGGCGCATTCTCAGTTATGCCAGCGCCGGCCTGTTGCTGGGCCTGGCCGGCTGGGCCGTGGCCAGCAGCCCGGCAGCATTGGCGCTGCGGGTGGTGGCTGCGCTGCTGTTGATCGCCATGGGGCTGTACCTGGCCGGCTGGTGGAGCGGCCTGACCCGTATCGAAGCCTTGGGGCGCGGGCTGTGGCGGCATATCCAGCCGCTGGCGTCGCGCTTGCTGCCGGTGTCCAGCCTGCCCCGGGCATTGCTGCTGGGCGCCCTGTGGGGCTGGCTGCCCTGCGGGTTGGTGTACAGCACCCTGCTGTGGGCAGCCAGCCAAGGCAACGCCGGGTACAGCGCGGCGTTGATGCTGGCGTTCGGGCTTGGAACCTGGCCGGTGCTGCTGGCCACCGGGCTGGCGGCCGAACGGGTAAACGCCCTGTTGCGGCGACGGAGCGTGCGGGTGGCGGGCGGTGTGCTGGTGATGCTATTCGGTATCTGGACCCTGCCGGGCCCACACCAGCACTGGTTGATGGGGCATTGACGGGGGCCTCTCTGCGGCCCCAATGCCCTTGATGCAAATCAACACCCATCCCTACAGACAGCCATAGACTTCGGAACACTGCTGCTCTTTCCGGGGACCGCCCTCATGCTCGACGACCTTCGTTGGGATACCGACCTGATCCGCCGCTACGATCTTGCCGGGCCACGCTACACCTCCTACCCGACCGCCGTGCAACTGCACAGCGAGGTGGGCTCGTTCGACCTGCTCCACGCCCTGCGCGAGAGCCGTCGTGCCGTGCGCCCGCTGTCGTTGTACGTGCACGTGCCGTTTTGCGCCAACATCTGCTACTACTGCGCCTGCAACAAGGTCATCACCAAGGACCGTGCCCGCGCCGCGCCGTACCTGCAGCGCCTGGAGCAGGAAATCCAGCTGATCGCCTGCCACCTGGGCCCCAAGCAACGGGTTGAACAGCTGCATTTCGGCGGCGGCACGCCAACCTTCCTCAGCCATGTGGAACTGCGCCAGCTGATGGCCACCCTGCGCCAGCATTTCCACCTGCTGGACGATGACTCCGGCGACTACGGCATCGAGATCGACCCCCGCGAGGCTGACTGGTCGACCATGGGCCTGCTCCGTGAGCTGGGCTTCAACCGCGTCAGCCTGGGCGTGCAGGACCTCGACCCGGCCGTGCAGCGTGCGGTCAACCGCCTGCAGAGCCTGGAACAGACCCGCACACTGATCGAAGCTGCGCGCACCCTGCAGTTCCGCTCGGTCAACCTGGACCTGATCTACGGCCTGCCCAAGCAAACCCCGGAAGGCTTTGCGCGCACCGTCGAAGAAGTGATCCGCCTGCAGCCCGACCGCCTGTCGGTGTTCAACTACGCCCACCTGCCCGAGCGCTTCATGCCCCAGCGGCGCATCGACAACAACGACCTGCCCAGCCCGGCCGCCAAGCTGGAGATGCTGCACGCTACCATCGACCAGTTGACCGCCGCCGGCTACCGCTACATCGGCATGGACCACTTCGCCCTGCCCGACGACGAACTGGCCGTCGCCCAGGAAGAAGGCACCCTGCAGCGCAACTTCCAGGGCTACACCACGCACGGGCACTGCGACCTGATTGGCCTGGGGGTGTCGGCCATCAGCCAGATCGGTGACCTGTACTGCCAGAACAGCAGCGACCTCAATACCTACCAGGAGAGCCTGTCCAACGCCCAGCTGGCCACCCAGCGCGGCCTGGTGTGCAACCACGACGACCGGATACGCCGCGCGGTGATCCAGCAGCTGATCTGCCACTTCGAGCTGGACTTCGAACCGATCGAGCAGGCCTTCACCATCGATTTTCGCGGTTACTTCAACGACCTCTGGCCAGAGCTGCTGACCTTGCAGCGCGACGGCCTGATCAGCCTGGATGCCAAGGGCATCCGCATCCTGCCGGCCGGCCGCCTGCTGGCGCGCTCGGTATGCATGGTGTTCGACGCCTACCTGGCGATGCACAACCGCCAGCGCTTCTCGCGGGTTATCTGAAAACCGAGTCGTTCAACCGCATGGACAAGCTTCCTTGCCAGGCACAATATGGGCACACAAGGACTCCCGGCAGGACGTCTGCCGGGGTTTCGCCAGGGCGCACCATCAACGCGCATGCTGGCCTACACCCTGTGTCGTGGGTTACCCTTACGACTTATGTGTGCTTTCCCACAAGGATCGATTCAAATGTCCGAGCCAGTCAAACTGCGCCCACACAACCAGGCCCATTGCAAGGATTGCAGCCTGGCCCCCCTGTGCCTGCCTCTTTCGCTGAACCTGGAAGACATGGATGCACTGGATGAAATCGTCAAGCGTGGCCGGCCGCTGAAAAAAGGCGAGTTCCTGTTCCGCCAGGGTGACAATTTCGGCTCGGTCTACGCCGTACGTTCCGGTGCCCTGAAAACTTTCAGCCTCAGCGACAGCGGCGAAGAGCAGATCACCGGCTTCCACCTGCCCAGCGAGCTGGTCGGCCTGTCGGGCATGGACACAGAAGCTTACCCGGTGTCGGCCCAGGCTCAGGAAACCACGTCGGTGTGCGAAATCCCCTTCGAGCGGCTTGACGAGCTGTCGGTACAACTGCCGCAGCTACGTCGCCAGCTGATGCGGGTGATGAGCCGGGAAATCCGCGACGACCAGCAAATGATGCTGCTGCTGTCGAAGAAGACTGCCGACGAGCGCATTGCCACCTTCCTGGTCAACCTGTCGGCGCGCTTCCGCGCCCGCGGCTATTCGGCCAACCAGTTCCGCCTGAGCATGTCGCGCAACGAAATCGGCAACTACCTGGGCCTGGCAGTTGAAACCGTGTCGCGGGTGTTCACCCGCTTCCAGCAGAACGGCCTGCTGCGCGCCGAAGGCAAGGAAGTGCACATCCTTGACCCGATCCAGCTGTGCGCGCTGGCCGGTGGCGCAATCGAGGCCTGAGGCCTGCGTTTAGCGGGTATACTTGGGCATTCGTTTTCCCAGGATACCCGCACCAATGCACAGCGACGCCTTCGACCTCAAAGCCCTGATCCGCCCGGTAGTGGACTTCCCCAAACCGGGCGTGATCTTCCGCGACATCACCCCGCTGTTCCAATCGCCGCGCGGGCTGCGCTATGTGGCCGACCAGTTCATCGAGCGCTATGTCGAGGCTGAGTTCAGCCACATTGGTGCCATGGACGCGCGGGGCTTTTTGATTGGCTCGATCATCGCCCACCAGCTGAACAAGCCGCTGATCCTGTTCCGCAAGCAGGGCAAGCTGCCGGCTGACGTGCTGAGCGAGGGTTACCAGACCGAATACGGCGAAGCCTTCCTGGAAGTGCATGCCGACAGCCTGTGCGAAGGCGATTCGGTGCTGATCTTCGATGACCTGATTGCCACGGGCGGTACGCTGCTGGCGGCGGCCAACCTTGTGCGCCGCACCGGGGCGCAGGTGTTCGAGGCGGCGGCTATCATTGATCTGCCGGAACTGGAGGGGTCGCGCCGGCTTCAGGCCGCGGGTGTGCCAACCTTCTGCCTGACCGAGTTTACCCTCAGCGAATACTGAGTTGGCTTTTGGGGCTGCTTTGCAGCCCCCTCAATACCAAGTCAGAGCGAAATTGGCCGGCGCCCTGCAAAGGCATGGGCCAAGGTCCCGCCATCCACCATCTCCAGCTCGCCGCCCAGCGGCACGCCATGGGCAATCCGCGACGCCATCAACCCCTTCTCGCTCAGCAACTGCGCGATGTAATGCGCCGTCGCCTCCCCTTCCACCGTCGGGTTGGTCGCCAGGATCACCTCGGTGAAGGTGCCCTGCTCCTCGATGCGCGCCATCAGCTGCGGAATGCCAATGGCCTCCGGCCCCAGGCCGTCCAACGGCGACAGGTGCCCCTTGAGCACAAAGTAGCGGCCACGGTAGCCGGTCTGCTCCACCGCATACACATCGGTCGGCCCCTCGACCACGCACAGCTGGGTGTCGTCACGGCGCGTGTCGGCGCATTGCGGGCACAGCTCTTGCTCGGTCAGGGTGCGGCACTGCCGGCAATGGCCCACCCCTTCCATGGCCTGGGTAAGGGCCTGCGCCAGGCGCAGGCCGCCGCTGCGGTCACGCTCGAGCAGTTGCAAGGCCATGCGCTGGGCGGTTTTCTGACCGACACCTGGCAGGATGCGCAGGCCGTCGATCAGTTGGCGGATGAGGGGGCTGAAGCTCATGGGGATGGCCTGACAAATCAATAAGAGGCGGTTTATACCCAGCGTGGGCAGTGGCGTCAAATCACGTCATCCCAAGTCTACGCGGCCTGCAGTTATGTGAGAGCAACTGCCTTGCACAAAACTGGAAAGCTCCCACATTTATCGTGCAAAATTTCAAAGTTTGAGCAAAACCGTTGCTCCCACATGAAAGCAGACCGCGCCAAGGCTGAAATCTGGGCAAAAAAAACCGCCGCTGACATCAGCGGCGGTTTTAGGTATCGCAATGCCCTTAGAACGGCATCTTGAAGCCCGGTGGCAGTTGCATGCCGGCGGTCATGCCGCCCATCTTGTCCTGGCTGCTCTGCTCGATCTTGCGCACGGCATCGTTCAGCGCGGCGGCAATCAGGTCTTCCAGCACTTCCTTGTCGTCCTCGTCAGTCGACATCAGGCTTTGGTCGATGCTGACGCGCTTGACGTCGTGACGACCGGTCATCACCACGCTCACCAGGCCGCCACCAGACTGGCCGGTGACTTCGGCGTTGGCCAGCTCTTCCTGCATTTTCTGCATTTTTTCCTGCATCTGCTGGGCCTGCTTCATCAGGCCGGCCATGCCACCTTTCATCATGGGGTATACCTCGATTGGGTCATGTGATGCGGCCCGGCGCAGGGCCAGCCGCATGGTTATCCGTTACTGGCTCTGTTTGGCCAGGGCCTCTACAGGCTCAATAGTATCCTGCCGCACCTTGGCACCGAACAACTTGATCATCTGCTGGATCAACGGATCCTGCTCGATCGAGGTTACGGCGTCCTGCTGGCGCTCTGCGCGCTTGCGCGACGCCGCCTGGGCCGGGGTTTCCTGCTCGGGCAGGATCAGCTCGATCCGCAGGTTCAGCGTGCGCCCCAGGTGCTGGTTGAGCGCTTCGTTCAGGCGCCGCTGCTGGGTCGTGTTGAACAGCGCGCCCTGGCCAGGGTCCAGGTGCAGCAGCCAATCGTCGCCATCGGCGGCAATCAGCGTACAGTTTGCCGCGATGTTGCCTGTCATCCCGGACACAGGCAACTGTGGGAATAATTCCAGCCATTGCAGGGCCAGCCCGGTGGCCGGCTTGGCCGCCGGCAGCGGTTCGGCCGCAGGCTTGGACACGTCCTCCTGAACATGTTCGGCCAACTCGTCCAGGTAGCTGAAACCGACCGGGTCGCTTTCACCACCGTAATAGTCTTCGTCCAGCGGCGGCTCATCGTCGCGATCCATGCCTACGGCTGCGTAGGCGGAGGGGTCGAAAGGCGGCTCGTCGTGGGTCGGGGTGGCCTGTGGTGCCGGCGCAGGGGCTACAGGCTCGGGCGCTGGTACGGGCACAGGCGCAGGTTCAGCGGCTACCGGTGCGGGTGCAGTTGCCGGCTCTTCCCACGGCAGGTCGACCACCTCCGCAACTGGCTCGGGTACGGAAATGGCCTCGATCTCGGCCTGCAGCTCAACGTCTGGCTCGGCCTCCGGCTCATGGTCAGCTGTCGCAGGTGCAGGCACCTCCAGCAGTGGGGCGGCCGCTACAGGCTCTGCCGGTACGGCCGCGACAGACGATGAGGGCTCGGCCGACGCCGAGGCTGCCACCGGCGCTGCAGGATCAGCTGTGGCCTGGCTGATCCCCACTGGCTTTAGCACCGGTTTCGGCGCATCGTCGGTATCGGCCGGGCGGAACGCCAGCATGCGCAGCAGGACCATCTCGAAGCCACCACGCGGGTCTGGCGCCAACGGCAGGTCTCGGCGACCGATCAGGCCCATCTGGTAATAGAACTGCACGTCTTCGGCCGGCAAGGCCGAAGCCAGCGCCAGCACCCGCTCACGGTCGCCCTGGCCGTTGTCCACCGCTTCAGGCAGCGCCTGGGCAATGGCCACACGGTGCAGCACGTTAAGCATTTCGGCCAGCACCCCAGCCCAGTCCGGGCCCTGTTCGGCCAGGTTGCGCACGGCCTCCAGCAATGCCCGGGCATCGCCTTCGAGCAACGCCTGCAACACACCATAGACCTGGCCATGATCAAGGCTACCAAGCATGGCCCGCACATCCGCGGCCAGCACCTTGCCTTCGCCAAAGGCGATGGCCTGGTCGGTAAGGCTCATGGCGTCACGCATCGAGCCATCGGCCGCACGGCCCAGCAGCCACAGGGCATCCGGCTCGAACGGCACGTTTTCGGCAGCCAGTACGTGGCTGAGGTGTTCAACCACCCGCTCCGGGCTCATGTTCTTCAGCGAGAACTGCAGGCAACGCGACAGGATGGTGGCCGGCAGCTTCTGCGGGTCGGTGGTGGCGAGGATGAACTTGACGTAGGGCGGCGGCTCTTCCAGCGTCTTGAGCAAGGCGTTGAACGAGTGGGTCGAGAGCATGTGCACTTCGTCGATCAGGTAGACCTTGAAGCGCCCACGGCTCGGGGCGTACTGCACGTTGTCCAGCAGTTCGCGGGTGTCCTCGACCTTGGTGCGGCTGGCGGCGTCGATCTCGATCAGGTCAACGAAGCGGCCTTCGTCGATTTCACGGCACACCGAACAGGTGCCACATGGCGTGGAGGTGATGCCGGTCTCACAGTTCAGGCACTTGGCGATAATACGGGCGATGGTGGTCTTGCCCACGCCCCGGGTACCGGTGAACAGGTAGGCATGGTGCAGGCGCTGATTGTCCAAGGCATTGATCAAGGCCTTCAGCACATGGGCCTGGCCGACCATTTCGCGGAACGAGCGCGGACGCCATTTACGTGCAAGAACCTGATAACTCATCGAAAAACCATCGTAGCCTGATAGAGCGGAAGATCGCTAATGCTAGCGGAGCGGGGGCAAAATTGCACCCTGCGCGCGTCGTCTACGCTTTGAGACAGGCGCGTTGTTCAGGGAGGATACGCCTTTGCCAATTCTGCTGGCGCTTCTGATGCTCTGGTCCGCTTACAGCCTGGCGGAACAGCCGGTGCTGCGTTTCTCGGTGGCAGAGAGCTGGAGCATGCCACTGGTGCGCCTCGAAGGCGACCAGCCAGTGGAGGGGTTGCTTTACGACCTGACACAGGCCGTTGCCAAGGAAGTGGGCGCTCGTCCCGAGTATCACGTCATGGCCCGCCTGCGCCTGGAGGAGGCCATGAGCAGCGGCGACATTGATGTGCGTTGCTACGTCAGCACCCGATGGCTCAATGACCGCCCGGGGAATTTTGTGTGGAGTATCCCGCTGATTCACCAGCGCGACGTGCTGGTTGGCCGCGCCAGTGACAGCACCCCGATGCCGCCAGAGCAGCTGCCACCCCAGGCTATCGGCACGGTGCTGGGCTACACCTATTCAACCCTGCAACCGCTGCTGGACAAGGGCCAGCTGCACCGTGAGGACAGCCGCAGCCAGTTGCTGGTGCTGCAAAAGCTTCAGGCCGGGCGGTATCGGCATGCGGTGAGCAACCAGCTGTCTTTGCAGTGGTTCAACCAAGGCTTGCCAGCCGAGCAGCAATTGCAGGCGCTGGCGGTGCTGGAAGAACAGGATTTGGGGTGCATGGTGCGCAACGATCCATCGATACCGACACAAGCGCTGTTGCGGGCGCTGGTAAGAATGAAGCAGTCGGGGGAGATCGAGCGGATTGTGCAGCGGTATGGGGGAGCGGGCGACCCGGACAATATGTCTGTAGCCCGGCCCTGAAATGCCCAGCAAAATGCCGCCACAACTTACTGCCCTGCTCAATTAGTGAAAGCTTGTGCAAACCCTGTGGGAGCGGGCATGCCCGCGAACACCGGCATCGCCGGTGCCATCCACCGAGTAATGTTCTTCGCGGGCATGCCCGCTCCCACAGAGTTGTGCGGCACCCTCAAAATCTCTATTGCAAACGCAACATCACTGGCCTTTGCGTTCAAACGCCAAGCTGACAGCATCCGCCTGCCCCCAGGCAATCTGCATGGCCCGCAACCCATGCTCCAGCAATTGCCTGGTTTCTTCGTCCTGAATGCGCTCAAGCGCCCGACGGCTATCGCTGTAGGCGAACATCAGGTAGTGGGAAACATTCATCAGCGCGAACTCCATCGGCACGATGCCTTCGCTGATGGCGCGGGAAAGGGATTTGCCTTGGGGAAGATCGAAGACGTGGGGCGGATCGGGGACCAGCTTTTTCATGACAGCTCCGTGTTGGCTGTGTTGTCCCCTTCTGCTTCCACGCATTAGGGTGGCAACTGTACGCGGGGTGGAAGACCAGGCACACGGTAGACCCGGCAGGTACGAATACCTCCCGCGCACAGCCGCCATAAATGACAACTGTCCCGTGTGCCGCCCAGGCTTCCACACCCGATCGCTGAGCTGACAGCGACCGCGAAAGCCTAGTGGGCGAGGTTGACCGGGACAATCAGACGGGAGTCGACGGAGATCGTAGGATAATTCGCTATACCTACCTGACGTGTAGGAGCTTTCTTCGATTGATATCAGATCCGTCTAAAATTACTCCGACGTGACGTGCCTGACGAACTTGATCGCAATTGGACTACAACACTCAATGGAAAACGGCGGTTTCGCGGCCGAACCAAACCACACACAATCAAGCCCGCCCCTGGCACCTTCGCCGCAACAGAATAGACAGCCCGATGCATCAGGATGATCGTGAACATCTCGAACTTGAGAAGTTACAAAATGAAGGCCGCAAGTTAAGGGCCGAGGCACAGAAATTTGTAGCAGAAGCGCGTAAGCTCCGGCTGGAGGCGTTCTGGTACCCAATCGCAACGGGTTCAGCAGTTGTTACAACCATAGTTGGCGTAATGGCAGTGGCCAGCAAGCTCTGAGCTTCGATTAAACCAGCACAAGGAGTAACACATGCACCGCGCCGCCCAGGATCACACCAGAACAGCACTGAATGAAGCAGAAGCGTTCGCCGAAGAAATGCGCAACCTTCGAGCGTCTTCGCCATGGACGGGTGTGCTCCTTTTTTACATCGGCGCAATCTCTACAGGGGTACTGCTGTTAGCAGGCATGCTGATTTTGCGCTCGCTCTGACCCAACTCCCTGCCGTCACACTAAAGCAAGTAAACCCGCACTCAAGAACAACCCCACACCAAACACAAAATGCGTGGCCAGGCTCTTCAGGCAGTTACGCGCAGGTGTCGGCGTTCTGGACGCAAAGAACCCCGCCCCCATCGCCGGCTGCATGAAGCACAGCGGTGCCACGACTGTACCCACACCCACAGCTACTGCTGGCAAAAGAGTAGGTGACCGCAACCAGCTCTCCCCTGCGATCAAAACCAGCAGCAACGCGAAAAGCACGCCAGTGGCGTAATGAATCACCCATCCCCACGCCAACTCATTTCGCACCGGTTCCGCTTTGGCAATCGCTTGGTGCGACACACGCCCGCCTAGCAAATGTCCTGCCCAACGCCCGACCATGGCAAAGTTCAGCGTTGCCACACCCAACCGCCTCAGCAGCAGCCCCCACAGGTCCATCACCACAGTGGCACCGATGCCAATCGGCAAAGCAGCTAGAAACATCGCAGTTAACGTCATTGAACAAGCCCTCGAAGGTTGACGGTCAATACCCATGCCGCGCAGCATAGAAGTTGAAGTCAACTTCAAGTCAAGGACCGGAAATGGACATTGCCGACGTCGCCAAACGCACAGGCGTACCCGCATCGACACTGCGTTACTACGAGAAGAAAGGCTTGCTCAAGTCGCTGGCCGGGCGCGGCCAGCGGCGGCAGTTTGCGGCTGATGTGGCAGACCGGCTGGCACTGATCGCCTTGGGGCAGGCTGCGGGGTTTTCGCTGGATGAAGTGGGGGCGATGCTGGTGGACCTGCAGGTCGACCGGCAGATGCTGATCGCCAAGGCGGACGAACTGGATGCGCGAATCAGGCGGATGCAAGCGATGAGCAAGGGATTGCGGCATGCGGCGCAGTGTCCTGAACAAGATCATCTGGCATGCCCGAAATTCCAGCGGCTGATGAAGCTCTCGGCGGCCGGAGCATTGGGCGAGAAGCAGGCAAGAACGAAGGCGTTCGTTGCAGATTGAGGTTTTCCGACCCCAGAAATGGAGGCGGCCCCACCAGCCACACCCCGGCACTCGATGTTCCCGCTATGGCTGCTCCCTTCCGGGCCTGACCAGGTTAACGGGTAATCAATGCGGGGGGACCGACGGGGCCACCACTACATGCCTCGCTGAGCAGCGAGTGGCGCCATTGTACCGGTCTTGAGGGCAGATACAACCTCTGAGGCAGAAAAAGTCATCATTTCTCAATGACTTGTCAGGCGCATGGTCGCTGAACTGGCCCGCAAACCTGTGGGAGCGGGCGCGCCCGCGAAGAAGGCAGCGCCGTGGATGGCACCGGCTTTGCCGGTGATCGCCGGCAAGCCTGCTCCTACAGGGACCGTACAAGCTTCTGGTTCTTGGTATCGGGCCAGAATGTTGGGGCCGGGGATAGCGCAGGGCTTCAGATAGTAATGCCCTGTCCGGCCAGGAATGTGACGAAGGCATCTTCGTCCAGCACCTTCACGCCCAGCTCAGCGGCCTTGGCAAGCTTGGACCCTGCCCCCGGCCCTGCCACCACGCAGTGGGTCTTGCCAGACACCGAACCGGCCACCTTGGCGCCCAGGTTTTCCAGCTTGTCCTTGGCGATGTCGCGGCTCATGCGTTCCAGGGTGCCGGTCAGCACCCAGGTCTGGCCAGCCAGCGGCAAGCCTTCGGCCACCTTCTTCTCGCTGCTCCAATGCATGCCGAACGCCAGCAACTGGGCTTCGATATCCCGCGCCAGCTTTTGATTCGCTTCATCCTTGAAGAACTCACGCACTGCGTCAGCCTGCTTGGCCGCCAGGGCCTGGCGCAGGTCGATGCCGTCGGCGGCGATGATCTTGTCCAGGCTGTCGAGCTTGGCCACCAGCTTCTCGGCACCGGTCGGGCCGACCGAGGCGATGTCGAGCTTGGCGATCATCCCGGCCAAGGTGGTGCTGGCAGCGAATTCGGCAGCCAGTTCGCCTTCGTCCTGTAATTGCATGCCGCTGGCCAGAAGCTGCTCAATGACCTTCTGGTTGTGCTCGTCTTCGAAGAAGTTGTGAATCTCGTAGGCCACTTCCAGGCCGATGTCCGGCAGGTAGGTAAGCACCTGCGGCAGCGCCTGCTGCACGCGCGCCAGGCTACCCAGCGAGCGGGCCAGTACCTTGGCGGTCTCTTCGCCTACGTCCGGAATGCCCAGGGCGTAGATGAAGCGTGCCAGGCTCGGGCGCTTGCTGGCTTCGATGGCATCGAGCAACTTCTTGCTGGACACCTCGGCAAAGCCTTCAAGCCCGACAACCTGCTCGAATTCCAGTTTGTACAGGTCTGCCGGCGAGCCGATCAGGCCTTCATCCACCAACTGCTCGACGCTTTTCTCACCCAGGCCGTCAATGTCCATGGCACGGCGCGACACGTAGTGAATGATCGCCTGCTTGAGCTGGGCACCACAGGCCAGGCGACCGACACAGCGGTACACCGCACCTTCGCTGGTAGTTGCCTTGCCTTTGCTGCGCTTGACCAGCTGGGTGCGTTCGACCTGCGAGCCACACACCGGGCACTCGCTCGGCACTTGTACCGGGCGGGCATCTTCCGGGCGGCGCTCCAGCACGACTTGCATCACCTGCGGGATCACGTCACCGGCACGGCGGATGATCACCGTGTCACCAATGCGCAGGCCCAGGCGGGCGATTTCGTCCATGTTGTGCAACGTGGCGTTGGACACGGTCACACCGGCCACCTTGACCGGCTTCAGGCGCGCCACAGGCGTTACGGCACCTGTGCGGCCAACCTGGAACTCGACGTCCAGCACCTCGGTCAGCTCTTCCATGGCCGGGAACTTGTGGGCAATCGCCCAGCGTGGCTCACGGGCACGGAAACCCAGCTCGCGCTGGGCCGCCAGGCTGTTGACCTTGAACACCACGCCGTCGATTTCGTAAGGCAGGCTATTGCGCCGCTCGCCAATGTCGCGGTAGTAGGCCAGGCATTCATCGATGCCGGCAGCGTGCCTGAGCTCGCGACTGATCGGCAGGCCCCAGGCCTTGAGCTGCTCGAGGGTGCCGATGTGGCTGTCGCCGATGCTCTCGGACACCTGGCCAACGCCATAGCAGCAGAACTCCAGGGGGCGGCTGGCGGTAATCTTCGAGTCCAGCTGACGCAGGCTGCCGGCGGCGGCGTTGCGCGGGTTGGCGAAGGTCTTGCCGCCGGCTTCGGCCTGGGCCGCATTGAGCCGGTCGAAACCAGCCTTGCTCATGTACACCTCACCGCGTACCTCCAGCACCGCCGGCCAGCCCTGGCCCTGCAGTTTGAGCGGGATGTTGCGCACGGTGCGCACGTTGGCGCTGATATCCTCGCCGGTGGTGCCGTCACCACGGGTGGCGCCCTGCACCAGCTGGCCGTCGCGGTACAGCAGGCTCACCGCCAGGCCGTCGAGCTTGGGCTCGCAGCTGTAGTCGACCGCGCCGGGCTGGTCGAGGCCTTCTACCACGCGGCGACCGAACTCACGCAGGTCGGTTTCTTCGAAGGCGTTGCCCAGGCTGAGCATGGGCACTTCGTGGCGCACCTGGCTGAAGGCGGACAAAGCCTGGCCGCCGACGCGCTGGGTTGGCGAATCGGGGGTTACCAGGTGGGGGTTTTCAGCCTCAAGCGCCTTCAGTTCGTTGAACAGGCGGTCGTACTCGGCATCGGGCACGCTGGGTTCGTCGAGCACGTAGTAGCGGTAGTTGTGCTGGTCGAGTTCGGCACGCAGTTCGTGGATACGGGTTTCGGCGGTCATTTTCAGGGTCTCTTGCAAAGCAAAAAGAGCAGCCTGGGGTGGTGCCTGGGGCCTGGATTGGTAACTGCCTGACCCGGCCCTGTCGCCGGCAAGCCAGCTCCCACAGGTACACCACGAGCCTGGAAGGCAGTGATACACCTGTGGGAGCTGGCTTGCCGGCGATAGGGCCGGGTCGGGCAGTAACTCCCGAACCGACCAGCACGCCCTCAGGCTGCTCTTTCGTCTGGATCTGTCAGCGCTTCTGGGTCAGCGCACGGCGCTCGAACTCGACGATGCGCTGGCGGTAGTGCTCGATGGTCTGGGCCGTCAGCACGCTGCGCTGGTCGTCCTTGAGCTCGCCGTTGAGTTCGTGGGCCAGTTTGCGCGCCGCGGCGACCATCACGTCGAAGGCCTGCTTCGGATGACGCGGGCCCGGCAGGCCAAGGAAGAAGCTCACCGCACGGGTGCTGAAGTGGTCGATATCGTCCAGGTCGAACACGCCAGGTTTCACCGCGTTGGCCATGGAGAACAGCACTTCGCCGTGGCCGGCCATGCTCTCGTGGCGGTGGAAGATGTCCATTTCGCCGAAGCGCAGGCCGCTTTCCAGAATGTTCTGCAGCAGTGCCGGGCCTTTGAAGCCGCCTTCGTCACGGGAGATCACGCTGATCACCAGCACTTCCTCGGCCGGTGGCAGCTCCTTGAGGCTGGTGGCAGGCGCCGGGCTGCTGCTGCGGGTGTTGTCGGCGGCAAAGTCGTCATCGCTGTCGGCAAACAGGTCCGGCTCGCGCGTGTCGGCACTCAGGTTCAGGTCACCCTGCTGCACATCCGCCGCTGCGGTGGCGCGCTTGTTGCGCTTGCTGGCCTTGGCCGGCTTGGGCTCGCGTTCGCGATCACGCGAAGAAGCGCTGAGCGACGGCAGGTCGCTTTCGTCCAGCTCAGGCTCCTTGTGGGTGTCCAGCACACGCGACGGGCCGAGCACTTCGGCGCTGCCACCCTCTTCGTCCGGCTGGTTGGAATAACTGCGATCCAGACGGAATTTCAACTTGCCTTTCCCGCCGCGCATGCGGCGCCAGCCGTCGAAAAGAATCCCGGCAATGACAATGATGCCGATGACGATCAGCCACTCGCGCAGACCGATTTCCATGTAATCCCGTGCCTCTATAAAAATATGCTTGAAAACAAAGGGTTCAAAGCCCTTTAACACGTGGCGCCAACTCTATGTTCTGACAGGCGTTTTACCCACGCAAAAAACGAGTGACATTAAGCTAGCACGACCAAAGACAACTTTACACCGTCTGTCGCACATGACGGGGGCATTTCGTTCCAGAATGTGCCCCCATCGTCGCACATCAAGCGTCGACCATGGCCATGGCCGCCTCCACATCAACAGCAACAAGACGTGAACAACCTGGTTCATGCATGGTCACCCCCATCAATTGGTCCGCCATCTCCATGGCAATCTTGTTATGCGTGATGTAGATGAACTGCACGCTTTCACTCATTTCCTTGACCAGGCGCGCATAGCGCCCGACGTTGGCATCGTCCAGCGGTGCGTCGACCTCGTCGAGCATGCAGAACGGTGCGGGGTTCAACTTGAAGATGGCAAACACCAGCGCCAAAGCGGTCAGTGCCTTCTCGCCACCGGACAGCAGATGGATGGTGCTGTTCTTCTTGCCCGGTGGTCGCGCCATGATCGTCACCCCTGTATCGAGTAGATCTTCGCCCGTCAGTTCCAGATAAGCGCTGCCACCACCGAAAACTTTTGGGAAAAGTGCCTGTAATCCGGCATTTATCTGATCAAAGGTATCCTTGAAGCGGTTGCGCGTTTCCTTGTCGATCTTGCGGATGACGTTTTCCAGGGTCTCCAGGGCTTCGACCAGGTCGGCGTCCTGCGCGTCCAGGTAGCGCTTGCGCTCGGACTGCTGTTCATATTCCTCGATGGCGGCCAGGTTGATCGCGCCCAGGCGCTGGATGCGTGCTTCAAGCTGCTCCAGTTCCTGTTCGGTGCCCTGCTCGCTGGCCTCGGCCTCCAGGGTGGCGAGCACGCCTTGCAGGTCGTAGCCATCGGCCAGCAACTGCTCCTGCAGGGTTTTGCGTCGTACATCCAGGCCCTGGCACTCCAGGCGCAGTGTTTCCAGCTGGCCGCGCAGCAGTTGGGCTTGCTGCTCGGCCTGGGTGCGGCGTTTTTCGGCATCACGCAGTTCGCGGTCGGCTTCGTCCATGTGCAGGCGGGCCTTGCGCATTTCCTCGTCAACGCTCATGCGCCGCTCCAGCAGCTCTTCGAGCTTCAGGCGCAGTTCTTCCTGGGGGGCCTCGCCCTCTTCCAGGTTCAGGCTCAGTTGCTCCTGGCGCTCGGTAAGGCGCGCAGCCTGCTGCTCCAGGCGCTCCAGAGCCTGACGGGTGGAGTCGTGCTGGGCACGCAACGAGCCTAGGCGCACGGCCAACTGGTGGGCGTGGTCCTTGTGCTGGCGAGCCTCCTGGCGCACCCGGTCGAGGCCTTCGCGCAGGGTGTCGCGGCGGGCCATCAACTGCTCACGCTGCTCAGTATCCTGGGCCATCAGCTCCAGGGCTTCCTGCAGCAGCAAGCGCGCTTCACCTAGCTGCTCATGCTCCAGGGCGCGCTGCTCTTCGAGCTCGGCCAGTTCTTCAAGCAGCCGTCGACGGCGCAACTCGACCTGCTCGGCGCGGGCACGGCTGGCCGACAGGCTGGCGTTCAGTTCGCCATGCAGACGGTTTTCTTCCTGGGTGCGGCGGCGCAGCTGTTCGCGCTGCTCTTCCTGGTCCAGCTGCTGCTCGCGCAGGGCCTGCAGCTGTTGCTCCAACTGCTCCAGTGCCGCTTCCTGCTCATGTTGCTCCAGGCCCAGGCGCTCGATCTCCTGGCCGCGCGCCAGCACGCCGCCTTCAGCTTCACCACCGCGGCGCACCCGCAGGAAGTGCCGGCCTACCCAGTAGCCATCGCGGCTGACCAGGCTCTGCCCTTCGCCAAGCGACGCGCGCTGCGCCAGCGCCTGGGCCAGGTCGTCCACAGGTTTGACCTGGCCCAGCCAGGGCGCCAGGTCGATACGGCCCTCGACCTTTTCCAGCAGGCTGCCGGGCAACGACGCACACTTGCCGCTGGCCTGCAGCAAGCGCAGTTCACCTTGCTCAAGGCCTGTGAAATCGAGCGTATCGAAATCATCCACCAGCACGGCCTGCAGATCGGCGCCAAGCACCGTTTCTACTGCCAACTCCCAACCCGGCTCTACCCGCAAGCCTTCAGCCAGGCGTGGCTGTTGTTCCAGGCCTTGGCCTTGCAGCCAGTCTGCAGCACCGGCGCCCGGTTCCAGGGCGGCCTGCTGCAAGGCTTCAAGCGAGGCCAGTCGACCACCCAGGCGCTGCAGGTCGCCCTGCGCCTGCTGCTGGGCCTGGGTGGCCTGTTGCAGTTGCTCGCGCGCGCCTTCCAGGCGCTCCACTACCTGCTCTTCGGACAGCTGCAGTTCTTCCAGCAGCATTTCACTGCTGGCCAGTTGCTCGGCCAATTCGAGCATGGCCGCGTCCTGCGGGTCGCTACCCAGCTGCTCGCGCTCCTCGCCCAGCTTGCGCTGGCGCTCGGCCAAACGCTCCAGGCTGGCTTCCAGCTGTTGCAGGCGCGCCTGCTGTACTTCGGCCTGGCGGCGTGGCTCGGCGGAGCGGCTGTTGAAGCTGTCCCACTGCTCCTGCCAGCCATGCATGCCCGACTCGGCTTCTTCAAGGGCCGCAGCGGCCTCTTCAGCGGCAGCCAGGGTCATTTCCTGCTCAGGTTCGAGCATGGCCAGCTCTTCGCCCAGGGTGGCCAGCAAGGTGCGGTCGTGGCCCAGGTGCGATTCGGTCTCCAGGCGCGTGCGCTCGGCTTCCTTGAAGTCGTCCTGCAACTGGCGCAGGCGCTGCTGGCCGTGCTGGATACTCTGTTCGACCCGGGCAATGTCACCGGCTACCGAGTAGAAGCGGCCCTGCACCTGGTTGAAGCGTTCGGACAATTCATGGTGGCCATCGCGCAGGCGCTCGATGCTGGCATCGGCGTTGCGCTGCTCGGCCACCAACGCCTCATGAGAGACATCCTGGTCGCCAATCACCGACTCGCGCTGGCGCACCTGCTCGTCCAGGCCGCGCCAGCGCAAGGCCGACAGGCGTGCCTTCGACTGGCGCTCCTGGGCCTTGTACTCGCGGTACTTCTCCGCCGCCTGGGCCTGGCGGTGCAGGCGCTCCAGCTGGCGTTCCAGCTCTTCGCGCAGGTCGGTCAGGCGTGCCAGGTTTTCCTGGGTGCGGCGGATGCGGTTCTCGGTTTCGCGGCGGCGCTCCTTGTACTTGGAGATGCCAGCGGCTTCCTCGATAAAGTTGCGCAGCTCCTCGGGCTTGGCCTCGATCAGCTTGGAGATCATCCCCTGCTCGATGATCGAATAGCTGCGCGGCCCCAGGCCGGTACCGAGGAAAATATCAGTGATGTCGCGTCGACGGCACTTGGTGCCGTTGAGGTAATAGCTGTTCTGCCCGTCGCGCGTGACCTTGCGGCGGATCGAAATTTCGGCGTAAGCGGCGTACTCGCCTACCAGGGTGGTTTCGCTGTTGTCGAACACCAGCTCGATGCTGGCCTGGCTGACCGGCTTGCGGCCGCTGGAGCCGTTGAAGATGACATCGGTCATCGACTCGCCGCGCAGGTTTTTTGCCGAGCTCTCGCCCATCACCCAGCGCACCGCGTCGATGATGTTGGACTTGCCGCAGCCATTGGGGCCGACCACGGCCGCCATGTTGCTGGGGAAATTGACCGTGGTCGGGTCGACGAACGACTTGAAGCCGGCCAGGCGAATGCACTTCAGGCGCATCGGTCAGCCTCGGGCCAGCGCCGCCAGCACCAGTTCGCAGCTGCGCTGGCCATAGGCGGTAAGCACCTCGCGAATGCGCGGCAGGTCGCGTGCGACAACGGCGTCGAGCAGGCGGGCGAACAGGTCGAGGTAGTCGATCATGTTGGCCTGGCGCTGGTCCAGCGACAGGTAGTAGGCACGGCTCATGGCCGGCTGCAGGTTTTCCACGGTTTCCTGCAGGAACGGGTTGTCGGCGAACGGATAGGCTGCGCGCATCACCGCGAAGCTATCGGCGACAAACGTCTTGATGTCGAGCTGGTCATGGGCACGCTGCAGGCGCTGCTGAATATCCAGAAACGGGCGCAGGTCGGCGTCGGTGCGCCATTTTTGCGCAACCGCATTGCCCAGCAGGATGTAGAACTCGCCCATCAAGGAACAGAGGCTGCGCACGCTGCGCTCGTCCAGCACGGTCACGTGGGCACCCCGACGCGGCAAGATCGCCACCAAGTGCCGGCGCTCGAGGATCAACAACGCTTCGCGCACCGAGCCACGGCTGACATTCAGGGCCAGGGTCACCTTCTGCTCCTGGATACGCTCGCCTGGCGCCAGCTCGCCGCGGATGATGCGTTCGGCCAGGTAATCGGCAATCTGCTCGGAGAGGCTGTCCGGGGCCTTGAACGTCATGGTTTTCCTTCAAAATCATTGAACTGGGCACAAGGGGCGGATTGTAGCGTATTTGGGCGGTAATCGCGCAGAGGGGCCTGGCGGTTTATTTGACCAGCCAGACAGCCGTGCGCCCGGCGCGATCTATGCTTGTTGTATGGGCAATGTATTCGGCCGGGCGGTGGCATGAGCAATTTCTTGACCTTTGAGTCAGAAAAATATTGACCTGCTGGACAGGTGTTGCTTAGAGTCCGCCCAACAACAATAAAACCATTGCGAGGCCATCCCCGTGATCCAGTTTCTCGTCAACCAGGAGCTGCGTAGTGAGCACGCCCTGGACCCGAACATGACGGTGCTGCAGTACCTGCGCGAGCACTTGGGCAAACCCGGCACCAAGGAGGGCTGCGCCAGTGGTGACTGCGGCGCCTGCACCGTGGTCGTCGGCGAATTGGCCCAGGACGAACAAGGCAACGACAGCCTGCGCTACCGCAGCCTCAACTCGTGCCTCACCTTTGTCTCGTCGCTGCACGGCAAGCAACTGATCAGCGTCGAAGGCCTCAAGCATCAGGGCCAACTGCACAGCGTGCAACAGGCCATGGCCGATTGCCATGGCTCGCAATGCGGCTTCTGCACCCCAGGCTTTGTCATGTCGCTGTTCGCCCTGCAAAAGAACAGCAGCGGCCCTGACCTGCACCAGGCCCAGGAAGCCCTGGCCGGCAACCTGTGCCGCTGCACCGGTTACCGCCCGATCCTCGACGCCGCCGAGCAGAGCTGCCGCCAGCCCTGCCGCGACCAGTTCGATGCCCAGCAGGCGCACACCATCAGCCGCCTCAAGGCCATTACGCCGACCCAGACGGGCGAGCTGAACAGCGGCGACAAGCGTTGCCTGGTGCCGCTGACCGTGGCCGACCTGGCCGACCTGTACAGCTCACACCCCGAAGCCCGCCTGCTGGCCGGCGGTACCGACCTGGCCCTGGAAGTGACCCAGTTCCACAAGACCTTGCCGGTGATGATTTATGTCGGCCACGTGGCCGAGCTCAAGCGCATCGAAAAAACCCCCAGCCACCTGGAAATCGGCGCGGCCACCCCGCTTACCGACTGCTACGGCGCACTCCACGAGGAGTACCCGGACTTCGGCGACCTGCTGCACCGCTTCGCCTCGCTGCAGATTCGCAACCAGGGCACCCTGGGCGGCAATATCGGCAACGCCTCGCCCATCGGCGACTCGCCTCCCTTGCTGATTGCCCTGGACGCGCAGATCGTCCTGCGCCAAGGCGAGCGCCAGCGCACCATGGCACTGGAAGACTACTTCATCGACTACCGCATCACTGCCCGCCAGGACAGCGAGTTCATCGAGAAGATCATCGTGCCTCGCGCCACCAGCGACTGGGCGTTCCGCGCCTACAAAGTGTCCAAGCGCCTGGACGACGACATTTCTGCCGTATGCGCGGCCTTCAACCTGAGTATCGAAAACGGCGTGGTCAGTGGTGTGCGCATCGCCTTCGGCGGCATGGCGGCCATCCCTAAACGGGCCCGCGCCTGCGAAGCCGCATTGCGCGGCAAGCCGTGGAACCAGGCCGCCATCAAGCGTGCCTGCCAGGCCCTTGCCGAGGACTTCACACCGCTCAGCGACTTCCGCGCCAGCAAGGAATACCGCCTGCTGACCGCGCAGAACCTGCTGCGCAAGTACTTCATCGAACAGCAAACGCCGCACATCGAAACCCGGGTGACCGCTTATGTCTAACCATCACGTAGCCAAGAGCCAGGCCGAGATGGCCGAGCTGTTCAGCCAGGACCTGACCACCGGGGTGGGCCGCAGCGTCAAGCACGACAGCGCCGACAAGCATGTATCCGGCGAGGCGCTGTACATCGACGACCGCCTGGAATTCCCCAACCAGCTGCACGTCTATGCGCGCACCGCCGACCGCGCCCATGCGCGCATCCTGCGCATCGACACCACGCCGTGCTATGCCTTCGAGGGTGTGCGCATCGCCATCACCCACGAAGACATCCCCGGCCTGAAAGACATCGGCCCAGTGGTGGCCGGCGACCCGCTGCTGGCCATCGACAAGGTCGAGTTCTTCGGCCAGCCGGTGCTTGCCGTTGCCGCCCGCGACCTTGAAACCGCACGCCGCGCGGCCATGGCCGCGATCGTCGAATACGAAGACCTGGAGCCGGTGCTGGATGTGGTCGAGGCGCTGCGCAAGAAGCACTTCGTGCTTGACAGCCACACCCACCAGCGCGGCGATTCCGCTACCGCCCTGGCCAGCGCCCCACACCGCATTCAGGGCACGCTGCACATTGGCGGCCAAGAACACTTCTACCTGGAAACGCAGATTTCCTCGGTGATGCCTACCGAAGACGGCGGCATGATCGTCTACTGCTCCACGCAGAACCCCACCGAAGTGCAGAAACTGGTCGCCGAAGTGCTCGACGTGCCGATGAACAAGGTGGTGCTGGACATGCGCCGCATGGGTGGCGGTTTTGGCGGCAAGGAAACCCAGGCCGCCAGCCCGGCGTGCCTGTGCGCGGTAATTGCGCGCCTGACCGGCCAGCCCACCAAGATGCGCCTGCCGCGGGTCGAAGACATGACCATGACCGGCAAGCGCCACCCGTTCTACGTCGAGTACGACGTGGGCTTTGACGACACCGGCCGGCTGCACGGCATCAATTTCGACCTGGCCGGCAACTGCGGCTACTCGCCCGACCTGTCCGGTTCCATCGTTGACCGCGCCATGTTCCACTCCGACAACGCCTACTACCTGGGCGATGCCACCGTGCACGGCCACCGCTGCAAGACCAACACCGCCTCCAACACCGCCTACCGCGGCTTTGGCGGCCCGCAGGGCATGGTCGCCATCGAGCAGGTGATGGACCATATCGCCCGCCACCTGGGCCGCGACCCGCTGGCCGTGCGCAAGGCCAACTACTACGGCAAGACCGAACGCAACGTTACCCACTACTACCAGACCGTCGAGCACAACATGCTCGAAGAGATGACCGCCGACCTGGAAGCCAGCAGCGACTACGCCGAGCGCCGCGAGTCGATCCGCCGCTTCAACGCCAACAGCCCGGTGCTGAAGAAGGGCCTGGCGTTGACGCCTGTCAAGTTCGGCATTTCGTTCACCGCCACCTTCCTCAACCAGGCCGGTGCGCTGATCCACATCTACACCGATGGCAGCATTCACCTGAACCACGGCGGCACCGAGATGGGCCAGGGCCTGAACACCAAGGTGGCCCAGGTAGTGGCGCAGATCTTCCAGGTGGACTTCAGCCGCATACAGATCACCGCCACCAACACCGACAAGGTACCCAACACCTCGCCGACCGCAGCCTCCAGTGGCGCCGACCTGAATGGCAAGGCAGCGCAGAACGCTGCCGAAATCCTCAAGCGGCGCCTGACCGAGTTTGCCGCACGGCACTATCAGGTGACCGAGGAAGACGTCGAGTTCCGCAACGGCCATGTGCGTATGCGCGACCAGATCGTCAGCTTCGAGCAACTGGTGCAGCAGGCCTACTTCGCGCAGGTGTCGCTGTCCAGCACCGGGTTCTATCGCACGCCGAAAATCTTCTACGACCGCAGCCAGGCACGCGGCCGGCCGTTCTACTACTACGCCTTCGGCGCTGCCTGCGTGGAGGTGATCGTGGATACCCTGACCGGCGAATACAAGATGCTGCGCGCCGACATCCTGCACGACGTGGGTGACTCGCTTAACCCGGCCATCGACATTGGCCAGGTGGAGGGCGGCTTCATCCAGGGCATGGGCTGGCTGACCACCGAAGAACTGGTGTGGAACGCCAAGGGCAAACTGATGACCAACGGCCCGGCCAGCTACAAGATCCCGGCCGTCGCCGACATGCCGCTGGACCTGCGGGTGAAGCTGGTGGAAAACCGCAAGAACCCGGAAGACACCGTGTTCCATTCCAAGGCCGTGGGCGAGCCGCCGTTCATGCTCGGCATTGCGGCCTGGTGTGCGATCAAGGATGCCGTGGCCAGCCTGGCCGACTACCGCGTGCAGCCGAACATTGACGCGCCGGCGACACCGGAGCGGGTGCTGTGGGGTTGTGAGCAGATGCGCAAGGCGGTGGCTGCAGCGCAACCTGAAGCCCCAGAGTTGGAAACTGTGACTCAGTAACGCCGCGGTCCTTGTAGGAGCGGCCTTGTGCCGCGAAAGGGGCGCGCAGCGGCCCCAGGATCGGCACAGGAATGAAGATTTTGGGGGCTGCCATGCAGCCCTTTCGCGGCACAAGGCCGCTCCTACACAAAGCCGACCGCGTTGCACTGAAGAGGATTTGCATCATGCACCAATGGATCAACGCCCTCGCCGACCACCAGTCCCGTGGCGAAGCCTGCGTGCTGGTGACCATCATCGAGGAGCGCGGCTCGACCCCGCGCAACGCTGGCTCGAAGATGGTGGTCAGCGCCAGTGGCCTGTTCGACACCATCGGCGGCGGCCACCTGGAATACAAGGCCCTGCACATCGCCCGGCAAATGCTTGAAGAGCAGCGCACCACCCCGCACCTGGAGCGCTTCAGCCTCGGCGCCAGCCTTGGCCAGTGCTGCGGCGGCGTCACCGTGCTGCTGTTCGAGCCAATGGCCGCCGTGCAGGCGCAGATCGCCGTGTTCGGCGCGGGCCATGTCGGCCGGGCTCTGGTACCCTTGCTCGCCGCGCTGCCCTGCCGGGTGCGCTGGATCGATTCGCGTGAACAGGAATTCCCCGAGCTCATCCCCAACGGGGTGACCAAGGTCGTCAGTGAGGAACCGGTCGACGAAGTCGCGGGCCTGCCGCCAGGCTGCTACTGCATCGTCATGACCCACAACCACCAGCTCGACCTGGAGCTGACCGCTGCCATTCTCAAGCGCAACGATTTCACCTGGTTCGGCCTGATCGGCTCGAAGACCAAACGGGTCAAGTTCGAGCACCGCCTGCGCGAGCGCGGCTATGACGAGGCCGTAATGGCCCGCATGCGCTGCCCCATGGGCCTGGCCGAGGTCAAGGGCAAGCTGCCCATCGAGATCGCCGTGTCCATCGCCGGCGAGATCATCGCCACCTACAACGCCTGCTTCGGCCAGCACGACGCTGCGGCCAATGCCGGCCCCATTGCCCAGTTGCTGCCGCCCTCCCGGCGCAGCCAAGCTATTTGACGAGTGTGTTATGACCGTTACCCGTAAAGCCTACCGTGCCGCCATCCTGCACAGCATCGCCGACCCGGCCGAGGTGGGCCTGGAGGCTTCCCATGAGTACTTCGAAGACGGCCTGCTGGTGGTCGACGATGGCCGCATCAGCGCCATTGGCCACGCCAGCGAACTGCTGCCGACCCTGGACGCAGGCATCCCGGTGGAGCACTACCAGGACGCGCTGATCACCCCGGGTTTTATCGACACCCACATCCATTTCCCGCAAACCGGCATGATCGGCTCTTACGGCGAGCAACTGCTGGACTGGCTGAACACCTACACCTTCCCCTGCGAAAAGCAGTTCGCCGACAAAGCGCACGCCGACCAGGTGGCGAAAATCTTCCTCAAGGAACTGCTGCGCAACGGCACCACCACCGCATTGGTGTTCGGTAGCGTGCACCCGGAATCGGTCAACGCCCTGTTCGAAGAGGCCGAGCGCCTGGACCTGCGCCTGATTGCCGGCAAGGTGATGATGGACCGCAACGCCCCGGACTACCTGACCGACACCGCCGAATCCGGCTATGCCGAGAGCAAGGCGCTGATCGAGCGCTGGCATGGCAAGGGCCGCCTGCATTACGCAGTTACCCCGCGCTTCGCCCCGACCAGCACACCCGAACAGCTGACCCTGGCCGGCCAGTTACTCAAGGAACACCCGGGCGTGTACATGCACACGCACCTGTCGGAAAACCTCAAGGAAATCGACTGGGTCAAGTCGCTGTTCCCTGAGCAGAAGGGTTACCTGGACGTGTACGACCACTTCGAGCTGTTGGGCGAGCGCTCAGTGTTTGCCCACGGCGTGCACCTGTGCGACGACGAATGCCAGCGCCTGGCCGAAACCGGCTCGGCCGTGGCCTTCTGCCCCACCTCCAACCTGTTCCTCGGCAGCGGCCTGTTCAACCTGCCCCAGGCTGAGCGCTTCAAGGTCAACGTAGGCCTGGGTACCGACGTCGGCGCCGGCACCAGCTTCTCGCTGCTCAACACCCTGAACGAAGCGTACAAGGTGATGCAGCTGCAAGGCGCGCGCCTGCACCCGTACAAGTCGCTGTACCTGGCCACCCTCGGCGGCGCCCGCGCGCTACGCCTGGACGAGCGCATCGGCAGCCTGCGCCCGGGCAACGATGCCGACTTCGTGGTGCTGGACTACAAGGCCACGCCGCTGCTGGACTACCGTATTCAGCAGTCCAACAGCATCGAAGAGACCCTGTTCGTGCTCACCACCCTGGGCGATGACCGCACTGTGCGCGAAACCTACGCTGCCGGGCGTTGCGTGCACCAGCGCTAAGGCTCTTTTGCAAGGCCCCGGTACAGCGCGCCGCCGATTGCAGCGCCGATCAGCGGCGCCACCCAGAACAGCCACAGTTGCTGCAGGGCCCAGCCCCCGACGAACAAGGCCGGCCCCGTGCTACGCGCGGGGTTGACCGAGGTGTTGGTGATCGGGATCGATATCAGGTGGATCAGGGTCAGGGCCAGGCCGATGGCTATCGGCGCAAAACCTGCCGGCGCCCGGGAATCGGTCGCCCCCATGATCACCACCAGGAACATCGCCGTCATCACCACTTCACTGATGAAACCCGCACCCAGCGTATAACCACCGGGCGAGTGGTCGGCATAGCCGTTTGAAGCCAATCCCGACGACAACTCGAAACCGGCCTTGCCGCTGGCGATGAGGTAGATCACACCCGCTGCCAGGATGGCGCCAATCACTTGTGCGATCACGTAGGGCAACAGCTCTTTGGCCGGAAACCGCCCGCCCACCACTAGCCCGAACGACACGGCGGGGTTCAAATGGCAACCCGAGATATGGCCGATGGCGAACGCCATGGTCAGTACGGTGAGGCCGAAGGCGAAAGCGACACCGAGCACACCGATGCCGAGAGGGGAACTGGCTGCGAGTACTGCACTGCCACAGCCGCCAAGGACCAGCCAGAAGGTGCCGATCAGTTCGGCACCCATGCGTTTACCGAGGGACATGCTCATGAATCCATTCCTCAAGAAGTTGAACGCAGCGAATGCGCAAGCCCAACTGCTTGATGAAGGTTTGCTCACAAGAATTTAGCAGACGTTTGGCTTAGGGCCAGAAATGACTGGGGGGCGCTTCGCGCCCCATTCGCAGCACAAGGCTGCTCCTACAGGGATCGCGTAACGCCTGTAGGAGCAGCTTGGTGCTGCGAATGGGCTGCAAAGCAGCCCCCTTCACTTACCTTGGCAAACGATCAACCCTTGGCAGAAACCTTGGGCTTTTTCAGCAAATGCGAGAACACCGCATGCAGATCGTCCGAGGCGCTCTCCTCGTCCAGGTTCAGCTTGCTGTCGATGTGGTCCATGTGGTGCATCATCAGGCTCACGGCCTGCTCGGCATCACGCGCCTCGATGGCATCGATCAGCTGCATGTGCTCGTCATACGAGCAATGCGAGCGGTTGCCGCTTTCGTACTGGGCAATGATCAGCGAAGTCTGCGACACCAGGCTGCGCTGGAAGCTCACCAGCGGCGCATTGCCCGCGGCTTCCGCAAGCTTGAGGTGGAACTCGCCGGAAAGACGAATGCCGGCACCGCGATCACCGCGAGAGAAGCTGTCGCGCTCTTCGCGCACCATCTGGCGCAGTTCGTTGAGCTGATCCAGGGTGGCATGCTGCACGGCCAGTTCGGTAATGGCCCGCTCCACCATGCGCCGCGAGAAGAACACCTGGCGCGCCTCTTCTACCGTGGGGCTGGCCACCACTGCACCGCGGTTCGGCCGCAGCAGCACCACGCTTTCGTGGGCCAGGCGCGACAGGGCGCGGCGGATGATGGTGCGGCTGACGCCGAAGATTTCGCCCAGCGCTTCCTCGCTCAACTTGGTGCCCGGCGCCAGGCGCTGCTCGAGGATCGCCTCGAAAATGTGCGCGTAGACGATGTCGTCCTGGGTACCACTGCGGCCGGCCTTGCCGACACGTGCAGGTTTCTTCAGAGGTTGCAGCTGTTCGTTCATGGGCTCTCGAGGCACGAAGAGAAAGTATGGCGCCATTGTACACAGGCTGAGGCGATTCCGCAGGTGGCGTTTTACCTATATAGCCGTTGTACGACGCATTGCGCACACAAAACATAAAACATTATTTGCATTTTTTGTACACAAAAGCATAATCCACCGAGCAACTTCTTGACCCGCGAGTCAATAAAACGGTCAGACGTCTGCCTTCCCTCGCGGAGCCGCCAAGTGCATTGCGCAGGAAACTGGCTCCATAACAACAAGAAAGACTTGAGGAGTACTCGCTGTGGAAAGCCGCAAATCCGAAGCCCCTACGCTGGATCTCGCCCCACCGCTCGAAACAAGCTGGCTGGAGCGGATTTTCAAACTCAAGCAACATGGCAGCACCGTCAAAACCGAAATGATCGCCGGGGTGACCACCTTCATCACCATGGCCTACATCATCTTCGTCAACCCCAACATCATGGCCGACGCCGGCATCGACCATGGTGCCGCTTTCGTCGCCACCTGCATCGCCGCCGCGCTGGGCTGCCTGCTGATGGGCCTGTACGCCAACTGGCCGGTGGGCCTGGCGCCGGGCATGGGGCTTAACGCCTTCTTCACCTACACCGTGGTCGGCACCATGGGCTACAACTGGGAAACGGCACTGGGGGCGGTGTTCGTCTCGGGCGTGCTGTTCATGTTCCTGACCTTGTCGAAAGTGCGCGAATGGTTGCTCAACAGCATCCCGGTCAGCCTGCGCCATGCCATGGGGGCCGGCGTCGGATTGTTTCTCGGGCTGATCGGCCTGAAAACGGCAGGCATCATCGTCGACAGCCCCGCCACCCTGATCAAGCTGGGCTCGCTGCATGAGCCGGGGCCGCTGCTGGCGGCCGTGTGCTTCCTGCTGATTGCCATCCTCAGCTACAAGCGGGTATTTGGCGCGATCCTGATCAGCATCATTGGCGTCACCCTGGCGGGTTGGGGCCTGGGCCTGGTCAAGTTTGGCGGGGTGATGTCGATGCCGCCAAGCCTGGCACCGACCTGGATGGCCATGGACGTGGCCGGGGTGTTCAACGTCAGCATGATCAGCGTGGTACTGGCGTTCCTGTTCGTGCACATGTTCGACACCGCTGGCACGCTGATGGGGGTTGCCCAGCGAGCGAACCTGGTAGCGCCGGACGGGCGTATCGAAGGCCTGTCACGCGCATTGAAGGCCGACAGTGCTTCCAGCGTATTCGGTGCTGTGGTCGGCGTGCCTCCAGTGACCAGTTATGTGGAGAGTGCCGCAGGTGTGGCCGCAGGTGGTCGTACCGGCCTGACTGCGGTGGTGGTTGGCCTGCTGTTCATCGCCGCGATGTTCTTCGCCCCACTGGCCGGGATGATTCCGGCCTACGCAACGGCGGGTGCGTTGATCTACGTGGCAATGCTGATGATGGGCAGCATGGCGCACATCCATTGGGACGAAGCCACCGACAGCATTCCGGCGATTGTCACGGTCATCATGATGCCGCTGACCTTCTCCGTTGCCGATGGTATCGCGCTGGGTTTCATCACCTACGTCGCGTTGAAGGCAGGCACCGGCAAGTACAAGGAAATCTCGGCCAGCCTGTGGGTGCTGTGCGCCATCTTCATTGCCAAGTTCGTGTTCCTCTAAGCACCGGTAGCCTGGCTATAGAGTTTTAGTGTGTTCGAGATCGAGCGCCGCGCGAGCGGCGCTCGATTTCATTTCGGCTATAAAACCCACGCCGAACACCCCGCATCACCCACCACTTTCCTGCAGACGAAAAAAAGCCCGCCAGTGTGAGAGCGGGCCAAAGGACCTACGAAGATTCTTCTAGCGACCAACTAGCTTCCACGATAGGTCGAATAGCTGTACGGCGAGATCAGCAGCGGCACGTGGTAGTGCTCCTGCGACTCGTCGATGCCAAAGCGCAGCACAACAACATCCAGAAACGCCTGGGCCGGCAACTGCACGCCACGGGCGCGGTAGTAATCGCCAGCGCTGAACTGCAACTGGTAAACACCGGTGCGGTAGTCGTCACCCTGCAGCAGCGGCGCGTCGACACGGCCATCGCTGTTGGTCAGGGCGGTGTTCACCAGCTCCAGCTGCTGGCCTTCGACGCGGTACAGCTCGACCTTGATCGAGCTGCCCGGACAGCCATGCGCGGCATCCAGTACGTGTGTGGTCAAACGTCCCATTGCGTGTCGCCTCTTGTTCAATCTGTGGGCAAAAAATACTCAGCCATCGCACCAGCATAGCGCCTGCGGCAGGCGGGAATGACGCCATTAAGACATTCCATCGCCGGATTGTACACAATTTTTTAAACCCATCTGTCGCACCCGGCATTTCCTGCCCCTAAACGACCCATCGGTCGCAAATACAGGCAGCATAACGAGGCAAACGTCATTAGCTGACCAATCAGGCAGGTTTCTTGCACTGTATTTCCAAGTCGCCGCGCGGCGACAAAAGGGAAGAAATGCGGAAAAACAGGCTTACAAAAGATTTCAGAAGTTGTATACAATCAGCCCATCCGGTGGTGCGACATACCGACGCGGCCCGCCCACCACCCGCACTAACGCACAAGAAGGAAGACTGCAGTGAGCGCTGACTACCCTCGCGACCTGATCGGTTACGGCAACAACCCTCCTCACCCGCAATGGCCGGGCAACGCTCGCATCGCGCTGTCTTTCGTCCTCAATTACGAGGAAGGCGGCGAACGCAACATCCTGCACGGTGACAAAGAGTCCGAAGCCTTCCTGTCCGAGATGGTCGCTGCCCAGCCGCTGCAGGGCCAGCGCAACATGAGCATGGAGTCACTCTACGAATACGGCAGCCGTGCTGGCGTGTGGCGCCTGCTGAAGCTGTTCAAGGACAGCGGCGTGCCATTGACCGTCTTCGCCGTGGCCATGGCCGCCCAGCGCCACCCCGACGTGATCCGCGCCATGGCCGAAGCCGGCCACGAGATTTGCAGCCACGGCTACCGCTGGATCGACTACCAGAACATGGACGAGGCCCAGGAGCGCGAGCACATGCTCGAAGCCATCCGCATCCTCACCGAACTCACCGGCGAGCGCCCGGTGGGCTGGTACACCGGCCGCACCGGCCCGAACACCCGCCGCCTGGTGATGGAAGAAGGCGGGTTCCTGTACGACAGCGACACCTACGACGACGACCTGCCCTACTGGGAGCCGAACAACCCCACCGGCAAGCCGCACCTGGTGATCCCCTACACCCTGGACACCAACGATATGCGTTTCACCCAGGTACAGGGTTTCAACTGCGGCGAGCAGTTCTTCCAGTACCTGAAAGACGCCTTTGATGTGCTGTACGCCGAAGGCGCCGAAGCGCCGAAAATGCTCTCCATCGGCCTGCACTGCCGCCTGGTCGGCCGCCCGGCACGGCTGGCTGCACTCAAGCGCTTCGTCGATTACGCAAAAAGCCATGACCAGGTCTGGTTCGCCCGTCGCGTGGATATCGCCCGCCACTGGCACGCCACCCACCCGTACAAGAAAGAGAACGCCTGATGACCGCCTTCAACACCCTCAAGCCCTCCGCCCTGAGCCGTGACGCCTTCGTCGAGGCCTTCGCCGACATCTACGAGCACTCGCCGTGGGTTGCCGAAAAAGCCTACGACCTGGGCCAGTTGGGCGAGCTGGACGAGATCGAGGCGCTGCACCAGCGCATGAGCGACATCCTGCTCAGCGCCAACCACGCCGACCAGCTGGCGCTGATCAATGCTCACCCGGACCTGGCCGGCAAGGCCGCCATCCAGGGCGAGCTGACCGAATCGAGCACCAACGAACAAGCCGGCGCCGGTATCCACCAGTGCACCGCCGAAGAGTTCGCCCGCTTCACCGAGCTGAACGACGCCTACAAAGCCAAGTTCCAGTTCCCGTTCATCATGGCGGTCAAGGGCAGCAACCGGCACCAGATCCTCGCCGCCTTTGAAAAGCGCATCCACAACGATGCAGATGCCGAATTCAAGGAAGCCCTGGCGCAGATCAACCTGATCGCCCTGTTCCGCCTGCTGCAGTTGTAAGCGACAGCCGAACCTTTTTCAGTACAACGAACATATAAGAGAGACCCGCATGCGCACCCTGATGATCGAGCCCCTGACCAAAGAAGCCTTCGCCCAGTTCGGAGACGTGATCGAAACCGACGGCAGCGACCACTTCATGATCAACAACGGCTCGACCATGCGCTTCCACAAGCTCGCCACGGTCGAGACCGCCGAGCCCGAAGACAAGGCGATCATCAGCATCTTCCGCGCCGACGCGCTGGACATGCCGCTGACCGTACGCATGCTGGAACGCCATCCGCTGGGCAGCCAGGCTTTCATCCCGCTGCTCGGCAACCCCTTTCTGATCGTGGTCGCGCCCGTTGGCGATGCACCTGTATCAGGCTTGGTCCGCGCCTTCCGCAGTAATGGCAGGCAGGGCATCAATTACCATCGCGGCGTTTGGCACCACCCGGTGCTCACGATCGAAAAGCGGGATGATTTCCTGGTGGTTGATCGCAGTGGTTCTGGCAACAACTGCGATGAGCATTACTTCACCGAGGAACAGATGCTGATCCTCAATCCCCACCAATAAGAAAAGGTCGATCATCATCAGGTGATCGGCAGAGGTACATACTGTGGAAGCACACCTTCACGAATGGCTGAACCTGAGCATTCGCTGGGTTCACATGATCACCGGTGTCGCCTGGATCGGTGCATCGTTCTACTTCGTCTGGCTGGAGAACCACCTGAACCGAAGCAACCCGCGCGATGGGTTGTCGGGTGATCTCTGGGCAATTCACGGCGGTGGTATCTACCACCTGGAGAAATACAAGCTCGCACCCCCGAAAATGCCCGAGAACCTGCACTGGTTCAAATGGGAAGCCTACTTCACCTGGATGTCCGGTATCGCCCTGCTGTGCGTGGTGTTCTACTGGAACCCGGCCCTTTACCTGCTGGCCCCTGGCAGCAGCCTGAGCGGTGCCGAAGGCGTGGCCATCGGTATCGGCTCGCTGATCGCTGGCTGGTTCATCTACGACTTCCTGTGCGACTCGCCCCTGGGCAAGAAGCCAGCGCTGCTCGGCGGTGTACTGTTCGTGCTGATCATCGCCGCCTGCTGGGGCTTCAGCCTGGTGTTCAGCGGCCGTGGTGCATACCTGCACACCGGCGCGATCATCGGCACCATCATGGTCGGTAACGTGTTCCGCATCATCATGCCGGCCCAGCGCCAGCTGGTGGCGGCGATCGAGAACAACCAGACGCCCGACCCGGTGCTGCCGGCCAAGGGCCTGCTGCGCTCGCGCCACAACAACTACTTCACCCTGCCGGTGCTGTTCATCATGATCAGCAACCATTTCCCGAGCACCTACGGTAGCCAGTACAACTGGCTGATCCTGGCCGGTATCGCAGTAGCCGCGGTTCTGATCCGCCACTACTTCAACACCCGCCACGACAGCAACAAGTACGCCTGGACCCTGCCGGTCGGCGCCTTGGCGATGATCTGCCTGGCCTACGTCACCGGTCCGAAACCGATGGCCGTAAGCCCTGAGCAAGCGGCAGCGAAGGTCGAGTACCAGCCGCTGCCTGCGACTGCCGTCGGTGGCAAGACCGCTGCCGAGCAGCGCGCCGAGGACGCCGCCAAGGCTGCCGAAGCGCCGGCTGCACCCGCGCAAGCACCGGCCCAGGCCGCTGCCCAGGCCGGCGGTGGCGACTTCGACAAGATCCACAATGTCATCCAGGAACGCTGCACCGTGTGCCACTCGTCCAAGCCGACCAGCCCACTGTTCAGCGCCGCCCCTGCCGGCGTGATGTTCGACACCCCGCAGCAGATCCAGGCCCAGGCCGCGCGCATCCAGGCGCAAGCGGTCGCCAGCCAGATCATGCCGCTGGGCAACATCACCCAGATGACCACCGAAGAACGCAAGCTCGTCGGCGACTGGATCGCCAAAGGCGCCCAGGTCAATTGAAACACCCTCCTACAAGGCGACTGAGTCCCCTGTAGGAGCGGCCTTGCGCCGCGAAGAGGCCGGTTAACCCGGCCTCAAACTTGAAGATTCACGCAACAAGCAAGCATCGAGCGTTCAACTGCAAGCGGGAACCCCGGTCTCTCTTCACCGAGAAACTGCCGCTTGGAGCTTGCCGCTTGGATCCGAGAATAAAAACAAAACTCGAGGTGCTGCATGTCCGAGTCACGCAAGGCGTATATCCCCATTGCGCCGCCGCGCGAACCCTTGCCCTTGTTCCAACTGATCCTGGTTGGCCTGCAACACGTTCTGCTGATGTACGGTGGCGCGATTGCCGTGCCGTTGATCATCGGCCAGGCCGCTGGGTTGTCCCGTGAAGAAGTCGCTTTCCTGATCAACGCCGACCTGCTGGTCGCTGGCGTCGCCACCATCATCCAGTCGTTCGGTATCGGCCCGGTGGGCATCCGCATGCCGGTGATGATGGGTGCCAGTTTCGCTGCCGTCGGCAGCATGGTCGCCATGGCCGGCATGCCCGGCGTGGGCCTGCAGGGGATCTTCGGGGCGACCATCGCCGCCGGGTTCTTCGGCATGCTGATCGCGCCGTTCATGTCCAAGGTCGTACGTTTCTTCCCGCCGCTGGTCACCGGTACGGTGATCACCTCGATTGGCCTGTCGCTGTTCCCGGTGGCGGTCAACTGGGCCGGTGGCGGCCATGAAGCTGAAACCTTCGGCTCGCCGATCTACCTGCTGGTGGCCGGCCTGGTGCTGGCGGTCATCCTGCTGATCAACCGCTTCATGCGTGGCTTCTGGGTCAACGTATCGGTGCTGGTGGGCATGGGCCTTGGCTACATCCTGGCCGGCTCCATCGGCATGGTCGACCTGTCTGGCCTGAAAGACGCGCCGTGGTTGCAGGTGGTAACCCCACTGCACTTCGGCATGCCGACCTTCAGCCTGGCGCCGATCCTGTCCATGTGCCTGGTGGTGGTGATCATCTTCGTCGAGTCCACCGGCATGTTCCTGGCCCTGGGCAAGGTGACTGATCGCGAAGTTACGCCAGGGATGCTGCGTCGCGGCCTGCTGTGCGATGCCGGTGCATCGTTCATTGCCGGCTTCTTCAACACCTTTACCCACTCCTCGTTCGCCCAGAACATCGGCCTGGTGCAGATGACCGGGGTGCGCTGCCGCTTTGTCACCATCGTGGCCGGTGCACTGCTGATCCTGCTGAGCCTGCTGCCCAAGGCGGCCTTCCTGATTGCCTCGATCCCGCCTGCAGTACTGGGCGGCGCGTCCATTGCCATGTTCGGCATGGTCACCGCCACCGGGATCAAGATTCTTCAGGAGGCGGACATCGGCGACCGCCGCAACCAGCTGCTGGTGGCGGTGAGCGTCGGCTTCGGGTTGATCCCCGTGGTGCGTCCGGAGTTCTTTGCCCAGATGCCGCAGTGGATGGAACCCATCACCCACAGTGGTATCGCCATGGCCACGGTCAGTGCCCTGGTGTTGAACGTGCTGTTCAACATCCTTGGTGGCGCCGACCGCGCGGTGCACAACGACGCGTGTCACCAGCATTGAGCCAAACGGGGCGGCGCATTGCCGCCCCTTACTCACATCTGCAGTAACCGCTACGCCGTCGACCCGCCGGAATGGGTCGCCCGGGGCGCCTGCGCGCCAAAAAAACCGCCAACAAAAACAATAAGTCCGGGAATCACAACATGAAGCGCATCACCACGTCCCTGTTGTTGGGCAGCAGCCTGCTGGCCACCCTACCCTCGCATGCAGGCGAATGGCTGCAATGGCATGGCGAAAGCCTGACCTACCTGTATGGCAAGGACTTCAAGGTCAACCCTGATATCCAGCAGACCATCACGTTCGAGCACGCCAACAAATGGAAGTACGGCGACACCTTCATGTTCGTCGACAAGATCTTCTACAACGGCAAGGCCGACGCCAGCAAAGGCGTGACCACCTACTACGGCGAGTTCAGCCCGCGCCTGTCGTTCGGCAAGATCTTCGACCAGAAGCTTGCCTTCGGCCCTATCAAGGACGTGCTGCTGGCGATGACCTACGAGCGTGGCGAAGGCGACAACGAAGCCTACCTGATCGGCCCCGGCTTTGACCTGAACATCCCCGGCTTCAACTATTTCACCCTCAACTTCTACGTGCGCAACACCGAGGGCAGCCGCCCCGGCGACAACGTCTGGCAGATCACCCCTGGCTGGTCGTACACCATCCCCGTGGGCAGGTCTGACATTCTGATCGACGGTTACATGGACTGGGTCCCCGACAACGACCAGACCCGCCGTGGCACCTATCACGCCAACCTGCACTTCAACCCGCAGGTCAAATACGACTTGGGCAAGGCGCTGAACCTGGGCGCCAAGCAGCTCTACGTGGGCTTTGAGTACAGCTACTGGAAGGACAAATACGGCATCGACAGCCGCGGCAACCTGGAAAGCAACCAGAGCGTCGCCAGTGCCCTGATCAAAGTGCATTTCTAAGAAACTGACCAAACGCACAAGTTTGAACCACCCCGCTCCAGGACGGAGCACTTGAGGCGCGGCGCGCAAGCCAGTAATCTGCGCGCCCCCTCGATCAGGGCAGAACGGATTCTGCCTGCGTTTACTGACCGCTCAGTCAATGAATACGGGCGGTTGGCCAACGTGTTGCCAGCCTGAAAGACCCTTTTCATCCGTTCAGAACGAAGTCGAGCAGGAAGGTTTTGCCAACCCGGAAAAGTTGGCTCAACCCTTGCCAAACAGCTGTGGCCTATCGAAAAAAGCTGACTCGCAAGACAACAAAAAAGCGCCAATACCGAGCGCTGACAACAGATCAATCAAGGGAGCGACACTCGCAATGCGTACCATCAACAGCCTGATCCTCGCCGGCGGCCTGCTGGCCTGTGGCACGACCTACGCCGACGACCTGCTGCAATGGCAGAACAACAGCCTGACCTACCTGTGGGGCAAGAACTTCAAGGTCAACCCGGCGATTCAGCAAACCGTCACGTTTGAACACGCCGATGGCTGGAAGTACGGCGACAACTTCGTCTTCGTCGACAAGATCTTCTACCAAGGCCAGAAAGACGCCGGCAATGGCCCGAATACCTATTACGGTGAAATCAGCCCACGCCTGTCGTTCAACAAGATCTTCGACCAGAAGGTGGAGTTCGGCCCGGTCAAGGACGTGCTGCTGGCGATGACCTACGAGTTTGGCGAGGGTGACACCGAGTCGTACCTGATCGGCCCAGGGTTCGACCTGGCCATTCCCGGCTTCGACTACTTCCAGCTGAACTTCTACAACCGCACCACCGACGGCAGCCGCGCCGGCGACAACGTATGGCAGATCACCCCGGTATGGTCGTACACCATCCCGGTGGGCGATTCCGACGTGCTGATCGACGGCTTCATGGACTGGGTGGTGGACAACGACGAGAACCGCCGCGGCACCTACCACGCCAACCTGCACTTCAACCCGCAGATCAAGTATGACCTGGGCAAGGCATTGCACCTGGGCGAGAAGCAGCTGTATGTGGGTGTGGAGTACGACTACTGGAAGAACAAGTACGGCATCAAGGACAGCGATGCCTTTACGACTGACCAGAACACCATGAGTTTCCTGGTCAAGGTTCACTTCTGACCTAAGCAGGCCCCGTGGGAGCGGGCTTGTCCCGCGAACACCGGCGCAGCCGGTGCCATGCACCGCGAGGCCCCCTTCGCGGGACTAGCCCGCTCCCACAATGATCACCGTTTCCTACGCGAACCGGGGCAAAGCCCCGGCCATGCAACCTTATGTGGCAGGCCGGATCGCCCGCCACAATTTGCCGGCAACCTCCACCACCGCCAGCACCACGCCACCGGCCAGCACCCCTGCCACGCCGTTGAGCAGTGCTCCGGTCAGCGCGCCACCGCGCCCTTCGCTGAACGCCTCGATGGCATGATGCAGCGGCTCGATCCCATGCACCAGAATCCCACCGCCGACCAGGAACATCGCCGCAGTACCAATCACCGACAGGCTCTTCATCATGTAGGGCGCAGCCCGCAGGATGCCGTTGCCGACGGCCTGGGTCAGGCTCGATGCCTTTTGGGTCATCCACAACCCCAGATCATCGAGCTTGACGATGCCCGCCACCAGCCCGTAAACGCCAATGGTCATGACGATGGCGATGCCCGACAGCACGATGATCTGCTGGCTCAGCGGCGCATCGGCCACGGTACCCAAGGTGATGGCGATGATTTCCGCTGACAGGATGAAGTCGGTGCGCACCGCGCCCTTGATCTTGGTTTTCTCGAACGCCACCAGGTCGACATTGGCGTCAGCCACGGCTTCCTTACGGGCATTGTGCTGCGCGTCGTCCTCTTCCTTGCTGTGCAGGAACTTGTGCGCCAGCTTCTCGAAGCCTTCGAAACACAGGTAGGCGCCACCGATCATCAACAATGGCGTAACCGCCCACGGAATGAACGCACTGATCAGCAGCGCTGCCGGCACCAGGATTGCCTTGTTGACGAACGACCCCTTGGCCACCGCCCACACCACCGGTATTTCGCGCTCGGCACGCACACCGGTAACCTGCTGGGCGTTCAGCGCCAGGTCATCGCCCAGCACACCTGCTGTTTTTTTTGCCGCGACCTTGGTCATTAGCGAGACGTCATCAAGCACCGTGGCGATGTCGTCGATCAGTACCAGTAGACTGCTTCCTGCCATGTTTGCCTGTATCCAGATAGGTGTGTGCCACGGATTCTAGCCCAAAGCCGCTGCCTTGAGCGCCCGTCGAGCGCGGTGCTACCATGCCCGATCCCTCTTAGAGGTGGCCAGACACGAGGAAGATCCCTGACCATGAGCACCATTCGCGAGCGCAACAAGGAATTGATCCTGCGCGCGGCCAGCGAGGAATTCGCCGACAAGGGCTTCGCCGCCACCAAGACCAGCGATATCGCGGCCAAGGCCGGCCTGCCCAAGCCGAACGTGTATTACTACTTCAAGTCCAAGGACAACCTCTACCGCGAAGTCCTGGAAAGCATCATCGCGCCAATCATGCAGGCGTCGACGCCATTCAATGCCGACGGCGACCCCAAGGAAGTGCTGAGTGCGTACATTCGTTCGAAGATCCGCATTTCGCGCGACCTGCCGCACGCCTCCAAGGTGTTTGCCAGCGAGATCATGCACGGCGCCCCGCACCTGTCGCCCAACCAGGTGGAGCAGCTGAACGAGCAGGCCCGGCACAACATCGAATGCATCCAGCGCTGGATCGACCGTGGGCAGATTGCCCATGTGGACGCGCATCACCTGATGTTCAGCATCTGGGCGGCGACCCAGACGTATGCCGACTTTGACTGGCAGATTTCTGCGGTGACCGGCAAGGCCAAGCTGGCCGACAGCGATTATGACGCGGCGGCCGAGACCATCATTCGCATGGTCTTGAAAGGCTGTGAGCCTGAAGCAGCCTGACAGGGCCAGTAGGGCTGCTTCGCAGCCCATTCGCGGCACAAGGCCGCTCCTACAGGACATCGCGATCGCAGGTCAAACGCGATCCCCTGTAGGAGCGGCCTTGTGCCGCGAATGGGCCGCAAAGCGGCCCCGGCTATCTTGAGCGTTACGCCGCTACCCCGGCATCCGCCTTCAACCCCACCTCCTCGATCGCACTGATCGCACACTGCTCGTCGATATCCGACGTATCGCCGCTGATCCCCACCGCACCCAGCACCTTGCCGTCCTGATCACGGATCAGCACACCACCCGGTGCCGGCACCACCGGCCGTTCACCCATCCCGTTCAACGCGGCAAAAAACGCCGGACGCTGCTGCGCGTCCAGCGCCAGCAGCCGCGATCCCTTGCCCAGGGCAATCGCGCCCCAGGCTTTGCCAGTGGCAACCTCAGGGCGGATAAGGCTTGCGCCATCCTCACGCTGTAGCGCCAGCAGATGCCCGCCGGCATCCAGCACCGCCACGGTCAGTGGCGCGGCATTGATGTTGCGGCCCGCCGCCAGTGCGGCATTTACCAGGCTGACAGCGACTTTCAGGTTCAAGACGTTCATGGAAAGGTCCTCTTCTTGTTGTGAGAAGCCCTGAGGGCAGTTGAAAACTGATAGAGCAAATAGAACACAACGAAAGGCACTTTTGTATACAATATTTTGAAACGATCGTATGCAATGGCGCAAATAGCCGTTTTCACGGCCGCTTTGACGAAACCCGGCCTACCCGATGAAAACCCATTGACCTGAGCCGCCAGCCGTGAATACACTCTGTCGCAAAGCAAGTTGTATACAATTACAAAATCGATGAGGCACAACCCATGAGCAAAATGAGAGCAATCGATGCAGCCGTTCTGGTCATGCGCCGTGAAGGTGTAGATACCGCGTTCGGCATCCCAGGGGCTGCCATCAACCCGTTGTACTCGGCCCTGAAGAAAGTCGGTGGCATCGATCACGTCCTCGCTCGCCACGTCGAAGGTGCCTCGCACATGGCCGAGGGCTACACCCGTGCCAACCCGGGCAACATCGGCGTGTGCATCGGCACTTCCGGCCCAGCCGGCACCGACATGGTCACCGGCCTGTACAGCGCCTCGGCCGACTCCATCCCGATCCTCTGCATCACCGGCCAGGCCCCGCGTGCACGCCTGCACAAAGAAGACTTCCAGGCCGTCGACATCACTAGCATCGTCAAGCCGGTGACCAAGTGGGCGACCACCGTTCTGGAGCCAGGCCAGGTGCCTTACGCCTTCCAGAAGGCCTTCTATGAAATGCGCACCGGCCGCCCAGGCCCGGTACTGATCGACCTGCCGTTCGACGTACAGATGGCCGAAATCGAATTCGACATCGACGCCTACGAGCCGCTGGCCGTCAACAAGCCGTCCGCCACTCGCGTACAGGCTGAAAAAGCCCTGGCCCTGCTCAACGACGCCGAGCGCCCGCTGCTGGTCGCCGGTGGCGGCATCATCAACGCCGATGCCAGCGACAAGCTGGTCGAGTTCGCCGAACTGACCGGCGTGCCGGTAATCCCGACCCTGATGGGCTGGGGCACCATCCCGGACGACCACGCCCAAATGGTCGGCATGGTCGGCCTGCAGACTTCGCACCGCTACGGCAACGCCACCCTGCTGAAATCCGACCTGGTGTTCGGTATCGGTAACCGCTGGGCCAACCGCCACACCGGCTCCGTCGATGTCTACACCGAAGGCCGCAAGTTCGTGCACGTCGACATCGAACCGACCCAGATCGGCCGCGTATTCACCCCGGACCTGGGTATCGTTTCAGACGCCGGCAAGGCACTGGACGTGTTCCTGGAAGTGGCCCGCGAGTGGAAAGCCGCTGGCAAGCTGAAAGACCGTGCTGCCTGGCTGGAAGATTGCCAACAGCGCAAAGCCACCCTGCAGCGCAAGACCCACTTCGACAACGTGCCGGTCAAGCCGCAGCGCGTATACGAAGAAATGAACCAGGTATTCGGCAAGGACACCACCTACGTCAGCACCATCGGCCTGTCGCAGATTGCCGGCGCGCAGTTCCTGCACGTGTACAAGCCACGCCACTGGATCAACTGTGGCCAGGCCGGCCCGCTGGGCTGGACCATCCCTGCCGCACTGGGTGTTGTCAAAGCAGACCCTAAACGCAAGGTTGTGGCGCTGTCGGGTGACTACGACTTCCAGTTCATGATTGAAGAACTGGCAGTGGGTGCGCAGTTCAACCTGCCGTACGTCCACGTGCTGGTGAACAACGCCTACCTGGGCCTGATCCGTCAGGCGCAGCGTGGCTTCGACATGGATTACTGTGTACAACTGGCGTTCGAGAACATCAACTCGACCGACGCCGCCACCTACGGTGTCGACCACGTTGCAGTGGTCGAAGGCCTGGGCTGCAAAGCCATTCGCGTGTTCGAACCGGCCGAGATCGCCCCAGCCCTGCTCAAGGCGCAGAAGATGGCCGAAGAGTTCCGCGTGCCGGTGGTGGTCGAAGTGATTCTCGAGCGTGTGACCAACATTTCCATGGGCACCGAGATCAACGCGGTCAACGAGTTCGAAGACCTGGCGCTGGTCGGCAACGACGCGCCAACCGCCATCTCGATGCTGGACTGATCGCCTGACGCCCCCAGGCACGCCCTGGGGGCCTTCATCGCAAGGAGACAACTCATGCCTCGCTTCGCTGCCAACCTGTCCATGCTGTTCACCGAACAGGACTTCCTGGCCCGCTTCAAGGCTGCCGCCGACGCCGGTTTCAGTGGCGTCGAATACCTGTTCCCCTACGACTTCAGCGCTGCAGAAATCAAGCAGCAGCTGGAAGCCAACGGCCTGACCCAGGTGCTGTTCAACCTGCCTGCCGGCGACTGGGCCAAAGGTGAGCGCGGTATCACCTGCCACCCCGACCGTATCGAAGAATTCCGCGCCGGTGTCGACAAGGCCATCGAGTACGCCAAGGTGCTGGGCAACACCCAGGTCAACGCCCTGGCCGGCATTCGCCCACAAGGCCCGGACTGCGCCACCGTGCGCAAGACCTTCGTGGAGAACCTTCGCTACGCCGCCGACAAGCTCAAGGCCGCCGGTATCCGCCTGGTCATGGAAATGATCAACACCCGCGACATCCCGGGCTTTTACCTGAACACCACCCAGCAGGCCCTGGAAATCCAGGCCGAAGTGGGCAGTGACAACCTGTTCCTGCAGTACGACATCTACCACATGCAGATCATGGAAGGTGACCTGGCTCGCACCATGGAAACCAACCTGCAGCTGATCAACCACATCCAGCTGGCCGACAACCCCGGCCGTAACGAGCCTGGTACTGGCGAGATCAACTACCGCTTCCTGTTCGAGCACCTGGACCGCATTGGCTACCAAGGCTGGGTGGGCGCGGAGTACAAGCCCAAGACCACCACCGAAGCGGGTCTGGGCTGGCTGAAAACCCACAACGCAATCTGAGGAACAACTCGGGACCCTGTGGGAGCGGGCATGCCCGCGAACACCGGCATAGCCGGTGCCATCCACCGAGTCGCCTGTTTCGCGGGCATGCCCGCTCCCACAGGGGCCGCGGCTTGCTTGAGACATCACAAATACAAAGAGGCACATTCTCATGGCTAAAATCGGTTTCATCGGCACCGGCATCATGGGCAAGCCCATGGCCCAAAACCTGCAAAAAGCAGGTCACAGCCTGTTCGTTTCCACCCACCACGACGCCGCGCCAGCTGACCTGATCGCCGCCGGTGCAGTGGCCCTGGCCAACCCGAAAGAGGTTGCCCAGGAAGCCGAATTCATCATCGTCATGGTGCCGGACACCCCGCAGGTGGAAGCCGTACTGTTCGGTGAAAACGGCGTGGCTGAGGGCGTAGGCCCGAACAAGATCGTGATCGACATGAGTTCGATCTCGCCTACCGCCACCAAAGCGTTCGCTGAAAAAATCAAGGCAACCGGCGCAGCCTACCTGGACGCCCCGGTGTCCGGTGGTGAAGTCGGCGCCAAGGCCGCGACCCTGAGCATCATGGTCGGTGGCTGCCCTAAAGCCTTCGAGCGCACCCTGCCGCTGTTCGAAGCCATGGGCAAGAACATCACCCGCGTGGGTGGCAACGGTGACGGCCAGACCGCCAAGGTCGCCAACCAGATCATCGTCGCCCTGAACATCCAGGCCGTCAGCGAAGCACTGCTGTTCGCCGCCAAGAACGGCGCCGACCCGGCCAAGGTGCGTGAAGCACTGATGGGCGGCTTTGCTTCGTCGAAAATCCTCGAAGTACACGCCGAGCGCATGATCAAGGGCACCTTCGACCCAGGCTTCCGCATCAACCTGCACCAGAAAGACCTGAACCTGGCCCTGCAAGGCGCCAAGGAACTGGGCATCAACCTGCCCAACACCTCCAATGCCCAGCAAGTGTTCAACACCTGCCAGGCCCTGGGTGGCGGCAACTGGGACCACTCGGCGCTGATCAAAGGCCTGGAACACATGGCCAACTTCTCGATCCGCGGCGACAAGTAAGTAGTAGACCTTACCGGCCTCTTCGCGGCGGTTCGGCGCGAAGAAGCCAACACCGCTGAACCTGCGACCACAGGTTCAGCGGTAGCACCGAGCAACACCCGCCCCTGGTTCGGCCTGCACGGAGGCAGTTCCAGGGGCGTTTTTGGTTTTGCAGAACAACAATAACTGGGAGCCTGCCATGTCGGTCGATCCGCAAAAAATTCTCCGCGAGCTGTTCGACACAGCCATCGCTGCCGCCCACCCCCGCCAAGTCCTCGAACCCTACCTGCCCGCCGACCGTAGCGGCCGGGTCATCGTCATCGGCGCCGGCAAGGCCGCAGCCGCCATGGCCGAAGTGGTCGAAAAAAGCTGGCAGGGCGAAGTTTCCGGCCTGGTCGTGACCCGTTACGGCCACGGCGCCAACTGCCAGAAGATCGAAGTGGTCGAAGCCGCCCACCCGGTACCGGATGCCGCCGGCCTGGCCGTGGCCAAGCGCGTGCTGGAACTGGTCAGCAACCTCAATGAAGACGACCGCGTCATCTTCCTGCTGTCTGGCGGTGGTTCCGCCCTGCTGGCGCTGCCGGCCGAGGGCCTGACCCTGGCCGACAAGCAACATATCAACAAGGCACTGCTCAAGTCCGGCGCCACCATCGGCGAGATGAACTGCGTGCGCAAGCACCTCTCGGCGATCAAGGGCGGCCGCCTGGCCAAGGCCTGCTGGCCGGCCACGGTCTACACCTATGCCATTTCCGATGTGCCGGGCGACCTCGCCACCGTGATCGCCTCCGGCCCCACCGTGGCCGACCCGAGCACGTCGGCTGATGCCCTGGCCATTCTGAAACGCTACAACATCGAAGCGCCCAAAGCAGTCATCGACTGGCTGAACAACCCGGCCTCGGAAACCGTCAAGGCCGATGACCCGGCCCTGGCCCGCAGCCACTTCCAGCTGATCGCCAAACCCCAGCAGTCGCTCGAGGCCGCCGCAGTCAAAGCGCGACAGGCTGGTTTCAGCCCGCTGATTCTCGGCGACCTGGAAGGCGAGTCGCGCGAAGTGGCCAAGGTACACGCCGGTATTGCCCGGCAGATCGTCCAGCACGGCCAGCCATTGAAGGCACCCTGCGTGATCCTGTCCGGCGGCGAAACCACCGTGACCGTACGCGGCAATGGCCGTGGCGGGCGCAACGCCGAGTTCCTGCTCAGCCTCACTGAAAGCCTGAAAGGCCTGCCGGGCGTATACGCGCTGGCCGGCGACACCGACGGCATCGACGGCTCGGAAGAAAACGCCGGTGCCTTCATGACCCCGGGCAGCTACGCCCGTGCCGAGGCCCTGGGCCTGTCGGCCAGCGACGAGCTGGACAACAACAACGGCTATGGCTATTTCGCCGCGCTGGATGCGCTGATCGTCACCGAGCCGACCCGCACCAACGTCAACGACTTCCGCGCCATCCTGATCCTCGAGACTGCCCAACCATGACGCCTGATAAAAAAGTAAAGATCCTCGCCACCCTCGGCCCTGCGATCAACGGCATCGACGACATCCGCCAGCTGGTCGAAGCCGGGGTGAACATCTTCCGCCTCAACTTCAGCCACGGCGAACACGCTGACCACGCCCTGCGCTACCAGTGGATCCGCGAAGTGGAGCAGCAACTGAACTACCCGCTGGGCATTCTCATGGACCTGCAAGGGCCGAAGCTGCGCGTGGGCCGCTTTGCCGAAGGCAAGGTGCAGTTGCAACGCGGCCAGGCGCTGCGCCTGGACCTGGACAAGACCCCGGGCGACAGCCGCCGGGTCAACCTGCCACACCCTGAAATCATCGCAGCCCTCGAGCCCGGCATGGACCTGCTGCTGGACGATGGCAAGCTGCGCCTGCGCGTCACCGCCAAGCACAACGACGCCATCGACACAGAAGTGCTGAACGGTGGCGAGCTTTCCGACCGCAAGGGTGTCAACGTACCGCAAGCGGTACTCGACCTCTCCCCGCTCACCGAAAAAGATCGCCGCGACCTGGCCTTTGGCCTGGAACTGGGCGTGGACTGGGTGGCCCTGTCGTTTGTACAGCGCCCTGAGGACATCGTCGAAGCGCGCCAGCTGATTGGCGATCGCGCCTACCTGATGGCCAAGATCGAGAAACCCTCGGCGGTCGAACAACTGCAAGCCATTGCCGAACTGGCAGACGCGATCATGGTGGCGCGTGGTGACCTCGGCGTGGAAGTGCCGGCCGAAAGCGTGCCGCAAATCCAGAAGCGCATCATCAACACCTGCCGCCAGCTGGGCAAACCGGTGGTGGTTGCCACGCAGATGCTCGAGTCGATGCGCTTCTCGCCGGCGCCGACCCGTGCCGAAGTCACTGACGTGGCCAACGCCGTGGCCGAAGGTGCCGACGCGGTCATGTTGTCGGCCGAGACTGCCTCGGGTGACTACCCGCTGGAAGCCGTGCAGATGATGAGCAAGATCATCCGCCAGGTGGAAAACGGCCCTGACTACCAGGCCCAGCTCGACGTTGGCCGGCCGAAGGCCGAGGCCACCGTGTCGGACGCCATCAGCTGCGCCATCCGCCGCATCAGCGGCATCCTGCCGGTGGCGGTGCTGGTCAACTACAGCGAGTCGGGCGCCTCGACCCTGCGCGCTGCACGCGAGCGGCCACGGGCACCGATCCTCAACCTGACGCCGAACCTGAACACCGCGCGCCGCCTGAGCGTGGCCTGGGGCGTGCATTCGGTGGTCAACGACCGCCTGCGCCAGGTGGACGAGGTGGTTTCCACCGCCCTGGAGATTGCCCAGGCGCAAGGCATGGCCAGCCGTGGCGACACGCTGCTGATCACCGCCGGTGTGCCTTTCGGCAAACCAGGGTCGACTAACACGCTGCGGATCGAGACTTTGATCTGAGATTGCCGGGGGCGCTTTGCGCCCCATTCGCAGCACAAGGCTGCTCCTACAGGGACCGCGTAGCCTGAGAAGCTCGCGATTCCTTTGTAGGAGCAGCCTTGTGCTGCGAATGGAGGGCGCAGCCCTCCCCGTACACCGATCTACCTGCACTGCGGAAAACCGAGGCCCAAAGAGGCCCACCGCTCCCCCATCAACCTCACTGACTGCCCCATGTACACCAAAAATTTCGTCAACCCGTGCCCTGACTGGGCCACGGCGTTACTCAACGGCTTCAGCCAGGTGCTGCTGCTGCGCAACCCCCTGTGCGGCCTGTGCTGCCTGCTGGCCATTCTGCTGACCGCGCCCAACCTGGTCGGCGGCGCCCTGCTCGGCGCCCTGGCCGGCCTGCTCACCGCCCAGGCCCGTGGCTACGACCGCACCGACCGCCAAGCCGGGCTGTACTGCTACAACGGCGTGCTGATCGGCATCCTGATCAGCGCCGTGCTGCCCTGGTCGGTCATATTGCCCCCCCTGATCATCGCCGCCGGCGGCCTGTCCAGCATCATCACCCACCAGTGGCGCAAGCGCGGCGGCAAGTTGCTGGTCGCCTACACCGCGCCATTCGTGCTGCTGGGCTGGGGCACCCTGCTAGTCGTCAGCCCCTCGCCCAGCGGCTTCGTCGAAGCCGACCCGCTGTACGCATTGGCCCGCGGCGTGGGCCAGATCTTCCTGCTCGACCAGCCTCTGGCCGGCTTGCTGATCATCCTCGGCATGTTCATCGCCAACCCCTATGCCGCTATGTGGGCGGTGATCGGCTCGGCCATCGGTGGAGGCGTGGCGTTGATTGCCGACCAAGCGCAGGCAGCATGGCTGGGTTTGTATGGTTTCAACGCCGCGCTGGCGGCAGTGGCCTTCAGCAGGCAAGGTGAAAAACCCTGGGTGACGCTGCTGGCCATCGCCCTGGCCCTGTTGCTGCAACCGCTGTTCAAGCTGCTGCCCGTGCCGGGCCTGACCGCGCCCTTCGTCGCCGCCTGCTGGCTGATGCACCTGGGCAGCCACCTGGCTCAGCCCAGGCAGCGCAACGCCAGCCGCTTGCACAGCTGAAATGCAACCCCTAGGCTCAGCCCATCGCTTTTTTGGAATGAGCCAATGAATAATCCTGCGAGCCTGCGCGAGCGGCTCTTCGTCATCGTCTTCCAGTCCGATACCGTGGCAGGAAGACGCTTCGACAAAATCCTCCTGCTGATAATCCTGGCCAGCTTGGTCACCGTCATCCTCGACAGCATCGACGAAGTGCACCAAGGCTACGCCGGCCTGCTGGCCGGCATCGAGTGGGGCTTTACCGCGATATTCCTGGCCGAGTACATCACCCGCCTGTACTGCTCGCCGAAGCCCTTGCGCTACGCCTTCAGCTTCTACGGCCTGGTCGACTTGCTGGCGATTGTGCCGGGGATCATCGCCCTGTACTACAGCGACGCCCAGTACCTGCTGATCATCCGGGTGATACGGATGCTGCGGATCTTCCGCGTGCTCAAGCTCAGCCCCTATCTCAAGCAGGCTCACTACCTGATGGAGGCGCTGCGCGGTAGCAAGCAGAAGATCATCGTGTTCCTGGTGACGGTATCGACCCTGGTGACGGTGTTCGGCACGCTGATGTACGTGATCGAAGGGCCGGAGCACGGCTTTACCAGCATCCCCAAAGGCATCTACTGGGCCATCGTTACCCTGACCACGGTGGGCTTTGGCGACATCGTGCCAAAGACGCCGCTTGGGCAGGTGCTGTCGTCGCTGGTGATGATTACCGGTTACTCGATCATTGCCGTGCCGACCGGCATCTTTACCGCCGAACTGGCCAATGCCATGCGCGGGGAGCAGTTGCAGCATGATTGCCCGACGTGTCACAAAAAGACGCATGAGCATGGCGCGGCGTTCTGTTCGCGCTGTGGAAATGGGTTGTTTCCCAAGCAATGATGCTGCCTGTGCCGGCCCTTTCGCGGGTGAACCCGCTCCCACAGGATCACCACAGGCCTTGGCAGTGCGCGGTCCCTGTGGGAGCGGGTTTACCCGCGAAAGGGCCAGCACAGGCGACGGCATAACCAAAGTCATTTTTGTTCTTTAACCGCCACAAACCCACCCGCTATAGTCGCAGGCAAAATGCCAACACCTCGATAACAAGGAAGCAACGTGAAAAAACTCTTCACCGCCTCGCTGCTCGCCGCAGGCCTGGCCCTGGGCAACCTCGCCCAGGCCGCCCCTACCCTGCTGAACGTTTCCTACGACGTGATGCGCGACTTCTACAAGGACTACAACCCGGCCTTCCAGAAGCACTGGGAAGCCGAGCACAAAGAGAAGGTCAACGTGCAGATGTCCTTCGGCGGTTCGAGCAAACAGGCGCGTGCAGTGATCGATGGCCTGCCGGCCGATGTCATCACCATGAACATGGCCACCGACATCAACGCCCTGGTCGACAATGGCAAGCTGGTGCCGGACAACTGGGTAACCCGCCTGCCGAACAACAGCGCGCCGTTCACCTCGGCCACTGTGTTCATCGTGCGCAAGGGCAACCCGAAAGCCCTGAAAGACTGGCCCGACCTGCTCAAGGACGGCGTGCAAGTGATCGTGCCCAACCCGAAAACGTCGGGTAACGGGCGCTACACGTACCTGTCGGCCTGGGGCTATGTGCTCAAGCAAGGCGGTGACGAGACCAAGGCCCGCGATTTCGTCGGCAAGCTGTTCAAGCAGGCCCCGGTGCTGGACACCGGTGGCCGTGCCGCCACCACCACCTTCATGACCAACCAGATTGGTGATGTGCTGGTCACCTTCGAGAACGAAGCCGAGATGATCGCCCGCGAGTTCGGCCGCGACCAGTTCGAAGTGGTTTACCCAAGCGTGTCGGCCGAAGCCGAACCCCCTGTCAGCGTGGTCGACAAGGTCGTGGCGAAGAAAGGTACCCAGGCTGTGGCCGAGGAATACCTGAAGTACCTGTGGTCCCCAGAAGCTCAGGAGATCGCCGCCAACAACTACCTGCGCCCGCGTGATGCAGCAGTACTGGCCAAGTACACTGACCGCTTCCCGAAAGTGGACTTCCTGTCAGTGGAGAAAACCTTTGGTGACTGGCGCACCGTGCAGAAGACCCACTTCAACGATGGTGGGGTGTTTGACCAGATCTATACCGGTCAGTAACTGATGCAGGCAGGTACTGCACAATCCATTAGGCGTGTGCAGTACCTGTGGGAGCTGGCTTGCCGGCGATAGCGCCAGTGGTTTTGACACACCTCTTCGAACTTTCTCCATCAACCTGCAATCAGTTCCTTGAGTAACCCTGCCCGCTCACCCCGGCCCAAGGAGTACTCCAGTGCTGCGTTTTCTCTCTACCCTGCTGCTCGGCTGCCTGCTGAGCACCCACCTGTTGGCCGCTGACCCCACCCCTACTGAAGAACAACCCGCCGAACCCGAACCGGTATTGCAAGGCGGACTGCTTGGGGCCCTGGCCGACGGCCTGGACAGCGCCGCCCAGGAGCTCGACCTCGATGCCCATCTGGTCGATGCCTGGCGCCTGCGCACCGACCGCGCCGCCAAGGAAGTCGAGCGCCTGGTCGACCGGCACTCGTCCGACGATTCGCTGCAACTGGTCGGCAACTTCCTCCTGCTCACCCTGACCTGGGCCGCCAGCTTCGCGGCACTCACCAGCCTCGGCCGCTGGGTCGCCAAGCGCACTTCCGGCACGCCCTGGCTACGCGTACGCAAACGCGCCAGCAGCCTGCTCGGTTACCTGCTGCCCTATACCCTGCCGGCCCTGGCCAGCTTGCCGCTGACGCTGTACGCCAGCCGCTTTCTCGACCCGTCAGTGGCCCGCGCCCTGGGCCTGAGCCTGGCTTACGCCACCAGCAGCGGCCTGTTCTCGACTTCGATCATCCTCTGCCTGGTGACCCTGTTCGATGCCGGGCACAAACGCGACGCCGTGGCGGTCATCAAACGCCTGGCCCCCCGTCCGCTGTTCATGATCGGCTTCCTCGCGGCCTGGAGCGACGCCCTGACCAGCCCACAGATCGCCCGCCAGCTGGGCGGCAACATCACCGCCAGCATCGCGGTGGCCACCGGCCTGATTGCCACCTTCATCTTCGCCAGCCTGGTGATCCGCCTGCGCCGCCCGGTGGCGCACCTGATCCGCAACCGCGCCTTCAAGGACCGCGTGCAGCATCGCGCCGTGCAGGAGACCCTGCGGATCTTTTCGGTGCTGTGGTATCTGCCGATCCTGCTGATGATCCTGGTGTCGGCCATTCACCTGATCGGCGCCGGCGAAGAAAGCCAGAAGGCCCTGCAGAAAGCCTTGCTGACCACTGTACTGCTGGTCTGTACCGTGTTCCTCAGCACCTTGCTGCAACACTTGCTGGCCCAGCGCGAAACCGACCCGGCACAGCGGGTACGCCCTTACAAGGAGCTGCTGCGTAGCCTCGCCCATGCGCTACTGCGCATCGCCATGGCGGTGACGTTCATCGAACTGCTGGGGCGCATCTGGGGCTTCTCGGTGGTCGATTTCGCCCTGAGCAACAGCCTGGGCCAGGCGATCAGCAATTCGCTGTCGAGCATTGGCCTGATCCTGCTGGTCACCTGGCTGCTGTGGGTGGTACTCGACACGGCCATCCAGGAAGCACTCAAGCCACCCGTGGGCCGCCGCAGCGCACGCCAGCCGAGCACCCGGGTACGGACCATCCTGCCGATGCTGCGCAATGCGATCAAAGTGATCCTGATCGTCATCTGCACCATCACCACCATGGCCAACCTGGGCATCAACGTCGCGCCACTGCTGGCCGGTGCCGGAGTGATCGGCCTGGCCATCGGCTTTGGCTCGCAGCAACTGGTGCAGGATGTGATTACCGGGCTGTTCATCCTGATCGAGGACACCATTTCAATCGGCGACTGGGTGGTGCTTGATTCCGGCCATGCCGGTACCGTCGAAAGCCTGACGATCCGTACCTTGCGCCTGCGCGATGGCAAAGGCTTTGTGCACTCGGTGCCGTTCGGCCAGATCAAGGCGGTTACCAACCAGTCGCGGCAGTTCGCCTATGCGTTCTTCTCGGTGCAGTTCACCTACGACAGTGATGTGGATGCGTCACTGGCGCTGATCCATGAGGTGGGCAAGTCGATCAGCGAAGACCCGCTGCTGCGCATCAACCTGCAAGGGCCGCTGCAAGTGTTCGGGGTGGACCGCATGGACTTGAACGGGTTTGTGCTGACGGCGCAGTTCCGCACCATCTCCGGCGGGCAATATGCGGTGAGCCGAGCGTTCAACGAGCGGCTGAAGAAGCGGGTGGACCAGACCGACAACGTGAGTTTTGCCCAGGTGTACCCGCTGCCGCTGCAGGCCCTGGGGGCTTGATGCTGTCAGCACCGGCCCTATCGCCGGCAAGCCAGCTCCCACAGGCCCCCACAACATTCAGGGTTGTGCTGAGCCCTGTGGGAGCTGGCTTGCCGGCGATAAGGCCGGTACTGGCAACCTCAGGTCTGACGGAATACCAAGGCCTTCAGCCCCCCGGCCGGGTCCACATCCGGAAACTCCGGCGGGTTCTCCAGCCGCTCGACAAACGCCAACGACGGCGCCTGCTCAGCCATCCCCTCGATCAGAAACTCCGGCCCGACACCCGGGTCGTTGACACAGGCCAGCACCGTCCCACCCGCGCTCAGCAACTCCGGCAAACGCCGCAGGATCTTCGCGTAATCCTGGGTCAGCACAAAGCTGCCACGCTGGAAGGTCGGCGGGTCGATGATGATCAGGTCGTAAGGCCCGTACTTGCGCACCTTGCCCCATGACTTGAACAGCTCATGCCCCAGGTAGGCCACACGCGATGCATCGTGGCCATTCAGGCGATGGTTATCGCGCCCGCGGGACAACGCCGATTTGGCCATGTCCAGGTTCACCACCTGCTCGGCGCCTCCGGCAATCGCTGCCACCGAGAAGCCGCAGGTGTAGGCGAACAGGTTCAGCACGCGCTTGCCCGCCGCCTGCTCGCGCACCCAGCGCCGGCCGTAGCGCATGTCGAGAAACAGGCCATTGTTCTGCCGCACGCCCAGGTCCAGCAGGTAAGTCAGGCCGTCTTCGACCACCTCGCGTTGCTGGCACGGCTCGCCCAGCAGCCACAGGCCCGGGCTGTCGGGCAAATAGCGGTGCTGGATGAGAATGGCCTGGCCGGCCCATTGCGGGGACTGGGCCAGGTTGCGCAGCATGGCTTCCAGTTCGGCCAGTTGGCCCTCGGGCAGCTCACGGAACAGGGCTACCGAGAGCACGCCTTGCAACCAGTCGACAGTGACCTGCTCCAGGCCTGCCCAGCAACGGCCACGGCCATGGAACAGGCGGCGGGTTTCCTGCGGGGCAGGGTCGAGGGCGGCGAGCAGGTGCTGCTCCAAGGTGTGAATCGGGGAAGTCATGGTGGGTCGCAGGCTGGCAAAAGCGGCATTCTACCTTGCCGGCCTCTTCGCGGGTAAACCCGCTCCCACAGGGACCCCACAGTATTCAGAGCTACGGTGATCCTGTGAGAGCGGGTTTACCCGCGAAGAGGCCCACAAGGTCACTTCAATTCTTGACTGCAAGCCGCGCCGGCCGGAACCACCACCCCTGCTGCATCCCCGCCGCTGCCAGCAGAATCAGCCCTACCCCCAGCCATTGCAGCGGCGCCAGCCGATGACCGAACGCCACCCAGTCCACCAGAATCGCCGCAATCGGGTAAATGAACGACAGCGCCCCGGTCAACGCCGTGGGCAAACGCTGGATGGCACTGTACAGCAGCACATACATGAGGCCGGTGTGGACCATGCCCAGCGTCAACAGGCTGGCCAGCGCTGGCGCTTCACCCGGCAATCCGCCGAGCTTGACCCACGGCGCCAGCAACAGCACACCCGTCGCTACCTGGATCAACGCGATCAGGTGAGGTGGGGTGCCTTTCAGCCGCTTGATGATCAACGCCGCAATGGCATACAAAAACGCCGCGCCCAGTGCCAGGCCAATGCCCAGCAAGTATTCCTCACCACCGCCCTGCCCCGCACCATGGGCGCTGACGATGGCCAACATGCCGAGGAACGCCACGCTAAGCCATGTAAGCTTGGCCAGTGTGATCTTTTCGCCCAGAAACAGCGCTGCCAGCCCCACCAGCATGAACGGCTGCACGTTGTACACCGCTGTCCCGATGGCGATCGACGCACGGGAATACGAGGCAAACAGCAGCAGCCAGTTGCCGACAATGGCCACGCCGCTGGCGATCGCCAACAGGAACGCCGTACGGCTGATGACTCCGGCCCGCAAAAAGCCGAAAGCGGCGCAAATCACCAGCAGGGTTACGGCGCCGAAAACGCAGCGCCAGAACACCACCTCGAGCACCGGCTGCCCCGACACCAGCACGAACCAGCCGATGGTCCCGGAAATCAGCATGGCGGCGACCATTTCCAGCGAGCCACGGCGCAATGAACTGTCCATCTCACACCTCCCATTGACGATGACAACAGTATGCAAAGGTTACAGCCTTGCCTTCCAGCGGATTACCAAGGCAGATTTGCAGCCTTGCCTTTACTATCAAGGCAAATAACGCGAATTACCTGACGAGGTGACCATGACCGATGCCATCGACCAACTGCTGATCAACGCACTGATGGAAGACTCGCGCCGCTCGCTCAAAGCCTTGGCGCAAGTCAGCGGGCTGTCCGCGCCCAGCGTCAGCGAGCGCCTGCGCCGACTGGAAGAGCGTGGGGTGCTGCGCGGTTACACCGTCGAGGTCGACCCGCGCGCCTTTGGTTACCAGTTACAGGCCATCGTGCGCATCCGCCCACTGCCGGGCCAGCTGCAGGAGGTAGAACGGCAGATCATTGCCATCCCCGAGTTCACCGAGTGCGACAAGGTCACCGGGGAGGACTGTTTCATTGCCCGGTTGCATGTGCGCTCGATGGAGCAACTGGACACCCTGCTCGACCGCATCAATGTGCTGGCCGAGACCAACACCGCCATCATCAAGAAAAGCCCGGTGAAGCGGCGATTGCCGCCAATGGAATGAATTCGCCTGTTCCGGCCTCTTCGCGGGTAAACCCGCTCCCACAGGCACTGCACCAGATTTGGGCTTGTGATGAACCCTGTGGGGGCGGGTTTACCCGCGAAGAGGCCAGCGCAGGAAAACCTGACTATTTTTTGTACACATAAATGTCACCATAAGTGCCATTTTTGTGTGCACTTTCATCAGAAACGCCCCATTGCGTTACACACTCCCCGCAACTAATTTTGACCATTCGATCAACTAAATAGTCGACAGAAAATTTAAACCTGTTCATTCGGTCAATTTATACCTCACTTATTTCATTAACTTATCTTTCAACAGGATAAGTTCGAAATGTCCATCTGGTAAAACTTGCTTTCCCTTGGCATGGAACTCGCTTTTGTGTGTTCGTGTTTTGTATACAACTTAAACAAAACATAAATACACAAGAACCCGCCGCGCCGGTCCAAAGCCGGCCGCCGCGCCCAGAACCCTGTGATGCCAAGCTGCACCGACGAGATGGCGAGCCCGTGCGCATGCCCGCTCATCGCAGTCAAAGTGCATCAGGAGCCCGCCGGAATGAGTAGCAGCCTCGACCTTGCCCCTGAACTATCCGTCGCCAGCACCCACCCCGCTTCCAGCCTCGTCGGCGATGCGCCAGAACTGGCCCTGAGCCCGCGCCTGCACAACCGCGACCTTGCCCCGACACGCACCGCAGGGCGGCGCTGGGGTGGCTATAGCATCTTCGCGTTGTGGACAAACGATGTGCACAATATTGCCAACTACTCGTTCGCCATGGGCTTGTTCGCCCTTGGCCTGGGTGGCTGGCAGATTTTGCTGTCGCTGGCCATTGGCGCGGCGCTGGTGTACTTCTTCATGAACCTGTCCGGCTACATGGGGCAGAAAACCGGGGTGCCGTTCCCGGTCATCAGCCGCATTGCCTTCGGCATCCATGGCGCACAGATACCGGCGCTGATCCGCGCAGTCATTGCCATCGCCTGGTTCGGCATCCAGACCTACCTGGCCTCAGTGGTGCTGCGCGTGCTGCTTACCGCCGTGTGGCCGCAAATGGCGGCCTACGACCACGACAGCATCCTCGGCCTGTCGAGCCTGGGCTGGGTGTGCTTCGTGTCAATCTGGCTGGTACAGCTGGTGATCCTGGCCTACGGCATGGAGATGGTGCGCCGCTACGAGGCCTTCGCCGGCCCGGTGATCCTGCTGACCGTGGCCGCCCTGGCAGTGTTCATGTACTTCAAGGCCGACGCGCGCATCGCCTGGTCGGTCGCCGAGCCACTGACCGGCATCGATATGTGGCGCAACATCTTCGCCGGCGGGGCATTGTGGCTGGCCATCTACGGCACCCTGGTGCTGAATTTCTGTGATTTCGCCCGCTCCTCGCCGTGCCGCAAGACCATCCGCGTCGGCAACTTCTGGGGCCTGCCGGTGAACATCCTGGTGTTTGCCGTGATCACCGTGGTGCTGTGCGGCGCGCAGTTCCAGATCAACGGCCAGATCATCGACAGCCCGACCCAGATCGTCGCCGCCATCCCCAGCACGTTGTTCCTGGTACTGGGCTGCGTAGCCTTCCTGATTGTCACCGTGGCGGTGAACATCATGGCCAACTTCGTCGCCCCGGCCTTTGTGCTCAGCAACCTGGCGCCACGCCACCTGAACTTCCGTCGCGCGGGGCTGATCAGCGCCACCCTGGCGGTGCTGATCCTGCCGTGGAACCTGTACAACAGCCCGCTGGTGATCGTGTACTTCCTGTCCGGCCTGGGCGCCCTGCTCGGCCCGCTGTACGGGGTGATCATGTCCGACTACTGGTTGCTGCGCAAAGGCTGCATCAACGTGCCAGAGCTATACACCGAGCACCCGACCGGTGCCTACCACTACAGCAAGGGCATCAACCTGCGCGCCGTGGCCGCCTTCGTGCCTGCTGCGTTGCTGGCCATCGTGCTGGCCCTGGTACCCAATTTCCACAGTGTGGCCCCGTTCTCCTGGCTGATCGGTGCCGGCATCGCCGCCGTCCTGTACCTGCTGATCGCACCACGCAACCGCCACTACCACGACGTCAGCGGCGAATGCATCGCCGTCGACCACAGCAGCCATTAATCAGGGAGGACTGCCCATGCGTATTCTGATCGCCAACGTCAACACCACCGATGCCATCACCGAAGCCATTGCCCAGCAAGCCCGGGCCGTAGCAGCGCCCGGTACCGAAATCGTCGGCCTTACCCCTTGGTTCGGTGCCGAGTCGGTGGAAGGCAACTTCGAAAGCTACCTGGCCGCCATCGCCGTGATGGACCGGGTGCTGGCCTACGAGGGCCCCTACGACGCCGTGATCCAGGCCGGTTATGGCGAACACGGCCGCGAGGGCCTGCAGGAATTGCTGAACGTGCCCGTGGTGGACATTACCGATGCAGCCGCCAGCACCGCGATGTACCTGGGCCATGCCTATTCCGTGGTGACCACGCTGGACCGCACCGTGCCACTGATCGAAGACCGTCTGAAGCTGTCTGGCCTTTATGACCGCTGTGCGTCGGTGCGGGCCAGCGGGCTGGCGGTGCTGGAGCTGGAAGCTGACCCACAACGTGCTGTGGAGGCGATTGTCGAGCAGGCCGAACGCGCCGTGCGTGACGACAAGGCAGAGGTGATCTGCCTGGGTTGCGGTGGGATGGCCGGGCTGGACGAGCAGATCCGCCAGCGCACCGGCGTGCCGGTGGTGGATGGCGTGAGCGCGGCGGTGACCATCGCCGAATCGCTGGTGCGCATGGGCTTGAGCACCTCCAAGGTGCGCACCTATGCCACGCCGCGGGTGAAGAAAGTGGTGGGTTGGCCGATGCGCCTGGGCCGCTGATCCTTCATTGGCCTGTACTGGCCTCTTCGCGGGCTTGCCCGCGAAGAGGCCAGTGCTATCAACCCATCATTTCGACCAGGCGCTGCGCACTGCCACAGGCCAGGGTAAACCCCAATGCCCCATGCCCCAGGTTCAGCCACAGGTTGCGATACACCGTCCCCCCTATGATCGGCACCCCGGTCGGTGTCGCCGGGCGCATGCCCGCCCACTCCACCGCCTGGCCATAATCCGCAGCCATGGGCAATGTCTCCAGCGCCAACCGCCTCATGCTCTGCAACCTGCGCTTTTCCACCGACTCGTCGAAGCCGACAATGTCCACCATCGCCGCCACCCGTAGCTGCTGCCCCAGGCGGGCATAGACGATCTTGCGTTCATAGTCGGTAAGGCTCACCTCCGGCGGCCGATGCCCGGCGCTGATGGGTGCCGTCAGGCTGTAGCCCTTAAGCGGATACACCGGTATCTGCACCCCCGGCAATGCCAAGCCTGGGCCACGATGCCCGGTACACAGCACCAACTGTTCCACCACCCGTTGTTCGTTGCCCAGTTGCAGCGCTACGACCTGGTCCTGGCGCCGTACCAGCTGCGTCACTGGCCGACCAAGCAGGAAACGGCATTGCCCCGAAGCGCGCAACAGTGCCTCCAGGCGCTGGCAGAACAAGTGACAGTCGCCAACCTCTTCATCCGCTGTGAACACGCCACCCACAAACGGTGCGCCCTCCAGCGCAGGGTCCAGCGCGCGCAACTCGGAGGCCGCCAGCACCCGCTGGCTGGCCGGGTCGGTCAATTGCGCCCGGCCATGGGCAAAGGCCCGTTCGCTGCGAAAGGCCACCAGCTTGCCATTGCGCCGCCAGGCAAAATCACCAAAGTTCTGGCTGTCGCGCCACTGCGCCAGAACGGCTTGGCTGCGCAGAGCCAGCTCCAGCAGTTGCCCGGCATTTCGGCGATTGACGCTGCGCCGGCATGCCAAGGTGAATGCCAGCAGCCAGCGCCACTGCGCCGGGTCCAGACGCAAGCGCAGGCGCAGCGGCGACTCGCCCTGCAATAGCCAACCCAGTGCCTGCCAGGGCACCCCGGCATCAGCCAGCGGTGCCACATAGCGATAGGACAATTGCCCGCCATTGGCGAAGCTGGTGGCCGACGCCAGGCTGTCACGGGCCTCGATCAAATCAACCGACCACCCTTCACGAACAAGCGCGTAGGCCGTTGCCAGGCCAACCACCCCGCCACCGATTACCGTTACCCGCTGCTTCATCACCCTTCCCTGTTCCGGCTTCCTGGCCAAACAGTACCAGCGGATCAGGTCGGGCAGCTATGCGCACCGTCATTCAGGCCCTGGCGTACGTTGCGGCTGAGCAGGCTGGCCTTGCCGTCGTGCCAGGTCAGGGTCAGTACATAGAGGGTGTCGAAGTCATCGCCGCTCCAGTCCTGGGTGATCACCTGCTCTTCACCCAAGGCCTTGCCGGCCACCGTGTTGATCAGTTCAGGCAGGTAGCCGTGGGACCAAGCGGTATAGACGGTCGCATTGCGGTATTTGTCGCTCAGCAACTCATCGGCCAGTTCCTCGGTGTCGTTGGCGCCGTAGTCGATATTCACCGGCAAGCCGAGGCGGATGGCGCTGGGGGTGATGGTCATCAGCGGGCGAATGTAGCTGTAGCTCTCGTCCTTGCTGCCTTCTTCGACTTGCCGCGAAGGGTTGGCGGCAAACACGTAGTCGGCATTGCCGAAGCGCTCCGGCAGCAAGGTTGCCAGGTCCAGTGCGCGGTTGAGGCCCTGGCAGTTCAATTGGCCAAGCCCCTCACCCGGTTTCTCGGCATGGCGCAAGAACACCAGGGTCTGGGTGCCATCCACCGGTTCAGCCCGGCTTTCGACAGCCTCCAGCGCCAGCGGCACGGCGACGGCCGTGAGTACCAGGCTCAGCAGCAAATGGCGACGACGGCGGAAGAATGTTGGCAACTTCATCAAGGCAGGCTCGTGTGGCAGAGAAAATCGGGTTGACCCGCCACATCGCCCTGTCAGCTGCAGGGCGCCCTTGTAGTGAATGCCATCCTTGGCAACGAGTGAGGGTCAGAGTGCCCTGAACCCGTTTGGTTCCTCCCTGGAGGTGGATGCCGTTCCCTGGGCAAGGCCTAGGTTAGGGGATGGGTGTTGCTGAATTATGTCCAGTCTCGACTAATCACTCTGAGGAGTAGCCGTCACAGTGCTCCTGCAGCTTCGCTCGCAGGAACAGAGTCGATGATGGTGACATCAAACACCTGTTCGATGAGAGCCAAGTCTTCATCTTTGGGCTCCCGATCATGCTTTGTTTTGAAAGCCTGGATGAATTCGATTTTCTGCCGCTTGTATAACGAATAGGCAATGATACCGAGCGTATCTTGCTCATTTTCTACAAGCACAGAGTAGATGTGGTTGTAGCAGCCGTCCGCCATAAGGCTTTCACCCCTTGCGCAGGCGGAAGTACGCGGCTGTAAAGGCTGCCTTCAGTTCCGAACGGGTCTTCCGCGGGTTAGTGATCACGCTGGCCAGTTCACGCGGTAGCGAAATTTCCATACGTGCACCTGATGCAACTAGCAAAGCGTTAGCTTCGCGTACCACCCTCGAGGAAAAATGCGACTTCATGGAATTGCTCCCCTCTCGCTTGTTGAGTGGGCAAGCTTAACTGGCTGTGAATCGCCCCTCAATCAGACACACGCCGACAGCGCGTGTAGTCCTTTTCCTCAATCATCCCGCGTCAGCACTTCCAGCAATTCGATCTCAAAGGTCAGGTCCGAGCCAGGCGGTATCGCCCCCACACTGCGCTCGCCATAGCCCAGGTGTGCAGGAACCTGCAGTTTGCGCTTGCCGCCAACGCGCATGCCCATCAGGCCCTGGTCCCACCCCTTGATCACTCGACCGGTACCAATCACGCACTGGAACGGCTTGCCGCGTGACCAGGATGAATCGAACTCGCTGCCATCGGCCAGCCAGCCGGTGTACTGGGTGGTGATCAGGGCGCCTTTGACGGCGGCTTTGCCTTCACCCTCGACCAGGTCGATTATCTGCAGTTCTTGGCTCACGGGCACACTCCAACGCTGGAAACAAAGCCGCCCTTTTCTCAGGAATGCACCGGTTTGGCAAGCAGGATCGACGGCACACGATTAGCTGTTCTGCTCAAACACCTCTTGGCCGGTCAGCTCTTTGGTGTGGTTGGCAAAACAGTACCAGGCGGGCTTCTGCTCGACAAAAATCTGCAGATCGAAATCCCATTCCTGATCCCCATCCAGCAGGCCGACCGGCACTGCATGGAAGTCGTTGGCCTTCAGCCGGTAATACAGGTGCGTGCCGCATTGGCCGCAAAACCCTCGCTGGGCCCAGTCGGACGAGTCATAGACACTGGGGGCACGCCCTTCGATCACCGGTGGCTGGCTGCAATGCACCACCAGCAACGGCCCGCCGGTCCACTTGCGGCACATGCTGCAATGGCATGCGCTGATATGAGTGTTGTCGACGGTGACCTTGAGCGTGGTGGCGCCGCACAGGCAGGTACCTTGTTTTTCCATGGCCATGGCTGGTTCCTTTAGCGAGGGTTGGGCCAGCAATTATAGATGCCAGCTGCAACGCGCCTACAAAGGATCGCGTGAAGCTTCAGATGTACACAGTTCCGCGCAGGTACAACGCCGCTCGCCCGCTGATGATCACCCGGCCATTGCCCGGTACTTCACACAGCAGCTGCCCTTTGCGTGCCCCGCCCTGCTCGCAGCTCAGCACCTGCTTGCCCAGGCGGTCAGCCCACACTGGCGCCAGCGAGGTGTGTGCCGAGCCGGTGACCGGGTCTTCATTCACGCCAACCCGTGGGCCGAACCAGCGGGTGACGAAATCAAAGCCACGCCCTGCCGCCGTCACGGCAATACCACGCACGTCGAAGGCCGACAGCGCTACAAAGTCCGGCTTCAGCGTATCGAGCAACAGGGCGTCATCAATCACTACTACATAGTCATCGCTGCGGTACACCGCCTGTGCCTGGGTCAGGCCTAGCGCTTGCAGCAGGCCCACCGGGGTTTCCACGACGGCCGGCTGCTTGGCCGGGAAATCCATGGCCAGCAGCCCGTCAGTGCCACGGCTGACACGCAATTCACCACTGCGGGTGTTGAAGCGCAGTACCTGCGCCTGCTCACCCAGCTGCTCGAACAGCACATAAGCCGACGCCAGGGTGGCGTGGCCGCACAGGTCGACTTCTACGGTCGGGGTGAACCAGCGCAGGTCGAAGGTTTCGCCGTTGCGCACGAAATAGGCGGTTTCCGACAGGTTGTTTTCTTCGGCAATGCGCTGCAGCACATCGTCCGGCAGCCAGGCTTGGAGCGGGATCACCGCCGCCGGGTTGCCACCGAACGGTTCAGCGGAAAAGGCATCGACCTGGAAGATTTCGAGTTGCATGCACACACTCCTTGTTGCCCGGGATTTGCCAGGCAGATGTCTGAAAGGGTTACCGGCTCACCGGGGTCAGTACTGGTTCACCGGCAAAGAATGCCTGCAGGTTGTGCAGCACCAGGGTCACGGTATCGCGCGCGGCCTCCGGCGACTGGCCGGCCACGTGGGGTGTGAGCACCGTGTTGGCCATAGCCTTGAGAGCATCCGGCACCGCCGGTTCGTCATCGAATACGTCCAGGGCGGCGCCGGCCAGCTTGCCTTGCTCCAGGGCGGCCACCAGGGCGTCGGTGTCGACCACGCTAGCCCGGGCAATATTCACCAGATAGCCCTTACCGCCCAGCGCCTCTAGTACCTGGGCATCGACCAGATGCTGGGTATTGGCGCCACCGGGAGTGGCCACGACCATGATGTCGACAGCTTCGGCCAGGTGGAGCGGGCTGTCGTACCAGGTGTAAGGCACATCTTCGCGCGGCGTGCGGCTGTGGTAGCTGACGGGCATGTCGAAGCCCAGGTTGGCGCGCTTGGCAATGGCTTGCCCCACCGCCCCCAGGCCAAGAATGCCCAGGCGCTTGCCACTCACCGACGGGCTGATTACCCGGTTCCACTCGCCGCGGCGGGTGCTGGCGTCAGCACGGGGAATGTCGCGCAGCAGCGCCAGCAACAGCGCCAGGGTGTGGTCGGCGACCGCGCTGGCATTGGCACCCGCGCCGTTGGTAACGGTGATGCCGCGGGCGGCGGCGGCAGCCAGGTCGACTTGTTCGTAACCGGCACCGATCACGCAGATGATCTGCAACTTGGGCAATGCGTCGATTTCTGCGGCAGTCAGCCCCAGCGGGCCACGAGTGAGCACGGCATCGATTTCACTGGCGTGACGCTGGATGGCGTCGGCGCGCAGTTGCGGCGAGGGGGCGCGGATCAGGCGGTAACCGGCCTGCTCCAGCATGGGCAGGTAATCGTCGACGGTTTCTACCAGTACCAAGACTGTCTTGCGCATGCCACCTCCCAATGTTGAAGGGGCATTATGCGGAATCACCGTGCAGTACAGTCAATCGGTAATTGCGCGGAAAATTGTACTGTATTGGTGGAGTGGGAAATGAGATAGCGTAACGGCCGGGAGTCCGGCGTTAGAGATGCGGTGCATGGGAGATCGAGCGCCGCCCGCGCGGCGCTCGATCTCGAACACCCAAATAACTCAAGACGGACCCGAAAGCCCCCTACTGGGCGAACGCTCGCCCTAACCCACCGGGCACACCACTGCTGTCAGTATCTTGCCAAGGCCCATTCGGGCTCAGCGACCAGCTCCAGCCATTATCAAACCGATAGTAGGTACGCTGCCGGTAGAACGTGTTGGGCTGCTTCTCCAATACATATACACCCAGCTTGGGGTCCCAATGGCTCGCCCCGCCAGGTGGTGGCGCAAAGCTGGCCGAGGTGCGCGGCATCGGCTTGGGTATCGCCGCCGGTTTGCTCGGCTGGGTGGACGGCTGCCCACCCGGCAACGGCTTGACCACCGGCCCTTGCGGCGGCACGCGCTCGATCGGGGGTGCCGGCTGTTCATACGGCTGGTGCACCGTACACGCAGACAAACCCAGGGCCAGGGTAATCAGGGTCAGGCGGACGGTGCTATGCATGGCTTTGCTCTCTTACGGGTCTGGGCTGTCGATGGTCAGGTGCTGGGTAGCCTGGGTGGCACTGGGCAACGGCGCGCCCTGGCCAATCCACTCGCCGCGGGTAGGCTGGCCAGCGCGGGAAACACGTGCAACCAGTTGGACTTCGGCAAATTGCGACAGTTTCATCTGCGGCATCATCGCGTCAGCATCGGACAACTCCACTTCGATCGGCAACTGCGCTACCGTCACCCGCTTGGCTGCCAACGGCATGGGCGGGCCATTGCTGGCGCGAGCGAAGATGAACACCGTATCGTCCGGTTTTACCTTGTCCTTCAATGCCGCCGCCAGTTCCACCCGTACTTTCAGCCGCGCAGCCACCGGCGCGGGCTCTGCAGCCTGCCCTGCCGGGCCACCCAGGCGTTCGGCAGCGCGGTCGATGCCGCCTTGCAGGGCCGCACGCGAGGCATCGCCTTCCGGCAGTTGCGCCAGCAGGCGCTTCCAGTAGTCGATGGCTTCCTGGTAACGCTCGCCTTCGAAGGCAGCAATACCGCGCAGGCCCAGGCTGGTCACTTCGTTGGGGTCGGCCTTCAGCGCTTCATCCGTCAGTGCCTGCAACTGCGGGTTCCACTGCTTGTCGGCGGCAAAGTACAGGGCCTGGGCCCACTGGCCGAGCAGCTCGGGCTGGCGGCCAGCCAAGGCGACCGAACGCTCGAAGGTACGCGCAGCATCGGCCGGGCGCTGCTCGGCCATGTAGGCACGGCCCAGGAAGTACAGGGCCTCTGCCGACTCCGGCTGGGCCTGGACCACACGCTCCAGGCGCGTGGTCATTTCTTCCATCGACTTGGGCGCCTCGGCGAATTCCTGGGTCAGCGCCACTTTGTCTGCGGCGCCAAAATGGAGGTACAGCCCCAGCGCCATCAGCGGTACCAGCACTGCAGCCAGCAGCGGCAGGGCTTTGCCCAGATGGCCTTGGCGCGGGGCTTCGGCGCCTTCGGTATCGGCCAGCAGCTCACGGGCAGCCTCGTCACGGCCCTTGGTCAACTGCGCCGCATCGAGCACACCGGCAGCCTGCTGGGCAGCCAGTTCGGCGACGCGCTCCTGGTACAGGGCCACGTTCAGGGCGGTACGGTCTTCTTCCTGCTGGCGGCCACGGCCACGCAGGATCGGGATCAGCAAAAAGCTGAGGGCGGCGAGCAGCAGCAGGCCCGCGCTAAGCCAGAATTCAGTCATGGGTCTGTTCTTTTTCCAGCAGTTTGGCGAGTCGCTCGCGTTCTTCGACGGAAAGCTCATTGTTGCCCGGCAAAGCCGTACCACGGCGTCGGCGCACGATCACCGCCAGCACCGCAAAACCACCGACCAACAGGATGCCCGGGCCGAACCACAACAGCCAGGTACGCCCGCTGAGTGCCGGTTTGTAGCGCACAAAGTCACCATAGCGGTCGACCATGAAGTCGACGATCTGCTGGTTGCTCTTGCCTTCGCCAAGCATGCGGAAGATCTCGCGGCGCAGGTCGGCAGCAATCGGCGCGTTTGAGTCGGCAATGTCCTGGTTCTGGCACTTGGGGCAACGCAGTTCCTTGGTCAACTGCTGGTAGCGTTCGCGCTCGGCGTCGTCGCGGAACTGGTACGTGTCGATGGCCGCCTTGGCCACGCCGGCCAGGCTCATGCCCAGCACGGCAGCTGCCAGCCAGCGCCTCATGGCCTGGCCTCGTCGACCAGGCCCTGGTACAGCGGCGCCAGCTGCTCACGCCAGACAGTTGCATCGACAATGCCCACGTGCTTGTAGCGGATGATGCCCTTGGCGTCGATCAGGAAGGTTTCCGGCGCGCCGTACACCCCAAGGTCCAGGCCCAGGCTGCCCTGCTCGTCACGGATGTCCAGCTGGTACGGGTTGTGGAACTCGGCCAGCCATTTCTGCGCGGCGGCGTTGTCGTCCTTGTAGTTGACCCCGTGGATCACCACGCCCTGCTGCGCCAGCTGGTTCAGGTACGGGTGCTCGACCTTGCACGACGGGCACCAGGTGGCCCACACGTTGACCAGTGCGGGGCGACCCTGCAAGTCGGCCTGGGTCAGGGTGCGGTCGCCCTGGGTCGAAGCCAGGGAAAACACCGGGAACGGTTTGCCGATCATTGCCGACGGCAGCTCGTCGGGCTTGAGAAACAGCCCCTTGTAGAGAAACACCGCCACCAGCAGGAACACTGCCAGGGGGACTACCATGATCCAACGCTTCATGCAGCTGCTCCAGACACGCCCAGGGCATCACGCACCCGGGTCTTGACCTTGACGCGGTAGCGCCGGTCGAGTGCCGCCAGCAACCCGCCCAGGCCGGTCAGCAGACCGCCCAGCCAGATCCAGCGGACATAGGGCTTGATGTGCACACGCACCGCCCAGGCGCCGTTTTCCAGCGGCTCGCCCAGGGCAACGTAAAGGTCGCGGGTAAAGCCGGCATCGATGCCAGCTTCGGTCATCATCGACTGCTGCACGGTGTACAGGCGCTTTTCCGGGTGCAGGGTAGTCACTTCACGGCCATCACGGCTGACCACGACGGTACCTTTGTCGGAGATGAAGTTCGGCCCCTCGAAGTGCTTGGCGCCCTGGAACAGGAAGTGATACCCACCCAGCTCCACGCTTTCGCCCGGGGCCATGCGCAGGTCGCGTTCGGCGCTGTTGTTGCTCGACAGCACCACGCCCAGCGCACACACCGCCAGGCCCAGGTGTGCCAGTTGCATGCCCCAGTAGCTGCGTCCCAGGCCAGGCAGGCCCCTCAGCAGGCCTTTGTGACGGGTCTTGTCGAGGATGTCGCGCAGCCCGCCGAGTACCACCCAGGCCGCCAGGGCGAAGGCGGTCAGGGTCGGCCAGTCGAAGTCGTCAACGATAAAACCGGCAACCGGGGCAAGGATGGCACTGCCGATCAGCACAGGGGTGATCATGCTGATCAGCCATTTGCCCGGGGTGTCCTTCCAGCGCACCAGCACGCCCACGCTCATTACCACCATGAGCAGCGCCATCAGCGGCAGGAACAAGGCATCGAAATACGGCGGACCCACCGACAGCTTGGCCCCGGTCAGGGCATCAAGCACCAGCGGGTACAGCGTGCCGAGCAGAATCATCGACGCGGCCACCACCAGAACCAGGTTGTTGGCCAGCAGCAGCGTCTCGCGGGACCACAGGGCGAAGCCGACCTGGCTCTTGACCACCGGTGCGCGCAGGGCGAAGAGGGTGAGCGAACCACCGACCACGAACAACAGGAAGAACAGGATGAAAATGCCCCGCGACGGGTCGGCGGCAAACGCGTGCACCGAGGTCAGCACGCCAGAGCGCACCAGGAAGGTACCCAGCAGGCTCAGCGAGAATGCGGCAATAGCCAGCAGCACGGTCCAGCTTTTGAACACCCCACGTTTTTCGGTCACCGCCAGCGAGTGGATCAGCGCCGTGCCCACCAGCCAGGGCATGAACGAGGCGTTTTCCACCGGGTCCCAGAACCACCAGCCACCCCAGCCCAGCTCATAGTAGGCCCACCACGAGCCCAGGGTGATGCCAACCCCCAGGAAGGCCCAGGCGACGATGGTCCAAGGCCGCGACCAGCGCGCCCAGGCAGCGTCCAGGCGGCCACCGAGCAAGGCGGCAATGGCGAAGGCAAAGGCCACCGAGAAGCCCACGTAGCCCATGTACAGCATCGGCGGGTGAACGATCAGGCCGAAGTCCTGCAGCAGCGGGTTGAGGTCGCGGCCGTCGGTGGGCACTTGCGGCAGCAGGCGCTGAAACGGGTTGGAGGTGATGATCAGGAAGCTCAGGAAGCCGACGCTGATCATGCCCATCACCGCCAGCACGCGAGCCAGCATCACCTGCGGCAACTGACGCGAGAACACCGACACGGCAAAGGTCCAGCCGCCCAGGATAAACGCCCACAGCAGCAACGAACCTTCGTGGGCGCCCCATACGGCGCTGAACTTGTAGTACCACGGCAAGGCGCTGTTGGAGTTGCTGGCCACATAGGCGACGGAGAAGTTGTCGGTCATGAAGGCATGGGTCAAACAGGCGAAGGCAAAGGCCAGGAAGGCGAATTGCCCCCACGCCGCCGGGCGCGCCAGGCTCATCCACAGGCTGTCGCCACGCCAGGCGCCGAGCAGCGGCACACTGGCCTGCACGGCGGCAAAGCAGATGGCCAGAATCATCGCCAGCTGGCCGAGTTCAGGGATTACCAGTGCCGCATTCATGGCTTGGCCTCCGTACCGGTGGCGGCCTGGCCGCTTTCCTTCAGGGCCTTGCTGACCTCGGGCGGCATGTACTTCTCATCGTGCTTGGCCAGTACTTCATCGGCCACCACCACGCCTTCGGCGTTGACCTTGCCCAAGGCGACGATGCCCTGCCCTTCGCGGAACAGGTCGGGCAGGATGCCGCGGTAGGTGATTGGCACCGACTTGTTGAAGTCGGTGACCACAAAGCGCACGTCCAGCGAGTCGGACGAGCGCTGCACCGAGCCCTTCTCGACCATGCCGCCAGCACGGATGCGGGTGTCCAGCGGCGCTTCGCCGTTGGCGATCTGGGTCGGTGTGTAGAACAGGTTGATGTTCTGCTGCAATGCGCTCAAGGCAAAGCCGACGGCAACCCCGACGCCGGCCAGCAGGCCGACGATGAGCAACAGGCGTTTCTTGCGCTGCGGATTCACTGGTTGTTCTCCCGGCGCAAACGGCGCGCCTCTTCTTGCAGGTAGCGACGGCGGGCCAACAGCGGCGCAGCGACATTCAGCGCCAGCACCGCCAGGCAGATGCCATAGGCCGACCACACGTACAGGCCATGGTGGCCCATGGCGAGAAAATCACCGAAGGTGGCAAAGCTCATTGTGCGCTCCTCCGCCCCAGGCTGTTCAACACTTCGTCCCTGACCCAACTGGCGCGCGCCTCGCGCTTGAGCACTTCAAGGCGCATGCGAAGCAACAGCACAGCACCGAAGAAACAGTAGAAACCCAACGCCGTGCACAGCAGCGGCAACCACATTTCTGCGGGCATCGCCGGTTTTTCGGTCAGGGTGAAGGTCGCGCCCTGATGCAGGGTGTTCCACCACTCCACCGAGTACTTGATGATCGGGATGTTGACCACGCCGACAATCGCCAGCACCGCACAGGCCTTGGACGCACTGTCACGATTACTGATTGCCTGGCCCAGCGCAATAATGCCGAAGTACAGGAACAGCAGGATGAGCATGGACGTAAGGCGGGCGTCCCACACCCACCAACTGCCCCAGGTCGGCTTGCCCCAGATGGCGCCGGTAACCAGCGCCACGGCGGTCATCCAGGCGCCGATGGGCGCGGCACATTGCAGGGCGACGTCGGCCAGTTTCATCTTCCACACCAGCCCCACTACCCCGGCGACCGCCAGCAGCACGTAGCAGGACTGCGCCAGCATCGCCGCCGGCACATGAATGTAGATGATGCGGAAGCTGTTGCCTTGCTGGTAGTCCTGAGGGGCGAACGCCAGGCCCCAGGTGATACCGACCAGCAACAGGAGCACGGCAGCGCCGGCCAGCCATGGCAGCATACGGCCGCTGATGGCATAGAACCATTTCGGGGAGCCCAGCTTGTGGAACCACGTCCAGCTTATTTTCATCAGGGTACATCCAGGGTATTTGCCGGGCTTGAAAGCCCGGGACTCGTTATTCGCCGACGCTGATCTTCAGGCCGGCCGCTATCGCAAAGGGTGCCAGGGTAACGGCCAGGGCCGTCAGGCTGGCGAGCCAGAGCAGGTGGCCGGTTGCGGGCATATTTTGCAACGCCGCTTGCAACGCGCCACTGCCCAGGATCAATACAGGGATATACAACGGCAGAATCAGCAACGCCAGTAACAAACCACCGCGCTTCAGACCGACTGTCAGCGCCGCACCTACCGCGCCCAGCAGGCTCAGTACCGGTGTGCCCAGCAGCAGGGAGCCGAGCAGCACCGGCAGGCAATGGCTCGGCAGCCCCAGCATCAGCGCCAGTAGCGGCGCCAACAATACCAGCGCCAGCCCGGAAAAGATCCAGTGCGCCAGCACCTTGGCCAGCACCAGCAGCGCCAGCGGGTGCGGCGACAGCACCCACTGTTCCAGCGAGCCATCCTCGAAATCGCTGCGGAACAAGCCGTCCAGCGACAGCAGCACTGCCAGCAGCGCCGCTACCCAGACCAGGCCCGGCGACAAGGTTTGCAACAATTGGCTTTCGGGGCCGACTGCCAGCGGGAACATGGCCACGACGATGGCGAAGAACACCAGCGGGTTGGCCAGCTCGGCAGGACGACGGAACAGCAGGCGCGCTTCGCGACGCAACAACAGGATGAATACGCTCATGCCGCCCATTGCCCCAGGTTCAGTTCACGGTAACCGGAGGGCTTGCGTTCCAGCGTATGGTGGGTGGTCAGCACCACCGTGCCACCCTGCTCGCAGTGGGCCGCCAGGTGCGCTTCGAGCTGCGCTACGCCTTGCTTGTCCAGGGCAGTGAACGGCTCGTCGAGAATCCACAGCGGCGGGCTGGCCAGGTGCAGCCGGGCCAGGGCCACGCGGCGCTGCTGACCGGCCGACAGGGTATGGCAGGGTACGTCTTCGAAACCGCGCAAACCGACAGCCTCCAGCGCCGCCCAGATCGCCTCGCGGCTGGCCGGCTGGTGCAGGGCGCACAGCCAGGTGAGGTTTTCCTCGGCGGTGAGCAGGTCCTTGATGCCCGCGGCGTGACCGATCCACAGCAGAATGCTGGCCAGGGCATGGCGCTGCTCGGCCAGGGGCTTGCCGCCCAGCAATATCTGCCCGGCGGTGGGTTGCATCAACCCGGCCAGCAGCCGCAGCAAACTGGTCTTGCCGCTGCCGTTGGGGCCGCTGATCTGCAGCATGTCGCCGGCGCCCAGCTCGAAATCGAGCTGCTCGAACAGCAGGCGCCAGTCGCGCTCGCAGGCCAGGCCCGCAGCTTGGAGGTGAAGGGTCACGGTTTCGCCTTATCTTTGTAGGGCTTCGGGCCGGCGTCGCCTGTTTCGCGGGCTTGCCCGCGAAGCAGGCGACGCCGCTCCAGAACCCTTGTGTCTCAAGTCGCCCCGCGCGCTGCCGTTATACTGGCAACCACGGGCGGTCGGCATTATTACACGCGCCACCGCGCTGCCAAGAGGCCGGGTCCGACAGGTTGTATACAATCATGACTGAAATCAATAGTCTCGGCGCACAAACCGCGATCAACAGCCAAGCCATGAAGGCGGGCATGACCGGCGAACTGCTGCGCCTGATCCAGGCGCAGCCCGGCCTGCTGGCACCCGGCGAGACCGCACAGGCCGAGGTCGTGTCGTTGCGCCAGACGGGCCAGGACTTCCAGCTGGTGCTGCGGTTGATACAGGCCAACGGCGTACAGACCCAACTGCAAGCCAGCGCCAGCCAGCCCTTGCCCCAAGGCAGCCAGGTCACTGTCAGCCAGACCGAGAGCAACCGCCTGGCAATCATGCTGCAGCAGGCCAACGCCAGCCAGATCACCACCCTCACTCGCCTGGATACCAGCAAAGTGCCCGTCGGCACGCTGCTGCAAGGCAAGGTCCTGACCAACCAGGCATTGGCCCAGGCGCCTGGGCAACCGGCGAGCTACCGGGCGCTGGTCAGCCTGCTCAACACTGCCCAGGCCGGCTCCACCCTTAGCATCGACAGCCCGCGCCCGCTGGCCATTGGCAGCCTGCTCAGCGCACTGGTGCAGGGCGACCAGTCGCTGCGCTTTGTCCCGCTTAGCGGCAGGCAGGACCAGCTCAGCATTGCCCAGCAACTGCTGACCCAGCAAAACCGCCAGGCCTCGCTGCCCGGCCTGCTCAACGCCCTGCAACAGCTCACCCGCGACCCGGGCGTCGATGGCGACCTGCGTGCCAGCGCCGAGCGCCTGCTGGCCGGCCTGCCAGACGCCCGCCAGCTGGGCGACGCCAAGGCCGTGGCCCAGGCCCTGAACAACAGCGGCACTTTCCTTGAAGCGAAACTGCTGGGCGGCTTTCCTGCCAGCGTGGCCACAGACCTGAAGGCCCACCTGCTGCGCCTGATCACTCAGGCCCCGGCCAACGCACCCGGCACGCCCAACCTCGCGCCCGCCAGCCTGGCCGTGACCATGCCGGCGCTGGCCCGCAGCGCGCTGGGCATGCTCGAACGGGTCAGCCCCAAGCCGCAGCCAGGGGCGTTCCCCCTGCCCTCGCGCCTGCTCAAGGCCATGGAAGACGAAGGCGACCTGCAACAACTGCTGCGCCTGGCCGCTGCGGCCATCTCGCGCCTGCAAAGCCATGCCATGAGCAGCCTGCAACAAACCGGCACGCTGGAAAACGGCAATCTGCAGACCACCTGGCAAACTGAAGTGCCGATCCGCCACGGCCAGGAGTTCATCCCATTGCAGGTCAAACTGCAGCGTGAAGAAACCCCGCAACAGCAGGCAGACCGCCAACCCGAAGCACAGGACCCTCTGCAAGCCCTGTGGCGCATCGAACTGGCCTTCGACCTTTCACCTCTCGGCCCACTGCAAGTACAGGCGCAGTTCAGCCAAGGCCGCCTGAGCGGGCACCTGTGGGCAGAGCGCGAACAAACCGCAAAGCTGATCGACAGCCAGCTCGGTGCATTGCGCCAGCGCCTGCTGGAGCGGGGTCTGGAGGTTGGCGACCTGGAATGCCACCCGGGCATCCCCCCTCAAGGCCCGCGCACACGGGTTGAGCAACGCTGGGTAGACGAAAACGCATGACACAGAAACCACTCCGCCAGGCCATTGCCCTGACCTACGACGGCCAGCAGGCCCCAACCCTCACCGCCAAAGGTGACGATGCGCTGGCCGAGGCCATCCTGGCCCTGGCCCGCGAGCATGACGTGCCGATCTACGAAAACGCCGAACTGGTGCGCCTGCTGGCACGCCTGGAACTGGGCGAGCAGATCCCGGAGGCACTGTACCTGACCATTGCCGAGATCATTGCCTTCGCCTGGCAACTGCGGGGCAAGGTGCCCGCCGGTTTCAGCGACGAAGCCGAGGCGCCGCGCGACATCACTCCGGTCACCGCACTGCTGCCGCCGGCAAACCACCGGTAGTTATCTACCACCGCCGTCGGCGTCAGCCGTTCAGCCTTGCCATTCCTGTCAATGAGCAAGGTGAACACCATGTCCACAAGCCGCATCAACGCCGCCGCCGTGCAGTACGTTCGCGACCACCTGAGCCATATCCCCCGCCCTGACCGCGAAGCCAGCCGTGCGATCCACCAATGGCTGACGCAGCAGGGCCATGACCTTGACCCCGACCAGACCGACGTAGTCACCCTGCACTACCGTGGCAATCAGGCAGTCATCGTCCAGCGCCTTTCACTTACCCAAGCGACGCTTTCAGACTGGCAGGGTGAAACAGCCAAGAACCTGATCGGCCAGTTGCTCCCTGGCCACTGGGCAGGCACGTTGCCAGATGGCCCGCTGACTATCGTCGAGCGCCTGCCCGAACCTGGGGTGTTTGACAACAGCGCCCGTTTCTCGGTGTTCAACGGCCTGTTCCCACGCACGACCCCGGCCCGCTACGACAGCAGTACACACCTGGCGGTCGACGTCGAGGCCATGCAGCAATTCATCTGGGACCTGGACTTTCACACCCGCTTCGTCGGCATGCTCGACAATTACTGGCAACAGGCTGAACAAACCCACCGGCAGTCAATGCAGATCAGCTTCATGGCCGCCTGCAACAAGCAGGTCCAGGAAGGCTCGTTGAGCGATGCAGGCCGCCAGATGGCCTGGCAAGTGGCGGGGCTGATGGCAAAAGCACCCGGTTTGCAGGCAAGGCCTTTGAACGTTTACGGCTACGCAGCCACCGACCTGATCTGCATCACAGACGAGGCACAGCCAAAAGTACTGCTGTACCTGCCAGGCAATGCATCTCCCTTGCATGAGTTCGACGGTATGGCTGCCATGCAAGACTGGTTCGCCGAACAGTGCCGCGACGACGAAAAACGCCTGCGCCTGCGCCAGTACTTCAAACTGGCCGACACCCCCGATGGCCTGGACTTCAGTGGGCTGGATACCGCGCTGGCGGGCCTTGGCGCCTACCCCGGTTTTCACCACCGATCGCCCAACCGCGCAGGCTTCACCGTCGACGGCCCCTGGCCCCCCCGCGAGTACATCAACTACAAGGCCGGCCACTACAGCCCGTTGCTCGCAGGTGATCTGTTCACAGCCCTCACCCAACGCCAGCGCGAGCGCAGCTATGCCGATGCCGATTTCATCATCACCAGCGATGCGCAGGTGACCAAGGCTCGCTGGCGCGGCTACCTGGTGGCGTCGATCAACCTGCTGGCACCACTGGCGCTGGTGGTTCCCGAGCTGATCCCGCTGCTGGCAGCCGGCGGTGTCGCGCAATTTGGCCTGGGGCTCGATCAGGCGATCAACGGCAAGACCCTTGCAGACAAGGACGCTGGTGTGAGCAACATCGCCTTCGGCCTGCTTAATGCCGCCCCACTGGCCTTGCTCCCTGCAGACGACCTGCGAATGCTGTTCCCAGGCAAAAGCTCGCGCTTCGTCCTGCCCACGCGTCTTAACGATCAATGGGGCTACCCCCTGAGCCCCAACAGCCCTCCCCGGCTACCTGAAGAAATACTGGCAGACTTTTTCGTGCCAGCCGAGCCACCTGTGGAAGCCACGCGGATTGCCAGGGGACCCTTGAATCGGGCAACGGGTACCAACCCGCTGCTGGCGCTCAAGGACGGCAACGAAGTCCAGGTACTGTATGACACTGAAAACGATGCCTTCATCCTCCAGGAGGATGCCAACGAAGTCCTGCCGAATTACTATCAGGTACACGCGGGCACGCGCGATCTGTATCAGGTCAACCCGGCCACGCGTGGCGCCAGCGATGCAATGCGCATGTACACGCTACGTAATCTGGACGTCGACCTGCAACTGCCGCTCAGTGTGCCTGTGGTCAACAGCTCGGAAGTAACCCCACTGCCCAAGAAAATCCTCAGCATCTGGGTCGGCGGGAAGAGCATCCCCGATGAGCTGGTGGAGAACATCGCGAGCAATGCCAAACGCCTTGAGGGTACAGGCTTTACCTATGAGTTCTACCTGTCGAAGTCCAACCCTAAAGCCTTCATGAAAAACCGCGCAAAGTTGACCGCTGCTTCGAACGTTCAGATCAAAACCCTGGAAGAGCAGCCCTTCTACGCGGCCTTCGAGCAAACTGACTACTACCATCAGTACCGCCAGGCACTGGACAGTAACGGGGCAAACTTCGCGTCTGCCTCCGACGTACTGCGCTACCCGTTACTCCATTCGGAGGGCGGAATCTACATGGACGTCGACGACACGCTGCGCAGCTTCGAAGACAACCCCGACAGCTTCGCCATGATCAGCTCGGTAGCCTTGAAAACCACGCCTGATGGCCTGGTCCTCGGCAGCCCGGTGAACAACGAGCTGCTGGGCATGCATTGTGACTACAACAGCAACATGATCGGCAGCCATGCCAACAACCCGACCCTGCGCGCAATTTCTGCAGAGATGGATGCACGCTACCGCAGCAATCTATCGTTCTACGACATCAGGCCACTGGCAGGCACCCACGGTTACGCAGCCTACGCCAAGGAATTGAGCAGGATGACCGGGCCTGGCTTGCTCAACGATGTAGTTGCTCGGCATCTACCCAGGCTGCAGTTCCTGCGGCAACTAAGCAAGCTGGAGTCGATTCCGCAGACCACTTATCGCGCTCTCACGGAAAACCTGGCCTTCCCCATTGCCCAGGCGCGCAACAACGACCAGGCACTGGGTAGCGTGGCAACCATCGGCAACTACCACTCTTGGGGCAAACCCTGAGGTCGGCGTCCTGAGTTACCTGACCCGCAGCGCGATACAGGATCAGCCCCTGCTCCGGTGCGGCCAGGCAGGCCTGTAACCCAGGTCAGCCGCTGCGGTGCAGCTTGCTCATCAGCTCCGCCTCGGCCTGGGTAAGGCCGCAGCTTTCGGTCAGCTCGGCCACGCTGGCGCCCATGCCAACCAGCTTGGCCGCCTGGGAGAAAGTGACGTTGTTGGGATCGCGCTGCTCCAACTGCTGGAGCCTGTCAGGCAGCGGGGCCATCGTCACGCTCAGTTCGTGCAGCGCCTCGCCCATGCGCACGGTACCGTTCTGGTAGTCGTCCAGGCGCTTGGCCAGGTCCTTGATGCGCTGGTCACGCAGCGCATCGCCCTCGGCTTGCTGCGCAGCCAGCTCGCGCTGGCGCTTGCTGTAGTTGAGGAAGAACCACAGGCTCAGCGCCCAGACCAGCGCCAGGAAGATGACAGCAACCTGTAGGATCAACTCAGATATTCTCCAGCTCGGACCACTCTTCCTCGGTCATCATCTTGTCCAGCTCGACCAGGATCAGCAGTTCGCCATTCTTGTTGCACACGCCCTGGATGAACTTGGCCGACTCTTCGTTACCCACGTTCGGTGCGGTTTCGATTTCGGACTGGCGCAGGTAAACCACTTCGGCCACGCTGTCGACCAGAATGCCGACCACTTGCTTGTCGGCTTCGATGATGACGATACGGGTGTTGTCGGTGACCTCGGTCGGCATCAGGCCAAAACGCTGACGGGTGTCGATCACGGTCACCACATTGCCGCGCAGGTTGATGATGCCCAACACGTAGCTTGGAGCGCCCGGTACCGGGGCGATCTCGGTGTAGCGCAGCACTTCCTGTACCTGCATCACGTTGATGCCGTAGGACTCGTTGTCCAGACGGAAGGTAACCCACTGCAGGATCGGATCTTCGGAACCTTGTGCAGACGACTTTTTCATTCCCCTACCCTCAAAATCCGCTGTTTGGCGGTTGTGTTCTGTGTCATTTCTGTTTGGCGTGCATCTGCTTGACCGCGCCGCTGGCGATCAGCTCGGCCAGTGCGGCGACGTCGAGCAGTGCACACATGTGTTCAATCACCGTGCCGGCCAACCACGGGCGCTGGCCGCGCTGGCTACGCCACTTGATCTCGGACGGGTCCAGGCGCAACGAGCGGCTGACCTGATGCACGGCCAGCCCCCATTCGTAGCCTTGCACGGAAATCACGTAATTCAGGCCTTGACGAAAATCGTCGCGGTAGCGGTCGGGCATTACCCAACGCGCGGTGTCCAGCACCTTCAGGTTGCCGGCCTGGCAGGTCAAAATACCCAGGAACCAGTCAGGCTGGCCGAACAGCGGCGTCAGCTCCTGGCCGGCCAGGTTGTAGATCGAGCCCAGGCACACCAACGGCACCGCCAGGGTCAGGCCGGCGACATCGAACAGCAGGCACTCGAACGGCTCCGCCGCCCACACCGGGCGGCCGTCGACGGTCGCCGGGGGCACCGGGAGATTGGGCGCTGGCAGGTGCACGTCGACCAGCGGCACTGCGGGTTCCACGGTTTGTTCTTCGACCAGCACCGGAATGGCGGCCTCGGCGAGCACCTCCTGCTCGACCACCGTCACCACCGGCGCCTCTACTGGCACGACGCTGGGCAGCACCGCCAGCCTGGGTTCGGCAAACGGCCGCGGGGCAAGGCTGGCAGGGGCTTCGGCGGGTACCGGTCGGGCCAGCTGACGGGCATCACGTGCCTGTTCCTCACGCACCGCCTCGGCGAACGCGTCCTGCGCGGCTGGCGGCTCAAACAGGTCTTCGGCCTCGGTGGCTTCCTGCAGCAGGCCATCGAGGTACGACTGCAAGGCCATCTGCGGCCGGGTGCTGGTGTGTCGGGTCTGGGTCATCAGGCCACCTGCACTGCAGTCTTGTAGGTCAGCAGGTGCTTGAGCAGCGCCCGGTAAGCAATCAACCCGCGGCTCTTGCTGTCGAACTGCGAGGGCGTGACGCCCTTGCGGCTGGCATCGCGCAGGCGCGTATCCACCGGAATATAGCCCTGCCAAACCTGTTGGCCGTAGGTGTCACGCAGTAGCTTGAGTGTGCCCAGGGAGGCCTGGGTGCGGCGGTCGAACAGCGTTGGCACGATCTGGTACGGCAGCGCCTGCTTGCGCGAGCGGTTGATCATGGCCAGGGTGCCGACCATGCGTTCCAGGCCCTTCACCGCCAAAAACTCGGTCTGCACCGGAATCACCAACTGCTGGCTGGCCGCCAGGGCATTGACCATCAACACGCCCAGCAAGGGTGGGCTGTCGATCACGGCATAGTCGAAATCCTGCCACAGCTGCGCCAGACTCTTGGCGATCACCAGGCCCAGGCCATTCTGCCCCGGCGACTGACGCTCCAGCACGGCCAGTGCGGTGCTCGACGGCAACAGCGAAATGCGCTCGTCGCTGGTGGGCAGCAGCAACTGCCCGGGCAGGCCGTCTGGCACTGCGCCCTTGTGCAGGAACAGGTCGTAGCAGCTGTGCTCCAGCGCATCGGGGTTGTGCCCGAAATAGCTGGTCATCGAACCGTGCGGATCGAGGTCGACAACGACCACGCGCTTGCCTGCCTCAGCCAGCAGGCCAGCCAGGGCGATGGTGGTGGTGGTCTTGCCGACGCCACCTTTTTGATTGGCTACTGCCCAGACTCTCATCAAGCAAACTCTATCTATTGATTTGGCAGGGACACTGTAGAAACTACTATCCAAGATCCGGCACGATCCCTGGGGGGAGCGGGCTCATCGAAGCGTCGAACCGCCGCGAACACCGGCGCAGCCGGTGTCATCCACCGCGTCGTCTACTTCGCGGGCATGCCCGCTCCCACAGGGGACGGAGTCACTTTCAATACAATGCAGCGACGGGGAATTGACGGATCACTGCCCCGCCACCGTTGCTGGCGTTGCAGGTGCACTTTGTGTGCCAGCCCGGCGCAACGCGGCATCCGGCGTGGCATGGGCACTGCCCGAGCCGGTCAGGCTGCGGCGCACTTCCAGATTACGCGAAATCACCAGTACCACCCGGCGGTTACGTGCGCGGCCTTCGGCGGTGTCATTGCCGGCTACCGGCTGGTACTCGCCGTAACCCACCGAGGCCATGCGCGCCGGGTTGACCCCTTCCATGGCCAGCAGGCGTACGATACTCGCCGCCCGCGCCGACGACAGCTCCCAGTTGGTCGGGTACTGCGCCGTGCGGATCGGCAGGTTGTCGGTAAAGCCTTCGACATGCACCGGGTTGGCGAACGGCTTGAGGATGTTGGCCACCTTTTCGATGATGGCAAATGCCTTGTCGCTGGGCATGGCATCGCCACTGCCGAACAGTAGCGACGAATTCAGCTCGATCTCGATCCACAACTCGTTGCCGCGCACAGTCATCTGGTTGCTGTTGATCAGGTCGCCAAAGGCATCGCGCACATCATCGCTGATGGTTTTCAGCGGGTCGACATTGGTCGCTGCCAGGCCCGCTTCGGTCTGCTCGCTGTCTTTGACCAGCGGCTCTGCCGGACGCACACTCAACGGCTGCTCATCGCCGATGGGGATCGGTTTCATGCTGCGCTCAGGGTCGTTGAACACCCCGAGCAAGGCCTGGGAAATAACCTTGTACTTGCCCTCGTTGATCGAGGAAATCGAGTACATCACCACGAAAAAGGCGAACAGCAAGGTGATGAAGTCGGCGTACGACACCAGCCAGCGTTCGTGGTTTTCGTGTTCCTCGGTATGACGACGGCGACGCATGGGTTACTCCATGAAGCCTTGCAGCTTCAACTCGATCGAGCGCGGGTTTTCACCCTCGGCAATCGACAACAAGCCTTCAAGCAGCATCTCGCGGTAGCGCGACTGGCGCATGACGTTGGCCTTGAGCTTGTTGGCGACCGGCAGCAGGATCAGGTTGGCGCTGGCCACGCCGTAGATGGTGGCAACGAAGGCCACGGCGATGCCGTTGCCCAGCTGCGAGGGGTCGGCCAGGTTGCCCATCACGTGGATCAGGCCCATTACCGCACCAATGATGCCGATGGTCGGCGCATAGCCGCCCATGCTCTCGAACACCTTGGCCGCCTGGATGTCACGGCTTTCCTGGGTCAGGAAGTCGACTTCAAGGATGCTGCGGATGGCTTCTGGCTCGGCGCCGTCCACCAGCAACTGCAGGCCCTTGCGCGCATACGGGTCTGGCTCGGCATCGGCCACGCCTTCCAGGCCCAGCAGGCCTTCCTTGCGCGCGGTCAGGCTCCAGTTCACCACGCGGTCGATGCCACCCGCCAGGTCGACCCGCGGCGGAAACAGGATCCAGCGCAAGATCTGCAAGGCGCGCTTGAAGGAGGACAGCGGCGACTGCAACAAGGCAGCCGCCAGGGTGCCACCCAGCACGATCAGCGCCGCCGGGCCGTTGACCAGAGCGCCGACATGGCCGCCTTCGAGGAAGTTGCCACCGACGATGGCGACAAAGGCGAGAATCAGGCCGATCAGGCTGAGGACGTCCATCAGACGCAGGCCTCCACCAGGTGCTTGCCGATTTCGTCCAGGCTGTACACCGCGTCCGCCAGGTTGGCTTTGACGATAGCCATGGGCATGCCATAGATCACGCAGCTGGCTTCATCCTGGGCCCACACGGTGCTGCCGCCCTGCTTGAGCAGGCGCGCACCTTCGCGGCCATCGGCGCCCATGCCGGTGAGCACCACCGACAGCACCTTGTCACCGTACGACTTGGCTGCCGAGCCGAAGGTGATGTCCACGCACGGCTTGTAGTTCAGGCGCTCGTCACCGGGCAGGATCTTCACCGTGCCACGGCCGTCGATCATCATCTGCTTGCCGCCGGGGGCCAGCAGGGCCAGGCCTGGGCGCAGCATGTCACCGTCCTCGGCTTCCTTCACGTTGATGCGGCACAGCTTGTCCAGGCGCTCGGCAAAGGCCTTGGTGAACGCCGCCGGCATGTGCTGGATCAGCACGATCGGCGCCGGGAAGTTGGCCGGCAGCTGGGTCAATACCCGCTGCAGGGCCACCGGGCCGCCCGTGGAGGTGCCGATGGCCACCAGCTTGTAAGGTTTGCGCTTGGGGGCTGGCGAGTGCGACGCCGCCGGGGCCGCTGCACGGGCAGTCGCCGCAGGGCGGGCCGGCGCCGGGCTTGCGAAGCTGCTGGCCGGCGCAGGGCTGCTGGCGGGCACAGGGGCGGCGACCGGCGCCGGCCTGGCATAGCTGCCGAGGCGGCGGTTGCTGCGCGAAATGGTATGCACCTTCTCGCACAGCATCTGCTTGACCTTGTCGGGGTTGCGCGAGATGTCCTCAAAGTTTTTCGGCAGGTAATCCACCGCGCCAGCATCCAGCGCGTCGAGGGTGACGCGAGCGCCTTCGTGGGTCAGCGAGGAGAACATCAATACCGGCGTCGGGCAGCGCTGCATGATGTGCCGCACCGCGGTGATGCCGTCCATCATGGGCATTTCGTAGTCCATGGTGATGACATCGGGCTTGAGCGCCAGCGCCTGGTCGATTGCTTCCTTGCCATTGGTCGCGGTACCTACTACCTGGATCGTCGGATCCGCAGAGAGGATTTCCGAGACACGGCGGCGGAAGAAACCGGAATCATCCACCACCAGGACCTTGACTGCCATAAACACTCCATTAGGCGGCGCAACCCGCCAGGGTGCGCCACCGAAATCAAATACGCCGCGCGGCGTAACGCTTGAGCATGCTCGGGACGTCGAGAATCAACGCAATGCGACCGTCACCGGTGATGGTGGCCCCGGACATGCCCGGGGTGCCCTGCAGCATCTTGCCCAGCGGCTTGATTACCACTTCTTCCTGGCCAACCAGTTGATCGACGACAAAGCCGATGCGTTGCGTGCCGACCGACAGGATCACCACATGACCCTCGTGCTGCTCTTCGTGCACCTGGCCCTGCACCAGCCAGCGCTTGAGGTAGAACAGCGGCAGCGCCTTGTCGCGCACGATCACCACTTCCTGGCCGTCGACCACGTTGGTGCGCGACAGGTCGAGGTGGAAGATCTCGTTGACGTTGACCAGCGGGAAGGCGAACGCCTGGTTGCCCAGCATCACCATCAGGGTGGGCATGATCGCCAGGGTCAGCGGTACCTTGATGACGATCTTCGAGCCCTGGCCCTTGGCCGAGTAGATGTTGATCGAACCGTTGAGCTGGGAAATCTTGGTTTTCACCACGTCCATGCCCACGCCACGGCCAGACACATCGGAAATCTCGGTCTTGGTCGAGAAGCCCGGGGCGAAGATCAGGTTGTAGCAGTCCGACTCGCTCAGGCGCTCAGCGGCATCCTTGTCCATCAGGCCTTTTTCCACGGCCTTGGCGCGCAGGATGTTCGGGTCCATACCCTTGCCGTCGTCAGAGATCGACAACAGGATGTGGTCACCTTCCTGTTCGGCCGACAGCACCACGCGTCCGGTGCGGGCCTTGCCCGAAGCTTCACGCTCGTCGGGCATCTCGACACCATGGTCGACGGCGTTGCGCACCAGGTGCACCAACGGGTCGGCCAAGGCCTCGACCAGGTTCTTGTCCAGGTCGGTTTCTTCGCCGACCAGCTCCAGGTTGATCTCTTTTTTCAGCTGGCGGGCAAGGTCGCGTACCAGCCGTGGGAAGCGGCCGAACACTTTCTTGATCGGCTGCATGCGGGTTTTCATCACCGCCGTCTGCAGGTCGGCAGTGACCACGTCGAGGTTGGACACGGCCTTGGACATGGCCTCGTCGCCGCTGTTCAGGCCCAGGCGCACCAGGCGGTTACGCACCAGCACCAGTTCGCCGACCATGTTCATGATCTCGTCCAGGCGCGCGGTGTCGACGCGAACGGTGGTTTCCGCTTCGCTGACGGCATGCTTCTCGGCAGCCGGCGCCGGCGCACGGGGGGCCGGCGCAGGCTTGCTGGCGGCCGCAGGCGCCGGCGCAGCAACGGCTGGTTTGGCCACCGGCTGGCTGTCGGCCAAGGCCTGGGCAGGCGCTTGCGCCTTGGCGTCAACCGGGGCCTCGACCGCAGCAACGTCACCACCAAACTTGCCCTTGCCGTGCAACTGGTCCAGCAGGGCCTCGAACTCGTGCTCGCTGATTTCGTCACCAGCGGCGCTGTTGTCAACCGCGACTGGCGCCGGTGCTTTGACGGCAGGCAAGGCATCAGCCTGGAACGTTCCCTTGCCATGCAACTGGTCGAGCAGCGATTCGAATTCTTCGTCGGTAATTTCGTCGCTTACCGCTTCTGCGGGTGCGGCAACCGGCTGTACCGCAGCTTCGACACTGAACTGGCCTTTGCCGTGCAGCTGGTCGAGCAGCGACTCGAACTCGGCGTCGGTGATTTCGTCACCTGCACCACTGACAGCCTCGCCCTGCATCTGCTCATCGACCGCGGCTTGCGCCTTGACCGCATCGAGCGAATCGAGCAGCTGTTCAAACTCGCTGTCGGTGATGTCCTGCTCATCGGCAGGGCCCATGGCCGCAACCGGCGCCTCGGCTACCGGTGCCGCTGGCGCAGGCGCTTCAGCGGCCTCGGCACCACCGGGTTCGGCCAGACGCGACAAGGCCGCCAGCAACTCGGGGGTGGCCGGGGTTACGTCGGCGCGCTCGCGCACCTGGCCAAACATGCTGTTGACCGTATCCAGTGCTTCAAGCACCACGTCCATCAGTTCCGCATCGACCCGGCGCTCACCTTTGCGCAGGATGTCGAACACGTTCTCGGCGATATGGCAGCACTCCACCAGCTCGTTCAGCTGGAGGAAGCCGGCGCCCCCTTTTACAGTGTGGAAACCGCGAAAGATCGCATTGAGCAGGTCGGCATCGTCAGGTCGGCTTTCCAGCTCGACCAGTTGCTCGGACAGTTGCTCAAGAATTTCGCCGGCTTCTACCAGGAAATCCTGGAGGATTTCTTCATCGGCGCCGAAGCTCATCAAACGTGCTCCTTAAAAACCCAGGCTGGACAGCAAATCATCGACATCGTCCTGACCGGACACAACGTCTTCACGCTTATCGGCATGAATCTGCGGACCTTCACCCCGAGTCGGATGTTTTTCTGCATCTTTTTCTGCGCGCAGTTGATCGTGGTCATGCTGGATACCGGCAAAGCGGTCGACCTGGCTGGCCATCAGCACCAGTTTGAGCAGGTTGCTTTCCACCTCGGTCACCAGGCTGGTGACGCGCTTGATCACCTGGCCGGTCAGGTCCTGATAGTCCTGAGCCAGCAGAATGTCGTTGAGATGCCCGGCAACCTTGCGGTTACCTTCAGCGCTGTGCGTCAGGAAACTGTCGACGCGCTTGACCAGGTCACGGAACTCCGGCGCAGCCACTTCGCGGCGCATGAAGCGCTGCCAGTCGGTGCTCAGGGCCTTGGCTTCGCTGGCCAGGTCGTTGAGCACCGGGGTGCTTGCCTCGACCAGGTCCATGGTGCGGTTGGCCGCGCCCTCGGTCAGCTTGACCACGTACGACAGGCGCTCGGTAGCGTCGGTAATCTGCGACACCTCCTCGGCCTGCGGGATGGTCGGGTCGATCTGGAAGCTGACGATAGCGCTGTGCAACTCGCGGGTCAGCTTGCCGACTTCCTGGTACAGGCCGCGATCGCGGGTCTGGTTCAGCTCGTGAATCAGCTGTACCGCCTCGCCAAAACGGCCCCGTTCCAGGCTTTCGACCAACTCCTGGGCATGTTTCTTCAGGGTCGATTCGAACTCCCCCAAAGACGTTTGTGATGAATCCATGGCGCGCCCCCTGACGTGACTCAGCCGTTGACGCGTTCGAAGATCTTCTCGATCTTTTCTTTGAGCACCTGAGCGGTGAACGGCTTGACCACATAGCCATTGACGCCGGCCTGGGCCGCTTCGATGATCTGGTCGCGCTTGGCTTCAGCGGTCACCATCAATACTGGCAAGGTCTTCAGCTGATCGTCGGCACGCACTTTGCGCAGCAGGTCGATGCCGGACATGCCGGGCATGTTCCAGTCGGTCACCAGGAAGTCATAGGCGCCCCTTTGCAGCATCGGCAGCGCCGTAATGCCATCGTCGGCTTCGTCGGTGTTGGTGAAGCCCAGGTCACGCAACAGGTTCTTGATGATCCGCCGCATCGTCGAAAAGTCGTCAACGATGAGGATTTTCATGTTCTTGTCCAATTAGACCTCCAAGCAGTCTCAAACGCGCCCGGTCTACCGGGCACGCACTCATTCAATTCGGTACAACGTGGATAACGCACGTGGAAAACGACTGCAACGACACCGGGCTCAACGTGCCCGCCATTCCCCCAGGCGGCTACGCAGGCGCGCGGCGCACTGGCTGTGCAACTGGCTGACCCGCGACTCGCTGACCCCAAGCACCTCGCCAATTTCCTTGAGGTTCAGCTCTTCGTCGTAGTACAGCGCCAGTACCAGGCGCTCACGCTCCGGCAGGTTGGCAATGGCCTCGGTCAGGGCAGCCTGGAAGCGTTCGTCTTCCAGGCCACGCGCAGGTTCGACATGGCCACTGGCGCCATCCTCATGCAGCCCTTCGTGCTCGCCGTCCTGCAACAGGTCGTCAAAGCTGAACAGGCGGCTGCCCAAGGTATCGTTCAAGATCCCGTAGTAATCATCGAGACTCAATTGGAGTTCGGCAGCAACTTCATGATCTTTAGCGTCCCGGCCTGTTCTGGCTTCAACGGCACGCATCGCGTCACTGACCATGCGGGTATTGCGGTGCACCGAACGCGGTGCCCAGTCGCCCTTGCGCACCTCGTCCAGCATGGCCCCGCGGATGCGGATGCCGGCATAGGTTTCAAAGCTGGCGCCTTTGCTGGCGTCATATTTGTTGGCCACTTCAAGCAGGCCGATCATGCCGGCCTGGATCAGGTCCTCGACCTGCACGTTGGCCGGTAACCGCGCCAACAGGTGGTAGGCAATGCGCTTCACCAGCGGGGCGTAGCGTTCGATCAGCTCGTACTGGGCGTCTTTCGCCGCCCGGCTGTACATCTTGAAGCCGCTGGCGTTCATAGCACGGGTCCCGCGCTGGTGGGTTGCACCAGACGCTCGACAAAGAACTCCAGGTGGCCGCGCGGATTGGCCGGCAGCGGCCAGCTGTCGACCTTCTGGGCGATCGCCTTGAAAGCCAGCGCGCACTTGGAGCGTGGGAAGGCTTCGTAGACGGCGCGCTGCTTCTGCACCGCCTTGCGCACACACTCGTCGTACGGCACGGCGCCCACGTACTGCAGGGCAACGTCGAGGAAGCGGTCGGTGACCTTGGTCAGCTTGGCGAACAGGTTGCGCCCTTCCTGCGGGCTCTGCGCCATGTTGGCCAGCACACGGAAACGATTCATCCCGTAGTCGCGGTTGAGCAGTTTGATCAGGGCGTAGGCATCGGTGATCGAGGTGGGCTCGTCGCAGACTACCAGCAGCACTTCCTGGGCGGCGCGAACGAAGCTGACCACCGACTCGCCAATCCCCGCCGCAGTGTCGATCACCAGCACGTCGAGGTTGTCGCCGATTTCGCTGAACGCCTGGATCAGCCCGGCATGCTGGGCCGGGGCCAGGTGCACCATGCTCTGGGTGCCCGAGGCCGCCGGTACGATGCGCACACCGCCGGGGCCCTGCAGCATCACGTCACGCAGCTCGCAGCGTCCCTCGATGACATCGGCCAGGGTACGTTTGGGGGTAAGGCCCAGCAACACGTCGACGTTGGCCAGGCCCAGGTCGGCGTCCAGCAGCATGACCCTGCGGCCAAGCTCGGCCAGCGCCAGGGACAAGTTCACTGAAACGTTAGTCTTGCCGACGCCACCTTTGCCACCGGTCACGGCGATCACCTGTACGGGATGCATGCTACCCATGTCTGTTCTTTACCTTGTCTCGCTGGGACTCAGGCCACACGTGGGGCAATTCTGCGTACCCCTTGGCATAGCTACTTTGCACACGCTTCATGGTCAACCCGCTCGCCGGGGGTTGTGATAGAGATCAGCGAACATGTCGGCCATGGCCTCCTCGCTGGGCTCGTCCTGCTGCTGCACATTGACCGCACGGGACACCAATTGGTGGCCACGCGGCAGATGCAGGTCGTCAGGAATGCGCGGGCCATCGGTGAGGTAGGCCACGGGCAGTTCATGACTGATGGCAAGGCTCAGCACATCGCCAAGGCTTGCCGTTTCATCCAGTTTGGTCAGGATACAACCGGCCAGGCCACAGCGCTTGTAGCTGTGGTAGGCGGCGGTCAGCACCTGCTTCTGGCTGGTGGTAGCCAGCACCAGGTAATTCTTCGCGGCAATGCCACGCCCGGCCAGGGTTTCCAGCTGCATGCGCAGTGCCGGGTCGCTGGCCTGCAGGCCAGCGGTATCGATCAGCACGACGCGTTTGCGCAGCAGTGGCTCCAGTGCCGCAGCCAGCGACTGGCCCGGGTCGACGTAGGTGACTGGCACGTTGAGGATGCGGCCCAGGGTCTTGAGCTGCTCCTGGGCGCCGATACGAAAACTGTCCATGCTCACCAGTGCCAGGTTCTGCGCGCCGTACTTGAGCACGTAGCGGGCAGCCAGCTTGGCCAGGGTGGTGGTCTTGCCCATGCCGGCCGGGCCGACCATGGCAATCACCCCACCCTCTTCGATCGGTTCGATTTCGGGGATTTCGATCATCCGCGCCAGGTGCGCCAGCAGCATGCGCCAGGCCTGGCGTGGCTCTTCGATCTCGGCGGTGAGGTCGAGCAACTCACGGGCGATAGGCCCGGACAGGCCGATGCGCTGCAGCCGGCGCCAGAGGTTGGCCTGCTGTGGCTTGCTGCCCTGCAACTGGCTCCAGGCCAGCGAACCGAGCTGCACTTCCAGCAGCTCGCGCAGGCCCGACAGCTCGGAGCGCATGGCATCGAACAGGCGCGGGTCGACCGGCGCCGCAGCAGGGGCAGCGGCAGCCTCAGGGGCATCGACGTGCGGCTCGATCAACGGCTCGGCGGCGGTCAGCGACTGCCCGGCAAACAATTGGCGGTTGTTGTCGCTGCTGTCCTGGCGGTGGTCCAGCTCGGCCTGGGCAGTGGCGATGCGCGTATGGGTCTTGCGCAGCTCTTCTTCCAGCTCGGCGTTGGGCACGCGCGGAGCCAGGGCGGACAACTTATAGTCCAGCGCGGCCGTCAGTTCGACACCACCGGCAATGCGGCGGTTGCCAATGATCGCGGCATCGGCGCCCAGCTCGTCACGGACCAGTTTCATGGCCTGACGCATATCGGCGGCGAAAAATCGCTTAACTTGCATTATCCACTACCTCAGCCGTTAGGGCCCACGGTGGCAACGATGGTGACTTGCTTGTTGTCCGGTATTTCCTGATACGCCAGAACATGCAAATTCGGTACAGCCAGGCGACCGAAACGCGACAGCATGGCGCGGATCGGGCCGGCGACCAGCAGGATGGCCGGCTGGCCCTGCATTTCCTGGCGCTGGGCCGCTTCGATCAGCGAACGTTGCAGCTTCTCGGCCATGCTCGGTTCCAGAAGAACACCATCTTCCTGACCCTGCCCGGCCCTTTGCAGACTATTGAGCAAAATCTGTTCCAACCTTGGTTCCAGGGTAATCACTGGCAGCTCCGACTCAACGCCGACAATGCTTTGCACGATGGCGCGACACAATCCGACGCGCACCACCGCCACCAGCGCGGCGGTATCTTGACTCTTGCCGGCGTTGTTGGCGATGGCTTCGGCAATACTGCGAATATCGCGCACCGGCACCTGTTCCGACAACAGCGCTTGCAGCACCTTAAGCAGGCCCGACAAGGAAATGACACCCGGCACCAGCTCTTCTGCAAGTTTAGGCGATGCCTTGGACAGCACCTGCAGCAGTTGCTGAACCTCTTCGTGGCCAATCAGCTCATGGCAGTGCTTCTGCAGGATCTGGTTGAGGTGGGTGGCCACCACGGTGCTTGCGTCGACCACGGTGTAGCCCAGCGACTGCGCCTGGGAACGCTGGCCGACGTCGATCCACACCGCCTCCAGGCCAAACGCCGGGTCGCGCGCGGCAATGCCGTTCAGGGTGCCGAACACTTGCCCGGGGTTGATCGCCAGCTCCCGGTCCGGGTAAATCTCCGCTTCGGCCAGGATTACCCCCATCAGGGTCAGGCGATAGGCGCTGGGCTGCAGGTCGAGGTTGTCACGAATGTGCACGGTGGGCATGAGGAAACCCAGGTCCTGGGACAGCTTCTTGCGCACACCCTTGATCCGCGCCAGCAACTGGCCGCCCTGGTTGCGGTCGACCAGCGGGATCAGCCGGTAACCGACTTCCAGGCCGATCATGTCGATGGGCGTCACGTCGTCCCAGCCCAGCTCCTTGGTATCAAGCGCACGCTGCGGCGAGGGCAACAGGTCTTGCTGGCGCTGCGCCTCTTGTAGCGCCTCCAGCTTCACCTTGTTCTGCTTCTTCCACACCAGGTAGGCGCCGCCGCAGGCCAGCAGGCCAAGGCTGAGGAAGGCCACGTGCGGCATGCCCGGCACCAGCCCCATGACGATCATCAGCCCGCCGGACACCGCCAGGGCCTTGGGCGAATCGAACATCTGCCGGTTGATCAGCTTGCCCATGTCCTCGGAGCCCGAGGCGCGGGTGACCATGATCGCGGCGGCGGTGGACAGCAGCAGTGATGGCAATTGCGCCACCAAACCGTCACCGATGGTCAGCAGGGCGTATACCTTGCCGGCATCGCCGAAGCTCATGCCGTGCTGCAGCATGCCGATCAGCATGCCGCCGATCAGGTTGATGAACAGGATCAGCAGGCCGGCAATGGCATCACCGCGGACGAACTTGCTGGCACCGTCCATCGAGCCGTAGAACTCCGCCTCTTGCGCCACTTCGGCACGGCGGTGCTTGGCCTGGGCCTGGTCGATCAAGCCGGCGTTGAGGTCGGCATCGATGGCCATCTGCTTGCCGGGCATGGCATCGAGGGTGAAACGCGCGCTTACCTCGGAAATACGCCCGGCACCCTTGGTCACCACCACGAAGTTGATGATCATGAGGATGGCAAACACCACGCCACCGACCACGTAGTTGCCGCCGATCACCACCTCGCCGAAGGCCTGGATCACCTTGCCGGCAGCGCCGTGGCCCTCCTGGCCATGCAGCATGACCACACGGGTGGACGCCACGTTCAGGGCCAGGCGCAGCAGCGTGGCCACCAGCAGGATGGTGGGGAAGGCGGCAAAGTCCAACGGGCGCAGGGCGTACACGCAGACCAGCAGCACGACGATCGACAGGGCGATGTTGAAGGTGAAGAACACGTCGAGCAGGAACGGCGGTATCGGCAACATCATCATTGCCAACATCACCAGCAGTAGCAGCGGCACGCCCAGGTTGCCCCGACCGAGACCGGCCAGGTTGTTGCGGGCGTTGCTGATTAACTGAGTGCGATCCACCGCGAGTCCTCTTGATGCAAAACTTTGACGCCCAGGGGGCGCCTGGGCGTGGCTTTGCAAGAAGCCTTCCAACTTTGCACGGGAGAGGATGCTGTTTTTGTAGGAGCAGCCTTGTGCTGCGAAGAGGCCATTGCAAGCGAAGATCAACTTCAGCCTTACCGGCCTCTTCGCAGCCCAAGGCTGCTCCTACAGGCACCGCGCCGCCTTTAAGGATAACAAGAGGTCAACTGTCGCGGCGCAGGTCCGGCGGGATCGGCAGGTCTTCTTTCAACGGCTCTGGCCGCTTGCCCCTGCCAGCGCGGTACTGGCGGATCTGGAACACATAGGCCAGCACCTGCGCCACGGCCAGGTACAAGCCGGCGGGGATCTCCTGCTCTGGCTCGGTGGAGTAGTAGATCGCCCGCGCCAGCGCCGGCGATTCGAGGATCTGGATCTTGTGCTCCACGCCAATCTCCCGAATCTTCAAGGCCATGAAGTCGGTACCCTTGGCCAGCAGCAACGGCGCCGCCCCGCCCTTTTCCGGATCGTACTGCAGGGCCACCGCATAGTGCGTCGGGTTGGTGATGATCACATCGGCCTGCGGCACCGCCGCCATCATGCGCCGCTGCGACATCTCGCGCTGCAGCTGGCGAATGCGTTGCTTGACCTCTGGCTTGCCCTCGCTGTCCTTGTACTCGTCGCGCACTTCCTGCTTGGTCATCTTCATTTTCTTGTGCGTCTGGTACAGCTGGATGGGCACGTCCGCCGCCGCGATCAGCAGCAACCCGGCCGACATCCACAGCGCACTCCAGCCCACCACCTGCAGGCTGTGAATGATCGCCTGCTCCAGCGGTTCGTTGGCAATCGACAGCAATGCCTGGCGGTCGTTGATCAGCACCACCACCGCCACCGCCAGGATCACGAAAAACTTGGCCAACGCCTTGAGCAGCTCGGTCAGGCCATGCATCGAGAACATGCGCTTGAGCCCGGCCAGTGGGTTCATGCGGCTGAATTTTGGCTGCAGCAGGCTGCCAGAGAACAGGAAACCACTGAGGGCAATAGGTGCCACGAAGGAAATCACGAACAGCAGGATCAGCACCGGCTGCACCGCCCATATCGCCATCTTGCCCGAGGCCAGCAGGAAGGCGCCCATGGCCCGCTCGTCGACAATGATGTCGCGGGTCAGGCTGAAGTTGATGCGCATGATGCTCAGCAACGTCTCGGCCATATGACCGCCGAATGCCAGCAGGCCACCCGCGCCAGCCAGGGTCACCGCCACCGTGTTCAGCTCCTTGGAGCGGGCGATCTCACCTTTCTCGCGGGCATCGCGCTTGCGCTTGTCGGTGGGGTCTTCTGTCTTGTCCTGACCGCTCTCGCTTTCTGCCATGCTCAGCGCGCCCTCGCCAGTTCACGCAGCCATTGCAGCGCTTCGCTGGCCAATGCCTGGTAGTGGGACAGCACATCGGCCAGGCCGACCCAGAAAATGAACATACCCATGACCAGGGTCAGCGGAAAACCAATTGAGAAGATGTTCAACTGCGGCGCGGCGCGGGTCATCACGCCGAAGGCAATGTTCACCACCAGCAACGCAGCGATCACCGGCAGGATCAGCAACAGGCCGGCAGAAAATACCCAACCCAGCCGCCCGGCCAGCTCCCAGAACTGGTTGACCACCAGCGCATTGCCCACCGGCAAGGTGGTAAAGCTTTCGGTCAGCACCTCGAACACCACCAGGTGGCCGTTCATCAACAGGAACAGCACGCTCACCAGCATGGTCATGAACTGGCTGATGACCGTGACGTTAACGCCGTTGGCGGGATCGACCATCGAGGCGAAGGCCATGCCCATCTGCACCGCCACGACCTGCCCGGCGATCACGAAAGCCTGGAACAACAACTGCAAGGCCAGGCCGAACAGCGCACCGACAATGATCTGTTCGGCGCACAGCAGCAGGCCGCGCAGGCTCAGCGGGTCGAATTCAGGCAACGGCGGCAGCGCCGGCACGATCACCACGGTAATGGCCACCGCCACGTACAGGCGCACCCGCGCCGGCAGCATGCGCGTGCCAAGGATCGGCATGGTCATCAGCACCGCAGTCACCCTGAACAACGGCAGGATGAAGGTGGCAACCCAAGTGCCGATCTGCGCGTCGGTCAGCTCCAGCATATCCGCGTCAACCGATCAGTTGCGGGATGTTGGTGTAGAGGGTGGTGATGTACTCCATGAACTTCTGCACCAGCCATGGCCCGGCGACGATCAGCGTGATCAGCATCACCAGCAGACGCGGCAGAAAGCTCAGGGTCTGCTCGTTGATCTGGGTGGCGGCCTGGAACATCGCAACCACCAGGCCCACCAACAGGCTCGGTACCACCAGCACGGCGACCATCAGGGTGGTCAGCCACAGGGCATCACGAAACAGGTCGACAGCTACTTCAGGTGTCATCGGCGGCTCTCCTTGACGGCGTCAGACGCCGCCGAAACTGCTGGCCAAGGTACCCATGATCAGCGCCCAGCCATCCACCAGCACGAACAGCATGATCTTGAACGGTAGCGAGATAATCAGCGGCGACAGCATCATCATACCCATGGCCATCAGTACACTCGCCACCACCATGTCGATGATCAGGAACGGGATGAAGATCATGAAACCGATCTGGAACGCGGTTTTCAGCTCGGAGGTGACGAATGCCGGCACCAGGATCGTCAGCGGCACCTGGTCGGGGCCGGCAATGTCGGTGCGCTTTGAAAGGCGCATGAACAGGTCGAGGTCGCTTTGCCGGGTTTGCGCCAGCATGAAGTCCTTGAGCGGAACCTGGGCCTTGTCGATGGCCTGCTGAGCGGTCATCTGCTCCTTGAGGTACGGCTGCAGAGCGTCCGTGTTCACCCGGTCGAACACCGGCGCCATGATGAACATGGTCAGGAACAGTGCCATACCGGTCAGGATCTGGTTGGACGGTGTCTGCTGAAGGCCCAGGGCCTGACGCAGGATCGAGAACACGATGATGATGCGGGTAAAGCTGGTCATCAGGATGACGAACGCCGGGATGAAGCTGAGCGCCGTCATGATCAGCAGAATCTGCAGGCTGACCGAATACTCCTGCTGCCCGTCCGCCCCATTGGACAGGGTAATGGCCGGGATCGACAACGGGTCGGCGGCCAGGGCCAGCGGCGCAGCCAGCAGCAGCGCCACACCCAATAAAGAGCTCAACAACGTACGCAGCGGGCCGCTCATCACAACTTGTCCTTAGGGTCCTTGCCCATCAGCTCCATCAGCCGCTGGGCAAATTCCGGCGTTGCCTGACGTGCGCCAGCCGGCACTTCCACAGGTTCGGCCAGCACATGCAAGGCCTCGATGCTACCGGGGGTGTGGCCAATCAGGATCTGCTCCTTGCCCACCTGCACCAGCAGCAGGCGGTCACGCGGGCCGATGGCACGGCTGCCGACGATCTCGATCACCTGCCCGCCCTTCACCGCCGTGCTCTGCATACGCCGCAGCACCCAGGCCAGGAAGAAAATCAGGCCCACCACCAGCAGCAGGCCGAAGACCATCTGCGCCAACTGGCCGCCAAGGCTGCCAGGCGCCGTCGCCGGGGTCGCCGCGGGCGTGGCCGCGGCCAGGCACGCCTGGCTGGCCAGCAGTGCAGCGAACGCCGCAATGGCGCGCATCGTGCCCTTCACTCAGCGCAGCTTCTTGATACGTTCGCTGGGGCTGATCACGTCGGTCAGGCGAATGCCGAACTTCTCGTTGACCACCACCACTTCGCCATGGGCGATCAGCGTGCCATTGACCAGCACATCGAGCGGCTCGCCAGCCAGGCGGTCCAGCTCGATCACCGAGCCCTGGTTGAGTTGCAGCAGGTTGCGAATGTTGATCTCGGTGCTGCCCACTTCCATGGAGATGTTCACCGGGATGTCCAGGATCACGTCCAGGTTCGGGCCTTCGAGGCTGACGTTTTCGTTCGGCTTCGGCGAGCTGGCGAACTCTTCCATCGGCATGCGGCCACCGCCGCCGTTGCCGGTGTCACCGCCCAGCAGCGCATCGATGTCGGCCTGCCCGGCCGAGCCGGTTTCCTCAAGGGCCGCAGCCCACTCATCGGCCAGCGCCTGGTCCTCTGCGGAGGTGATCTCGTTTTCGTTAGCCATGGTTTCCTCGACAGGCATTCAATTCGTTGTGAGCGACCGGCACGCCGTCAGCGGCGTTCGATCGGGTCGATGATCTGCAGGGCCAGGTTGCCCTTGTGCGAACCCAGCCGCGCCTTGAACGACGGCACACCGTTGGCGCGCAGCACCAGGTGCTCGGGCAGCTCCACCGGGATCACATCACCGGGCTGCATGTGCAGGATGTCGCGCAGTTTCAGCTGGCGGCGAGCGACCGTGGCGGTCAGTGGCACGGCCACATCCAGCACGTCCTCGCGCAGGGCCTTGACCCAGCGCTCGTCCTGGTCGTCCAGGTCGGACTGGAACCCGGCATCGAGCATTTCCCGCACCGGCTCGATCATCGAGTACGGCATGGTCACGTGCAGGTCGCCGCCGCCACCGTCCAGTTCGATGTGGAATGTGGACACCACCACTGCCTCGCTGGGGCCGACGATGTTGGCCATGGCCGGGTTGACCTCGGAGTTCATGTACTCGAAGGTGACCGGCATGATTGCCTGCCAGGCTTCCTTGAGGTCGACGAAACACTGGTCCAGCACCATGCGCACCACGCGCAGCTCGGTAGGGGTGAATTCGCGGCCTTCGATCTTGGCGTGGCGGCCATCGCCACCGAAGAAGTTGTCCACCAGCTTGAACACCAGTTTGGCATCGAGGATGAACAGCGAGGTGCCGCGCAGCGGCTTGATCTTGACCAGGTTGAGGCTGGTCGGCACGTACAGCGAGTGCACGTATTCGCCGAACTTCATCACCTGTACGCCACCCACGGCCACGTCGGCGGAACGGCGCAGCAGGTTGAACATGCTGATACGGGTGTAACGGGCGAAGCGCTCGTTGATCATTTCCAGGGTCGGCATGCGACCCCGTACGATACGGTCCTGACTGGTCAGGTCGTAGCTTTTGATACTGCCAGGCTCGGATGCACTTTCGGTCTGCACCAGCCCGTCGTCGACGCCGTGCAACAGGGCATCGATTTCATCCTGGGACAGCAGGTCCTGTACGGCCATTGCGGACTCCTACTGCAATACGAAATTGGTGAACAGCAACTGGTCGATGACCGGCTTGCCGACTTCCTTCTGCGCCACTTCCTGGACCACTGCGGTAGCCTTCTGGCGCAACATCTCCTGCCCGACCGGGCTGCTGGCCAGGGTGTCGAAACCTTGCCCGGAGAACATCATCACCAGGTTGTTGCGGATCACCGGCATGTGCACCTTCAGGGCATCCAGGTCAGCCTGGTTGCGCGCCTGCATGGTGATGCTCAGCTGCATGTAGCGCTGGCGGCCATTCTGGTTGAAATTCACCACAAATGCCGGGGTCAGCGCCTCGTAGATCGCCGCTGGCTTGACGTTGCCGGCCACAGGCTCGGCGGCCGGGGCCGAATCGCTCTTGTGCATGATGAACCAGGTAGCGCCCACCGAAAGGCCGATCGCCAGCAACAGGCCTACGACGGCCAGCAGGATCAGTTTGAGTTTGCCTTTAGTGGCGGGGTCTTTGACTGTTTCGCTCTTCGCCATGCCAATAATCCGTCGTCCATCGGGGGTTCAAAGGTGGATGGCTTGGCTTGAGCAAGTGTTATGCCAGAATGAGCCTGGACAGCCTGCGCCGGCTTCTTCGCAGCACAAGGCTGCTCCTACAGGGATTGCATTCCCCTGTAGGAGCAGCCTTGTGCTGCGAAGAGGCCGGTACAGGCGAATGAGTTTCAGGCGTAGTAATCAACCGCACTGTCGCCAACAACCACCTGCTGCTCCACAGGCCGGGCGCCTTCGACGGGCTCGCCCCCGCCCTGCTCCGCCTGCCGCGCCGCCACCCCGGACAGGTTGCTGCCCTGCGCCTGCCCCTGCTGCTGTTGCTGCCCGCGCGACTGGTCGGCCACGTTGACGTCTGGCTGGGCCAGCCCCTGCTGGGCGAACAGTTCGCGCAGGCGGTGCACCTGGCTGTCGAGGGCATCACGCACACCAGCGTGACCGCTGATGAAGGTGACCTGGGTCGACTGGTCCGTCGCAACATTGACGCGAATGTCCAGGCGGCCCAGCTCCGCCGGCTCCAGCTGGATATCCGCCGACTTGAGGTTCTGGCTGGACAGGTACATCACCCGGTTGACCAGGCCCTCGGCCCAGGCACCCTGGTTCATCGGCAATGGCTGGTGTAACGGGCTGGCATTGGCCGGCACGGCGTTGGCGGTCTTGACCGTGGCCGCCTGGGTCAGGCTGGCCAGGCGATTGGCGAAATCATCGATGCGGGTGTCGCTGCTGGCGCTCTTGGTGTCTTTCAGGCCATCTTCAAGCAAGGCACCAAAGGCCTTGTCACTCGACTCACCCGCTTCACCCTCGCTATTGTCCACCAGATTCGCCAAGGTATTGACGGCCGCCTGCCCATCCTCGCCTTGGGCCCGGGACGGATCCAGCGCATGTGCCGAGGTGCCACCCTTGGCCTGGGCGCTCTGCTCCAAGGCCAGGCGCAAGGTTGGCAGGTTGGCCAACGGGTCGGCATCGGGGTCGAAGGCTTCTTCGGCAGCGGGTTCTTCGGGCAGCGCAGCAACCTGCGCCGTGGCGGCCTGCAGTACCGGCGCAACGGCCTCGGCCTGGGCCTGGATCAGTTGCGCACCAGGCTGGGCGTCGGTGACCTGGCCGGCCACCAGGCTGGCATCACGCAGCCCGGTATCGGCCTGGGCAGCGTCGTCAGCTGGCAATTTATTGCCGTCATCGGCAACCGCAGTTTTGTCGGCGGGGTCTTTCTTGCCACCCGCTGCCGACTCAGGTTTGTCCTTGGGCTTGGCCGAGGCGACCCTGTCATCCTGCCCGGCGGCCTTGTCACGCCCCTGCCTGGCCATCACCTGGCCAAAGCCGTCGCCCTTGTCACCCAGCGCCTGCAGCGGTTTATCCGCCTGCGCGGTGGCCGAACGCGAGGTGCTGGTAATGGCGTTGGCTTGCAACAAAGGGTTGGGTGCGACAGGCATTGAGCGGTCTCCGCGCCAGGAACAGAAAGATCATCCAGCCAGAGAGAGGCAAGACTCGCGCCAACTCACACATCAGCCTGCAGAAATACGCTGCTGCTCATCGCGGTAGAAGTGCTGCACCTCGACATATTCCAGATCGATGCGGTTGATCAGGTCTTCGATCCCATACAGCGGGCGCTGCCGCGCGCGGTCTTCCAGTTGCTGGCACAGGCAAGCCAAGGCCACGGCGCCCATGTTGCTGCTGCTGCCCCTGAAGCTGTGGGCGGCCGCACCGAGCTCTTCGGCGCTTTTGGCCGCATGCAGCTGGCTCAGGCGCCGTTCAGAGTCGTCGAGAAAGGTTTGCACCAACTGCAGGTAGCCATCCTCCATGACTTCACGCAGGTCACTGAGGACCTTGTGGTCAATATGCATGTCAGTCACTTGTTCACTCCTTGATCAAGCCAGATTATGTCCGAGCCAGCCTGTGGCTCACCATACGAACTCCACATGTGCGCAACGCCCGCCTTCGCTCCAGCGGGCATTGCTGGCCAGCCGCTGAATCAGGTTCAGGCCACGCCCGCTCAGGCCCTGCGCCAGCGACGGCCGCGACAGCACACGCTGCACATCGAACCCGACGCCACTGTCGAGCACCTCGATCATCAGACGCCCGCCCTCGGCGTGCGGTTCAACCCTGAAGTCGATGCGCACGAAACCGTCGCTCAACGCACCCAGCCGCCGGGCGCGCTCCTGATAATAGTCGGCGAACCCCTGCACATCGCGCTTGAGCTGCGAATCCAGGCCCAGCACACCATGCTCCAGTGCATTGGAATACAGCTCGCTGAGCACTGCGTGCAGGCTGCCGGTGCGCGCCCGCAGGCCGTGAATTTCCTGCAACAACTGCACCAGATACGGCACCGGGTTGAAGCTCTTGAGGCTCTCACCACGCACCTCGAACCTCAGCGACCAGTCCAGCGGGCTGGAACGGCCGCTATCAGAGTAGATCATCGGCGCCGGCACCCGCTCCTCCGCGCTGAACATGCGGATATCGCACAGGCTGATGTCATCACGCGGGTGCCCGCCAAATTGCTCCAGCGCCTGCATGACTTCATCGAACAGCTGCGCAGGGTCGCGATTGTCGGCCAGCACCGCACGCAAACGCTCTACGCCGAATAACCGTTCCTGATCATCGGCGGTGTCCAGCACGCCGTCCGACAACAGCAACAAGCGCTCGCCCGGTGCCAACGGCAGCACTTCAGTGCTGTCATCGAAACGCTCTGCAGCCAGGATACCCAGCGGCAGGTGCCGAGAGCTCAGTGATGATAGCATATGGCCATTTACCGACAGGCGATAGCCATCGGGCATGCCCCCATTCCACACCTCGACCGAACCGCGCTGCAAACTGAGGTCGAGCAGCAGTGCACAGCAGAACATGTCCACCGGCAGGATGCGTTTGAGCTTGGCGTTCATCTCGCGCAGGATCTGCGCCATGCCGTAGCCCTTGGCGGTCATGCCGTAGAACACTTCGGCCAGCGGCATCGCCCCTACCGCCGCTGGCAGACCATGGCCGGTGAAATCGCCAAGCAGCACACGCATGTCACCTGCCGGCGTGAACGCGGCCAGCATCAGGTCGCCATTGAACAGCGCATAGGGCGATTGCAGGTAGCGGATGTTAGGGGCAGAAAGGCAGCCGGAGTGGGCCACCTTGTCGAATACCGCCTTGGCCACCCGCTGCTCGTTGAGCAGGTAATGGTGGTGCCGGGTAATCTGGTCACGCTGCTCCAGCACGGTAGCCTGCAGCCGGCGCAGGCGGTCCATGGCGCGGATCTTGGCGCCGAGGATCACCGCACTGTAGGGCTTGGCCATGAAGTCATCGCCCCCGGCCTCCAGGCAGCGCACCAGGCCCTCTTCCTCATTCAGCGACGTCAGGAAAATGATCGGCACCAGCGCCTCGCCGGCCAGAGCCTTGATCTGCCGCGCCGCCTCGAAGCCATCCATCACCGGCATCAGCGCATCCAGCAGCACCAGCTGCGGGCGCCGCTCGATGAACAGCGCCACCGCCTGCTCGCCGTTTTCTGCGGTGAATACCTGATGGCCCTGGCGGCGCACGATCTGCGCCAGCAGCATTCTGTCGGCGGCCCCGTCTTCGGCGACCAGCACGGTCAACGCCTGTTGGGGCGGCATGTCGGCGCTCAACTGATGTCGAACAGTTTTTCGAAATTGGAGATGGCGAGGATCTTGCGCACATCGGAGCTGGCATGCACCACGCGCACATCCGACTCATCGCCGCCCGCATGGTCCCTCAGCAACAGCAGCATGCCGAGCGCGGAACTGTCGAGGTAGGTGGTGTCTTTCAGGTCGACGATTACCGAATCGGGCCGATAGGGCTGGCGTTCGTAGGCGTCACGAAATTCCTGATGTTTGCCGAAATCGAAGCGCCCCTTGATCTTGATCGTCAGCTTTTTCCCTTCCTGCGAAAAATCAGTCTCGACTGCCATGCTAGCGATTCCTTCGATGATGGCGGATGCAACTCCATTAAGGTTTAGCAGGCGATGGCATGGGTGGCAAGCACATGGTTCCAGCAGGCGACGCGACCCCTTGTAGGAGCAGCCTTGTGCTGCGAAGAGACCGGTAACGCCAAAGATTATCTTTGGCTGCAATGGCCTCTTCGCAGCACAAGGCTGCTCCTACAGGGGCACGCGGTAGCCTGATTGATGGTGCAAGACAGGATTAAAAATGGTTTTGGCGGGGCAGGCGCTGCGACAGTTCGTCCAGCAACCGCTGCTCACGCTTGTCTTCGGCGCGCCGGGCTTCGTCCATGTAGCGCTGCACCAGCTTGCGCAAACCCTCTACCCGGGCATAGGCCTGCTGCCAGGTGCCACGGGCGTTGTTGAGGTTGTTCTGGTGCCACACCAGGCTCTGGCGCTGCTGGGTCATGGCCGTTTCCAACTGCCCCAGAAAACGCTGGTAGTTGACCAGCCAGCTACCATTGACCCCCTGCCCGCCGCGGTTGATCCACTGCAGCTGGTAATCCTCACGAAACCGTTCGAGTTCAGCCAGCTTGGCCTGGGACGTGGCCACCTGCTGCTGGAAATGCCCCAGGCGCTGGGCTGCCTTGCGCTCGGCTTCCTCGGCCATGTCCACCACCGGCGCCAGGCGCGCAGCGCGTCCGGGCAGCGCCATGGCCTATCAGCCCGCCGGGGGCGTGAAGATCGCCCCCAGCTGTTCGCGGCTCTGCGCCATGCCCACATTCTCCTGCAGGCCTTGGCGCAGAAACTCCACCAGCTTCGATTGCAAGGCAATGGCCAGGTCGGTTTCCGGGTCGCCGCCGGCCACATAGGCGCCCACGCTGATCAGGTCGCGGCTTTGCGACAGGCGCGACCACAATTGCTTGAACTTCTGCGCCTGGCGCAAGTGGTCGGCATCGACCACCTGGGGCATCACACGGCTGATCGAGGCTTCGATGTCGATGGCCGGGTAATGGCCCTCTTCGGCCAGCCGGCGCGACAGCACGAAGTGGCCGTCGAGCACACCTCGCGCCGAGTCGGCGATCGGGTCCTGCTGGTCATCACCTTCGGACAACACGGTATAGAACGCGGTAATCGAACCACCGCCCGCCTCGCCATTGCCCGCCCGCTCCACCAGCTTGGGCAGCTTGGCGAATACAGACGGCGGGTAACCCCGGGTGGCCGGCGGCTCGCCGATGGCCAGGGCAATTTCACGCTGGGCCTGGGCGAAACGGGTGAGCGAGTCCATCAGCAACAGCACGTTCTTGCCCTTGTCGCGGAAGTACTCAGCGATGCGCGTGCAATACATGGCAGCGCGCAGGCGCATCAGCGGCGCATCGTCGGCAGGCGAAGCCACCACTACCGAACGCTTGAGGCCCTCTTCACCCAGGATGTGCTCGATGAACTCCTTCACCTCACGGCCCCGCTCACCGATCAGGCCAACCACGATGATTTCGGCTTCGGTGAAGCGGGTCATCATGCCCAGCAACACCGACTTACCTACGCCAGTACCGGCAAACAGGCCCAGGCGCTGGCCGCGACCGACGGTCAGCAGACCATTGATGCTGCGAATGCCCACGTCCAGCGGCTTGCTGATGGGGTCACGGTTGAGCGGGTTGATCACAGGGCCGTCCATCGGCACCCAGTCCTCGGCCTTCATCCCGCCCTTGCCATCCAGCGCGCGGCCGGCGCCGTCCAGCACACGGCCGAGCATGCTCATGCCCATGGGCAGCCGGCCGCCGTCATCCAGCGGCACCACCCGGGCGCCGGGGGCGATACCGACAATGCTGCCGACCGGCATGAGAAACACTTTGGGCCCGGCAAAGCCCATGACTTCGGCTTCTACCTGGACCGGGTGGTAGCTGTCGTCGTTGATCACCAGGCAGCGGCTACCCACCGCGGCGCGCAGGCCTTCGGCCTCCAGGGTGAGCCCGACCATGCGCAGCAGGCGGCCTTCGACGATGGGCTGGGACGGCAGCTCGATGGCCTCGGCATAACTGCCCAGGCGTTTGCCGAAGCTGGTGCGCTTAAGGTGCATCAGGGCTTTCCACCGAACGCTCGACGGGGGCGTCCAGGTCTACCGACATGTCTGGCGCCGCCGGGTGCAGGGAATGGTCGTGCAACTGGTCGAACAGCTGCGCCACGGTTTTCTCGATACGCGTTTCCATGGTCGCATCGATGCGGCTATGGGCAGTTTCGATACGGCAGCCCCCCGGTAGCAGTGCGCTGTCTTCCAGCAGCCGCCAGTTTTCCTCGTGACGTTCGCGCAGGGCCTTGGCCAGCTCGAAGTCCTGCGGGTTGAGGTGAATGCGGATATTGTCCGCGCCCATGGGCAGCAGCTTCAATGCTTCGCGCAGCACCTGGGTAATCTGGCTGGAGTCGTTGTGCAATTCGCGGCCGATCACCTGGCGAGTCATGTGCGCCACAAGGTGCACGAGGGTTTTCTCGATCTGGGTGTCTTGCTCGGCGATCGGCTCCATCAGGTTGGCCATCAGTTGCTCAAGGCTGTCGAGCTTGGCCTTCAGGGCCGCTTCGGCCTCTTGGCGCACCTTGAGCTGGGTGCTGTGAAAGCCCTCTCGCTCGCCGGTGGCGAAACCTTCGTTGTAGGCTTCCTGGCGGATGGCCTCGAGCTCTTCCAGGGTGAGCGGCTGGACTTCTTCCAGCGGCACTTCCTCGATTTCTTCCTCGACCGGCTCGGGCTCCGGCTCAGGCTCGGGTAAGGGCTCTGGCTCCGGGTCGAAGCTGGGCAGCGTCCACACATCCACGCCCTCGAGGTCGCGGGCGCGGATCAGGTCGCTGGGGTGATGTTCTTTGCTGGACATGTTTTAAAGTACTCAACAAGCATGTTCGACCCATAAGGGCCTTGTGGGAGCTGGCTTGCCGGCGATCAAGGGCGCAGCCCTTGCCATGCAACGACTCTGCCTGGGCTGGCCTCATCGCCGGCAAGCCAGCTCCCACAATGACCGCACCAGCCCCACCATTTTTTCCTGACCTGATGGATCAGATCATTTCCTCGGCACCCTTGCCGCCGAGCACGATCTCGCCGGCCTCGGCCATGCGGCGGGCGATGGTGAGGATTTCCTTCTGCGCCGTTTCCACGTCGCTGACCCGCACCGGCCCCTTGGCCTCCAGGTCGTCGCGCAGCAGTTCGGAGGCACGTTTGGACATGTTCTTGAAAATCTTGTCCTTGACCCGCTCGTCGGCGCCCTTGAGCGACACCACCAGCACGTCGGACGACACTTCGCGCAGCAGCGCCTGGATGCCACGGTCGTCGACGTCGGCCAGGTTGTTGAAGACGAACATCAGGTCTTCGATCTGCTCCGACAGGTCGCTGTCGACTTCGCGGATCGCATCCATCAGTGCACCTTCCACGGAGCTGTCCAGGAAGTTCATGATGTCTGCAGCGCGCTTGATGCCGCCCAAGGTGGTGCGCGCGGCGTTGGAGTTGCCCGAGAACTGCTTCTCGAGGATCTGGTTCAACTCTTTCAGCGCCGCCGGCTGCACGGTGTTCAGCGACGATACGCGCAAGACGATGTCCAGGCGCACCTTGTGGTCGAAGTTGCTCAGCACTTCGCCGGCCTGGTCAGGGTCGAGGTAAGCGACCACGATTGCCTGGATCTGCGGGTGCTCGTAGCGGATCACGTCGGCTACCGCGCGCGGTTCCATCCATTTCAGGCTGTCCAGGCCACTGGTGTTGCCACCCAACAGGATGCGGTCGACCAGGCCATTGGCCTTGTCCTCGCCCAGGGCCTGGTTGAGCATCTTGCGGATGTAGGCATCGGACCCCACGCCCAGGCTGGTCTGGTCGCCGACAATGTCGACGAACTCGCTCATTACCTGCTCGACCTGGTCACGGTGCACATTACCCATCTGCGCCATGGCCACACCCACACGCTGCACTTCCTTGGGGCCCATGTGGCGCAGCACCTGGGCCGCATCGGTCTCGCCCAGCGAAAGCAGCAGGATTGCCGCCTTGTCGACACGGCTCAGCTTGGCGGTAACGGCTCGGTTATCACTCATCGGCGTTGATCCAGTCTTTGACGACCTGGGCTACACGGCCCGGGTCTTCGGCCACCAGGCCTTTGATTGCGTTGAGCTGTGCCTCGTAACCCTCGCTCGGGCTAGGCAGCAGAATGCTTGTCGGGCCACCCAGGCTGACGCGGTCGTTGGCCAGTTCGCCATCCAACCCCACCATGCCGCCCAGCTCCATGTCGCTATCCGAAGCGGCCTGCTTGCCGCCCCCTGTGATGTTGTTGAGCACCGGCCGCAGCACGCCGAACACCAGTACCAGAATGAACACCACGCCCAGCACTTGCTTGACGATGTCCCAGAACCACGGCTGCTGGTAGAAGGCGATATCGGCAATTTCTTCGTTACGGTCGGCGGCAAATGGCACGTTGATCACCGTCACGCTGTCACCACGGCTGGCGTCGAAGCCGACCGCGTCCTGCACCAGGCGGGTGAAGCGCGCCAGGTCTTCGGCGGCCCAGGGTGCACGGCTGGTGTTGCCGGTGGCCGGGTCGATCTTGACCTGGTCGTCTACCACCACTGCCACCGACAGGCGGGTCATGCGCCCCTGCTGCTGGCGGGTGTGGCTGATGGAGCGGTCCAGCTCGAAGTTCTTGGTGCTTTGCTGGCGTTTGTCCGACGGGTACGGTGCGAGCATCGGCTGGCCGGTGGCCGGGTCCATGATCTGCTGGCCGTTCGCATCCACCAGCGGCTGGCCAGGCTGAATGGCTGCGGCCGGGGTAGCGGCGCCACCGGTGGTTTGCGGTGCCGAAGCGGCGCCTGGCGGCTGGTTGCTCAGCGCGCCAGGCACACCTTGCGGGCCCTGGCTGCTGGCGCGTTGCTCGTCAACCGACTGCTCGCTGCGCAGCGCCGGCTGGTCGGGGTTGAACTGCTCGGCAGTCGACTCGACGGCACTGAAGTCCAGGTCGGCGGACACTTCGGCCTTGTATCGGTCATTGCCCAGGACAGGCTGCAAGATGTTGCGCACGCGCTGGGTAAGCATGCTTTCCATACGGCGGCTGTAGTCGTACTGCTTGCCGGCCTCAGTCAGGGCAGAGTCCTGCAGCTGCTCGGACAGCAAGTTACCTTTCTGGTCGACCACGGTGACCTGGGATTTGTCCAGCTCCGGCACACTGGTCGCCACCAGGTTGACGATGGCCGACACCTGACCGGCTTCCAGGGCACGGCCCGGGTACAGCTCGACCAGTACCGAGGCGCTAGGCTTGCGGTCGTCGCGCACGAACACAGAGCTTTTCGGGATGGCCAGGTGCACGCGTGCGGCCTTGACGTTGTTCAGGCTGGAAACGGTACGCGCCAGCTCGCCTTCCAGGCTGCGGCGGTAGCGAGTGGCTTCCATGAACTGGCTCGTGCCCAGCCCCTGCTCCTTGTCGAGCAGTTCGAAACCGACATTGCCATCGCTGGGCGCCACGCCGGCGGCCGCCAGTTTCAGGCGGGCACGGGAGAGGTCGTCGGCCTTGACCAGCAGAGCACCGGAGTTGGGCTCGACGTTATAGGGGATGTCAGCAGCACCCAGGGTGTCCATGACCTGCTTGGTGTCCATGCCCGACAGGCTGCCGTACAGCGGACGGTAATCGGGTTGTTGCGACCACAGCACCACGGCAAAGCCAATTGCCACGCTGGCCGCCAGGCCGACCATGAGGCCGACTTGGCGCAGCATGGGCATCTGCGCGATGTTTTCCAGGAACGACATACCTGGCAGCGGGCGCTTGGCCGCTGCCGGGCCCGTCTTGGCGGGGGGGTTGTCGACGACTGCTTCAGCCATGGTCTACGTCCGTCCTCAAACCGGCATCTGCATGATGTCCTGGTACGCCTGTACCAGTTTGTTGCGTACCTGGGTCATGGCCTGCATCGACACACTGGCCTTTTGCGAAGCGATCATCACGTCGGTCAGGTCGACGCCGCTCTTGCCGATCTCGAAGGCATTGGCCAGCTGGGTCGATGCCTGCTGGGTCTCATGCACCTTGCCGATGGCCTGGCCAAGCATGTCGGCAAAGGTACTCTGCCCCGGCGCCAGCTCGGGGGCGGCGGCGACCTTGGGCAGCGACATGGCATCGGCCTGCATGGCCCGCATGTCCAGCATCAGACGATTGAATTCAACACCTTGGCTCATGACCCTTCTCTCTCCTGCGGCCGCATTTTTTTGACACTCATGCGGCGAATAGCCTACGTAAAGCAACAAAGGTGCCAGCCTTGGCAATCACCTTTCACTGGCTTATACGGCCCCTGTGGGACGGTATTCACAGCGGGGCGCAGTGTCAGCCGAACAGGCTGGCCTCGACGTCGAACCCGGCATCGCGCATCTGCGCCAGTTTGTAACGCAAGGTGCGCGGGCTGATGCCCAGGCGCTCGGCCGCCTCTTTGCGCCGACCGCGCTCGGCGCGCAGGGTATCGATGATCATCTGGTACTCATGGCGGCGCATGTCATCGCCCAGCCCGCTGGCCTCGGCAGTGGCTTCAAGTGATGGCGACGTGCCCGCCGACAAGGGAATGGCGCCTGCCAGACAAAAATCCGCCGCCTCGATCACCCCACCCTGCTGCAGGATCAGCGCCCGCTGAAGCGCGTTGTCGAGTTCACGCACGTTGCCCGGCCAGGCATAGGCCTGCAGGCAGGCCCGGGCCTGCGGCGACAGGCGTACCGGGGCGTGTTTCATCTTGGCCGCATGGCGCGCCAGCAGGCGCTCGGCCAGTTGCAGGATGTCGCCCGGGCGCTCACGCAACGGGCACCAAGCCAGGGGGAACACTGACAGGCGGTAGAACAGGTCTTCACGGAAGCGCCCGGCCGCTACTTCGCCGGCCAGGTCGCGGTTGGTCGTGGCCAGCACGCGGATATCCAGGCTGATCGGCTTGCGCCCGCCCACCCGTTCCACTTCGCGCTCCTGCAGCACACGCAGCAGCTTGGCCTGCAAGGCCATTGGCATTTCCGAGATTTCGTCGAGCAGCAGGGTACCGCCTTCGGCCTGCTCGAACTTGCCGGCCTGGGCGGCGATGGCACCGGTGAAGGCACCCTTTTCATGGCCGAACAGGGTGGCTTCGAGCATGTTGTCGGGGATGGCCGCGCAGTTGATTGCCACAAAGGGCTGCGCCGCCCTCGGCGACTGCTGGTGAATGTAGCGCGCCAGCACTTCCTTGCCGGTGCCGGACTCACCAGAAATCAGCACGGTCGAGTCACTGCGCGCCACGCGTGCGGCCAACTCCAGCAACTGGCGGCTGGCCGGCTCACAGGCCACCGGGCCCTCGTCAGCGGACACCCGCCCGGCGGCATGCCGCTCGACCAGGCTGAGCAGCGCCTTTGGCTCGAACGGTTTGACCAGATAGTCGGCAGCACCTTGGCGCATTGCTTCGACGGCACGCTCGACGGCGGCGTGCGCCGTCATCAACAGCACCGGCAGCTGAGGTTGCTGGCGGCGCAACTGGCTCAACAACTGATGCCCGTCCATACCGGGCATGTTCACATCGCTGACCACCAGGCTGAAGGCATCATCCACCACCGCCTCCAGCGCTTCTTCGGCACTGCCCACTGCCTGGTAGGCGAAACCGCCGATTTCCAGGGTATCGCCCAGCGCCTGGCGCAATACGCGGTCGTCCTCGACCAGCAGCACCTTGATTGCCATTACACCCCCTCCGCCAATTGCCCGTCGATCAACGGCAGCTCTACCCGCACGCAGGTGCCTCGGCCCACCTTCGAGCGCAGGCTGATAGCGCCCTGATGCGCACGCACCACAGCCTTGACCACCGCCAGGCCGAGGCCGGTGCCAGTGGCCTTGGTGGTGAGAAACGGCTCGCCAAGGCGCGCCAACAACTCGGCGGCGATACCGCTGCCGGCGTCACTGACACACAGATGCAGGGTGCGCTCGCGACGGAACAGGTGCACCTTCAAGCGCGCTGGGCCGTCGCTGGCCTGCAGGGCATTTTCGATCAGGTTGAGCAAGGCGCCGACCAGGGTGTCGCGATTGCACAGCAGCTCACCCAGATGGCTGTCGCACTGCCAGCGCACGGTGTGCCCCTGCACATGCGCCTGAGCCGCCTGCTGCAGGGCCTGGAAAAGGGCTTTTGGGGTAACCCGATCACCCAGCGGCAACTCGCCACGGGCGAACACCAGCATGTCACGCACCTGGTGCTCCAGCTCGTGCAGGCGCTCCTTCAAGGTACCGGCGAAGCGCTGGCGGGTTTCCGGGCTCAGCTGTTGCTCGCTGTCAGCGAGGTGGCTGGCGTAGAGCATGGCGGCCGACAGCGGCGTGCGGATCTGGTGCGCCAGCGAGGCGACCATGCGCCCCAACGACGACAGGCGCTCGTGGCGGGCCAGTTGGTCTTGCAGGCGACGGGTTTCAGTCAGGTCGTTGAGCAGCACCAGCTGGCCGGGTTCGGCATCCAGCGAGCGGGTGGCGATGGACAGCCGGCGGCCGTCGCGCAGCGAGATTTCATGGCCATCGTCCTTGCGTGGTGCAAAGCTGCGGGCGATCACCTGACGCCATAACTCGCCGATCAGCGGTTCGCCGAGCAGTTCGCAGGCAGCCGGGTTGGCTTCACGTACAAGGCCATGGCCATCGATCACGATCACCCCGCCAGGCAGCAGGTCCAGCAGGTTCTGCAGACGGTTGGCCAGGCGTTCCTTTTCGCTCAGTTCCTCGATGCGCTGGGCACTGACCACGGCCAGCTCGCCTTTGAGTTCACTGACCCGGGCTTCGAGCAGGCTGTAGGACTGGCTGAGTTGGCTGGATACCTGATTGAACAGGGCGAAGGCTTGCTCGATACCCTGGTGGCTGTCCTGCTCGATCGGGGTCTGCCCCTGATGATCGGGGGCTCGGGTTACGTGGGCGGCCTGGGGCATCGTGCTCTCTCGCGTGGCTGACCGTCATAAAAACGGTGTGTTGCCAGCGGTGTAGCAATAGCCGTGCCGGAGATGGGGATTTGTGTTGCCTGTGCCGGCCTCTTCGCGGGCTTGCCCGCTCCCACAGGGCCAGCATAGGAGTCAAGCCCTGCGCTGTACCTGTGGGTGCGGGCAAGCCCGCGAAGAGGCCGATCCAGGCCTACGACAATGTATCAGTCCGGCAGCCAGGCCTTGCGCCAGTTGCTCAGGTTGTCGCCTTCGAGCATCCAGCCGCCCAGCACTGCATTGCGCAGTGCATCGCCCGCCTTCGCCGTGGCATCCAGATCAGAGATGTGCATGCGAATGGCATCTACCCAGCCTCGGAAACGGTTCTTCACCAGTGTGACCGGCAAATCGCTGTAGCCCTGGTAGCAACGCAGGTCGCTGGCGATCACCGGGAAACCACAGGCGCCGTACTCCAGCAAACGCAGGTTGCTCTTGCACTCGTTGAACAGGTTCTGCTCGACCGGCGCCAGGGCCAGGTCCAGGTTCATCCTGGCCAGCGTCGCGGGGTATTGCTCAATCGAGACACTCGGGTGGAACTCATGAACATAAGGCCGCAGCTTGTCCGGGCACATGCCGAAGAACACCCATTCCACCTCGTTGGCCAATTCCTTGACCACGTCCGCGATCACTTCCAGGTCGCCCGTGTGGCTCGCCCCACCCGCCCAGCCGACACGCGGCTTGCGCGACTGCCGGCGCAGGGCCTTGAGGCCGCTCCAGTAGCGGGTATCCAGCGTGTTGGGTACCACGCGGATATCGCCATGTACGCCGGCGAAGGCCTCGGCCAGCGGCTGCGTGGAGACGACAAAGCGGTCCACATAGGAAAGACTGCGACGTATGGACCGCAGAATGTCCTTGGGCATGTGCGCCCTGTGCACGCTCTTGAGCGGCAGGTTGGGCAGGTAGTCGTCCAGCTCGAAGACCTTGAAAGCCCGCGAAAACGCGTGCATCCGGCGTATATGCTCAATCTGCTCATCGCCAACCTGGCGCTGCAGGATGATGCTGTCGGGCTGATAACGCTCAAGTTCGGCAGGCGCCAGATAATTCCACGCCACCACCCCCTCGGCCAGCCCCTCGCGGTTGAGCGTATCCAGCGGCTGGATGACCCGGTAGTTGCCACACCCTCCTCTGTCCGCCGCATGGGCGAGGATCGTCGGCAGCGGTTTCCAGGACGACAACGGTCGCCAGCTCAGACCGGAGGGCGCCAGGCCGAGGCCATTGCTGGAAGACAGCGAGAAGTTCGGGTTGTGGAGCGGGTCGCGTGCCAGTACAGGCAGCCAGCGGTCATACAAGGCATCTTCTTCTGCGGCGGTGGCCGGCGTTACAGCATCCTCACTTAGCAGCAACTGAACACGCGGCGTCCACACGTTCAGGTAGCCGCCACGGTGCAGGCGCAGGCACAGATCAACATCCGTCCAGCGCTGCAACTCGGGGGACTCGTCGAAACCGCCCGCCTCCAGGAACAGGCTTTTGTTCACCAGCAGGCACTTGCCGCTCACGGCGACATAGTTCTGGTCCACTTGCAGGCGCTGCAGATAGCCGGACGCGTCCATCGGCTGACCGGCAAAAGCTTCGCCAACAGGGCCATTCAGGCCGAGCACGAAACCGGCATGGCTGATGGTAGCGTCCCCCGCCACCAGTTTGGCCCCCACCACGCCGACTTCCTGGCGCATGCCGTGGTTGAGCATCTGCTGCAACCAATCGTTATCGAGCACCGCAGCGCCTTCGTCCAGCCACAGCAGGAAATCACCACGGGCCTGCCCGGCGGCCTGGTTGCGCATTTGCACAGGCGCCATGCCGGCAGGGAATCGCAGGCAACGAATGGCATCGGTGCCAAGCCGGGCAACGTTGTCGAGCCAGCCGTTTATTGCCGGGCCGGCATTATCACGCGCCAGCAGCAGCACCTCGTAGTTTCGATAGGTTGTCTTCTCCAGAATGGTTTCCATGCAGCGCTGCACCCGCTCGGTGCTGTTGCCCTGGAGCAGGATCAGGATGCTGACCGGTGCGTCGCCGGGGGCGCCATAGTCCAGATCATAACGCCCGGGCAGACGAGACCCGATGCGCGCCTGTGCAAAACCGCGGGCATGCAGATGGCGCTGGATGACCCCGCGCTCGTCCGGGCAGTCGCGCAGCGACGGGGCATCGCAGACCAACAACGGCTCGCTGATATGCCCCAGCCCCTCGAAACCGGCAGACTCGATCAGGCGCAGGATGTAATCCAGCTCGAATGCCTGGCCCGCCTCCTGGCGGAAGCCGCCCATTTCCAGCCACACCTGCCGGTTGAACAGCCAGTGGCGTGACAGGCTCGCCGGCAAACTGAGCAGTAGATCAAGGTTTAGATCAGGGCGCAGCACAGCGCCCATTTCTGACCCATCGGAACGCAAACCCTCATCACCATAGACGGCCCGACAGCCCGGCGCCGCCAACAGGTCAAGCGCGGCAATCAGCAAGCCACTTGCAGTGAACTCACTCCCCGCGTCTACCAGCATGAACCAGTCAAATTCACCCGCCTGAGCTGCCTGGTTCAGCTGATCGCTCAGGCTGGCATCGGTCAGACGCACGAAATGCAGCTTGTCCTGCGCCGAAGTCGCGGGAGCCTCGCCCGGCGTCAGCGCCACAATTTTCAAAGTGGAATAAAGGCAGTGATCGCTACCCAGGCTTTGCAGAGAAGCTTTCAATGCATCGGCGCGCCCGTCAGCGTCCACCACGATTACCCCGATCACAGGGCCACCCTGATGGGCGCGCAGACGCTGTTCGATCAGGCGACTCTGCATGGCATCCGGAACGCGTTCGGCCAGCCAGGTTTGCAGTGTCAACGCCTTGGGCTTGCCACCCAGATGCTCCAGCATTTGCTGGCGCCCGCGCTGTACTTCTTCGCTGCCAACGTCGCCATGGCGCGCATACAACTCGCGATAAAGCGCTGGGTAATCTTTCAGTGCCTGCTCGGAGCGTCGTGCAGGTGCATTGTCGTCCCGCCGCATACGGACTTCCACCGTCTCGCTGCGCACATGATGAAAGGCGCTTCGCGCGCTCAGGCGCATGAGGAAATCCCAATCCTCCAAGCCTGCCAGCGACTCGTCGAAGTCGCCCACGGCAAGTGCAAGCGCGCGTGGGCAGGCAAAGGTGTTGATCGGGATGTAGTTGTTTACCAGCAAACGCTCCCGGGAGTAGGCCTCGTGTGGATAGCGTTGTTCACGCGCCACCTCGGTCCGCTTGCCCGCCGCAATCGTTTCCTGAATGAACACTGCATCCGTGTACACCACACTGTCGGGGTGGGTATCCAGCGCTTTGGCCAGTGTTTCAAGGTGGTCAGGCAGGTACAGGTCGTCATCGTCCAGATAAACGACATACCGGCCACGGGCCAGATGCAAAGCGGTATTACGGGCAGCGGCCGGGCCGCGATTGCGGCCTTGGCGGATGTACGTGATCGAGAAATCGTACTCAGCCAGCAGCGACTCGACCGGCTCGCCATTGTCATTGACCAGGATGACGTCAAAGTCCTTGAAGGACTGATGCGCAATGCTGTTCAGCGCATCCTTGAGCAATTGCGGGCGGTTGAAGGTTGTCAGGATAACAGAGAACAACGCCTGCTCTTGCTGCCGCGCTTGTTCTTCCAGGCGCTCGCAAAGCCGGCGTGCCCGGGCCCCCAGCTCGGAACCCTGCTCGTCAGGATACAGATCCAGACGCCGCTTGAGGTGCCCGGCCACCTCGCGCTCACGCCCGTGAAGATGATGCTGCGCATTGCGCTCGAATACCCCCTCGACAATGGCAAGGTGCCCCATCAATGGCTCGCTGGAGGCATAAAACCCGCTCGAATACTGCGCACCATGCCAGCGATAGCTGACACCCGGCATATCGACGTAGGCGAAATCGGGGTAACGCTCCGCCATCTGCACGACCATTTCCCAGTCGCCGGCACCGTAGCTGTTGCCTGGATTCCAGACCCGGCAAAAAATCTCACGCCGGTAGATGACGGCCGAAGGCGTCATGTAGCTGTCGTAGATGAGCAGATCAGCGACTTCATTACGCCCGCCGACATAGTCGCCATTGCGGTAGCCGGGGTGACGAGGCTGGTTCAATGCCTGCCCCGAACCATCGACCCAGCGAATGCCGGTATAGCCAACCGCCACGTTGGGCTGGCTCTCCAGCGTAGGCAACAGACGCGACAGATGGCCCGGATTGAAATAGTCGTCGGCGGAAAGGAACGTGAAGTAACGCCCCTGCGCGATACGCAGGCCATTTCGCCAGTTGTAACCCGGGCCGTAATTGTATCGGTTACGGATGTATCGCACTTTCGGGTTGCCCGCGAATGCCGCCATTACCTCGGCGGTATCGTCCGTGGAAGCGTTGTCCAGCACCAGGATCTCGATATTCTCCACACCCTGATCGAGCACCGACTGAACACACTGGGCAAGATAGCGCCCATAGTTGTAGGTCGGAATAACGACACTCAGCAGCGGCTCGAACTGCCGTACGGCAGCAGCATCATCAGCGATTGCAGTGGTGACTTTATAGAGCCAGAAGTCCGCCGAACAATGGTAATTCCTGGAATGGTCGCGGTCTTCAGCTTCTCGCGTCAGTGGCCACGCTTGCGCATCGGATCCGGGCGCATCGGGAAGTTTCAAGTAATCGATGTGCACCCTCGAAGTACTGACAGGCTCTCCCTTCGCCGGAATCAGAACCTTGCTGAAGCAGGTATCGTCCTGTAGCGCCCCAAATTGCTCGGAAGAACGTAGCAGCAGATAACGCCGCACCTGTGACGGCAACGCGAACAAGGCATTGGCTTGACGAGGGTGGGCAATCAGAAAGACGCCGTCGCACTCTCCGGCGGCTTCGGTAGCTCGCTCGAACACCAGCCCATTGCTCAGGCCATAGGCCGCCAGGGGCTGCAGCGGCAATTGCCGTTGTAGTTCTTGCCAGTGCGCATCGGACAGCAGGAAGGCCTGCTCATCGTCCAGGCAAAACCCGGCAACCAGCACTCGCCAAGGTTGCCCGGTACAACGCCCACCCGCGATCAAAGCCCAATTCGTCATGCTGTCACTTCCCCCAAAAAATGTTGCTCGCTTGCGTCAAGCGACACGGCGCCTGTCGGCACGAAGCCTCTATGCCCTGAATCACGCAGATTCCGTCAGCTCTTTCCACGACACGATGCGTGCCGGCGCCGTGAGATGTTGGCGGACAAGCGCTTCGATGTAATGTTCATGGTCCCGCTCGGAGCTGATGATCACGACATCGTCCTGTTCCACTTGCTCACTCATCCAGGCCAAGGGCTGGATGGGCACGCCGAGCATTTGCGTGCCCTGGCGATTGAGGTTGGAGTCTATACAGGCGACGACCTGTCCACCTTTGTTTCTGGCTTCAAGAATCAGCAATGCGGCGATGAAGGCGCTACCAAAGATGATGATCCTGCGCCCCTCCAGGCCGGCCAGAATGCTCGAGCCTGGGTTTTCAACGGTTTTGCGCGTCCATTTCAGAAGTTGCCGGGTAGCGCTGGCATGCCCGGAAACCGACAACTTGTCCAGCGGGCACACCTGGTCCCCCAGCAACAGAAGCTGGGCTAGCAGGAAGACTGGCAAGCCCGCCAGAAAGGCGTCGGGGGCTTGCTCCAAGTTGCGCAGCAGGCTGTCGGCCGTTTTACCAATCTTCTTCAGAATGTGCTTGTCGATTGCCTGACCCACCTGGGTGGTAATGGCTTCCTGAATCGCGAAGCGCGCCACGTAGGCATCAAAATGAAGGGCCTCTACCTCCAGACCAGGCACGCCCCTGGCAATGTGCTTCAGGTCTCGATAGAGAGCGACCCCTGGTAGCGACAGGCTTGCCACATGGGAGAACTGCCTGGTGTGCAGCCGACGGCGCAGCAACGGCTGATCGAGGAAGCCGATAGCATGCCGGCGGTTGATACGCGCCGGCATCAGCACGTCCTCGATGCCTGCCGTCTCCAATGTTTTCTTGTGGGCAGCCGCGTCGCCGAGGCACGCGTGTACCGCATAGAAGCTGGGCAGTACGGCCCGCTCCAGCATCACGCCGCTGGGCATAGGCCACAACCGCTCCTTGAGAAAACTGCTGATGTATTCCCCTGGAGCGAAGACTCGCTCCGATTCAGGCAGGGTGTGCTCGCCGACTAGCGCATCCCCATCCTGATCAATGTCACTGACGCGAGTCCACACCAGCCGCACTTCTGGATGGCAATCCATGAAACGCATCTGCCGTTCAAGCATGTCTCGCTCCATGACATCATCGTCATGGGTCACGATCACCCGTCGCCCAAGGGCAAGGTGATAAGCCGAACGGCAGTTGAACTCCACACTGGAGATGTTGCGGGAATTCCTGACGTAGCGGATTCGCGGGTCCTGCAAGCGCAGGATAAACTCCGCAGTCCCGTCACTGCTGCCATTGTCGAGTACCAGCAGCTCGAAATCCTCATAGCTCTGGGCCAGGACGGCAGCGATGGACTGCTCGAGGTAGTGCAGTCGATTGTAGGTCAGCAGCGCAACGGTCAGCGACGGAATGGCTGGGTTCATGGCAACGACCGCACCAGATCAGGGATCTCACGGTGCTTCTGCCCGTGGAGAAAGACAAAGTTGGTTTCCTGGGTTTCCTCGTCAATGCCAGGGCACGGGCGTAGCCCCTCTTCGCTCAGGGTGTAAGCCTGGTAGCCAAGACCATCGAGCCGCTCCACCACCTCGTTAGGGTGGTAATCGAACTTCCTGGCCCACTTTCTCAACAGCTCGATCAGAATCACCGGTTTGTGTTGAGCGAGCATCGCCTCGCCACCCTGGATCACCATCAACTCCGCCCCTTCCACATCGCACTTGATGATCTGGGGCGCCAGCTCATGCTGCGCGCAGAAGCTATCCAGCGTCGTGGCCGGGCAGGACACCTTCTGCAGGCTTTCCTGGCGGCCCGGTTGCCCGGCCAGGACCTGGGAAGTGGCGCCGGAGCAGTTGGGCGTGTAGAGAAACTCCAGCGTCGCCTGCTGGTTTGAAAAGGCCAGCCGGTGCGCCTCTATGTTGAACAAGCCGTTGTGGCGGATGTTGCGCTCGAGAATCTCATAGGTATGGGGGATTGGTTCGAAGGCGTGAATCCGCGCCGACGGGCAATGCCGAGCCAGCGCCAGGGCATACCAGCCGCAATTGGCGCCGATGTCCAGAATCACCGCGTTTTCCTGGGTGATGGCTTTGAGGAACTCGGTTTCCTGTGTTTCATAGGCACGGAAGTTCATCAGGGTACAGGGCACCAGGTGCTGGTCCTGGGGATCCAGAAACAACTCGACCTGCTGCGAGCGGGAACGCACGAAGATGCCCTCTGGCAGAATGCGCAAAGACTCCACATCGGTACCGGCGATAAACTCAGGGTACTCGAACAGGCTGGCGTGCCGCGCGTGAATGGCCTCGATGTAATCCTGCTTGGCAGAGCCCCCGGCCTCATAGGCCGTACGGATGTGGTTGAGCGTGTTCATCGGCATTACCGGGCTCCGGTTGCGAGGCTGAGGATTCTGCCGCGCCAGTGATGTTGCTGGGTCAGTGTGTCGCGGATCTCTGCAGCGTAAGTGGTACTGGCAATGAAGACCGTGGCCCCCTGGTGCTGCGCCAGCTCATCGGGGCCGGTAATGGTCACACCGAGCAGGGATTTGCCCTGCAGGTTCCTGTTCCGGTCGACGATGCCGCAGACGTTGGCCTTGCCCAGCCGGGTATCGCAGAGCAACCGGCTGGTAAGCGCGCCAGCGCCCCAGATCAGCACCGGCTCAGCACTGGCCTCCAGTTGCTGGGCCAGCGCTTCCACCGGGCGCAATACCTGCCGTGAAAGCTCGACATAACTGAGCAGGCTGGCAGCCGCCACAGCATCAACCGTGAAACGCTTCGCTGCCGGGCTGGTCTTGCGGTACATGGCCAGCAGGTAATGGTTGTCGTAGAAATCGTTGTGCTGGGAGATCACCGTCACTTTCTCGAAGCCGTTAGCCGCCAGCAGGTTGTCGAGGCTGGCAGCACTGAAGAAGTTGATGTGTTCCAGTGCAAACTCGAGGAAGGGCTCAGCCGGCGGCGTCTTGCCGAAGGCTTCGGCATCGGGAACAGCGATGAACAGATAGCCGTCATCCGCCAGCAGCGCCGCAATCTTCGCCAGGCTGTTGCGCAGGTCGGCAATATGCTCCAGCACGCCGCAAAGACTGATCAACTGGAAGCGCTCTTCAGTGACGAAAGCATCCACGGTCGCGCTTCTGATCTCTACTCCGTAGATTTCGTGCGCCAGCTTGGCTGCAGCTGGGCTGGGCTCCATGCCTAGTAAGCGCTGGAAGCCTGCCTGTTTGAAATGTGCAAGGAAATGACCCATGCCCGAACCGATATCGAGAATGCGAGCGTCGCTTGCCAAGTCTGCATGTTGCTGGACGAAGTGGAAGAAATCGCCATGAATACGTGCCAACCCGGGCGGCAGGTCGGTATGCAGGTGATGCTCGACGTTCTGATAGAACTGATCGAGCGCCGACTGATCCGGAATGTCGCTGGCGTAGGCAAAACCGCAGTTGCGACAGGCCACCACATCGTAATGGACTGCCTGGGGAAGCCCCGGGAACAGAAAATGCTGACGGTGCAGTTGCTCCGGATGGCTTGCGCCACAAATTTCACACGCTCTCATATCGCCTACCCTGAACTTTACGAACGGCCTTGCCAAAACGGAAGACGCAACAATAACTGGCCAAAAGAGCGGTCTTAGCCCGCCTGTGTATTGAGGCGAGAACGGTACCAACTTTGAGAAATATCACGGATCTGGGCAAGCCTCACAAAGGCCTCGTCCGGAATCCCGGCGCAAATGGCAAGTTGCTGTTCCAGGTTAAACATTTCTTCGGGTGAGTAACGGGGAACTCGCTCCTCGCCGGCCACCTGCACGTCAGGCGCGGGCTCCCAGCAGTCAATAATCGAACCCGCTGCATCGATATTGCCGTCCAGCCCAAGCGCGCGCAGCGTCTGAACGAATCGCGCATACGCGTCCTGATACTGCGAAAGCGTTGCGGTGTAGTCACAGCGTGACAAGAAGAAGTTGATATCCATTGATGCGGGCAGTTCATGTTCCGCCACAAACGGCAGTGAAAAAAACTCGCACATTTCCCGCACCCTTGAATCGTGCGCAATGAAAACGGCAGGTTTTCCGGCATGGATCGCCGGCGTCAAACCGTGCATTCTGGCCCCGAACACAAAATCCATCGACCCGAGGAATTCCTTCCACAGGCTGTAGTTTGTAAAGTAGCGAACGCGCTTTTTTTTCAACAAGGCAAGCACAGGCGCCAAGTCTTTATAGAACCGCCGCGCCGCATGGATATCGGCCCCGCTGACCTTCCCGGGGTAATAGAGCGCCTGCGCAAGCAGGCCAAAGACCTGCTCGACATAGTAATAATCCTGCTCACTGGCCAGGCGAAGAAAGTCGTCGATCCGGCTATGCCGATTGCCCTGGTAGTTCGAGTAGCACACCGCAACCTTTTCAGGGTTGCTCGGCACCTCCATCAAGGATGTGCGCAGCGCAGGGCCATTCAAGTAGAGGGATGGGCAGCCTAAGGGAACGGCATTCTTGATCCCGAGGCTATTCAGCACGTCCGCTGAATAATAGCCGCGCGTCCCCACCACCGGCGATCTATCGGCGATCACACTCAGATAGCGGACCACCGCAGGGGAAAGCTGCTTGTGGAACCCGGGCTGATAATCGTACTCCCTGGCTTGAATGGATTCGCCAAGACTGAAAAAAGGAATCTTCAGTTTTTCGATAAAGTCCGTGACGTAGGCGTAAGGATAACCATCCTGGTCATACGGAGGCGGCGCAATCCTGCAAGGGATGAAAAATATCACCTTGGAAAATCGCTCATTGACCTCTTCTGCGGTCATCCGAAAGTTCCAGGCCTCAAAATTGCGCCCCGAAGTCAACAGCGCGCCGGCATGGGCGTAAACAATGTCCCCAATATTGATAAATTGGGAATGATACTGGTAATTGGCCCCTGTCTTTCTAATCCCCTCAGGCGGGGGGAGGTAACCAATCAGAGTCGGACGCGAATCGGGAGCGTTCATGTATTGGCCTGCAAGAGTCTGGTTAAACCCACATCCAGAGATGTGAGTGGCGCCCACCCCAAAGCGCGGATCTTGTCGATATTGAAATGCCCAGCGCTTCTCACGGCGGGCGCCGGACCACTGCGCGCCTTCGGCCTGACCATGAGCTGCCCTGCCTTACCGGCTGAGGCAATCAACTTTTCGGCCAATTCCAGGATGCTGGTTTCCTGCGTTTCACCAACGTTATAGGCATGGCCTGCTTCACCCTGAAACAGAATGTGGAACAGCCCGAGCACGGTATCGGAGACGTAGCAGAACGGACGCGAGGCGCTTCCATCGGAATCCAGCTGGATATCCCGATTGTGAAGTACATCGGCAAGCAGATCGGAAATCGCCCGGCCATCATCCAGACGCATACCCGGCCCATAGCAATGGGAAATTCGCGCGATCCTGGCATCCACACCGTACTGGGTGTGGTAGGCCCGGCACAGGGTTTCGGCCAGGCGCTTGCTCTCGCCATAGCAGGCCCGTGGAGCCAACGGGTCTTCACGGCCAAAATCACCTTCCGCGATCGCATCGGTTTGCCAGGGATTGTCGCCGTACACCGCACCGCTGCTGAGGAACAGGAAACGTGCCTGCTTTTCCAGGGCCAGCTCAAGCAGTGCCCCGGTGCCATCGGTATTGGCGCGAATCGTATCGACCGGGCGCTGCAGATAGTCCTTGGGGCTGGCAGGGCTGGCGGCATGGATGATGAAATCCAGTGGCGCAGCAAGGCCGCAGGGCTGGGTGACATCCTGGATCAGAGGCGTCACTTCACCAGGCATATCCAGCCAGGGCATGCGTTGACGCAGTTTTTCCAGGTCCCGAGCCAGGGCATACACATGCAGGTTCGCCTGGGGCTGAAGGCGATTGAGCCAGGCCAGGGCCTCGACTACATGCCCCCCGATAAAACCCGAGGCGCCGGTGACCAGGATGTGACGACCGTACAGGGCCTCCCAAGGCAACGGGGCGGCGAGAATACCGCTCAAATCCCCGCCGAGAATGGAATCAGGCGTCTTCATAGATGCTATCCAGACCGATGATACGCTGCGCTGCAATCCCGAGGTTGAGCAGGTGCTGACGGATTTCTGCGGCGAAGCGGATGGAGCAGATGACGATGGGTAATTCCGCATGCGCTTGCGGGTCGTAGGCACACACCACGTGTTTACCCAGGCGTTGCCCCCATTTCGCTTCGGATGAGTCCAGCAAGGCGTGGATATCCAGCGACTCGGCTAACGGTGCCAGGTAATTGAGGTAGTCGCCGCCAATTCCGTACACCAGGAACGGGCCGCCGGTTCTTTCACGAAAACGCTGCAGCAGAAGCTGCTCGCGGCGCTCTGCCCCAAGTTGCAGGCGGGCGACGATGCGGATCGAGTCCGGGTAGACCGGTGATTCGTAATGCCCCACGGACACCCCATCACAACTAAAGCCGCAACGTGCAAGCAGCAGGGTCAGCGACGCCGGGGTGAACTGGTGCAGGTGCTCGAGATTGCGATCACTGGCCAGCAGCGGATGCCCCGCCTGGTTCGGCACCTCGATCAGCACACGCCCGTCTGCACCAAGAAGACTCGACCAGGCCGCAAGCTCCTGCTCGGGTCGGGCGATATGCTCCAGCACATGAAAGGACACGATCAGCTGGTACGGCGCTGCCTCGATCTGGCTGGTCGGCGTATGGAAGACGCGGTCAAGCTTCTGCTCGGCCAGCACCCTGTCTTGCGACAACTCCACACCCTCATAGGTGACGGCAAAGCGCGCCTTGATCTCACGCCCGAGTTCACCTTCCGCACAGCCGACTTCGAGCACACGCTCCCTGCCCGTCTGCAGCAAGTCAGAAACCGCAGCGACGCGCTCACGCATCTTGCGCTTGAACCAAGGTGTGTTCAGATCGTTACGTGCAACCAGGGTTTCATAGTAGCCCGCCTGGTCCATCGGCAGCCGCCAACGATGCCCGCACAGCCGGCAGGGTGTGTACGCAGGGCTGGGCAACTGCATCTCGATGGATCCGCAGCAGGGGCATGCACTGGCTGTCGTGGTTGTCATCATGCGCGCACCAGGCGTTCCAGCAACTTTTGCGGCGAAGGCAATGGCTGCTCATGACTGGCAAATTGACCATAACCCCAAGCGACGGGCCAGAACTCGACACCATTGGCAGCCGCTGCACGACCGTCTGCGACGGTATCGCCAATGTAGAGAGCCGATTGCGCTGCAATGCCGCCATCCTCCAGCAAGGCAGCGATCATGCCGGCCTTGTCCGAATAGCGATCAGGGTAGGAGTCACTGGCATACACTTCGCTGAACAGCCCTTGCCAACCTAATGCCGCAATGATGCGCTGGGTTGGCAGCAACCGCTTATTGGTCGCGATGGACAGACTGAAGCCCTGCTCATGTAGCTGTTCCAAGGCCGCCTGGCACCCGGCATAGGCGGCCGTTTCCAGGCAGGCTTCGGCGTCGTAGATGTCCTTGAACGAAGCGCTCAGGGCATCCAGCAATGCTGCGTCGCTACTACCGCTGAGTGTCGCCAGCGTCTGGCGCAAGGGTGGCCCGATCAGGCTGGCGTCTATGGGGCACATGGCCTGCAGGCCGTGTGCTTTCAGCACACGGGCAAAGCAGGCCAGAATGGCCGGCGCGGAGTCAACCAAGGTGCCGTCGAAGTCGAACAGGACGTGGCGCTTCATCACTTGACCTGCTGCCGAACCTGGCGCGATACCGGGGCGATGTTGCCAGCCATTTCTTCCTCCAGTACCGCCAGCGGCAGCAAGGGCGACATATCCTCCAGCGGCATGGAGGTCATCGAACCATCGGCCTGCGGAATCGCGGCGACTTTCGGGCTCAATGCCTCATCCTTCATCAACAGGACTTCCAGAATCATCGGCCGCGGCATTTGCATGGCCTCGGCCAGGCCCTGGTCCAATTCGGCGGCATCGCTGATACGCTTGAACGGCAAATGGTAGGCACGCGCCAGTTCTTCCAGGTCCGGCATCCACAAGCCTGCTTCAGGGCCTGTGCCGACATAGCGGCTTTCGAAGTAGTTGCGCTGGGTATTGCGGATCGAGGCATAACCGCCGTTGTTCATCACCACCAGGCAGATCGGCAGGTTGAAACCGCGAAGCGTGGCCAGCTCCTGAATATTCAGTTGCAGGCTGCCATCACTCTCCACCGCCACCATCGGCTTGCAGCCGTTGGCGAAGCAAGCACCAATCGCAGCTGGCAGGCCGTAACCCATCGCACCCAGACCCGAGGTCAGGAATACACGCTGGCCTGGACGATTGCGGAATACGGTGTAGAACACTTCGACCGCCAGCCCGGAGCTGCCGGTGCTGACCAGCGTATTTTCCGGCACTGCATTGGAAAGCGAGTCAGCAAACTGGAAGTGGCTGATCGGCCCGCTGGCGGCGAAGGGCTTGCCGTCGTTGACGCCATAGCGTGACTTCCAGTCGCGGCAACGTTCCAACCATTGTGGCCGGCTGAACGAAGCACCTTTCAGAGAAGCAGCCAGTGTGTCGACGAAGCTGGCGGCGTCGCAGGTAACGGCGACATCGATATCCATGTCGAGCTTGGCGATCTCGTTGGCATCCACATCAACGACGATCTTGCGTGCATTGCGCGCAAAGTCTCGTGGTGCATAGGCGGTGATGATGTTGTCCAGACGACAGCCGAGGGTGATCAGCAGGTCGGCATTCTGTACCGCGAAGTTCGGTGCACGCAGCGCTACCACACCTGGCCGGCCCACATACAATGGGTGCTCATGCGGCAGCAGGTCCATTGCATTCCAGGTCGTCACCAGCGGCACGCCCATGGACTCGATCAGATCACGAAAGGCTGCGGCCGCGCCGCTCAAGCGAACACCATGGCCGGCGAGGATCAGCGGTCTCTCGGCACCCTCAAGCAAGCTGCGGATCTGCGCCAGCGTTTGCGCCTCCAGCGCTGCAACGGGTGCAGCGGCCTCGTCCCACCCCACCAGGTTGTCGGGATCGATCGGCGCGCCCTGCACGTCCAGCGGTACGTCGATCCACACCGGGCCGGCACGGCCGTCTCGTGCCACAAAGACCGCGCGCTCCAGCTCCCGGCGAATGTCTTCTGGCTGCTGGATGGTTACCGCGTACTTGGTGATCGGCTCGACCACACTGACGATGTCCACTTCCTGCACGCCTTTCTGCCGCAGGGGCGCGCCACGCAGCAGGTCGGCACGCTTGACCTGGCCGGAGATGACCAGCAACGGCACCGACTCGATCCACGCGCCCGCAACGGCAGTCACGGCGTTGGTCGCACCCGGGCCGGTGGTGACCATGGCCACACCGATATTCTCATTGATACGGCAATAGGCTTCGGCAGCAATCGCGGCGGCCTGCTCATGGTGGCAGGCCACTACATCCAGGTTGGGGTGCTTGCCGACCGCGTCGTTGAGGTGCATGGCACCTCCGCCCGGCAACAGGAAGACGTGCTCCACCCCCAGATCGGCGATGAAGTCAGCAATGTAGTCAGCAACACGATAGGGGGTAGGCACGTCAGTCCATCCAATAGCTCAAGAGGGTTTTACGGTCGCGATTGGCATTGATCGCTTCGTCGGTATAGAACGAATCATTGCTGAAATGCGTGGAAGACAGCTCTTCGATGATTGCCCCTTCCTGACTGTGGAAGGCATGGCGAACACCTGGCTCGACAGTGACCACATCGCCCGGGCGGCAGGCACGACTTACACCGTCCAGCTGCAGCGTCAGCTCGCCATGCAGGACGTGGAAGGTCTCTTCCTTGCGCTGGTGATATTGCTCCGGGTGCTGCTGACCCGGCAGGAGCATCAGCAGCTTCTTGCAGTAACCCCTGTTGACCACCGTGAGCATGGTCAAACCGACCTCGTCGAAATGATCCAGGCCATAGTGGTGGGATATTTCCAGGTCGACCCGGCCCGGCACCACCACGTGGCTGCTGCTCAGCTGCGCCCGAACGCGCTGGACAATCTCCCAGACCTTGTCACGCACATCGCGCCGCGTGCTGTTCTGCGTGCTCAGCGCTGCATGCTCGGGAATATCCGCCTGGGCTGTGAAGGTGGCGTATTTCGACCAGTCATTGGCAGTGATCTGCCCATCCTGCGGCGGGAAAGCGAAATACACATCGTCTGCCTGTACCACCTCGCCCGCGGCAATGGCCCTGCGCGCAAATACGCCACGACGCAGGGAGCGCAGGCTGGCGACTTCACTCTCGTTTACCGGCAAACGCTGCTCGCCTTCACCGCAGAGCAGCAAGGCATATTGCGCGGCTTCCAGCCAGCGTCGAACCTGCTCCGGGCTTGCCGAATAGGCGTTGAGCGGGAACTGCTCGGTGGGCAAGCCGACGTGCTTTTCGAAAATGCGCGCGCCCTTGGCGAGTGCAATCTTGACGATATCGGTATTGTCCGGATTTTCATGCGTTGAAAAGCCCACGCGCACACCCGGATAACGCCGGCGCAGAAAATCCACCTGCGACAGATGCATGTTGGCATCGGCGGTCGGGTACTCGCCTACACAATGCAGGATGGCGAAGTTCTTTTCCCGATGGGCAAGGAAACTGACCAGGCGATCGAGCTCTTCCAGGGTCGATCCGGCAGTGGAAACGATCAGCGGATGCTGAGTCTGTACCACGCGTTCCAGCAATGGCCAGTCGCTCATGGAGCAACTGGCGATCTTGATCGCATCCAGCTGCTGCTCTTCGATCACCTCCACCGATGCCTCATCGAACGGCGTGGACAGGCAGAGGAAACCGTTGGCACGGATTTCCGCCACCAGGCTATCGAACTGCTCACGGGACAGGCGCGTCTCGCTGAAGCGCTTGATGTACTTCACATCGTCACGGCCACGCATCGCCGGGTGAATGAAGGTGTCCAGATCACGGTATTGCAGCTTGAAAGCGAAGCGGAACGGAAATGCCTTGCACACCTCGGCAAAGGCGCGGATCAGCGCCACGCCATGCGCCACATCGCCCATGTGGTTGTTCGCCATTTCCAGGATGAACAGCGGTTTGTCGAACAAGGTACCCGCGCTGGCGGTAGGGGTGCTCATCATTGGGATCCTCGGTTGAGCCAGGCTTCGATGTGACTGGCCGCATGTTCCAGGTGGGCGTCGCTCAAGCCCGGCCACAGGCCGATCCAGAACGTGTCGTTCATGATCTTGTCGGTTACCGGCAACTCGCCGGAAACCCGGTAGTTCAGCCCCTGCATGTAGGGCTGGCGGGTCAGGTTGCCGGCAAACAGCAAGCGTGTGCCCACGCCCTGTTCATCCAGGTAGCGCACCAGCTCGACGCGGTTGATTCCACAGCCATCGCGCAGGGTGATCGGATACCCGAACCAGGAAGGGTCGCTGTCGCGGGTGGCCTGCGGCAGGATCAGTTTGTCCGCACTACCGGCCAGTCGGTCGCTGAGCCAGGCGAAGTTGCGCTTGCGCGCGGCAACGAAATCATCAACCCGGTCCATCTGCGCCAGGGCGCAGGCGGCCTGCATGTCGGTGATCTTCAGGTTGTAGCCCAGGTGCGAGTAGGTGTACTTGTGGTCGTAGCCGTGCGGCAGGTCACCCATTTGCCAGCAGAAGCGCTTGCTGCAGGTGTTGTCCTCGCCCGGCGCGCAGTAGCAATCGCGGCCCCAGTCGCGGTACGACTCGATGATGCGCTTGAGCAACGGCGAGTCGGTAAACACCGCACCGCCCTCGCCCATGGTGATGTGGTGCGCCGGGTAAAAGCTGAGGGTGCCGATATCGCCAAAGCCGCCAACCATACGGCCCTGGTAAGTGGAACCCAGGGCATCGCAGCAGTCTTCGATCAGCCACAGGCCGTACTTGTCACACAGGGCGCGCACAACGCCCAGATCGAAAGGGTTGCCCAGGGTGTGGGCCAACATGATGGCCTTGGTCTTCGGGCCGATGGCCGCTTCGATCAGCGCCGGGTCGATGTTGTAGGTGCCCATCTCGACATCGACGAACACCGGTACCGCGCCGAACTGCAGGATCGGGTTGACGGTGGTGGGGAAGCCGGCAGCAACGCCGATCACCTCGTCTCCCGGCTTGATCGCCCGGTCGCCGAGGCGTGGCGAGGTCAGTGCGGAAAACGCCAGCAGGTTTGCCGACGAGCCGGAGTTGGTGGTGAGTACACAGCGACGCCCCAGGTACTTGGCCAGGCGCTTCTCGAACGCCTCGTTGAAGCGGCCGGTGGTCAACCAGCCATCCAGCACGGCCTCGGTCATGGACTGCAACTCGCCGGCGCCGATCACCTTGCCGGAGGGCGGCACGCTGCTCTGCCCTGCGACAAAAGGTTTGGGTGCCATCTGCAGCTCGGCATAGCGCCCGACCAGTTCGGCAATCTGTTGGCGCAACTGCTGCGCCGTACTGTCACTCATGGGTTCCGCCTTGGTGAGCCGCGATCTGCTCGCGGGTAACGATGTTCATGTCACGCCCTGCGCGCCAGGCCAGGTGCCAGTCCAGGGTATGTTTCAGGGTGTCATCCAGCGACCAGCGCGGCAGCCAGCCAAGCTGTTGACGTGCTTTGCTGGAATCGAGCGCCAGCAGGCCGGCTTCATGCGGCTGGGCATCGCCGGCAATCGACCAGCGCGCCTCGCCGGGCCAGCGCTTGGCAAGCCGCTGGACGATGTCGCCGACAGTGGCCAGCCCTGCGCTGTCAGGGCCGAAGTTCCAAGCGGTTGCGTGTGCCTCGGCATCCGTGAGCAAGCCCTGCGCCAGTTGCAGGTAGCCCATCAGCGGATCGAGCACGTGCTGCCAGGGGCGTGTGGCATGGGGATAACGCAGGACCACTTCTTCCCCGCCCTGCCAGGCGCGGAAAATGTCCGACAGCAAGCGCTCGGCAGACCAGTCCCCGCCACCCAGCACATTGCCGGCGCGCGCCGTTGCCAAAGCCACGCCGGCGGAACGCAGGAAAGAGTCGCGGTAGCTTGCGCACAGCAGTTCGACGCAGGCCTTGCTGCTGCTATAGGGGTCGAAGCCGCCCAGGGCATCCTGCTCGCGGTAGGGCCAGGGCCACTCGCGGTTGTCGTAGCACTTGTCAGTGGTCACCACCAGCACCGCACGTACCGAGGGCGTGGCACGCACGGCCTCCAGCAGGTTCAGCGTACCCATGACGTTGGTAGCGTAGGTGTCGGCCGGCGCCCGGTACGACTCGCGCACCAGCGGCTGAGCCGCCAGGTGCAGCACCAGTTCGGGTTGGAAATCCTGCAGGCCACGGGCCAGGGCCGAGGCATCACGGATATCGGCGAAATCACCTGGAATCTGCTGTTGCAGTTGCGCGACCTGCCACAGCGATGGCGTAGTGGCGGCAGGCAAGGCGAAACCGCGCAGCTCGGCGCCAAGCTGGCGCAGCCACACGGCCAGCCAGCCGCCCTTGAAACCGGTATGCCCGGTCAGCAGGACGCGGCGCCCTGCCCAGAATGCCGGGCTCAACGCCATAGCTGCCATGCTGCGTCGCCGTTCTTCCAGTGTGTTTCAAGCAGCGTGCGATCACGCAGGGTATCCATCGGCTGCCAGAAGCCACGGTGCAGGTGGCTCATCAACTGGCCGTCTTCGGCCAGGCGGCGCATGGGCTCGTCTTCCCAGGTAGTGGCATCGCCCTGGATGTATTCGAGCGCGGCCGGTTCGAGCACGAAGAAGCCACCATTGATCCAGCCACCGTCGCCTGCCGGCTTTTCCTGAAAGCCGCGCACCTGCTCGCCGTGCACATCCAGGGCGCCGTAACGGCCCGGCGGTTGTACGGCGGTAACCGTGGCCATCTTGCCGTGCTGGCGGTGGAATTCGATCAGGCGCGGAATATCGACGTCGGACACACCGTCGCCGTAAGTAAGGCAGAAGGTTTCATTGCCAACGTAATCGCGAACTCGCTTCAGGCGGCCACCGGTGGCGGTGTTTTCACCGGTATCCACCAGCGTCACCCGCCATGGCTCGGCGTGGCGGTTGTGGATATCCATACGGTTTTCCGCCATGTCGAAAGTGACGTCCGACATGTGCAGGAAGTAATTGGCGAAGTACTCCTTGATCACGTAGCCCTTGTAGCCCAGGCAAATGACGAAGTCGTTGATCCCGTAGTGCGAGTAGATCTTCATGATGTGCCAGATGATCGGCTTGCCGCCTATCTCGATCATCGGCTTGGGGCGCAGGTGGGATTCTTCGCTGATGCGTGTGCCCAGCCCACCGGCCAGAATGACTGCTTTCATTGTACTGTTGGTCCGCATTGGTCGGAGGGGCGGCGACAAAAAACTGGCCCTTGGCCCTTTATGCTAGGCAAAGCAAAACGCATGCCTGCTTTAGGATCGCACTGGGTGCGAAATCGGTTTTGTTACTGGGGAGTTTCCGAGAAGGCTCAACCCACGCCGGGGCCGGCCCTGACCGACTGGCGAGCGGGGAAGAATAAATAATGGAGGGAATTTTGCTTGCCTCTTCGCGGGTAAACCCGCTCCCACAGGTGTCGCGCAATACTTAAAACTTGCGCCATTGCTGCGGGAGCGGGTTTATCCGCGAAGAGGTCATTTCAGGGGTGCCACCAGGCGTCAATCCTCCGCCTGGTCCTCGCCACCCTGGCGGCTCATGCCGTACTTGCGCATCTTCTCGACCAGGGTGGTACGGCGAATACGCAAACGTTCAGCCGCGCGGGCAACGATACCGTTGGCATCGTCCAGCGCCTGCTGGATCAGGCCCTGCTCCAGGCTACCGAGGTAGTCCTTCAGGTCCAGGCCTTCAGGTGGCAGCATCGCAGGGTTGCTGAAGTTTGGCGTGTGGCCGTTGATGGCCACGCGTTCTTCCAGATCGCTGCGCAGGCTGTCGACCATCTGCTCGTCTTCGTCATCAACGTAGCGGAATTTCTTCGGCAGCTCGGACACGCCAATCACCCCGTACGGGTGCATGATCGCCATGCGCTCGACCAGGTTGGCCAGCTCGCGCACGTTGCCCGGCCAGCCGTGCCGGCACAGCGACATGATCGACGCGGAGTTGAAACGGATGGAACCGCGCTTCTCGTGCTCCATGCGCGAAATCAGCTCGTTCATCAGCAACGGGATGTCTTCCACCCGCTCACGCAGCGGCGCCATCTCGATGGGGAACACGTTCAGACGGTAGTACAAGTCTTCGCGGAAGGTGCCGTCCTCGATCATGGTCTCGAGGTTTTTGTGCGTCGCAGCGATGATGCGCACGTCGATGCTCTGGGTCTTGTTGCTACCCACACGCTCGAAGGTACGCTCCTGCAGCACACGCAGCAGCTTGACCTGCATCGGCAACGGCATGTCGCCAATTTCGTCGAGGAACAGCGTACCGCCATTGGCCAGCTCGAAACGCCCGGCGCGGCTGGTGATCGCCCCGGTAAAGGCACCCTTCTCGTGGCCGAACAGTTCGCTTTCCAGCAGCTCGGCCGGGATCGCGCCACAGTTGACGGGTACAAACGGCGCTTCGCGGCGCTTGGAATGGTAGTGCAGGTTGCGCGCCACCACCTCCTTGCCGGTGCCCGACTCACCCAGGATCAGCACGCTGGCGTCGGTATCGGCCACCTGCTGCATCATCTGCCGCACGTGCTGGATGGCACGGCTGGTGCCGACCAGGCTGCGGAACAGGTTAGGCTCGCGCTGACGGCCGCGCTCGCGCGCCTGGTCGTACATCTCGCGATAAACCTGGGCACGGTGAAGTGAATCCAGCAACTGGCTGTAGCTTGGTGGCATTTCCAGGTTGGAAAGCACCCGGCGGCGAAGGTCTTCCGGGAACTCCGCAGAAGAAATTTCACCTAATAGCAGCACCGGAAGGAACTCATCCCACCCGGCCACTGTCTTAACGAGCCCAAGGAGATTGCCCGGAGCGTCTACGCTGCCGATGAGCACGCACAATATTTCACGGCTCGAAGACAACGACTCGACCGCTTGCTGCCAGTCATGGCTCGAGCAAGCGAGGTTTTCTTCACCGAGGAAATTCAGCACCACCGCCAGATCGCGGCGGCGCGCGCTGTCGTCATCAATCAGCAGAATCTTGGTTTCACGCCACATGCAATAGCAACTTCCCTAGTCATATCGCCGCCCTGCAGGGGCATGCTCGACATCATTCCGACTGAATGGTCAGTGTTCGGACGTCTGGAATTCGAGAACAGACACTAGTAAAGTCAAAAAGGCCCACACAGTCAAATTTATGGCGCCTTTTGTCAAGTTGTGCGCATCTTAACTGAACAGATGGTAAACCTTCGAAGCATTTTTCGCTTGGTTGATCTGCATCATCTCTTCGGCAATTGCCTGGCGTTCCCCGGTTGTCACGTCGATCAGGTTGCGGTAGACCAGCAGCACCCCTTCCAGCTTCTCGCGCAGCAACGCCTGGTCCACCGCGTGGGTTTCCAGCACCTCGTCGATGCAAGCGCGGCACGCCACATCCAGCTTGGCAATGGCTTCCCAGTCACGCTCGCTCAGGGCGCCGACCAGGGCATCACAGGTGTCATCGAGGCGTTGCAGTGCGGTCACGGTAATCTCCTTGCCGTCAGCTGGCAGGCTGGGCGTCGGCAATGCCGTCCCAACCGCTTTTCACGGTAATCAGCAGCTGGGCAACTTCGTCGATAATGCCGGCATCGTTGTCGACATTGGCCTGCATGAGCCGATTAGTCATGTAGACATAGAGCGCGTCGAGTTTCTCGACAGTCTCCGGGTTTTCACTTTTTTCGGGCTGCAGGCCGTCGCGAAGGCCGATGATGATGTCGATCGCCTTGCCGAGCATCAGGCCCTTTTCCGCGATGTCGCCACGCGCCATGGCACCCTTGGCCTGGGCCATGCGATCGAGGCCACCTTCCATCAGCATCTGCACCAGGCGGTGCGGCGTGGCTTCGGAAATCTGGGCATGGGAATTGACCTTCTGGTACTGACGAAGGGCTCTCATGGGATTCATCTTGCGACCTCGTGACGGGCAGGCTTAAGGGAGAGATATTCCTTGTATCGGGCAGGCAGTGAAAAACTTTACCGGCCGATGACATGAAGCCGGGCATCATGCCCGCACTTCATGCAATGTTCACGTTTTAATCGTCACTGCTCGACTTGTTCAGCGCATTAAGGGTACTGAGCACGGAATTCTGCTGCTGGCGCAGCTGGGTGACCAGCGTATCCATGTTGTTGTACTTGTCCTGCAGGCTCTTCTGCAGGGCTTCCATCCGGGTATCCAGGGTGTCCTGCTCGCTCTTGAGCTTGGTCAGGCTTTCAGTCAGGACCTTGGAGCGCTCGGCCAAAGTACCGGTACTGGCTTTGGCAAACGGCTCGGTCACCTTTTGCAGGCGCGCCAGCAGGCCATCCTTGCCATTGAAGATGCTGGTCAGGTCCGCGGCATTGGTGGAGGCAACCTTGTCCCATTTCTTGTCATCCAGGCTGAGCGCACCGCCATCCTGGGCAGAAGTGACACCAAAGGCAGCGAGCGATTTCAAGGTACCGTTGCCCGACACCGCATTGAGCTCTTCACGAATGGAGGACATCAACGTACGCATTGTGGCATCACCGGTCAGCGCCGCCGACGTCATGGTGCCATCAGCGTTTTTGGTGACCTTGGTTTCAGCATTCATGACTTTGAGCAGGGCGTTGTAGGTATCAATGAAACCCTTGAGGCCCGACTTCAACGTAGTAGAGCTGGTAGTCAGCGAAAGTACCGTCGCTGTTACCTCGCCACTTGTCGCGTTTTTAGGCGACGTACCCACCAGCTTGATGTTGAGACCACTGACGGCATCGGTGATGTCGTTGGTCTTGGACTTCATGGCAATACCGTCCAGCGTGTACTCGGCGTCCGCCGGTTCATCGACAACGGTATAGCCAGTATCAATGCCCGAATTGCCCGAAAGGGTGATGTCGGAGTCGTCACCCATTTTGGTCGAGGTGATGATCAGACGCGAACCCGTGGCGTCGGTCAGTACGTTGGCACTCAGGCCTGCCGTACTGAACTGACTGTTGATGCTATCGCGCACCTGCTGCAGCGTTGCGCCAGCAGGAACACTCAAATCGTAGGCCTTGCCATTCTGGGTCATGGTCAACGTGGTCGGACTGCCAGTGGCGTTGACTACAGAGCCGGCGCCATTTGCGTAGACCTTCGTTGACACCTTCGACGCAGTCGCCAGCTTGTCGACAATCAACTTGAACGAACCGTTGGCAGCCCCGGTACCCATGGTGACGGTGGCAACCTTCTCATCCGAAGACTTCAGGCTAAGGCCACCGAAACTGTTGGTGTCGGTCATGTTGGTCAAGGCGCCGCGGAAGGCATCCAGCGCCGACTGGATCTTGCCGATAGAGGACAACGTGGTGGTTGCCTTCAGCGTTTGGGTATTGATCTGCGCCTGCTTCGGCGCCTTCTGCGCGGCCACCAGGGAATCGACGATCGCCTGGGTATCAATGCCCGAGCCAATACCGCTGACTGTTGTACCTGCCATCATTGCTCTCCTTGTTCAGTAGCTGCCGGATCCTTGGCGGATAAATCCATCAATCGGCCGACAGCAACAAAAATCATGCCAGCCTATGCCTGATCATCGAACAGCAGGCTGCTGGCTTCACTGAGGCTCTGCGCCAATTTCAGCGCAGTTTCCGACGGAAGCTGCCGGATCACCTCACCGGACTGGGTGGCAATTACCTTGACCACAACCCGACCAGTGGAATCATCAATGGAAAAATCCAGCTGACGCTGGCTTGACTGGACGAAATCACGGATCTCGCCAACCGCTTTTTCCAGGTCTTCGCGCGAGTGCGGCTGGTTATCGGGGGCCGCAGCGTCCTGCACCTTGGCAGGCAATGCCGGATCCCGATCCCGATCAGCGACTGGCGCCTGGGGTAACACCGACGGATACACCTGGCTCAGCTTGACACTCATGTCCATGTTTCGAACTCCTCATGTCAAAAAGGGTGAAAGGGCACGTAAACGCGCCCTTTCACCCTTTACTCAGGCGCCTGAATTACTGGAGCAGTTTCAGGACCGAAGATGGCAGCTGGTTAGCCTGCGACAGGATCGCAGTCGAAGCCTGCTGCAGAGTCTGCTGCTTGGTCAGCTCGGCAGTTTCCGAAGCGAAGTCCACGTCCTGCACGGTGGAGCGGGCAGCGGTGGAGTTCTTCTGGATGTTCTGCAGGTTGTCGACGGTGGTTTGCAGACGGTTCTGGGTAGCACCCAGGCCCGAACGGACGCTGTCGATCGAACCGATGGCCTTGTCGATAACGGCCAGAGCGTTCTGGGCGTTGGTGGCCTCGGTGACATCGGTGTCGGCGATGGTGGTCTTGGCCGAAGACTTGGAAGCTGAACCGAACAGGTCAGTAGCGCCAGTACCGGTTGCACCGTTAGCCACCGAGTAACCTTTGGCAGAGTCCAGAGAAATCTGGCCAGTAACGGTCGATTTGTCGTTAACGGTAGCGGAAAGCGTGGTCAGAGTACCTGGGAAATCACCGTTGCCGTCGCGTGCCCCCACCGAGATGGCGTCTGCGCCGGCCTTGGAGGTGAAGGCCAGGTTCTCGCCAGTGTCCGACTTCACCGACAGGCTCTTGGTCGATTCGTCGTAGTTAACGCTGATACCCAGCTTGGCGGCGTTGGACTTCAGCTGATCAGCCAGGCTTGCGGTGTCAGTAACACCGATGAAGCTGACGGTGCTACCGCCTACAGTCAGGTCAAAGTTGGCTGGAGTAGCTGCAGCGCCACTGGCAACAGCCAGTTTGACTTCGGTGCTGGCAGTAGCAGTCAGGCCACCGATGGAGCCATTGAGTTTGGCAGCGATGTCTTTGGCCGAGGAGCCCGCATCATAGCTGACGGTTTTGCTCTGACCGTTGCCAGTGACAACCAGATCAGCTGCGGCCACACCGCTGGCGCTAGGCGCGATAGTGCCCGACTTGATCTGCTGCGAGCCGATGCTCTTGGCCGAAACGTTGTCCAGCGCCAGGTTGATGGTTTCGTTGGCGTTGGCGCCGACCTGGATGGCCTTGGTGCCGTACGAACCGTCCAGCAGCTTCTGGCCACCGAAGGTGGTGGTTTCCGAGATACGGTTCAGCTCAGCGGTCAGAGCCTGGTATTCGTCGTTGTTCGACTTACGGTCGTCGTTGCTCAGCGAGCCAGTAGCCGAGGACAGGGCCAGGGTACGCATTTTCTGCAGGATGTCGGTCGAAGCCTGCATTGCACCTTCAGCGGTCTGAGCGATCGAGATACCGTCGTTGGCGTTCTTCACAGCCTGGCCCAGGCCATTGATCTGGCTGGTCAGACGGTTGGCGATCTGCAGGCCGGCAGCGTCGTCTTTAGCGCTGTTGATACGCAGACCCGAGGACAGACGCTGCATCGAAGTGGTCTGAGCGTTGCTAGCCTTGGTCAGGTTGCCCTGGGTGGTGATCGACGCAATGTTGGTGTTTACAGTTAAAGCCATGACGAAATCCTCGTTGGATGGGTACTGCGGCTTCCGGCCTTGGCAACCGCCGGACTGGCCTAGAGAACCTTCGTAATAGTTATCGTCGGGTGCGCGGGATGCTTGAGGGGTTTTTCGAAAAAAAAATGCTGGCATGGGGCCAGCCCCGAGAAATCAAGGGGTTAAGGGCAGTTTATTGGCGTCAAAAACCACTCCAAATCCAGCTTAATTTCACCAGCCAGCCACTCCATCTGTGGGAGCGGGCGCGCCCGCGAACACCGGCAAAGCCGGTGCCATCCACTGAGTCGCCTTCTTCGCGGGCATGCCCGCTCCCACAGAAAGCGGCGCCAAGCCACAGAATTTTGCAGGCAAAAAAAAAGCGCCGGGCGGGGGCCGCCGGGCGCTTTTGGGGACTGCTGGGGGATCAGTCGCGGTACAGGATGGCCGAGCCCCACGACAGGCCCACGCCAAAGCCGCTGATCGCCACACGCTTCCAGCTGCCGTCGAGCATGTGCTTCTGCAGCAGCAGCGGCACACTGGAGGACACGGTATTGCCGGTTTCCAGCATGTCCTTCACGAACTTCTCCGGGTGCTGCTCTTCAAAGCGCCGGGCCACGGCGTCGACAATCGCCGCACTGCCCTGGTGGATGCAGAAGGCGTCGATATCGGACGAGGTCAGGCCGCTGGCATCCAGCAGCTCGTGCAGGTGCGCCGGCACCTTGACCAGGGCGAAGTTGAACACTTGGCGGCCGTTCATGAAGAACTTGCCGTCAGTGACTTTGAGGTGCTCGGCACCGGAGCCGTCAGTGCCAAAGCGCGCCTGGCCCAGGTTCCATACCGCGTCTTCACCCATCCAGGTGGCTGTGGCGGCATCGCCGAACAGCATGGTGGTGTTGCGGTCTTCCGGGTCGACGATCTTCGAATACGGGTCGGCCGTGATCAGCAGGCCGTTTTTCAGCCCTGCCGCTTCCATGAAGCCTTTGATCGCGTACAGGCCATACACATAGCCGGAGCAACCCAGCGACACGTCGAACGCCGCCACGCGGGTCGACAGGCCGAGCTTGCTCTGGACGATGGCGGCGGTGTGCGGCAGGCCTTCTTCATCACCGTTCTGGGTGACCACGATCAGCGCATCGATCGACTGCGGATCAAGGTCAGGGTTGCTGGCAAACAGGGCCCGGGCGGCTTCTACGCACAGGTCGGAAGTTTCCTGCTCTTCGGCCTTGCGCGGCAGGAACGACGCGCCGATCTTGCCGAACATGAACTCTTCGTCCTTGCCGAACTTCGCACCCTGGACGTAGTTGTCCAGGCCAGCGGTAGGCACGTAACTCGCAATGCTTTTGATGCCAATCATTCTGGCTTCCCAATGAAAACAGCCAAAGACCACCACTCGATGAATTGAGGGCGCCAAATACCGGGGCGCGTCACCGCCAGAGGTTGAAGGCAGGGCTCACCTGCGCACCGGTAACAAAATGCTGCAACAGCTGCTGCATAGAATACAGGGAAGATGATCGTTTTGACTCATTGGTCACATTGAAATGCTACGAAAGCCGTGCCGAGGGTGTGAGAAACCGGAATTTTCGCGGGCATGAAAAAGCCGGGGCCGCTTTGCGCCCCGGTTTCAGCAAGACAGATCAGAGCTTGTTGAACAGGCTCAGCTGCGAAATGCGCGAGAAGGCCAGCTGCGAGGCCTCCAGCATGGCCTGCTGCAAGGTCAGGGTGATGGCCGCCTGCGACATGTCGGTGTTGCCGATGGCGTTCTGGGTGGTCTTGTTGGCCAGGCCCAAGCTGGTGTTCTCCTGGCGCTGGATCTCCAGCGAATTGCCCCGGGCGCCGATCGAACCACGAGTGATATCGACCTGCTCACGGGCACTGGCGAGGTTGGCGATCGCCGAGGCCGCCGCATCCTTCAGCGCATTGGCCTGGCCTACACCCGTTACCGGCGTATCCAGCGCAGCACGCAACTGGCTGAGGGTTTCCAGCACATTCTGGTTCTGGTGCGTATTGGCGGTAACCGCGAACTGGTCACCCGCCTCCGGCGAACCGCTCACCTGATACGTGACACCCGCCACCGTCAGGGCTGGTGCGGTGTAGGTACCCGTGGCTACTGCCTTGCTGTCAGCCGTCAGCGGCTGGGCGTAGAGCTCGTAGGCGCCAGGCCCGGTGAACTTGATCACAGCCCCATTGCTGGGGAAGGTGCTGCGATAAGCCGCTTCGTCGGTCACGCTGCCGCTGGTGACCTGGGCGCTGGAGGTGTTGCTGGCGTTGCGGGTGGTGTTGAACGAGTCCGGGCGCGCCGCCAGGGAAAACTCGCGCCCTGCCACCGCGGCGTCGGCATCGGCGCCCTCCTCCACGGTAACGGTGATTTCAAACTCGACGCCACGCAGGGCAATGCTGTTGGCGCCTTCGGTCTTGCTGTCGAAGGTACCGTTGGTGGCGGTTTCAGAGGTGATGTCCCTGCCACTTGCATCGGTGATGGTGTACTGGGTCGCGCTGGTGAAGGTCAGCTTGTACGGCTGGCCGGCAGTAAAGCTGTTGTTGTAGCTGGTACTCGAGGTCATCAGGCCAGACGATACCCCGACCACGCCATCGTCAGTGGCGGGCACCACCAGGGTCGACTGCGTGCGGCTCTTGTTGCTGGCGGAATCGAAGATGGTGAAGCCGGTGTCGTTGGTGGCCAGATTCAGGGTGTCGGACACCTGCAGACTCAGCTGGGTCTGGTCACCGTTGTAGCTGTAGGTGCCGTCGGAGTTGCGCACATAGGGTGGCGTGGTGCTCTTGGAGCCGCCGAACATGTAGTCGCCGTTGGCATCGCGCGAGTTGAGCAGGCCGAAGATGTTCGCCTCGATCTCTTTCAGCTCGGTACTGATGGCCACACGGTCAGAGTCGGTAACCCCTGGGCCGCCAGCACGGATCGCCAGCTCGCTGGCGCGCTGCATGGCGTCGTTGATGGTGGAGAGTACGCTCTCCTCCTGCAGCAGGGCGTTGCTCACCGTGTTGATGTTGCCGCTGTACTGGTCCAGCAGCGACTGCTGCTGTTGCAGCAGCAGCAGACGCGCCGCGCCGACCGGGTCATCGGCCGCGGTCTGGATGCGAATACCCGACGTGACCTGATCGTTGGTCTTGTTCATGGTGGAGAAGTTCTTGGAGTAGCTACTGGCGCTGGCCTCATAGAACTGAGCAGTGGAAATACGCACGAGAGTCTACTCCTTACAAGGCATTGATCAGGGTGCTGAAGGTTTCTTGCGCCGCCTTGATGATTTGCGACGAAGCCGTGTAGTAGTGCTGGAATTTCACCAGGCTGGCCGCCTCGTCATCGAGGTTGACGCCAGATACCGCGCTGCGGCTTTCGCTGGCGGACTTGAGTACCGCCTCGGTCGCCGTGGTGTCGATGGTCGCCTGGTTGGCTTTGGCACCCACGCGCTCGACCAGCGATGCATAGGCCGACGTGAAGCTGGTGCCACCGCCGGAACCGGTGTTCACCGTCGACTTGGTCTGCAGGCCCAGCAGCGCCGTGGCGTTGCGGTTGTCGGCCTTGCCGTCGGCATTGAACGACAGGGTAAAGCTGTCATTGGCCGCCGGGCTGCCGCCGATGGTGGTCTCGACGCTGAACGTGCGCGGGTTGCCGCTGCCATCGAGAATCGGCTGCCCGGCAGCATCCAGCATTGGCACAGCCACCGACAGCTTGTTGTCGGTACCCGGGACCACGCTACCGGTGCCGATCTGGGTGCCCTTGGCATCGAACAGCTTGTAGCCTTGGGAGCCACCACTGGCGGCGTCGAACACTACGCGCACCGGCATCGAGTCGCGAATCGACTGCTGGATCAGTGCGGTGTCGGCACCGCCATAAATATCCAGCGATTCGCCCAGCGTGGGCTGGGTGATGGTGCCGGTACCGCTGTTGCCACTGCCTGCCGCCGCACTGATCGGCCCGGCGAAGGCCAGCTTGTTGGCATCAGTCAGGGTGGTGGTGATGCTGCCGGCTGCCGCACGGGTAGGGATCACCTTGAAACTGTCGCCGGCCGCCAGGCCACCGCCTTTCAGCGACAGGCTGAAGCCGTCGATCACCGGCGCCGGGTCGGTGCTGAGGTCGAAGCTGCCCATGTCGGTGCCGTCGGAGCGGCGCACGCTGTACTGGTTGGCGCTGGTGAACTTCACCTCGTAGTCGTAGGTGGTCAGCGCACCACTGTTGGCGATGGTCACGTCCAGGTTGCCGGAGCCGGTGCTGTTGTTCGACGAAGCCAGGCTGCGCTGGGCAACGGCAGTGGCGCTGTTGATGCTGGAGAACAGCGAGCTGCCAAACTGGCCATTGGCATCCAGGCCCTGCCCCAGCTGGCTGTTGATGCTGTCCGAGACCACCAGGGCAACACGGCCCAGCTCGTTCATGGACGGTATCAGCACGTCCTGGCGGTAACGCACCAGGCCGCCGATCGCGCCACCGGTCACCACCGAGGTCACGTCGGAGCTGAACGACTCATAGTTGATGCGCAGGCTGGCCTGGCTCTTGTCGGCAGTACCAGGCTGCACCGACAAGGTGTTGGCCTTGTTGCCGGTAACCAGCGACTGGCCGCTGCCCAGGTACACGTCGTAGTTGCCGTCACGTTCCTGTACGGTCACGCCGACCAGCTCGTTGAGCTGGCGCACTGCTTCGCTGCGCGCATCCAGCAGGCTGTTGGGCGTGTTGCCGGTGCCCGAGGCCGCCGCGATCTGCTTGTTGTACTCGGCGATGCTGGCGGTGAGCTTGTTGACCTGGCCAGCCATGGTGTCGAGCTGGGAGTTGATCGTTTCGTTCTGCTGGGTCAGCTGAGTGCTCACCGCGTTGAAACGGTTGCTCAGGGTTTGCGCCTGGGTCAGCAACAGCTGCCGGGAGGCAACGTCACCGGGCTTGGCCGCCGCCGTCTGCAGGGCCGAGAAGAACGCGGTAAGGACCGAGCTGATACCGGTATCGCGGTCGGCCAGCAGCTTGTCGATGCTGGTGATCTGGTCCTGGAAGGCAACCGAGTCGGCCTGCAGCGAGGTAGCGGTCTGCAGCTGGTTGTCCAGGTAGGAGCTGTAGATGCGGCGCACGTCCGCCAGCGTGGTACCGGTACCCAGGAACCCCGCGCCGATGTTGTGCGAGGGCCCCGCCGCCTGAACCGTCTGCTGGCGCGAGTAGCCACTGGTCGCGGCGTTGGCGATGTTGTTACTGGTTACCGACAAGGCCGCCTGGCTGGCACTCAGGCCACTCAGGCCGATGGAAATCAGGCTCGACATGATTTAGTCCTTTTATAGATTCGTGGTTCTGCCAGCCATGGCGTATTGCGGGGTTGACTGCATTTGCTGGGCGATGCTGATGATCTTCTTCGCATAGCCCGGGTCGGTCGCATAACCTGCCTTCTGCAGCTCTCTTGCAAACTGCTCAGGGTTATCGGCCGAGTCCAGCGCATCTTGATAGCGAGAATTGCCCTGCAGCAGGTTCACCAGGTCGTGGAAGCTGTCCTGGTACGAGTCATAGCTGCGGAACGCTGCGGTTTCCTTGACGAACTGGCCATCGCGGAACTCGCTGGTGATCGCCCGTGCCTGCTCACCCTGCCAGTTGCCGGTGGCCTTGATGCCGAACAGGTTGTGGCTGCTGCTGCCATCGGTATTGCGCATCACCGATTTGCCCCAGCCGGTTTCCAGCGCGGCCTGGGCCACCAGGTAGCGTGGGTCGATACCAATGCGCTTGGCCGCTTGCTCGGCCATCGGCAGCATGGTGGCGACGAATTCGTCACTGTCGGTAAAGGCCTTGTTCGGCGCCAGCGGCGGCTGGGCCACGGCGCGGCCGACAATGCGCAGGCCGTTATCCGGCACAGCGAAGGCTTTGGCCACTTGCTGGCCGTCACGGGCCGGCACAGCGGCGTTATTGGCCGTGGCGGCCGACGGCACGATGCCAGCCAGCAGGCGGTCGGTAAGCTTGCTCGGCAAGGCCAGGCGCCGCGAGTTGAGCGCAGCGACGTCGTTGCGGGTAGCGGTCGATTCCGTCGCATGCACCGGCTCCGCCACCCTGTTGCCCCACAGCGCCGGGCCACTGCCGTCGGCACGCGGGAACGGGCTGGTGTTGATCGACGCACTGCGGCCCTTGGTCAGCTGGCGCACCAGCACATCCTGCAGACCGATACCACCACCTTCGCGGGACATGCTCACGGCCAGCTGCTGGTCGTACATGTCGCGGTACTGCTTGACCGTTTCGGTGTTCATCGGGTTGTCATCAGCCAGCACGTCGCTGGCCTTGCGCGAGGCCTTGAGCATTTCGCTGATGAACAGCGACTCGAACTCCTGGGCCACCTTGCGCACGTTGGCTTCGCTGTCGCGGTCACCGTGCTTGAGCGCACTCAGGCGGTTGAGGTCGGTGTAGGCGCCGCTGTCGGCACTGCCGGAAACCTGGCTTTTGATGTTCATCCGCGCCGTCCTCAGATCACGATCAGGTCGGCCTGCAAGGCGCCGGCCTGTTTCAGGGCTTCGAGAATGGCCATCAGGTCGCCGGGCGCTGCGCCCACCTGGTTCACCGCGCGGACGATCTCATCCAGCGTGGTGCCCGGGCCGAACTTGAACATCGGCTTGGCTTCCTGCTCGGCGTTTACCCGCGAGCGCGGCACCACGGCCGTCTGGCCATTGGAGAAGGCCCCCGGCTGGCTGACGATCGGGTCTTCGGTAATGGTCACGGTCAGGCTGCCGTGGGTCACCGCTGCCGGCGACACCTTGACGTTCTGGCCGATGACGATGGTACCGGTACGCGAGTTGATGATGACCTTGGCCACCGCCTGGCCCGGGTCGATTTCGAGGTTTTCCAGGATCGACAGGTAATCCACGCGCTGGCTGGGGTCCATCGGCGCACTGACCCGCACCGAACCGCCGTCCACAGCCTGGGCCACACCCGGGCCGAGCAGGTCGTTGACCTTGTCGACGATACGCTTGGCGGTGGTGAAGTCGGGGCGGTTGAGGTTCAGGGTCAAGGTGTTACCCTGGTTGAAGCCGCTCGGCACTGCCCGCTCGACACTGGCCCCCCCGGGGATGCGACCGGCCGACGGAACGTTGACGGTGATCTTCGAGCCGTCACGGCCTTCGGCGTCAAAGCCCCCCACCACCAGATTGCCCTGGGCGATGGCGTAGACGTTGCCGTCGATACCCTTGAGCGGGGTCATCAGCAGGCTGCCGCCACGCAGGCTCTTGGAGTTACCGATCGACGACACGGTAATGTCCACCACCTGGCCGGGCTTGGCGAACGCCGGCAGGTCGGCATGCACCGACACTGCCGCGACGTTCTTCAGTTGCACGTTGCCGGAGCCGGCCGGCACCTTGATGCCGAACTGCGACAGCATGTTGTTGAAGGTTTGCAGGGTGAACGGCGTCTGGGTGGTCTGGTCACCCGTGCCGTTCAGCCCCACCACCAGGCCGTAACCGATCAACTGGTTGGAACGCACGCCAGAAATGCTGGCGATGTCCTTCAGGCGCTCTGCGTGCGCACCGAAGGCACAGGACAGGAGCAGGGTTGCGGCAATCAGCTGCCTCACGTTGAACATGGTCATCCGTACTCAGAAAGGCCAAAGCGGGCTGATGAAGAAGCGGTCCAGCCACCCGGGCTGGCTGGCATCGGCGAACGAGCCGGTACCGGAATAGGTGATGCGCGCGTCGGCCACACGGGTGGACGGCACGGTATTGTCGGTGGCGATGTCGTCGGCGCGGATCATGCCGGCAATGCGCACCAGCTCTTCGCCGGTGTTCAGGGTCAGCCACTTCTCGCCGCGCACGGCGATGATGCCGTTGGGCAGCACTTCGGCCACGGTCACGGTAATCGAACCGGTCAGGGTGTTGCCTTGGGTGGCCTTGCTGTCGCCCTTGGTGGCGCGTTCGCCGTTGTAGCCGGCCTCCAGCGACAGGTCACCGCCACCGAACGGGTTATTGGTGTTCGGTGTGCTGCCGAACAGCGAGGTCAGGCCGATGTCGGCCTTGCTGTTCTTCTGGATCTGCGAACCTGCGTTCTTGCTGGCCGACGTTTTCTCGTTGAGGGTGATGGTGATGATGTCACCCACCCGGAACGCCTTGCGGTCGCTGTACAGGTTCTGCTCGAAACCGGCCTGGTAGATGGAACCGTTGTTGGCCGCTGCCGGCAACGGGGTGCGCGGCAGTACCGGCGCGTAGTACGGGTCGTTGGGCTTGGGCGTCGGGCCGACGCAACCTGCCAGCAACACCGCCCCCCCCAGGGCGAACACGGACAACAGACGATTCATGGTGCATACCTCACGGGTGTAACGAAGCGACAGGGCTTAGAGCTGTTGGGTCACGAACGACAGCATCTGGTCGGCGGTGGAGATGACCTTGGAGTTCATCTCGTAGGCGCGCTGGGTGGTGATCATGTTCACCAGCTCTTCCACGGTGCTGACGTTGGAGTTTTCCAGGGTCTGCTGCTGGGTGGTACCGAAACCGTTCAGGCCCGGGGTGCCCACTTGCGGCGCGCCACTGGCGGCAGTTTCCAGGAACAGGTTGTCGCCGATGGCCTGCAGGCCAGCCGGGTTGATGAAGTCGGCAGTCTGGATGTTGCCGATCACCTGCGCTGCAGGGTTGCCGGCCGTGGTGATCGACACGGTGCCGTCCTGGCCGACGGTGAAGGTTTGCGCGTCGTTCGGCACGACAACGGCAGGCTCCAGGGCGTAACCGTTGGCGGTGACGATCTGGCCGTCGGAGTTCAGGTGGAAGGTGCCGTCACGGGTGTACGACACCGTGCCATCCGGCTGCAGGATCTGGAAGAAACCACGGCCGTTGACGGCCATGTCCAGCGGGTTTTCGGTGGTCTGCAGGCTGCCGGCGACGAAGCTCTTCTGGGTGCCGACAATGCGCACACCGGTACCGACCTGCAGGCCCGAAGGCAGCTCGCTGTCCTGGGTGGACTGGGCGCCGGGCTGGCGGCGGATCTGGTACAGCAGGTCAGCGAACTCGGCACGGTCACGCTTGAAGCCGGTGGTGGAGACGTTGGCCAGGTTGTTGGAAATGACCGTCAGGTTGGTGTCCTGGGCGGACAGGCCGGTTTTAGCGACCCAAAGAGCCGGAAGCATGTAGTTTCTCCTCGTGCGCCTGTTTTACGGCACCCGTTCAAAAGTGATTAGCCGATTTGCAAAACCCGAGCCATGGCTTCGTCGCCTTCCTTGGCCGTGTTCATCATCTTGACGTGCAGTTCGAACTGGCGGGACAGCGCCAGCACCGAGGTCATTTCCTCGACAGCGTTGACGTTGCTGCCTTCCAGGAAGCCCGCCACCACCCGCACGTTGACGTCGGCGTCGGCCGGCTGGCCAGAGGTGGTGTGGATCAGACCGTCCAGGCCTTTGGTCAGGCCTTTGGTGTCCGGGTTGACCAGCTTTATGCGGTCGACCTCGGCCATCACCCGCGGGTCTTCACCCATGGAGCGAATGCTGAGGGTGCCGTCGGCGCCGACCTCAACCTTCTGCTCCGGCGGGATGGCAATAGGGCCACCGTTGCCGATCACCGGCATGCCGTTGCCGGCACGCAGCACGCCGAGGGCGTCGATGTTCAGGCTGCCGGTACGCACGTAGGCTTCACTGCCGTCCGGTGCCTGCACAGCGATGAAGCCCTTGCCGGTCACGGCAACATCCAGGTCACGACCCGTCTCGACCAACGGGCCTTCGCTGAAGTCGGTGGCCGGGCGCTCGGTCATGGCAAAGGCGCGCGCCGGAAAGCTGTCGCCGAACACCGGCATCGAACGCGCCTGTTCCAGGTCACGCTGAAAGCCGTTGGTGGAAATGTTCGCCAGGTTGTTGGCGTGGGCCTTTTGCGCCAGCGCGTTCTGGCTGGCGCCGGTCATGGCCACATAAAGCAACTTGTCCACAGTATCTCCTCTGCGCGTCGCTGCCGCGCTGTCACTGGGCAGGTTCGAAGCAATAATCGAACCAAGTCTGAAACCGCCTGTTTACGGGGGTTTCAGCGCGGCAAGGGGCAACAAACGTCAGTTTGTCGGCGGATGTTTGCCGCCTGCGGCAAGGGCTTGTCAGAAGGTGCGGCACGCGGCGTTGTTGTAGGGGCCGGAATGGCGGACCCAACCCTCCCCCGGATTGCTGGCCGAGCACAGGTAGCGGCCGGTGGCCAGGCTTTGCCATTGGTAGAACGGGGCGGGAGCGGCCGAGAGCGGCAAGGCCATGGCCAGGAGGGCGGTAAGCATTAGCCGTTTCATGGGTGTGAACCTTGAAGAACCTGGGGCCGCTTTGCGGCCCATCGCCGGCAAGCCAGCTCCCACAGGGAATTGCAACCTCCTGTGGGGGCCGGCTTGCCGGCGATGGGCTGCAACGCAGCCCCAATTACAGACAAAACCACACTAGCAGGCGACCATCAGGTCATCTGGATGATGGTCTGCATGAGGGTGCTTTCGGTGGAAATGGTCTTGGCGTTCGCCTGGTAGTTGCTCTGCGCCTTGATCAGGTTGACCAGCTCGCCGGTCAGGTCGACGTTGGAGTCTTCCAGTGCGCCGCCGGTGATCTGGCCCAAGGTACCCGTGTCCGGGGCGCCGATCACCGGCACGCCCGAGGCGTAGGACTCTTTCCAGTTGGTGCCACCAATCGGGGTCAGGCCCTGCAGGTTGGCAAAGTTGGCGATAGCCACCTGGCCGATCACCTTGTCCTGGCCATTGGTGAAGTTGGCGAACATGTTGCCGCTTTCGTCGATGGTCAGGCCCGACAGCTCACCGGTGGCAAAGCCGTCCTGGCTCTTCGCGGTGGTGGCGGAGGCGGCGTTGTACTGGGTGGTACCGAGCATGTCCAGGTTCACCCCCGCAACGTTGGCGGTAGCGCCGTTGGCACCCCATACACCGGCGGCGTTCTTCTGTGCCGGGATCCAGTTGCTGAGGGTGAAGGTCTTGTTGGCGGCGATGGTCATGCCGCCGGCTACCGGACCTTCCGTCATCGAGGCGGTGTCCAGGGTGCCGTCAGACTTGAACGGCAGCTTGTTGGACAGCGGCGTGGTCGAGGTCGGATCGGCCGGGTTGCGCCCGTCGATAGTGGTGTACATGGTCCAGGAGTTGCTGGTGGCGTCCTTGACGAAGTACTGGTTCAGCTGGTGCGCGTTACCCTGGCTGTCGTACACGTCGGTATTGAACGTGTAGTTATAGGTGCCGGTATTGGTCGGATCGAACGGCGTCTGGGTGGGTGCAGTCGCGGTGGAGTTGAGGTTGACGTTCTCGGAGATGCGACCGGTCGGGTTCGGCGTCAGGTTCGAGGTGTCGATCTGCAGGTTGGTCAGCACACCCTGGATGATCTTGCCATTGGCATCCACTGCATAACCTTGCAGGTTGGCCCCCGACGAGCTGACCACGTAGCCGTCCTTGTCGCTGTAGAAGGCACCGGCACGGGTGTAGATCTTCGAGCCGTTGTCGTTCATCACGAAGAAGCCGTTGCCATCGATGGCCATGTCCAGCGCCTGGCCGGTGCCATTGATGTTGCCCGGGGTGAACATCTGCGACACGGCGGCAGTCTTCACGCCAGTGCCCACCACGTTCTTGCCGGCACTGGTGCCGCGAATGGAGTTGGAGTACTGGTCGGCGAACTCGGCGCGCGACGACTTGAAGCCGGTGGTGGCAACGTTGGCAATGTTGTTGCCGGTAACGTTCAGGGCCTTGTTTGCTGCATAGAGGCCGCTAAGGCCGATATTGAAAGACATGTGTAACTCCTGTCGTTTTGCTCAGGCCCTAGATGCCGATGCTTTGGATTTTGGAAAGCGCAACACTGCCCAACCCGGCCAGGTTGAGTGTCATCTCCGAACCGTTGGTGCCCATGGTCACGCTGGTGACCGAGGCGGGCAGATTGGTGGTCATGGCCGTGGCCGTGCCATCGATCGAAGCAGTGGCCTTGAAGGTGTAGGTACCGGCTGGCGCTGCTTCGCCGTCGTCGTTCAGGCCATCCCAGGTAAAGTCGATCTTGCCGGCTTTCTGAGTACCCAGATCGAGGGTGCGCACTAGCTTGTCGTCCTTGTCGTAGATGCCCACCGAGGTGGCGGTGCTCGACGACGTCAGGTTGACAGTGCCTTTCATATCCTTGCTGGTGTCGACCACGGCCTTGTCGGTCTGGACAATCACATTGCGCCCGACCAGCGACGAAGCCTGCAGCGCCTGGGAGGATTGCAGCCCAGCCGCGATGTAGGTCACCGAGTCATTGAGCGACTGCATGCTCTCAAGGCTGCTGAACTGCGCCAGCTGCGCCACGAACTCGCCGTTTTCCTGCGGATCGAGCGGGTTCTGGTTCTTCATCTGGGTAACCAGCAACTGCAGGAAAGCATCTTTGCCCAGCGCGCTGCCGGCAGCACCGGTACTGCTGTCGGTCTTCGACGTCTGCTTCTGCAGCGATGTCAGGTACGCGCTGCTGACGTCAGAGGTTGAATTGGTAGTGGTCATGTCGGCTTCCTATCACTGCCCCAGGGTCAGGACTTTCTGCATCATGCTCTTGGCCGTGTTCATCAGCTCGGCGTTGGTCTGGAACGCACGGCTGGCGGAGATCATGTCAGCCATCTCCTCGACCACATTGACGTTCGGGTAGTAGACGTAGCCGTCCTTGTTCGCTGCCGGGTGGTTTGGCTCGTAGCGAGCCTCCAGGGTGCTCTGGTCTTCGACGATGCCTTTAACCTGCACGCCCTGCCCTGCTTCACCCTGGTCGTCGAACAGCGACTGGCTGGTGCCAGCCTGCGCATCCTGGAAGGTGGTGGCGAACACCGGGTGGCGAGCGCGGTAGGTCTGATCGATGCTCGACGAGACGGTTTCGGCGTTGGCAATGTTGGAAGCCACGGTGTTCAGGCGCGTGTTCTGCGCGCTCATGCCGCTACCGGCAATGTTGAAGACGCTGGAAAGGGACATGGTCATTCTCCCCGCAGGGCCGATACCAGCCCCTTGAATTTGCTGTTGAGCAAGGTGAAGCTGGCCTGGAAGCCAATGGCGTTTTCGGTGTAGTTCGATTGCTCGATCTGCGCGTCCACGGTGTTCTGGTCAATCGATGGCTGCAGCGGCGTGCGGTACTTGAGGGTATCGTCGGCCGCGATGGCGAGGCCTTCGGCTTCGATGTGGCGGCTATTGGTGCGGTCCATGGCGAAGCGGCCGCTTTGCTGCTTGTCGCTTTCGGCGGCCAGCACAGAGGCGAAGTCCATGTCACGCGCCTTGTAATTGGGCGTGTCGGCGTTGGCGATGTTGTTGGCCAGCACTTCGGCGCGCTGGGCGCGGAAGCCCATGGCCTTTTCGTGAATACCAAGCGCCTTGTCGAAGCTGATGCTCATGTCGGGGAAACCTTCAGAGGTTGACCGGAATTTCGTTGAGCAAGGTATAGCAAGGGCTGTGCCAATCATTGCAAAGCCCGGAAACATGGGCTTTCGAGGTGGCGTGGTGTCAGGGTGATGCCAGAAAAGCGGCAAAGACCTTCCGCCTTGGGCGGCGAAAGCGGCAATTGCCGGGCGGCAAAAGCGGCAAAACAAAAAATTGACGTCAGACTATCTGAGATCCATACCGGCCTCTGTAGGAGCAGCCTTGTGCTGCGAAGAGGCCGGTGAAAGAACAGTTGATCAACTGCGCTTGCACCGGCCTCTTCGCAGCACAAGGCTGCTCCTACAAGGACCGCGCCTGTGTCTACTTGGCCTGGTAGATGATCCCCGGGCTGCACTGGACCATCTGGTAATGGTCCGGCAACCCGTTCAGCGCCTCCGAGGCGCCAAGGAACAGGTAGCCACCTGGCTTCAGTGTGCTGTGAATGCGCAGCAGGATGTCGCGCTTCACCTGTGCCGAGAAGTAGATCAGCACGTTGCGGCAGAACACGATGTCGAACTTGCCCAGGCTGGCATAGCTGTCAAGCAGGTTGAACGAGCGGAACTCGACGCGGCTGCGAATCGCCGGCTTGACCGCCCAGCGCCCCGCCCCCTTGGGGTCGAAGTAGCGTTGCAGGCGTTCCTGGGACAAACCGCGGGCAATGGCCAGGCTGTCGTACTCACCGGTCTTGCAGTTGGTGAGCATGGTGCCGGACAGGTCGGTGGCAACGATCTGCGCCCCCATCTTCAACTGGCCAAGGTTGCTGCGCTCGAACTCGTCGATTGCCATCGAGATGGAGTACGGCTCCTGCCCCGACGAACAGGCCGCCGACCACATGCGCAGGCGCTGGCCGGGGTTGTTGCGGATGAACTCGGGGATCACCTTGTTCTTCAGCACTTCGAACGGGTAGGTATCGCGAAACCACAGGGTCTCGTTGGTGGTCATGGCATCGACCACCTGCTCGCGCAACCCACTGCGCGGCTGGGCCTGGATGCGCTGCACCAGCTCGCCCAGGCTCTTGATGCCCTGTTGTTCCATCAGCTTGTTGAGACGGCTGGAAACCAGGTACTGCTTATTTTCGCCCAGCAGGATGCCACAGGCTTTCTCCAGGAATACCCGGAACTGTTCGAAATCCAAATTACCCGTAGACACTACTGCCGCCTCTTTTCAATCACTGGTGCCGGGGGCTTGCCCCGGCTGCTTCAATGCGCTGCCTTGATCCGGTCGACCACCCGCTGGGCCAGGTCGTCCGGCTTGAACTTGGCCAGGAAGTCATCGGCGCCGACCTTCTTGACCATTGCCTGGTTGAACACCCCGGAAAGCGAAGTATGCAGGCAGATGTGCAATTTTTGCATGCGCGGGTCGCTGCGGATCTCCGCCGTTAGCGTATAGCCGTCCATTTCCGGCATTTCAATGTCCGAGATCATCATAAGGAACTCTTCTTCCGGCTTTTTGCCCTCATCCACCAGCTGACGCAGGTAGTTCAGGGCCTGACGGCCATCATTGAGTGCCACGACTTCCACCCCCACGGTCTGCAGGCAGCGGCTGACCTGTTTGCGCGCCACCGACGAATCATCGACGGTCAGCACCCGCATCAGCACCGCCTTGTCCTGCACCTCGGCATCGATCACCCCGGCCGACACCGATTCGGACGACGGCGAAACCTCGGCCAGCACCTTCTCCACGTCGATGATTTCGACCATGCGGTTGTCCACCCGGGTGACCGCAGTCAGGTAGTGGTCACGGCCGGTGCCCTTGGGTGGCGGATGGATCTCTTCCCAGTTCATGTTGACGATGCGCTCCACCGAGTGCACCAGGAAGCCCTGGGTCTTGGTGTTGTACTCGGTGATGATCACGAAGCTGTTGCGTGTTTCTTCCTGCAGCGGCCGTAACCCGGTGGCCATCGACAAGTCGAGGATCGGGATGGTCGCCCCGCGGATGTTGGCAACGCCACGCACCACAGGGTGCGCCTTGGGCAGCAGGGTCAGCGCAGGGCATTGCAGCACTTCCCTGACCTTGAACACGTTGATGCCATAAAGCTGTTCGCCATTGAGGCGGAACAGCAGCAATTCCAGGCGATTCTGCCCCACCAGCTGCGTGCGCTGGTTGACCGAATCCATAACACCCGCCATGCCAGACTCCTTAATCTTTCAGCCTTTCGTTGCAACTCAAGTTACGAGTCGGCACGGGCTTTGCTTTTTTGAGCGTCATGCATACGAAAACGACATTTTTCCGACGATTGACGCGCCTGCTGACTGGCTCGCTGGCCACGCTGTGCCTGCTGGCGCCCGGCGTTCGCACGGTAGCGGACGCGCTTACCTTGCCTGAACAGCTTATCGGTGTCACCCAAGGGTTTCTTGAATTCACGGTAGAAGATTACCTGGCCACCACCCAGACCCCCGGCCGCTATGAAATCCAGGTCAACCCGCTGGACCCCCGCCTGCGCATGCCGTTGTGCAGCCAGCAGCTGGACGCCTCGCTGGAAAGCCCTTCCCTGCCACTTGGCCGGGTAACGGTACGGGTGCGCTGCGACAGTACGGCCCCGTGGACGGTGTTTGTCCCGGCCACGGTGCGGCTGTTCCGCGACGTGGTGGTGGTCACCCGTCCACTCAAGCGCGATAACACGGTGGGCGAAGGCGACGTGGCCCTGCGCGAGCGCGATGTCGGCACCCTTGGCCAGGGTTTTCTGACCGAACTGGACCAGGCGGTGGGCATGAAGATGCTGCGCCCCACGGTGATCGACCAGGTGCTCACCCCGCAGCATCTGGAGCAGGCCGAGGTGGTGCGCAAGGGCGACCAGGTGGTGATCATCGCCCGTAGCGGCAGCCTCAGCGTGCGCATGCCGGGCGAAGCCCTGAGCAAGGGCGGCCTGAGCGAACAGATACGGGTACGCAACCTGAACTCCAAACGGGTGGTCAAGGCCCGGGTTACTGGCCCGGGCCAGGTCGAGGTGAGTATGTAGCCAGCCACAGATTGCGCTGGCAGTGAGGAACCGCATTTCCTAAACTGTGTCAGAGAACGGGTTCGCGAGCTTGCTGACAGGCGGCTATGCATTTGTGCCTAAAGTTTCTTTCGGGTTGGCCGAAAACAAGGCAAGCGTCCAAATACCCAGAGGTTCCTGATCATGGTCATCGACTTCAGTCGTTTGAATAACTCTCCGTCCGTCACGGGCGGCGTGCGCGGCAATACCGCGCCCGGCAGCGCCGAAAAACCGGCCGCCAGCCAGGAAGCGGCCACCAGCACCAGCGCCAGCGGAGAAGCGGTACACCTCAGCCAAGAGGCACAGCAGTTGCAGAAGATCAGCGACAAGCTGCGCGACGAGCCAGTCGTCAACAGTGCCCGTGTGGCCCAGTTGAAACAGGCGATCGCCGACGGCAGCTATCAGGTCGATGCCGGCAAGATCGCCAGCAAACTGCTCGATTTCGAAGCCCAGCGCTGACCGTTCGGCGCGCTGACTTCACGGACGCTAGAAAAGCCAAGAGTTAGCCATGCACGACACCACCTTGCTGCAACTGATCGAAGATGACATTGCCCCGATGCAGGAACTGCTCGACCTTCTGAATAAAGAAGCGATCGCCCTGCATGGCCGCGACATGCCGCTGCTGGAACAGATTCTGGCGCGCAAGCAGTCGCTGATCATCTTGCTCGAGCAGCATGGCCAGCGCCGCAGCCAGTTGCTCGGCAGCCTGGGCCTGAGTGCCGATCGCACTGGCGTGCAAGCGGTAGCCGCCCAATCGCCCCATGGCGAAGCGATGCTGCAGCGGCTCGACATGCTGTCGAAACTGATGGATGACTGCCAGCAGGTCAACCAGACCAACGGCCGGATCATCCAGGTGCAGCAACACGTCACCAACAACCAGATCAGAATCCTCATGGGCGGCGACTCGCCGTCGCTCTACGACAGCCGCGGCAGCACCTCGCTGCTGGCCAAGCCACGGGCCCTCAGCCAAGTGTGATTTTTCTATCAAGGCACGGAACATACTGGCAAAATGCCGTAACTTGCGTGTGTCGCTTTTGCCTGGAGAACGATAAGCCGTGTTCAATGAAACCGAAGCCCCGCAACCGCCAAAGGTGCTGAACACCCCCTTGGAGATTGCGGCCAACTTGCGGCAACTGCAGGAAAGCCACGACCCCCTGATCATCACCTTCCATGACCGCAGCCAGCGCTTCCAAAGCTACGTGGTGCACGTGGACCGTGAAAGCAACACCCTGGCACTGGACGAGATGATCCCGCGCGACGGTGAAAAATTCATCGAAAACGGCGAGCACTTCCGCGTTGAGGGCTTCCACGATGGCGTGCGCATCGCCTGGGAATGCAACCACGAGCTGAAGATCAGCGAAGTCGACGGCCACCGCTGCTACAGCGGCGCCATGCCTCAAGAGATGACCTACCACCAGCGCCGCAACGCCTTCCGCGCCGCGCTGAAGCTGTCGCAACTGGTCGACATCATCCTCGATGGCACCCACCTGAAGGGTAACGGCGCCCTGCGTGGCAAGCTGCTGGATATCTCGGCCACCGGCTGCAAGCTGCGTTTTGAAGGCGATGTAGAAAGCCGCCTGCAACTGGGCCAGGTGTACGAGCGCTTCAAGGCGGGTAACCCGCTGGGCCTGGTGGACACCATGGTCGAACTGCGTCACCTGCACTATGAAGAGCACATCAACACCACCTTCGCTGGCGTGCGCTTCCATAACCTGAGCGGGCAGGCACAGCGCAAGATCGAGAGTTTTGTGTACCAGCTGCAACGCGAGGCGCGGCGGTTCGACAAGGACGATTATTGATCGTCGGCCAAATGCAAAAACGCCACCTTTTCAGGTGGCGTTTTCATTTGTGTTCTTCCAGTGCCGGCCTACATCGATTTGCTGACCTCACTCTCCGGCTCAAGGCCCTTCTCAGCGCCCTTCTCTTCCTCTTCGGTGTCTTCCGCCGCCACCGGCGCCTGCATCACGTCCTGCACGGTCTGCTCATCCACCCGAGGGTCCAGCGCTGCCGACAAGGGCGAACCGGCCGCCGGCATCGCCACGTGGCCCAGCGGTGCATCCTGCACCTGGTGCAGCCCGGTAACCGCTTTCGGCCGAATGCGCCACACCAGCACCAGGGCGAAGAACACGAAGAACGCATAGAGCATCTGCGGGCCCAGCACTTTCATCAGCACGCCCGCCGCCAGTGGCCCGATACACGCGCCCACGCCATAGGTCACCAGCAGCATGGCCGTCAGCGACACCCGCCGCTCGCTTTCCACGTGGTCGTTGGAAAACGCCACCGCCAGCGGGTACAGGCAGAACTGCAGCAACGAAATCAGGAAGCCGATACCGAACAGCATCTCCAGGGGCACACTGGGCAGTATCGCCAATGGCGCAGCCGCCAGCGCCAGGCCTATTGCCACGCTACGGATCAGCACCGCCCGGTCGTAACGGTCCGACAACCAGCCCAGCGGCCACTGCACCAGCAGGCCGGCAAAAATACAGCTACCCATGAACAGACCGATCTGCTCGGTCGCCATCCCCTGGCTTGAGGCGTACAAAGGCGCCAGGCCGTAGAACGAGCCGACGATCAACCCCGAGCCCAATACCGTACTGAGCGACTGCGGCACGCGCTTGATGAAGAACTTCGGTTCCATCGGTGCCGGGCGCAAGGGCGCCGGGTGAATGCGCCGGGTCATTGCCACCGGCACCAGGCACAGGGCAAAGCACATCGCCACCAGCATCAGCAGCTCCGGGCCAAGCTCAGGGTGCACCACGAGGATCAGCTGGCCGAGCACCAGCCCCAGGTACGAGGCGATCATGTAGCCGCTGAACACCGCACCGCGGTGTTTCACATCGGCCTGCTCGTTGAGCCAGCTCTCGATGACCATGTACTGGCACATCATGCCCAGGCCGACGATCATCCGCAGCCCGACCCAGGCCGGTAGCCAATTGGTCAGTCCATGCCCCAGCACCGCCGCACCGACGATACCGGCGCAAGTGGCATAGGCGCGAATGTGCCCGACCCGGCCAATCAGCCGGTGGCCGACCTTGCCGCCGACGGCCAGGCCAAAGTAGTTGGCCGCCATCAACGCACCCACCCACAGGCTGTCGACATTGTCGGCCGCCAGGCGCAGGGCCAGGTAGGTACTGAGCAGGCCCGAACCGATCAACATCATCAGCGCGGCGAAATACAACGACTGAAACGGCTTCCATACATTTCGCATACGTACCGAGAAGCTCCCTGGTCAGGTGGCGGTAGGTGCTAGCAGCATAAGGGCAAATGCCGGTCAGTGCAGGCCCCCGCCAGCAAAATGCGGTGGCGGGGACGTGTCCGGTGCAGGTCGTGTCGCGATCAGGCCTGTGCCGCCAGCACCCGGCGCTCCCACGGGGTGATCTCGTCGTAGAAATCAGTCAGCTCCAGGGTTTTGCTGGCGATGTAGCCTTCGATGAACTCGCTGCCGAACAGTTCCCGTGCCAATGCGCTGCGCTTGAGCCGTTCGAGCGCGGCATGCAGGGTACACGGCAGGCTAAGGTGCTCGGGTACTTCAAACTCGCCCTGAATGGCCGGCGAAGGTTGCAGGCGCTGCTCGATACCGTGCAGCCCGGCAGCCAGGCTGGCGGCGATGGCCAGGTATGGGTTGGTGTCGGCACCGGGCAAACGGTTTTCGACCCGCCGCGCTGCCGGTGCACTGGCCGGAATGCGCAGGCCAGCGGCGCGGTTGTCCTCAGACCAGCAGGCATTGTTTGGCGAGGCATAGGGGTGGCACAGGCGCTGGTAGGAATTGACGTTGGGCGCGAACAGCGCGGTTAAGTCGGCCATGCACGCCTGCAGGCCGCCGATGAAATGGTGGAAGGTGTCGGTCGGCTGGCCCTGCTCGTCGCTGAACACGTTACGCCCGCTGCCGGCCTCGACCAGGCTCTGGTGAATATGCATGGAGCTGCCGGGCGTGCGCGCCAGCGGCTTGGCCATGCACACCACGGTCAGCCCATGCTTGAGCGCCACTTCCTTGAGCAGATGCTTGAACAGGAAGGTCTGGTCAGCCAGCACCAGCGGGTCGCCGTGCAGCAGGTTGATCTCGAACTGGCTGACGCCCATTTCGTGCATGAACGTGTCGCGCGGCAGGCCGAGCGCGGCCATGCAGTGGTACACCTCTTTGAAGAACGGGCGCAGGCCATTGTTGGAACTGACACTGAACGCCGAATGGCCAAGCTCGCGACGGCCATCGCTGCCTACGGGTGGCTGGAACGGCTGCTGCGGGTCGCTGTTGGGGGCAAAAACAAAGAATTCGAGTTCGGTCGCCACCACGGGCGCCAGCCCCAGGGCCGCGTAGCGGGCGATGACCGCCTTGAGCTGGCCACGGGTGGACAGTGCCGAGGGCCGGCCATCCAGTTCAATGGCATCGCAGATGGCCAGGGCGCGACCGTCGCTGCTCCAGGGCAGGCGATGGACCTGGCTGGGTTCGGCCACCAGCGCCAGGTCGCCGTCGTCGCTGCCGTAGAATTTCGCCGGCGGGTAGCCGCCCATGATGCATTGCAGCAACACCCCCCGGGCCATCTGCAGGCGGCGGCCTTCCAGAAAGCCTTCGGCGGTCATCACCTTGCCGCGCGGGACGCCGTTGAGGTCGGGGGTGACGCATTCGATTTCATCGATGCCCTGAAGCGGAGCGGTGCTCATGACGCTTGTCCTTGTTGTTGTACGCTGACAACAACATAGGCTGGGGGTGTTTAAAATATCAAGCACCTACGGGGCACGCCGGGATCCGTAGGAGCAGCCTTGTGCTGCGAAGAGGCCCGCATGGCCGCTGCTTCTCTACTGGTGCTGATGGCCTCTTCGCAGCACAAGGCTGCTCCTACAGATGGGCTACTCGCGCAAGGTCATGCCATTGGCCGGCAACGGCAAGGCGGTCTTGTACCGCACCTGCTTCAAGGCAAAACTCGAGCGGATATTGGCCACCCCCGGCAACCGCGTCAGGTAATCGAGAAACCGCTCCAGCGCCTGGATGCTCGGCAGCAGTACCCGCAACAGGTAATCCGGGTCCCCCGTCATCAGGTAGCACTCCATCACCTCGGGGCGCTCGGCGATCTCCTCCTCGAAGCGGTGCAGCGACTGCTCCACCTGCTTTTCCAGGCTGACATGGATGAACACGTTTACATCCAACCCCAGCGCCTCGGGTGACAACAAGGTCACCTGCTGGCGGATTACCCCCAGTTCCTCCATGGCCCGCACCCGGTTAAAACAAGGCGTGGGCGACAGGTTGACCGAGCGTGCCAGCTCGGCGTTGGTGATGCGGGCGTTTTCCTGCAGGCTGTTGAGAATGCCGATATCGGTACGATCGAGTTTGCGCATGAGACAAAATCACCGGTTTTTTGTGTTTATGCGGAATGTTTATCTGCACCGCTCGGCAAAGGCAATCAACTTGAGAGAAAAATTCTCCTGCCGGGCCACTAAGATGTAGATGACGCTGACCTACCAGTCACAAGCAGGTATTCAGCGGCGGCCGCTTCAGAGCTCACAAAAACAAATACCCGAGCGAGCGTAAAAAGCATGAACGAGTACGCCCCCCTGCGTTTGCATGTGCCCGAGCCCACCGGCCGGCCAGGCTGCCAGACCGATTTTTCCTACCTGCGCCTCAACGATGCAGGTCAAGCCCGTAAACCCCCTGTGGATGTCGATGCTGCCGACACCGCCGACCTGTCCTACAGCCTGGTCCGCGTGCTCGATGAGCAAGGCGACGCCCAAGGCCCGTGGGCTGAAGACATCGACCCGCAAATCCTCCGCCAAGGCATGCGCGCCATGCTCAAGACGCGGATCTTCGACAGCCGCATGGTGGTTGCCCAGCGCCAGAAGAAGATGTCCTTCTACATGCAGAGCCTGGGCGAAGAAGCCATCGGCAGCGGCCAGGCGCTGGCGCTGAACCGCACCGACATGTGCTTCCCGACCTACCGCCAGCAAAGCATCCTGATGGCCCGCGACGTGTCGCTGGTAGAGATGATCTGCCAGCTGCTCTCCAACGAGCGCGACCCGCTGAAGGGCCGCCAGTTGCCGATCATGTACTCGGTACGCGAGGCTGGCTTCTTCACCATCAGCGGTAACCTGGCGACCCAGTTCGTGCAGGCGGTCGGCTGGGCCATGGCTTCGGCGATCAAGGGCGATACCAAGATCGCCTCGGCGTGGATCGGTGACGGCGCCACCGCCGAGTCAGACTTCCACACAGCCCTCACCTTTGCCCACGTTTACCGTGCCCCGGTGATCCTCAACGTGGTCAACAACCAGTGGGCCATTTCTACCTTCCAGGCAATCGCTGGTGGCGAGTCGACCACCTTCGCCGGCCGTGGTGTAGGTTGCGGCATCGCCTCGCTGCGGGTTGACGGCAACGACTTCGTCGCCGTATACGCCGCCTCGCGCTGGGCCGCCGAACGCGCCCGCCGCGGCCTGGGCCCAAGCCTGATCGAGTGGGTCACCTACCGCGCGGGCCCGCACTCGACCTCGGACGACCCGTCCAAGTACCGCCCCGCCGATGACTGGAGCCACTTCCCGCTGGGCGACCCGATCGTCCGCCTGAAGCAGCACCTGATCAAGATCGGCCACTGGTCCGAGGAAGAACACCAGGCCACCACGGCCGAGTTCGAGGCTGCTGTGATTGCCGCGCAGAAAGAAGCCGAGCAGTACGGCACCCTGGCCAACGGTCACATCCCGAGCGCCGCCTCGATGTTCGAGGACGTGTACAAGGAAATGCCCGACCACCTGCGCCGTCAACGCCAGGAACTGGGGGTTTGAGATGAACGATCACAACAACAGCATCAACCCGGAAACCGCCATGGCCACCACTACCATGACCATGATCCAGGCCCTGCGCTCGGCCATGGATGTCATGCTTGAGCGCGACGACAATGTGGTTGTCTACGGCCAGGACGTCGGCTACTTCGGCGGCGTGTTCCGCTGCACCGAAGGCCTGCAGAACAAGTACGGCAAGTCCCGCGTATTCGACGCGCCAATCTCCGAAAGCGGCATCGTGGGCACCGCCGTGGGCATGGGCGCCTACGGCCTGCGCCCGGTGGTGGAGATCCAGTTCGCCGACTACTTCTACCCCGCCTCCGACCAGATCGTCTCGGAAATGGCGCGCCTGCGTTACCGTTCGGCCGGCGAGTTCATCGCCCCGCTGACCCTGCGCATGCCGTGCGGCGGTGGCATCTACGGCGGCCAGACGCACAGCCAGAGCCCGGAAGCGATGTTCACCCAGGTGTGCGGCCTGCGTACCGTCATGCCGTCCAACCCGTACGACGCCAAAGGCCTGCTGATTGCCTCGATCGAATGCGACGACCCGGTGATCTTCCTGGAGCCCAAGCGCCTGTACAACGGCCCGTTCGACGGCCACCACGACCGCCCGGTAACGCCGTGGTCGAAGCACCCGCACAGCGCCGTGCCCGACGGTTACTACACCGTGCCGCTGGACAAGGCCGCCATTACCCGCCCCGGCAATGACGTGACCGTGCTCACCTACGGCACCACGGTGTACGTGGCCCAGGTGGCTGCCGAAGAAAGCGGCGTCGATGCCGAAGTGATCGACCTGCGCAGCCTGTGGCCGCTGGACCTGGACACCATCGTCGAGTCGGTGAAAAAGACCGGCCGCTGCGTGGTGGTGCATGAAGCCACCCGTACCTGCGGCTTCGGTGCCGAACTGGTGTCGCTGGTGCAGGAGCACTGCTTCCACCACCTGGAGGCGCCGATCGAGCGCGTCACCGGCTGGGACACCCCCTACCCTCACGCGCAGGAATGGGCGTATTTCCCAGGGCCTTCGCGGGTAGGTGCGGCATTAAAAAAGGTCATGGAGGTCTGAATGGGCACGCACGTCATCAAGATGCCGGACATTGGCGAAGGCATCGCACAGGTCGAGTTGGTGGAATGGTTCGTCAAGGTCGGCGACATGATCGCCGAGGACCAGGTGGTGGCCGACGTCATGACCGACAAGGCTACCGTGGAAATCCCTTCGCCGGTCAGCGGCAAGGTGCTGGCCCTGGGTGGCCAGCCAGGTGAAGTGATGGCGGTCGGCAGCGAGCTGATCCGCATCGAAGTGGAAGGCAGCGGCAACCATGTGGATGTGCCTCAGGCCAAACAGGTAGAAACGCCCGCCGCCCCTGTGGCAGACAAGCCAGAACCGCAGAAAGACGTAAAACCCGCTGCGTACCAGGCACCCGCCAACCACGAAGCTGCGCCCATCGTGCCGCGCCAGCCGGGCGACAAGCCGCTGGCCTCACCGGCTGTGCGCAAGCGTGCGCTGGATACCGGTATCGAACTGCGCTATGTGCACGGCAGCGGCCCGGCCGGGCGCATCCTGCACGAAGACCTTGACGCCTTCATGAGCAAGCCGCAGAGCGCCGCCGGGCAAGCCCCCAATGGCTATGCCAAGCGCAGCGACAGCGAGCAGGTGCCGGTGATCGGCCTGCGCCGCAAGATCGCCCAGCGCATGCAGGACGCCAAGCGCCGGGTCGCGCACTTCAGCTATGTGGAAGAAATCGACGTCACTGCCCTGGAAGCCCTGCGCCAGCAGCTCAACAGCAAGTACGGCGACAGCCGCGGCAAGCTGACGCTGCTGCCGTTCCTGGTGCGTGCACTGGTCGTGGCGCTGCGTGACTTCCCGCAGATCAACGCCACCTATGACGACGAAGCGCAGATCATCACCCGCCATGGCGCGGTGCATGTGGGCATCGCCACCCAAGGTGACAACGGCCTGATGGTACCGGTGCTGCGCCACGCCGAAGCGGGCAGCCTGTGGGCCAATGCCGGCGAGATTTCGCGCCTGGCCAACGCTGCACGCAGCAACAAGGCCAACCGCGAAGAATTGTCGGGCTCGACCATTACCCTGACCAGCCTGGGCGCCCTCGGTGGCATCGTCAGCACCCCGGTGGTCAATACCCCGGAAGTGGCGATTGTCGGCGTCAACCGCATGGTTGAGCGGCCGGTGGTGATCGACGGCCAGATCGTCGTGCGCAAGATGATGAACCTGTCCAGCTCGTTCGACCATCGCGTGGTCGATGGCATGGACGCCGCCCTGTTCATCCAGGCCGTGCGTGGCCTGCTCGAACAACCTGCCTGCCTGTTCGTGGAGTAAGCATGCAACAGACTATCCAGACTACCCTGTTGATCATCGGCGGCGGCCCTGGCGGCTATGTGGCCGCCATCCGTGCCGGGCAACTGGGCATCCCTACCGTGCTGGTGGAAGGCCAGGCGCTGGGCGGTACCTGCCTGAATATCGGCTGCATTCCGTCCAAGGCGCTGATCCATGTGGCCGAGCAGTTCCACCAGACCTCGCGCTTCGCCGGGCCGTCGGAACTGGGCATCAGCGTTGCCTCGCCGCGCCTGGACATCGGCCAGAGCGTGGCCTGGAAGGACGGCATCGTAGACCGCCTGACCACTGGTGTGGCCGCCCTGCTGAAAAAGCACGGGGTCAAGGTAATTCATGGCTGGGCGAAGGTGCTCGACGGCAAGCAGGTCGAAGTTGATGGCCAGCGTGTCCAGTGTGAACACCTGTTGCTGGCCACCGGCTCCAGCAGCGTCGAACTGCCGATGCTGCCACTGGGCGGGCCGGTGATTTCCTCGACCGAAGCCCTGGCGCCGAAAGCCCTGCCGCAGCACCTGGTGGTGGTGGGCGGTGGCTATATCGGCCTGGAACTGGGCATTGCCTACCGCAAGCTGGGCGCGCAAGTAAGCGTGGTGGAAGCGCGTGAGCGCATCCTGCCGACCTACGACAGCGAATTGACTGCCCCGGTGGCCGAGTCGTTGAAAAAGCTGGGCATCGCCCTGCACCTGGGCCACAGCGTCGAAGGTTACGAAAACGGTTGCCTGCTGGCCAACGACGGCAAGGGCGGGCAACTGCGCCTGGAGTCCGACCAGGTGCTGGTGGCCGTCGGCCGCCGGCCGCGCACCAAAGGTTTCAACCTGGAGTGCCTGGACCTGAAAATGAACGGCGCCGCCATTGCCATCGACGCGCGCTGCCAGACCAGCATGCACAACGTCTGGGCCATCGGCGACGTGGTTGGCGAACCGATGCTGGCGCACCGGGCCATGGCCCAGGGCGAAATGGTCGCCGAGATCATCGCTGGCAAGGCACGCCGCTTCGAGCCTGCCGCGATTGCTGCGGTGTGCTTCACCGACCCAGAAGTGGTGGTAGTCGGTAAAACCCCGGAGCAGGCCAGCCAGCAAGGGCTGGACTGCATCGTCGCGCAGTTCCCGTTTGCCGCCAATGGCCGGGCCATGAGCCTGGAAGCGAAGAGCGGATTCGTGCGCGTGGTGGCACGGCGGGACAACCACCTGATCCTGGGCTGGCAAGCCGTTGGCGTGGCGGTTTCCGAACTGTCCACCGCGTTTGCCCAATCGCTGGAGATGGGCGCCTGCCTGGAGGATGTGGCCGGCACCATCCATGCCCACCCGACGCTGGGTGAGGCGGTACAGGAAGCGGCATTGCGCGCCCTGGGCCACGCCCTGCATATCTGACACTGAAGCGGCCAAGGCCGATTTGGCCCGCTGCGCCGAGAGGCGCTGCGGGTCTTTTTTCATCCAGGCACTGATCCCCATCACCTGCGCGATCCCTTGTCGGACCGCGTCAGGCTATGGGGCTATGGCATTCTTGCCGGCCGCCTTGGCCCGGTACAGCGCCTTGTCGGCACGCGCCAGCAGCGCATGCTGGTCCTCCCCTTCCTGCCATTGCACCACGCCATAGCTCAGGGTCAGCCGGCAATCGCCCACCGGCTCCAGCTGCTCCATCACCTGGCGCAAGCCCGCCGCCACATCCAGCGCCTCGCCCAGCGTGGTCTGGGGCAGCACGATGACGAACTCATCGCCACCCCAGCGCGCCAACACGTCGAGCTCGCGCAGGCAGGTACGCAAGTTATCGGCCACCAACACCAGCGCCGCATCGCCACGGGCGTGGCCGTAGCGGTCGTTGATCGGTTTGAAATCGTCCATGTCCATGGCGATCAGCGACAACGGCTGACGGAATCGCTGGGCGCGTTCGCACTCCGTCTGCAACGACTTTTCCAGCCGATAGCGATTGGCAATGCGGGTCAACGCATCGCGCTCGGCCAACTCGAGGTTTTCGTCCAGTTGCCGCTGCAACTGCTGGTTCACCCAGGACAGCTCGCGGGTACGCTCGGCCACCTGGCACTCCAGCGACTGGTTCTTCTGCTCCAGCTGCGCCACCAGGCGCTTGCCGGCGTCGATGTTGCGGTGCGCCCCGAGCATGCGCGCCACCGAACCGTCTGCGTTCTGGCCGATGATGTAGCCGCTGTCTTCGATCCAGATGTAATTGCCATCCTGGCAACGGCAGCGGTATTCGATGAGGTAGCGCTCGTTGCGCTTGTTGATATAGGCCTCGAAATGCGCCATTACCCGCGGGTAGTCCTCGGGGTGGATCACACTTTCCCAGGTCAGTACCGAGTTGGCCATGGAGTGGCTGGCGTAACCGAGCATGGCGTACCAGCCGGGGTTGCGATAGACGTAGCCGGTGTTGGCATTCCAGTCCCAGATGCCATCACTGATCAACTCGAACAAGGTGTGCAATTGCTGTTCACTGAAGCTGGCGGGTGCCGGCCTGGTTTCCTGATTCATGGACGCTCTCCCTGATGCCCAGCAACTGCGCTCCGGTCAAGGGGCTGCCGACAGTGGTGGTAATTGCCGCAGGCGGCAAGATCATGCCTTGGACAGGCAAGCATATGCCCGCCAGCGCGCAACCGAAATAGCGCCAAAGGCCTGATTTCGACCGGCACAGCGCTGGCATGGCTTTTGCGCTGGGTAGCTGCCAACGCTATTTCCAAGGAGGAAACATGATAATCGCCCCTAACGGCGTCAGCTGGCAGCCCACGCTCCATCAGCCTCGGCACGCCAACGATGAGCAGACAGTGGCCGAGATTGCGCCAGCCGGCACGCCAATAACCACCGCCAACACGGCGACCCAACAGCAGCGCCAAGGCAACACCGCTCAGCAAAACGCTGAGGATGCTCGCGAAGAAGCCTTTGCCAAATTCAAGGTGATGCTGCAAAACCTGGGTTCTGCGACCACCGAGCCGGTGATCGGAGAACCACTGCCACCCAAGACTGCCCGGCAGGAGTTTCACGACTTCATGTCCAAGTCACCCGGCGAGATGATCAAGGAAAAACTGCTGCGTGAAATAGGCCTGACCGAAGAAGAGTACGACGCCCTGCCGCCAGAAATGAAAGCAAAGGTCGACGAGTTGATCGCCCAGCGCATGAAAGAGGACATCGAGCGCAAGATCGAGGAGAAAGCGCAAGAGCAGCTCGCCAAGGCGGACGGCCTGGATGAAGAGCAACAAGCGGCCGGCACGGCATGAGGGAGTGGCGGCGGTCGGTAGCGAAAGTGCCGCGGGTCGTGAAAGGCTCCCCAACCTGACCCGTTTGAAGGCGCCCGGCGGTGTCGATGTTCAGGTGGTGCATGGCTTGGTCAACTGCACCGCTACCGGCGCCATAACCGATCTCAGGAAAAATCGGCAGGATGTTGTGCAGAGAATTCGTTTGAGGTCCTTGGCCTTATTGTCCAGGGTGGCAGGCTGGTAGCCATTTGCCACGCGTGGACGCAGGCGCATGACGATGCCTGCGTTGGGGGACGTTGTCAGGTCCCCCCAACAATAAGAGAGGACAAGGAAATGCAATCCAACAGTTTGAAGCAAAGCCTCAAGCAGCGGCACATCACCATGATCGCACTGGGCGGGGTGATCGGTGCAGGCCTGTTCATGGGCTCGGGCTCACTGATCGCATCGGCAGGGCCTGCGGCCATCCTGTCGTATTTCATTGGTGGCCTGGTGGTCACCCTGGTCATGTTCATGCTGGGCGAAATGGCCTGCCGCAACCCGGATGCCGGGTCGTTCTCGACCTACGCCAACACCTGGCTCGGCGACTGGGCCGGGTTTGCAGTCGGCTGGCTGTACTGGTTCAAGTCGATGATGACCATCACCCTGGAAGCAGTCCTGCTGGGCGCCATCCTGCATGACTTCCTACCCTGGCTGCCGATCTGGGCAGGCGCCTTCCTGATGCTGGTGACACTGATGGCCAGCAACGCCTACTCGGTGCGTTCGTTTGCCGAAGTGGAGTACTGGCTGGCGGCGATGAAGGTCGCCACCATCCTCATCTTCATGCTGCTGGGCATCTCGATCCTGCTTGGCCTGCACCACGACATTCCGTCGCCTGGCCTGGTCAACCTCACCGCCCACGACGGCTTCATGCCCAACGGCCTGTCGCCGGTAATGGCGGGTGTCATCGTGGTGATCTTCTCGCTGGGCGGCAGCGAAATCGCCGCCGTGGCCGCAGGTGAGTCGGAGAACCCGCGGCAGAACGTGATCCGCGCGATCAAGAGCGTGATCCTGCGCGTGATGCTGTTCTACGTCGGCTCGGTGTCGATCCTGATCCTGTGCCTGCCATGGACCGACAAGGCCAACCTGGCCTCGCCCTATGTTTCGCTGTTCAGCCTGGCCGGGTTCGGTGGTGCGGCGGTGGCCATGAAACTGGTGTTGTTCGTCTCGTTCATGTCGGTGATGAACTCGTTCATGTTCTCCAACTCGCGCATGCTGTTCTCGCTGAGCCAGCGCGGGCACGCGCCCAAGCTGTTCTCGCGCACCAGTGCCAAGGGCGTGCCGATCAATGCATTGCTGCTGAGCCTGTCGATCTGCACGATGATCCTGACCGTGCACTTTATCAGCGCCGGCGACCTGTTCATGACCCTGGCCAAGAGTACCGGCAGCCTCGTGATGGTCGTGTGGATCTTCATCATCATCGCCCACGTGGCCATGCGCTGGAAAACCCGTCATGAAGCGATCGACCCCAAGGCCTTCCGCGCCTGGCTGTTCCCGTACGCCAATATCGTTGCGCTGTTCGCCTTGCTGGCAGTGATCGGCACCCAGGCGTTCGAACCGGCGTCGCGTTTCCAGTTCTGGTTCACGGTGCTGACGGTGGTGCTGGTAGTGGCGGGGTACTTCCTGACGCGCAAACGGACGGCGGCGGCTGCACAGGAGGCGGAGGCAAAAACGGGAGAAACAAGAAATGGCGTCCCAGGCAGGAATTGAACCTGCAACCTTCCCCTTAGGAGGGGGATGCTCTATCCAATTGAGCTACTGAGACGCTACGACCGGCAGCGAGCGCTGCGCAGCGGGATGGCCAGCATGTTAACCAGCATGCTGGCGTTTGTCATGCACCTGCCGGGCTTTTTCGCGTAATCCTTTTCTGGCACTGCTACACCGGTGGCAGAACCCCTTCATCGCGAAGCAGCCCGAACAGGGCTGCGACCGCTGCCTCCAGGGTTGTCGAGTTGTCCAGCACATGCACTGAAGGATCGGGCGGTGCCTGCAAACGGGCGCTGCGAGCCAGGCGCTGCTCGATTTCCTCGGCGTTTTCGCGGCCACGGGCCAGCAGGCGCTGACGCAGCACTTCGGGCCTGACCTCGACCAGCACCGCCAGCAGGTCCGGGTAACGCTGGCGCGCTTCGGCCAGGTAGGCCCGCGAGCCATTCACCAGCACTGCCCTGCCCGCCGCCATCCACTCGTCCACCTGCTGCGCAATACCATAGTCCAGGCCGTTGGCGCGCCAGTGCATGGCAAATGCGCCCTGCGCACGCAGGGTCTCGAACTGCTCGGGCGTAACCCCATGAGCGGCTTCGCCCTTGGCTTCGGCCGAACGGGTAATGACGCGACGGGCAATTTCTACCCCGGCGGCCGCCAGTCGCTCACGTGAAGCGTCGATCAGGGAATCTTTCCCCGAACCCGACGGTCCTATCAGAAATATCAACCGGCCTGACCCTGATCGACGGTCGCTTGCGTCATGTTGCATAGCCACTATGCTCTATGAAGGGAAACCGCCGCATTCTAGGTGTTTTCCTTGCCTTTTGCTGCGTTTTACCAGTTTTTGACGGCAAAAGACTGACGGTTGGGCAAGCCGGAGCATGTAAAACTTTTCAAACCAGTGCTCATTTCTGATAATTGGTACTGGCAGAAAGCCTTTATCCGGCTCACTATTTGTCACAGAATTGACGCCAAGGAAACGGCGATGATGAGGCAAGATGAGCACCCATTTTTACTGCCGGTTGAACATTTTGTCGTCGCCACGGTCGTACTTCCACCCCGTGCGGCCAATTTGAGAACCGCTTCCCCTGAACCAAACTCCGGTCAATTTATATGCGCCCAATGAAACAGGCTATTTATTCGAGCCGCACCGCTGACAAGTTCGTCGTCCGCCTGCCAGACGGGATGCGTGAGCGCATTGCCGAGGTAGCGCGAAACCATCACCGCAGCATGAACTCCGAAATCATCGCGCGCCTGGAACAGAGCCTTATCCAGGAAGGTGCGCTGGGTGACGAGCTGAGCATGCGCCTGGACAGCCCTGAGCTGTCGCTGCATGAGCGCGAGTTGCTGCAGCGCTTCCGTCAACTGTCCCACCGCCAGCAGAACGCCCTGGTGGCCCTCATCGCTCACGATGTGGAAATGGCCGCTGACGCTTCCTGAGGTCTGCAGCGAACATGAAAAAGCCAGCGTAAGCTGGCTTTTTTGTGGCTGGCCTACGGCAACGGCATACGCCATTGCAGGACCACTGTGGGAGCGGGCAAGCCCGCGAATCAGGCGACGCGGTGGATGGCACCGGCTGCGCCGGTGTTCGCGGGCATGCCCGCTCCCACAGGGAAAGATCGGTTTACAGCAGGAACAGCGTAGCCAGGCCGAGGAAGATGAAAAAGCCGCCACTGTCGGTCACGGCAGTGATCATCACACTCGCCCCCATCGCCGGGTCGCGGCCCAGGCGGGCCAATGTCATCGGGATGAGCACGCCCATCAGCGCTGCCAGTAACAGGTTCAGGGTCATTGCGGCGGTCATCACCAAACCCAGTGACCAGCTGCCATACAGCCAGAAAGCCACCGCACCGATCACTCCGCCCCACACCAGGCCGTTGATCAGCGACACTGCCAACTCCTTGCGCATCAGGCGGCTGGTATTGCCCGGCGACACCTGGTCCAGCGCCATCGCGCGGACAATCATGGTGATGGTCTGGTTACCCGAGTTGCCACCAATACCCGCAACGATAGGCATCAACGCAGCCAACGCCACCAGCTTTTCGATCGAGCCTTCAAACAGCCCGATAACGCGGGAAGCGAGAAAAGCGGTAATCAGGTTGATCGCCAGCCATGCCCAACGGTTGCGGAACGAGCGCCAGACCGAGGCAAAGATATCTTCCTCTTCACGCAGGCCCGCCATGTTGAGGACTTCGCTCTCGCTCTCCTCACGGATCAGGTCGACCATTTCGTCGATGGTCAAACGGCCGATCAGGCGCCCGCCTTTGTCTACTACAGGTGCCGATACCAGGTCATAACGCTCGAAAGCCTGCGCTGCATCATAGGCATCTTCCTCGGGCTGGAAGGACACCGGGTCGGTCGCCATGACCTCCGCTACCTTCTTCTCCGGGTCGTTGACCAGCAAGCGCTTGATCGGCAACACCCCCTTGAGGATGCCGTCGTAATCGACCACGAACAGTTTGTCGGTGTGGTTGGGCAGCTCTTTCAGGCGGCGCAGATAGCGCAGCACCACTTCCAGGCTGACGTCTTCGCGGATGGTGACCATCTCGAAGTCCATCAGCGCACCGACCTGCTCCTCGTCGTAGCTCAGCGCCGAGCGCACACGCTCGCGTTGCTGGGCATCGAGGGTTTCCATCAGCTCGTGAACAACGTCGCGCGGCAGCTCTGGGGCCAGGTCGGCCAGCTCGTCGGCGTCCATTTCCTTGGCGGCGGCCAGCAGCTCGTGATCGTCCATGTCGGCGATCAACGATTGGCGAACCGAGTCGGAAACTTCAAGCAGGATGTCGCCATCGCGATCCGAGCGCACCAGCTGCCAGACCGTCAGGCGGTCTTCCAGGGGCAAGGCTTCGAGGATATAAGCGATGTCGGCGGGGTGCAGATCATCGAGCTTGCGCTGCAGCTCGACGAGATTCTGGCGGTGGACCAGGTTTTCGACCAAGTCGTTGTGCGCGCCTTCCTGGCGGTGCGTCAGGTCTTCGACCACACGCTGGCGTTGCAGCAGTTCGACCACCTGGGCCAGGCGATCCTGCAGGCTTTCTTGCGCTTTTTTTACTTCTACTTCAGTCATAGGCGAACTCCACTCCCAGCAGCGGAGCACGCCGGGAGAATCAATCGGTCAGATCTTTCTGTATGAATCGTGTTAGCGAGTAACTACTGGGTAAGTCCATGGTGGTTTTCCACAAGCCCCGGCGGGGCTGACGGGCGCAATCATACACTGCTAAAGCTGTCAGATCGCTTAAATTTTTGGCCAGAACAATCGTTTGCGCGATAAAGCTGGGACAACGCATGAAGCTATCAGTGCGACGGCGGCTCTGGCGTTTAAAGCACATTTGTTGTGTGCGTAGATGTGTTTGCGATGCCTGATCGAATTTGGCGCCGCACCAGCGGCCTCAAGCTACACCACAAACATTACAGAAGAGCTTAGATCGACATGGCCAACAATTCAGTGGCGCAGAAAAACAAAAAGCCCGCTCAACTGAGCGGGCTTCTTGATGGGATATGGCGGACTCAGCAGGATTCGAACCTGCGACCGCTCGGTTCGTAGCCGAGTACTCTATCCAGCTGAGCTATGAGTCC
>NZ_JAWRYH010000784.1:0-257 GCF_046534675.1 Pseudomonas sp. SIMBA_067 | reverse complement strand
CAAGCGCGAAGCCGAGGAATACGCCGTACTCGCCGAGCAGATGGATGCCGAATCACGCAGCCATAAGCAGTTGGCCGCAGAACACGAAGCCGCTTTACACAAGCTGCGCACTGAGCACGAGCAAAGCCTCAAAGCACTGCAGCAGCGACTGACCGCCCAGCCGCAGGCCAGCAAACAGGTTGCCAAGAAGACCCAGCAGGCCAGTAATAGCTTTGACCTGAGCGAAGATCTCACCCGTATCCTGATCGACCAGCAGC
>NZ_JAWRYH010000783.1:0-257 GCF_046534675.1 Pseudomonas sp. SIMBA_067 | reverse complement strand
GGCGGCAACCAGCAGAAGGCCATTCTCGGCCGCTGGCTGTCGATGCCGATGAAAGTGCTGCTGCTGGATGAGCCCACGCGCGGTATCGATATCGGCGCCAAGGCCGAGATTTACCAGATCATCCATAACCTTGCGGCCCAGGGCATCGCGGTGATTGTGGTGTCCAGCGACTTGATGGAAGTGATGGGCATCAGCGACCGCATCCTGGTGCTGTGCGAAGGCGCCATGCGCGGCGAACAAATCCGCGAACACGCGAC
>NZ_JAWRYH010000782.1:0-257 GCF_046534675.1 Pseudomonas sp. SIMBA_067 | reverse complement strand
GGCCCGTGGGAACGACGCCTGCGCACCCTCATCGAACAATATCAACTGGAAGATGTGATAGAGATGCCGGGCTTTAAACCGAGCCATGAAGTGAAAGCGATGCTCGATGACGCGGATGTCTTCCTGTTGCCATCGGTTACAGGTGCGGATGGCGATATGGAAGGTATTCCGGTGGCGCTAATGGAAGCGATGGCGGTTGGCATTCCGGTTGTTTCTACTCTGCACAGCGGAATACCGGAACTGGTGGAGGCCGATAA
>NZ_JAWRYH010000781.1:0-257 GCF_046534675.1 Pseudomonas sp. SIMBA_067 | reverse complement strand
CGCATGGGTTACCTGTATGTGCTGCTGGACCAGCAGGTCTGGCAGGCCTACGAAGTCAGCGAACAGGGCCACCTGCGACGCTTCAATCCCTACGAACCTTCAGACGGCCTACCCGCGTCGCTGCCCGAAAAGTGCGTGAATGAAAACCACGATATCCCTTCCGCCTTCCTGAACATTGACACCGACCGGTATGGCACAGCCTGGCTGGCCTTCTCCAGCGATGCCTGGCCGGTCAGCGTGCTGAATGCCTACAAGAA
>NZ_JAWRYH010000780.1:0-258 GCF_046534675.1 Pseudomonas sp. SIMBA_067 | reverse complement strand
GGCGTGATGATGGCGATTCCGGGCGCCGACTTCGTGCTGCACAACAGCCTGTTCCTGATCGCGCACTTCCACAACGTGATCATCGGCGGCGTGCTGTTCGGTTATCTCGCGGGCTTCAACTACTGGTTCCCGAAGGCGTTCGGCTTCAAGCTGAACGAGAAGCTCGGCAAGGCTGCGTTCTGGTTCTGGCAGGTCGGCTTCTACGTCGCGTTCGTGCCGCTCTACGTGCTCGGCTTCATGGGCATGACGCGTCGTCTG
>NZ_JAWRYH010000779.1:0-258 GCF_046534675.1 Pseudomonas sp. SIMBA_067 | reverse complement strand
AACGTTTTGGTGGTCAAGTGCTTGCTAAAAAAGCAGGTCTTGGAGATAAGCCTTCAGTACAGGACGTAATTGGTCCGGTAAAAATAATGCTTGATGCATTCTCTGAAGGTAAAATTGACCGTTTATTCCTGGTATATAACAACTTTGTTAATACCATGAAGCAAGAGCCAATAGTAGATCAGTTACTCCCTTTGCCAAAAGCTGAAGAAGAAGTATCTACACATGCGTGGGATTACTTATATGAACCAAACCCAGAGG
>NZ_JAWRYH010000778.1:0-258 GCF_046534675.1 Pseudomonas sp. SIMBA_067 | reverse complement strand
ATTGTAGTGAGTCACCACCGCCGGGCTTTGCACGCGGGAGATGGTTGCCACGCCGCCGAGGATTTGCGACTGCCCATCAGCCCCTGTGACCGGCAGGGCTTCCAGTGACGGCAAGCTGTCCAGGCGGTATTGCGGCGTTGCAGCGACGATGGAGTACGACACGCCATTCGCCGGGTTCAGCCAGAAGGTCGGCGCGGTTTGCGAGCTGCCCGCGAGGGAGGCGACCATGCTGTTGGTCACGTCCTTCTCGGTAATCCC
>NZ_JAWRYH010000095.1:0-378 GCF_046534675.1 Pseudomonas sp. SIMBA_067 | reverse complement strand
CCATCGCCCGCATGCGGGCCAGCCTGGTGCCGGGTATTACCGAAAACCAGCTGTGGAGCATCCTCCACGGCACCAACGTGGCCCAGGGCGGCGAGTGGGCCGAGAGCCGCCTGCTCAGCTCCGGTCCGCGCACCAACCCGTGGTTCCAGGACGCCACCGACAAAGTCATCGAGGCGGGCGAGATGGTCTGCTTCGACACCGACATGGTCGGCCCCGGCGGTTACCTGTCGGACATCTCGCGCAGCTTCGTCTGCCCTGGCAAACCAGTGACCGGGGCCCAGCGCGCGCTGCTCGACATTGCCTCGCAGCAGGTCAGCCATAACCTCCAGCTGCTGCGCCCGGGGCTTTCATTCCGCGAGTTCGCCGCGCACTGCTGGC
>NZ_JAWRYH010000777.1:0-258 GCF_046534675.1 Pseudomonas sp. SIMBA_067 | reverse complement strand
GCCGAACAGCACACTCACGGATGCAAACGTCGCCAGGCTGACCAGCACGGTCTTGCGCAACCACGCCTCGACACATTTTGCCGTAAGCCAAATGCCCGCCAGCGCGGCGATGCCAAACACCAGCAACACGCTATCCACACGCTCGGCCAACCCGGCCGGTGCCACGAACGGTGCAATGTAGGTGTAGAGAATATTGTGCGCGAGCATCCAACTGATCACTACCGCCAGCACCGGCCGCACACCCGGCGTGGTCAAGAC
>NZ_JAWRYH010000776.1:0-258 GCF_046534675.1 Pseudomonas sp. SIMBA_067 | reverse complement strand
CGGCTATCGCGCCAGCGGTTATGACGAGTTGCGCGTATTTCGCCTGGTACCCGAAGACAAGCGCGCCTGGCATGCCGGTGCAAGCCACTGGGAAGGGCGGGACAATCTCAACAGCCGGGCGATTGGCATCGAGATCGTCAACCTGGCGCGCGATGACGGCGGCTTGTTTACTTTTCCTGCGTACCCGGCGGCGCAGGTCGATATGTTGATTGCCTTGTTGGGTGACATTCTGGGGCGCTACGCACAGATCGGGCCGGC
>NZ_JAWRYH010000775.1:0-258 GCF_046534675.1 Pseudomonas sp. SIMBA_067 | reverse complement strand
CTCGGGCGTACGAAGGCGGACGTTGATCGCCTGCGGGCCGAGGATGTCATCTGACACTGGAGCGAGAAATGCAGTATCGAGGAACGAAAAGCATCCAGCGTGTGGCCGTCATCGGCGCCGGCGTAATCGGCGCAGGATGGGCTGCAGCCTATCTCGCCCGCGTCTTCGAGGTAACCGCTTATGATCCGTCCGCTGCAATGCAGGAGCGCGCCAGCACGCAGATTTCGCGTGCCGGGAGCGCCATGCTCGAACTGGACC
>NZ_JAWRYH010000774.1:0-258 GCF_046534675.1 Pseudomonas sp. SIMBA_067 | reverse complement strand
AGCGCGGTGACGTTCACCTGATGTTTTTCAATCAATGGGAAGCAAAGCGTGGCGCTGGGATCGGCCGCCAGAACAACCGTTCCTCCGGCAAGAAAGACGCCCAGCGATCCCGGCGAACTCATGGCGTAGTTATGAGCCGCCGGGATCGCGCACAGGTAGCGTGTCTGTTGTGTGAACTGACAAATCTCGACGCTACGACGCACGCTGTAGTAGTAGTCGTTATGAGTGCGCGGGATCAGTTTCGGTGTGCCGGTGGTG
>NZ_JAWRYH010000773.1:0-258 GCF_046534675.1 Pseudomonas sp. SIMBA_067 | reverse complement strand
CTAAAGGTGAATCGAATGATGATATGGCAGCACTTAGTGAAGAACTTGCTGAAGAGGGCGAAGACTTTAACATTGACGACTTGCTTGATGAGAATAATGAACAAGCAGATGATGTAACAGCACAAGCTGATGATGACGATGAGTTTGATATAGACAGTTTACTCGATGCTGAGCAACCAACTACTGAAGCTCAAATTGAAGAGCCAGATATCGACAGCCTAGTTGATGAAGACGATGAAGTTGATATTGATGAATTGC
>NZ_JAWRYH010000772.1:0-258 GCF_046534675.1 Pseudomonas sp. SIMBA_067 | reverse complement strand
CCCGCTGGCAACGCCCAGTACACCGCCGAGTAACGACAGCACGCCAAGTTCCACGCCAAGGCTGACGAGTAACATCCGCGCGCTGACCCCACAGGCGCGCAAGGTGCGCAGCAGGCCACGGCGCTGTTCCAGGGCCAGGCCGATGGCGGCGTGGACGATAAACAAGCCCACGACAAACGACAAACAACCCAGTGCGTCGAGGTTCAGGTGAAAGCTCTCGGTCAGGCGTGCGAGGTTGTTGTCTTCACCTTGCTTGAG
>NZ_JAWRYH010000771.1:0-258 GCF_046534675.1 Pseudomonas sp. SIMBA_067 | reverse complement strand
AAGTGGGCTTTAGTAATACCCAAATAGCAAATTACTCCAAGCTGGGCACGGGTTTAATCACCATTGTATTTGCCTTTTTGGGCAGTATTTTTAACCACAAATATGGCATAGTAAAAGGCTTATTTATTAGTGGCGTAGCCATGGCTGCATCTAACTTAATGTTTTCTTGGATTGCCTTAGCAGGGCCACAAGAACACTTATATGCAATGGCGATTGTAGTTGATGGTTTTACCCAAGCTTGGTCTTTAGTGGCGATGG
>NZ_JAWRYH010000094.1:0-381 GCF_046534675.1 Pseudomonas sp. SIMBA_067 | reverse complement strand
AGAGTACATTCGCGCCCGTCCCGATATCTTCTTCACCGGCAGCGACGGCTCTATGCGCTCTAACCGCGCCTTCTGTCAGCTGGCAGGTCAGTATGCGGTGGATATGTTTATCGGTGCCACCCTGCAGGTCGATGGCCTGGCAAACTCCTCAACCGTGACCCGCGGTCGCCTTTCCGGTTTCGGCGGTGCGCCTAACATGGGCCACGATCCGCACGGCCGACGTCATGCCACGCCTGCATGGCTCAATATGATCACCGAACCGGACCCGATGCAGCGCGGTAAAAAACTGGTGGTTCAGATGGTGGAAACCTTCCAGGCCGGTGCCAAACCGACCTTTGTTGAAACGCTTGATGCCGTTGAAGTGGCGAAATCGACCGGTAT
>NZ_JAWRYH010000770.1:0-258 GCF_046534675.1 Pseudomonas sp. SIMBA_067 | reverse complement strand
AGTGAGTGCTGAGCCACAACACGCAACTGTCCGCCAGCCACAGCAGCAGCGCGCCAGTCAGCGGAGCCACCAGCATCCGGGTGATGAGCAGTCGTCCACCCAGCATCTTCGCCAGCAGCGGCGCAAACAGCCCGATAAAGCCGATGATACCGGCGACGTTGACCAGCTGTGCGCTGAGCAGGATCGCCAGCCCGAGGCCACCGACACGCGCCACGGAGAGCGCAAGGCCAAGGTTTTTCGCTACGCCATCATCCAGCC
>NZ_JAWRYH010000769.1:0-258 GCF_046534675.1 Pseudomonas sp. SIMBA_067 | reverse complement strand
AACAAGCACTCTTTGAAACGCCACGCCCAGGTAAAAACCTGATTGCCCATGATATTGCGTTTATAGAACAGGCGGCGTGAGTACGGCGATTTGGGATACAGTGGAAAACTTGCTGGTTGGGAATAGACTTCGCCCTGGCAAACGTAGTCGTTAGCGTACAAAAAGGCGTGTGTGACCAGTTGCTGTTTATGGGCGAGGAAGACGCTCAGACGGTTGGGTGTCCATTCATCATCATCATCGATCCCGGTGATATATTCC
>NZ_JAWRYH010000768.1:0-258 GCF_046534675.1 Pseudomonas sp. SIMBA_067 | reverse complement strand
AGTGAACGGCGACGTGCTGATCAGTCTCGACGCCGATCTCCAGGACGACCTCGACGCAATCCCGCGCATGCTGGGCGAATACCGCTCCGGCGCCGAGATCGTATTCGGCGTGCGGCAGCGGCGCGACAGCGATGGCTTCTTCAAGCGCGTCAGCGCGCGCGGCTACTACCGGCTGCTGCGCCGCTTCGGCGTCGATATCTTGCCGGATCACGCGGACTTCCGCCTGATGAGCCGCCGGGCGATCGAGGAGTTGCGCGG
>NZ_JAWRYH010000767.1:0-258 GCF_046534675.1 Pseudomonas sp. SIMBA_067 | reverse complement strand
CCCACACCTAGACACCCGAGCGCTCGCTCTGCCGCGTTGGATGGCGCCAACCCCCACAGCAAAGCCCGAATTCCGCTAAGCGCAGACACCTCCCCGTTCAGTCTTGTGAGGTGGATCGCCAGCATCTTCTGCTGATACGTTCGCACTACCTCCATATACAACGAGCGCTTGTCGCCAAAAGCGTTGTACATGCTTTGACGACCAATGTTCATGGCGCTCAGGAGATCGTCTGTCGACGTTGATGCGAACCCCTTCGCC
>NZ_JAWRYH010000766.1:0-258 GCF_046534675.1 Pseudomonas sp. SIMBA_067 | reverse complement strand
GGGAGCCTTATTTCTCTTGCCTGCATTTGCTGCGGGCAGACTCCACACCAGTAGCGACAACTGGGAACGCCCGTGCCATGACCGACACCGCGCCGCCTACCCGCCCCCAGCTCCGTCGCCTGCTGCGCAATGCCCGCCGCGCACTGACGCCTGCCCAGCAGCGCCAGGCCGCCCTCGGCCTGTACCGCCAGTTGGCGCAAGACCCGCTGTTCCGCCGCGCCCGGCACATCGCCTTGTACTTGCCCAACGACGGCGAAA
>NZ_JAWRYH010000765.1:0-258 GCF_046534675.1 Pseudomonas sp. SIMBA_067 | reverse complement strand
CACCAGTACCGGTACCGGCAGGAAGAACCAGAAGTTCGGCAGGCCGAACCAGCGGTCGAAGATCGCCGGGTGCGTCAGCGGCGTCCAGATGCTCACAATCAGCATCGCCGCCACCGTCGCCAGGGTGATCGGTGAGCAGGCACGAATGATACTGGCCTGCAGCCGGCCCTCGGTCTTTAACACCAGCCAGGTGGCGCCCAATAGCGCATACGCCACGACCACGCCGATCCCGCAGAACACGTTGAACGGTGTCAGCCA
>NZ_JAWRYH010000093.1:0-381 GCF_046534675.1 Pseudomonas sp. SIMBA_067 | reverse complement strand
GACGCTGATCAACGACACGCTGTATCACGCGGTCGCGCGCCACCTGTACGGCTCGTCGGCCGAGCCGGCGCCCCACGAGGCAATCGAGGGTCTCGAGCACGTCGACAAGGTGATCAACGTCGACCAGTCGCCGATCGGCCGCACGCCGCGCTCGAACCCGGCCACCTACACGGGCCTGTTCACCCCGATCCGCGAGCTGTTCTCGGGCGTGCCGACCGCGAAGGAGCGCGGCTACGATCCGGGCCGCTTCTCGTTCAACGTGAAGGGCGGCCGCTGCGAGTCGTGCCAGGGCGACGGCGTGCTGAAGGTCGAGATGCACTTCCTGCCGGACGTCTACGTGCCGTGCGACGTGTGCCACGGCAAGCGCTACAACCGCGAAAC
>NZ_JAWRYH010000764.1:0-258 GCF_046534675.1 Pseudomonas sp. SIMBA_067 | reverse complement strand
AGCTGCCGGGCGAACTCGACAATGCGCGACTGGAAGCACCAGCCAGACTCGCAATACACGTTCGGCGTGTCCATCGCCATCCAGAACGCCTCGAACGAGTAGTTGCCGCCGGTCTGGATGCCGAAGTGACCGATGATGAAATTGACCATCGGGAACTCGCGGATCACCGGGTAGAACATCGTCGGGATCGTGTACGGGCCGTCGCCGGTATGGATCAGCACCACGATGTTGTACTTGGCGCAGACCTTCATCGCCGGG
>NZ_JAWRYH010000763.1:0-258 GCF_046534675.1 Pseudomonas sp. SIMBA_067 | reverse complement strand
CTATTTTGTCACAGGCACCAGAAGAATGAACCTTTCATCCCCATCTTCCCTTCCGGGTGCTCTATTTTCGGACAACAGGACTCTTTTTTGATGTTATTTACCCTTAAAAAAGTTATCGGCGGGCTGCTTTTACCCCTGCCGTTTCTGCTTTTGCTGATGGCGCTTGGCATTTTACTGCTTTGGTTTACTGGCTGGCAGAAAAGCGGCAAAACCGTGATCTCCGTCAGCTGGCTGTTACTGCTGCTGCTGAGCCTGCAA
>NZ_JAWRYH010000762.1:0-258 GCF_046534675.1 Pseudomonas sp. SIMBA_067 | reverse complement strand
TCTGCGCCGGTCATTTTTATTCCCGAACAGGCCCTCGCCAGCGTGCAGGAGAAAGCTGGGATCCGCTATCAGGTTGCTCCGGGAGCAAGCGCGCCTTATGCACTGTCTGTGGATTTACTGGATGCCTGGACCGCACCGCTGATTGTAAAAGTGCATCATGCAGGCGTTTCCCTAAGCGAAGTTCGCCGTCAATTAAGTCCCGACGAACGTCGCCAGCGGCTCGACAGTCGGCTGCGTTTCCTACTCTATAAGACCCAA
>NZ_JAWRYH010000761.1:0-258 GCF_046534675.1 Pseudomonas sp. SIMBA_067 | reverse complement strand
AGTGAAATAACTATTGCTGGTAACTTAAGAGATATGTTTAAAGGTATTTCAGCTATTGGTGGCGATATAGAGCGACGTGGTGGTATTCAAACGGGCTCAGTGCTGATTGAGCAAATGCAAATTGCGGGTGCTTAATACCCATCCACAATAATATTTAATTCAGCGAATTGGTATACACCCACTTTGTTTGCTTAAATTAAGCTTAATTTAAGCAAACTTTCCTTTGAGGTTTTTAAGGTGTGATATGGCTAAAGATAG
>NZ_JAWRYH010000760.1:0-258 GCF_046534675.1 Pseudomonas sp. SIMBA_067 | reverse complement strand
CCGCCGAACTGCTGACCAACCAGTTGCCCAAGGTCAACGTGCAGACACGCACCCTGGTCTCCGGCGCGACGGACACCGCCGATCCTGATGCCCGTACTGACTTCACCTCCTCCTCGCAAGACCGGGTCACCACCACCGCCGTGCCACTGATCGAACCCGCACACATCATCGCCTTGCCCAAGGGGCAGATGTTCTCGTTCCAGGAAGGTGGGCAACTGTGGAAAGTACGCATGCCGCTACCGAAGCCGGCTAGCGACG
>NZ_JAWRYH010000759.1:0-258 GCF_046534675.1 Pseudomonas sp. SIMBA_067 | reverse complement strand
GCCACAGCCGGACCTGCGCCAGCAAATCGAAACCGCCCTGCAAGGCAAAGCCGTGCGCCTGGTACGCATCGCCGCCGAATACGCAGGTGTGGGCAACCGCGAAGACCGCGATGAAGAGCGCCTGGTTGAACTCGACCAGCTCACGCCTCAGGAACTGTTCAGCCGCGCCTGGCAGGACAGTTACGGCAGCGAAGTGGATGAACAGACCTTGAAGGATTTCGCCGTGCTGCTCCAGGAAGTGCAACAGGAGGATGAACA
>NZ_JAWRYH010000758.1:0-258 GCF_046534675.1 Pseudomonas sp. SIMBA_067 | reverse complement strand
GGCACGGTTGCTCGCCACGATTCGCACGATTAACTGCCTGAATGATCTGGTTCGTATCCGCCTTGACATGGTCAAATCGAGCCCAAAGGATATCTGGCTGCCGTGCGAAGTTCAGCCCGAGCCCGAAGAGCGGACTGGAGATCAGAATCGGCTGCGTACTCGTACGTGCGAGTTCAATGTCACCCTCGGAGTCTTCCTGCCGGGAGACAATATGGGCATGCTCGGAGAGCCCATACTGATCGATAAGGCGACGATACA
>NZ_JAWRYH010000757.1:0-258 GCF_046534675.1 Pseudomonas sp. SIMBA_067 | reverse complement strand
CTGTTAGTGGCCTAAGGCTAATGGTTTTGGTGACAAAAAGGAAGTGAAAATTTTGTGTCATTTTGTACGTTAATAATTAACAAAAACATTATCGCTTATTATTTCAACAAATAACCAATAAACCCCACTGAAGAAGAAATTCGTAAACACAATTAGCTCAAAAAGCGCCCTTTGACAACGCTGTCTTCGGTGGTATATTAAATTTTGTGCCTAAATAGAAAGTTCACATTTAAATAAGCCCATCAAAAATAGACATTA
>NZ_JAWRYH010000756.1:0-258 GCF_046534675.1 Pseudomonas sp. SIMBA_067 | reverse complement strand
AGTTGTGATCACACTTTTAGCGGGCTCTATTATTTTAGGGGGCTTTAAAGCCATAGCCCGTTTTGCCGAGCGAGTAGTCCCTGTTATGGGCATCGTGTTTGTGCTTGTTGCTGTGGTAATTACACTGATTAACTTCACCCAAGTACCTGCCATGCTTAAAGATATATTTTTATCGGCGTTTGGCTTACAAGAAGCGGGCGCAGGCGCTATGGGGGCAGCCATTAAAAATGGTATCCAACGCGGTTTATATTCTAATGA
>NZ_JAWRYH010000755.1:0-258 GCF_046534675.1 Pseudomonas sp. SIMBA_067 | reverse complement strand
CGTTTGATACTGCGGCAACAAACGTTGCATTGGTCAGAAAGTACATGGGTGCCTGAATAATGGGATAGCGAATATTCAGAATTTCTGTCACACGGTTTTTCATAGTTTTTCCTTATCCGGATACTGTGTAGCCAGACTTATTCGTTAGAAATAAGAATTTTTTACGGGCCGTTTTATTTTTATTCTCTTAGCCAAAACAGGGAGTTTAATAGTTGAAAATAAGAAGTAAACGGTCAGAATTGGGTACATGTTTGCCAG
>NZ_JAWRYH010000754.1:0-258 GCF_046534675.1 Pseudomonas sp. SIMBA_067 | reverse complement strand
CAAGCGTGAGCATTGATCCGCAGCATCTGGCTACGGCGCTGCAACGCGTGCTGCAGCAGCATGACGCCCTGCGCCTTGGTTTCGATCAGGCAGACGGACAGTGGCAAGGCACGTTCAATGAGGTCGATACGCAGGGCATCCTGTGGGATCGCTCGTTTAGCGACATGGACTCGCTTTTGCACGCAGCCGGTGAGGCGCAGCGCAGTTTCGCGCTCGGCGGCCCGTTGGTGCGGGTGCTACTGGGCACGCTGCCGCAGG
>NZ_JAWRYH010000753.1:0-258 GCF_046534675.1 Pseudomonas sp. SIMBA_067 | reverse complement strand
AGCTCTTGGGAAATCTGCTCGATCACCTGCACCGCCTGTTGCACCACCTCGGTACCCTTGCGCGCGCAGGCATCGGTCTGCATGGAGCTGGCGTGGGCGGCATCGGCGGCACTTTGCTGGGTGCAGACCTGGCTGGTGATATCGCTGGCGAACTTGACCACCTTGTACAGCCGGCCCTTGCTGTCGAAGATCGGGTTGTAAGAGGCTTCAAGAAAGACCGTCTGGCCTTGCTTGTTGACCCGCTCGAAGCGGTGCGAG
>NZ_JAWRYH010000752.1:0-258 GCF_046534675.1 Pseudomonas sp. SIMBA_067 | reverse complement strand
CAACGCCGCGCGCCACCATTCCCTGGCGTTCGGTATTAATTTGCCAGCGTAAATCCTGACGCTGGGTTTCGCCTGCCAGATGCAGCGGTAATTCCGGCGTTTTGATTTTCACCAGCATCGCCGGGAGTTTCAGCGGCGTGTTATTGCCGAGAAGATTTTTTGCCAGCACCATCGCGCTAAGTTGAATCGGCTGGAGGAACGGCAATACCTGACCGTTAATTTCCGCGCAATCGCCCAGCGCGTAAATATCGGTATTAC
>NZ_JAWRYH010000751.1:0-258 GCF_046534675.1 Pseudomonas sp. SIMBA_067 | reverse complement strand
AGTTTTAGTCCACCTGTCAGAGGAGACTAACCAGCTCCTGGTCGAATCATCGAAGCGTTCGGGAAGAAGTAAAACACGAGAGGCAAAAATCAGACTTGAAGACTCACTCAGATCATTTTCCGACTTGGCCGCCACCGGTCGGAGATTTGAATCTGCCACTGACTGTGAGTAGTTGTTGAGCATTTTGCCGCCCATACCTTTCGTTTAAATCTGTTTATATACCGCTACTATAAATTTACTGCATATAAGGAGGTGGAT
>NZ_JAWRYH010000750.1:0-258 GCF_046534675.1 Pseudomonas sp. SIMBA_067 | reverse complement strand
AGACGAGCAACTATACGTGACGACTTTTCACAACACAACCAGAAAAATCAAAAAGCGTCTTTCTTCTCGCGTAGAACGGCAAATGAACGCCATACGGGTTCATCAGTAACGTTAACGTTTAATGCCCTTTGTAAATCAACGTCTTGCGTGCGAAGAAATAAATTTATTGTCCGTTCGTGCGCCAGTTTTGTGGGCAAACTAATGCCATTTTCAGCGCGTAAGTCCTTAATTTTCTGATATTCGGCCGTTATTTGTGGG
>NZ_JAWRYH010000749.1:0-258 GCF_046534675.1 Pseudomonas sp. SIMBA_067 | reverse complement strand
AGCTAATCAACCCACGCTCTGTCATGTCGGGTGCTGAGCCTATTTTAAAAGATTCTGAACATTACTTTTTTGACTTACCCGCCTTTGAAGGCATGCTTAAAGAATGGCTACACTCAGGCACAATCCAACAAGAAATGGCGAACAAGCTAGATGAGTGGTTTGCCGATGGTTTGCAGCAGTGGGACATAAGCCGTGATGCTCCTTATTTTGGTTTTGAAATTCCAAACGCACCAGGTAAATATTTTTACGTATGGCTAG
>NZ_JAWRYH010000748.1:0-258 GCF_046534675.1 Pseudomonas sp. SIMBA_067 | reverse complement strand
ATGCCCTCAAGCACTTCGACGGTGCTGTGGTAGCCCAGACCAACCAAAAAGGCACTGGCACCCGCCGCACGAGCATAGCGCTGCGCTTGCTCGACCGATGTCAAGTCAGACAGGGGGTGACGGAACTCTTCACCCGCTTGGCGAACCGAATTACGGGTGAGGGCGCCCACATACTGGTCCTCTCCTTTAACCCCGCATAACATGTCCCAGGTCTGTAAAATCTCGGCCGGAGAACCTGACATGTGCCCGGCAAACGGC
>NZ_JAWRYH010000092.1:0-382 GCF_046534675.1 Pseudomonas sp. SIMBA_067 | reverse complement strand
GACAAAAAAGTGCCTGTTCTCATGACGCTGATGCGGGGCTGCGAGGCGGCTCGCGATTTCTGCGGCAGTTTATGGCCGGCAGGACGGCACTGCGCCGCATCGGGAAGGGGGAAAGGTCAGTGCAGCCCGTTCTGCAGCGCCCAGACGGCGGCTTCAAGTCGGGATTTAAGGTTCATCTTCTTCAGCAGATATTTAACGTGAACCTTAACCGTGCTTTCACTGATGGCCAGCTTGCGGGCAATCGCTTTATTGGTCATCCCGTCGCTGATCAGTTGCAGAATATCGCGCTCGCGCCGGGTCAGCTGATTGATGTCGCGCGTCTGAGCAGGCTGCGCTTCACGCAACCGTGCGACCAGAATCGGGGTTAAGGCCTCGCTCAGCA
>NZ_JAWRYH010000747.1:0-258 GCF_046534675.1 Pseudomonas sp. SIMBA_067 | reverse complement strand
ATCGAAAAATGCGCCGCCGACCTCGCCGCACTGGTACCCGAGGCGCGCATCGGCATTGGCCACGGGCAAATGCGCGAGCGCGAGCTGGAACAGGTGATGAGCGACTTCTACCACAAGCGCTTCAACGTCCTGGTGGCCTCGACCATCATCGAAACCGGCATCGACGTGCCCAGCGCCAACACCATCGTCATCGAGCGTGCCTACAACTTCGGCCTGGCCCAATTGCACCAGTTGCGTGGCCGGGTCGGGCGCAGCCAC
>NZ_JAWRYH010000746.1:0-258 GCF_046534675.1 Pseudomonas sp. SIMBA_067 | reverse complement strand
AAACCGCACCAGCACAATAATTTAAATTAATCACAACGCGTAATTATGCGCTTTGACTAATGATATTAAATACCCCCTGCAGCTAACTGCAGGGGGTATTTTTATGGCTAACTAACCTGAACTCTGGATAATAGATCTCTTAGCCAGAGTTCAGATTAACTAAATTTGTTGTTACAGCGTAATACTACAGAGTAAGTGGAGTTAATGAATCAAACCCTCAGTATCTATTGCTTTGTTAATGTTGTGAGTAGCTACGCT
>NZ_JAWRYH010000745.1:0-259 GCF_046534675.1 Pseudomonas sp. SIMBA_067 | reverse complement strand
ATACAACTTTGGTTTTTTCTTCGCCGTGCAGTACCACTTTTGCAATCCTTCGCAAAGTTATAATAAAAAATCGCTGCGGGATTAGCCTGTGAGTTCTGCTCTCATAAAAGGCGTTGTGCATCTTTATCAACAAATTCGTTATTACGAATAATATTTAAATTATGCTGATTACACAGTCCGGTAATTTTGGCGATTAAGCCTATATCGTCTGCGCATTGGGTGGTTAGTATATAACTCATTTTCCTCATTCTTACCCAGT
>NZ_JAWRYH010000744.1:0-259 GCF_046534675.1 Pseudomonas sp. SIMBA_067 | reverse complement strand
CTCTTCATCGAGAGAAAATGTGTCCTGCGCATTTTCATAATCCGCAGCGACCACACGAATCTGACGATCGTCACGGCGGGCACAGGCAATCACCGTCTGGTAATCGATGGCGCACGGCAGCACGAAGCCGTCGTTATAGTCGGTATGCTCGCCAATCAGGTTAACGCGGCCCGGTGCCTGAATGGTATGCGTAGCGGCGTAACCGAAAGTGTCAGAGAAAAGCTGCTGCGTGATGGTTTTTAAGCTCATTGTTGTGCCT
>NZ_JAWRYH010000743.1:0-259 GCF_046534675.1 Pseudomonas sp. SIMBA_067 | reverse complement strand
CTTGCCCAGGTTCTGCGCTTTCTGCACGGCCTGGCAGCGCGCGTCAAACCGGTCATGGAAAAGCACCGTGTGCACGTGCAAGCGCTTGCTGACAAGAACGGCCTGGACACGGCGCAGCCATGGGCCAGGCGCTACCTGCATCGGCTCGAAAACCCGGCTGGGCAGGCGCTCTCCATGGACAGCTTGCGAGCGTACTTTGCCCTGGACAACGTGATCGAGGCGTTGCTGACGCTTGCGCAACGGCTGTTTGGCCTGGTCT
>NZ_JAWRYH010000742.1:0-259 GCF_046534675.1 Pseudomonas sp. SIMBA_067 | reverse complement strand
ACCCTGGCTTAATGCAACACAGACAGACATCGGCAGCATTGGCGAGTGCGCTTCAGTTTTTGCGGTAGCTTCAAAGGCCTGGTTAATCATGCCCACCTGCGGCCCGTTACCATGAGTGACGATAACTTCATGTCCCTGGGCAATTAAATCAACAATTGCCTGAGAAGTAATTTTTACCGCTTTCATTTGCCCGGCCAGGTCATCGCCCAGCGGATTCCCGCCCAGGGCGAGAACAATTTTCTTACTCATTTTTCCTCAC
>NZ_JAWRYH010000741.1:0-259 GCF_046534675.1 Pseudomonas sp. SIMBA_067 | reverse complement strand
GGAAAAAATGCTGCTATTGTATCGAGTAATAATTCTGCCGTCGCAAATGTCAGTGAGAAATTAATGAAGTCAGATCTAGGTTTTTTTCTTGCATCATTAGGGAGTCAGGTGAATCAGAAGAAATTTTTTGAGAATCCTCCAAAGCTTCCCCAAGACTTCAATAGCTGGGAAATTAATATGGATGTTGAAGTAGAAATGGAACAAATTTTGTGGAACAATATTAGATCAATGAAAGAGTTACTTGAATTACAAAACAAAC
>NZ_JAWRYH010000740.1:0-259 GCF_046534675.1 Pseudomonas sp. SIMBA_067 | reverse complement strand
CGCCATTGCGCTGTCGGTGCTCTCTGGCTTCATTTTTGGCGGATTGCTGCTATAAGCACACTCCTCGTGTTACGGATGGAGCATGCTATCATCGGCGCTCTTTAAAACAGGAGTCACAGGATGAATGCTGTCGTTATCCTCTGCACCACGCCCGATCAGGCCACGGCGGAGCACCTTGCTGGCCTAGCGCTGGAAGCCAGGCTGGCGGCCTGTGTCACACTGCTGCCGGGCGCCACCTCCTGGTATCTCTGGCAGGGAA
>NZ_JAWRYH010000091.1:0-383 GCF_046534675.1 Pseudomonas sp. SIMBA_067 | reverse complement strand
GGGCCAAATTCGTGGTCGTGTTGTGGTTAATTGTCAAAGTTAAGCATTTTTACTATTAAACTCTCGTTATTAAATTTATAATGCTGGCCGTATTTTTAATAACGAGAGAACACCTATGAGCAACCAAGAACTTTTCAGTAATAACCCACTGCAAGGCGTTAAATTAGAGCAAGTGGTTGAAGAACTGGTTGAGCAATATGGGTGGGAACTCCTGCACGCCTACTTACAACTCAACTGCTTCAAAAATAATCCTGACATTAAGTCTGCGGTTAAGTTTTTACGTAAAACCGAGTGGGCACAGCAAAAAGTAGATAATTTCTATTTGTACCGCCTTAAAAACTTACCACGCCCAGATGATGTGCAATACGAATTGCCACCCCGCG
>NZ_JAWRYH010000739.1:0-259 GCF_046534675.1 Pseudomonas sp. SIMBA_067 | reverse complement strand
GTTGCTAATGTTGATGTTTTAGGGCTTCTGTTCCAAGCATTGACTTTAAAACCATTGTTAACCAATCTTTGGGCGCATGCTTGGCCTAATTCGCCAAACCCTAAAATACTCACTTGATTGTGCTTATACGCTCTTTTGGGTTTCCATTCACTTTGCTGTTGTTTTAAAAAATATTCTTTTAATCGCAATTTTTGCGCTAATACATGGGTAAGAACATATTCAGCCATGTCGTTAGCTAACTGTTTATCGACAATCCGCA
>NZ_JAWRYH010000738.1:0-259 GCF_046534675.1 Pseudomonas sp. SIMBA_067 | reverse complement strand
CGGTGGCGTGCGAATCACGCTAAGCACCGAAGAGCGATGCCCAGCTCAAGGCCCACTACGACGCGCTGGGCCAGTACGCCCTGGCCAACCGCCTGATCCGCACGCCCTACGACATCACCCACGACCTGGCCACAGGCTTCACCCGCCAGGCACTGATCGACCTGCAGCTCACCCACTATTGGCCGTCCCTGGACGCTCAAATCAGCCAACAACCTTGAGAACATCACCCATGAAACTGCCTGTTTCCGTCATCTTCGGC
>NZ_JAWRYH010000737.1:0-259 GCF_046534675.1 Pseudomonas sp. SIMBA_067 | reverse complement strand
GCCGTTCAACGGCGTGCGCTTCAACGACTTCGGTGCGACCCGCGTGGAGGGCAACCCAGAAGGCATCAGCAGCGTGGTCACAGGCTACGACCACACCCCGCAGGGCAGCAGTAGCGGCGGCGGCTTCGCGCCGGCTTTCGGCATCAATGTCGAGCTGATACCCGACACGTTCTTCTACGTCACCTACACCCAAGGCCTGCGCCTGCCTTCACTGTTCGAGACCAGCCAGGGCACCCAGCAAGTCACCCCCGGCAAAAGC
>NZ_JAWRYH010000736.1:0-259 GCF_046534675.1 Pseudomonas sp. SIMBA_067 | reverse complement strand
CGGCGATGTCGAGGAACTGGTCGAAGGCCTTGAGGTGCGCTTTCTGGCCAACCGTGACGAGCACCTGCATTTCGCCCTGTTGACTGACTTCATGGATGCCCCCGAGCAGACCCGGCCCGACGACATGGCCCTGCTCGACCTTGCCAGCGACGGTATTCGCGCGTTGAATGCGAAGTACCCGAGCGGCGCCGAGCGCTTCTTCCTGCTGCATCGCCCCAGGGAGTGGAACGCCACCGAGCGCTGCTGGATGGGCCGTGAG
>NZ_JAWRYH010000735.1:0-259 GCF_046534675.1 Pseudomonas sp. SIMBA_067 | reverse complement strand
CAATCGGTGCAAGCAACCCAGTGATGTGCTGCGCAGGCACTTGCGCTACCACCGGCATGTGCTTCGCACCTGGCGGATCAAAGGGTCCAGACCTTGCGCATCAAAAATCAGCCCATCGACTTCGTTGTGATCACTCACAACTTCGATGCGCTGCGCCCCTATCAGCTGCTTGATCTGCTCGATCGCCGGCAAACCTCGCCCCGCGTCGAGCACTTGCCCGTTCTCCATCACCTGCCAGGGCGTCGCATTCGTAGACCCG
>NZ_JAWRYH010000734.1:0-259 GCF_046534675.1 Pseudomonas sp. SIMBA_067 | reverse complement strand
CTTTTCATAGGCGTAGATATTCTTACATTGCTAACGCCAGCGTCTTCCAGTGTGCGCATCAACGTTGAAAGCGCGCTACCTGCGCCTATGAGGTGAAACTCAACACTGTCTCCGAGGCGTTGAGCTAGCTCAGGTATTATCCGATGAAGGCCTTGACCTGCTCCAATATTTCCGGCATAGACGACCTTTAATCGACGTTGGCTTGATTCCTGCGGCGGTACAAGTTGAGCCGGAGAATCTTTCATGCACAGCTCATCGA
>NZ_JAWRYH010000733.1:0-259 GCF_046534675.1 Pseudomonas sp. SIMBA_067 | reverse complement strand
AACTGGCGCTGCCGGCTGCGGCGCCACGGCTGTTGCTCGACCGCTTGCAGGTGTGGCAGCGGGCCAGCGCTTTGGTGCTGGAGGCCCACCAGACACCGCCGGCCCTGTTGCAACTGGTGTATGGGTTGCAGCAGGCGTTGCTGCCGTTGGGGGTGGAGGCAGTCAGCCGTGAGTATCGCCCGCACCTGACGCTGTCCAGGGATTTTCGCGGCCAGCCACCCGAGGCCAGCAGCGCGCCGGAGTTTTACCTCGCGGCACG
>NZ_JAWRYH010000732.1:0-259 GCF_046534675.1 Pseudomonas sp. SIMBA_067 | reverse complement strand
GGAGGTCTATCTGGGCTCGCTGAAAGAGCTGGGTATGGACCCGACGGTGCATGACATTCGCTTCGTGGAAGATAACTGGGAAAACCCGACGCTGGGTGCCTGGGGACTCGGCTGGGAAGTGTGGCTCAACGGCATGGAAGTGACGCAGTTCACCTACTTCCAGCAGGTTGGCGGCCTGGAGTGTAAGCCCGTGACCGGCGAGATCACCTACGGTCTGGAGCGTCTGGCGATGTACATCCAGGGCGTCGACAGCGTTTAC
>NZ_JAWRYH010000731.1:0-259 GCF_046534675.1 Pseudomonas sp. SIMBA_067 | reverse complement strand
ACATCAAAATGCTCGCAATCTCGCTAGGATATCAAAACTACACGGGGATTGAGTTTGGGCTTGGCCAAGTTTAACTAAATCGCCGTTACGTTTTAGCCCTTTATACGGGCTTATTTGCACAAGGAGGCAAAGTGAATATCAGACATATTTTATTACTCGTTATCATCTTATTTATATCTGGTTGTACTACGTCAGGCCAGCTTTATTATATTGATGCTAAAGGTAATGAGAAACTTGGTTGTGATGTAGAATTTGTAGG
>NZ_JAWRYH010000730.1:0-259 GCF_046534675.1 Pseudomonas sp. SIMBA_067 | reverse complement strand
GCACGTGAACCCGGCCTATCGCAAGAACGCGGCTCTGACCAACGTGGTCAACGGTGTTGATGATTACGCGGATCCCGATTACCTGCCGGTGCAGGAGACCGAATACAACGCCGAGCTCAACTATGGCATTCATTTCACAGACTGGCTGACAGTCCGCCCAAACCTGCAGTTCGTTCGACACCCTGGTGGGGTGAGGGAGGTGGATGATGCTTGGGTAGGTGGGGTGAAAGTCCAAGCCACCTTCTGACCTTTGTCACGC
>NZ_JAWRYH010000729.1:0-259 GCF_046534675.1 Pseudomonas sp. SIMBA_067 | reverse complement strand
CTTGCTCACTGCCACACCGCGTTCAACCCAATCGAGAATGCGATGAACGGTTTCAATATCGCTCTTGGAGTACAGCCGATGCCCACTTTCGGTGCGCGTGGGCTGAATCAGGCCATAACGGCGCTCCCAGGCGCGCAGCGTGACCGGATTGATGCCTGTCAATCTCGAGACTTCACGAATCGGAAACAGCTGATCTGAATCGGTCGGATCTAGAAGCGAAGTGCTATCTATCGGAGCAGTATTCACGGGCATTTTGAAC
>NZ_JAWRYH010000728.1:0-259 GCF_046534675.1 Pseudomonas sp. SIMBA_067 | reverse complement strand
TATCAAAGGTGATCATCGTCGATTTACAAAAAATACACTTAGCGCCCAAAGGGTTTCGCTCCGTCACATCGAATGCCGATGTACGGTACTGTGAACCATGACAACATGGACAGCGGAAATGGAGATGTTGAGTAATAACGGCAACCTTAGAGCGTAACAACGTTCGCTGCCGCGGGGCCACGTTGCCCCTGCTCAATAGAAAATTCAACTTTCTGATTTTCGTTCAGCGTGCGGAATTCATTGCTCTGGATGGCAGTGA
>NZ_JAWRYH010000727.1:0-259 GCF_046534675.1 Pseudomonas sp. SIMBA_067 | reverse complement strand
GAACTGCTCGGCGCCGACGCGGTGGATGGCAATACCCGCAAGCTGATGGGCAGCGAGGACTTTGCCTGGATGCTGCAGCGCTGCCCTGGCGCCTACCTGTTCATTGGCAATGGCGTGAAGCGGCCGATGGTGCACAACCCGGCCTATGACTTCAACGATGACATCCTGCTGACCGGCGCCGCTTACTGGGGCGCGCTGACCGAGCGCTGGCTCGAGCCCGCCTGAACCCTGCATTGACGACTGCCGCTGGAACCCGGGC
>NZ_JAWRYH010000726.1:0-259 GCF_046534675.1 Pseudomonas sp. SIMBA_067 | reverse complement strand
ACAATTTGGGTTATTGAACAAGCCTGTAAAGACATTGCGAAGCTGGCATCCGATGGCATAAGCAATCATAGTATTAGTATTAATTTAAGTGCAAAAAATCTAGCCATTACTAATTTGACCGAAAAAGTAGAGAATATTTTGATTAAGTATCAGGTTGCTCCTCACTTATTAAAGTTTGAACTGACTGAGTCTGCTTTTGTCGAAAATCAAGATGCATTAGTCACCTTAGTTGATGAGCTTGCCACTTTGGGCGTTAAAG
>NZ_JAWRYH010000725.1:0-259 GCF_046534675.1 Pseudomonas sp. SIMBA_067 | reverse complement strand
ACGCTGACCTCGTGATTCTTCTCGGCCACCAACTGCTTCAGGCGGATCGCGGCGGCCAGCCCACCAGGTCCCGCACCCACCACCACAACGTCGTATTCCATTCTTTCGCGTTCTGACATTTCACTTCCCTTGCACCAGGACATCCACTGCAGCCACGCCCTTACCTTCCGCCAGTACCATTAGCGGATTGATTTCTGCCTCGACGACCTCGCGACAAGCCGCCAGACGCGACAGCGCGCCCAACTGCGGCAACATGCTG
>NZ_JAWRYH010000724.1:0-259 GCF_046534675.1 Pseudomonas sp. SIMBA_067 | reverse complement strand
GATGTACTGACTACTGTCAACGTACAGCATCTTGAGAGCCTCAACGATGTGGTGGGCGGCGTCACCGGCATTCAGGTGCGCGAAACCGTGCCCGATCCCTTTTTCGACAGCGCCGACGAAGTGGTGCTGGTCGATCTGCCGCCCGACGATCTGCGGCAGCGGCTGAAAGAGGGCAAAGTCTATATTGGCGACCGCGCGGAACGCGCCATCGAAAACTTTTTCCGCAAAGGTAACCTGTTCGCCCTGCGTGAGCTGGCCC
>NZ_JAWRYH010000723.1:0-259 GCF_046534675.1 Pseudomonas sp. SIMBA_067 | reverse complement strand
AGCGTCAGCGTCAATCAGGAAGTGGTCGGTGAAATCGATGCCGGTTTACTGGTTTTGCTGGGCGTGGAAAAGGGCGATGACAACGCGCGTGCGGAACGTCTCGCAGAACGCGTATTGGGCTATCGCATCTTTAGTGATGAGCAGGGCAAAATGAACCTGAGTGTTCGCCAGGCGGGCGGAAGCGTGCTGGTGGTGTCACAGTTTACGCTGGCCGCAGATACCCAAAAAGGGATGCGTCCCTCCTTTTCGGGTGGCGCCG
>NZ_JAWRYH010000722.1:0-259 GCF_046534675.1 Pseudomonas sp. SIMBA_067 | reverse complement strand
GCCGTCTCTTCCGCAAACCAGGCCACTTCAAGCGGACCGGGTGCCATACGCCACTCTTCAGTAATGGCTTCCGCCACATAACGTTGCTGGCGCTTAATGCCGTGATGCAGGAACTTTGCGCCTCCGCGCATGGCTTTGCTGATTCCTTCAGCGGCGATATCACCGGTATAAGGGGCCAGCAGTTCCGCAGGGTCGAACTCTGCCAGATCTGCCAGCGCAACGAAGTTTTGCACCACCTGAATATCGCCCTGCACTTCCA
>NZ_JAWRYH010000721.1:0-259 GCF_046534675.1 Pseudomonas sp. SIMBA_067 | reverse complement strand
AGCCGCGCTGATCGGCCGAGGCCTGCATCAATGCTTTGAAGCCTTGGTCCTGTTCCGGGGCTGCAATAATCGGGCTGCCGACGCTACGGCCGGACAGGTGGCCGTTGACGATCGCCACCACGGAGTGCTCCGGGTGGTCGAGGTCGTGCAGGAGGATTTCCATGTTGCGTGCGGCAACGCTACCCAAGGCCTGGATGGCGGCCTTGAGCACAGAGAGGGTGAGGTGGCGTTCTTCGCTGGGGGAGATGGGCATGGCAGA
>NZ_JAWRYH010000720.1:0-259 GCF_046534675.1 Pseudomonas sp. SIMBA_067 | reverse complement strand
CCAGCGCTGCTCACGTAAACTGCACACACCCAGCGGTGCGGGCTTGGGCAGCCGGGCCAGGCGCTGACGCATGGCGTGGTCCAGCTCGGGCGCGCTGGGGCGCAGCCAGGCAAACAGGCTCATAGCTGATACCGCAAGGCCAGGCTGCTTTGCAGGCGTTGGGCCTGGCGCAGGGACTCGCGCAGGATGCGCCGGTCCAGGTGGTTGAGGCTGTCCGGGTCGAGCCGGTTGGAGTACGGCAGGTTGTCGCGGGTCTGGC
>NZ_JAWRYH010000719.1:0-259 GCF_046534675.1 Pseudomonas sp. SIMBA_067 | reverse complement strand
ATCAGCAGGTTGGCGGTAAAGCCGGAGGCCACACCGGCAATGGCGGCCAGCAGGCCCGCCACCGGATGACGGCCCACCGCCAGAAAGATTAGTGCGCCCAGCGGCGGCATCACTACCAGCGCGGCATCCGAGGAGATATGGCTGAAAAAGGCGATAAACAGCACCATGTAGCTGGCATAACGGCGGCTGACGCGTGACGCCATCTTCACCATCAGCGAATGGAGCAGGCCGACCTTTTCCGCCAGTCCGGCACCAATCA
>NZ_JAWRYH010000718.1:0-259 GCF_046534675.1 Pseudomonas sp. SIMBA_067 | reverse complement strand
CGCCGATGGTAGTGTGGGGTTTCCCCATGTGAGAGTAGGTCATCGTCAAGATTCATTTCGCAAAACCCCTATCTGCGTATGCAGGTAGGGGTTTTGTCTTTAAGTAGAAGCTCATGCTTCTTCCTGGTAGGCCGCAAGGTTAGCCAGCCGCAGTAAAAAGGTGGTTGACAGCGTTTTTGAATGCTGTATGATTCACCTCCCGCTACGAGAGATCGCAGCGAGTTAAGTGTTTGAAGCTAAACGAGTTTCTCGCAAAAAA
>NZ_JAWRYH010000717.1:0-260 GCF_046534675.1 Pseudomonas sp. SIMBA_067 | reverse complement strand
TAAACGCATTAGTCCCTATGGTTGTTGAGCAAACAGCTAAAGGCGAGCGCTCATTTGATATTTATTCGAGATTATTAAAAGAGCGTATTATCTTTTTAACGGGCCAAGTTGAAGACAACATGGCAAATCTGATTTTAGCGCAAATGCTTTTCTTAGAATCAGAGAACCCAGATAAAGATATTTTCTTATATATCAATTCACCGGGTGGCTCGGTCACTGCGGGAATGGCTATTTACGATACAATGAATTTCATTAAACCT
>NZ_JAWRYH010000716.1:0-260 GCF_046534675.1 Pseudomonas sp. SIMBA_067 | reverse complement strand
GGCGCAATGGCGGTGCTCAAGGTCACGCTGATTGCCGTACCGAGGCGAAACGCGGGCGGGGTCTCGGCCAATGTCAGGCGTGCACGCCGGGTGCGCGTGGCGCTTTGGGCCTGAGGTTCGATCTCACGCACAGTGGCGGTGGTCTGTACGCTGGGGTCAAGCTGCCCGGCAACCACAAACACCCCATCGGCGGGCAGCCGCTCGGCAAGGCCGGCAGGCAGATCGATCACCGCTTCCTTGATATCCGGACGGGCCAGGGT
>NZ_JAWRYH010000715.1:0-260 GCF_046534675.1 Pseudomonas sp. SIMBA_067 | reverse complement strand
AGCGGTGATAGTAACTTTGACCAGATCGCCTTCGTTGCCTGGAGTACCCGGCTCGTCGGTGACAGCGGTGCTGACCGGGGTCTTGTCCAGAACCAGGTTCTCGAACTTCCACGCAGCAGCGCCGCTGACTGCTTGCAAGCTCTGCTCAACCGGTGCGTTGGTGCCGACGTAGACGTTGTCCGGTGCAGTCACGGTGGTGAAACCGCTGGTGCTGTTAGCCGGCACAGTGATGACCGTTTTGCCGTCACTCAGGGTGAAGT
>NZ_JAWRYH010000011.1:0-206200 GCF_046534675.1 Pseudomonas sp. SIMBA_067 | reverse complement strand
TTCTACGCTTTCCTCAGAGCCTGTCAAGCGTTTATTTTGAAGTTTTTTGCGAGAAACTCGTTTAGCTTCAAACACTTGACTCAACCGGGTGGCTAGCTTTACTTCGCTACCCCGTTGGAATGGTGCGCATTATAGGGCGGTCATTACGCAGGTCAACCTTTAATTTCAATGATTTGAAATATTTGTGGCTAATCCACTTGAGGGCTATCACGCGCCCCAGCAATTGCGCACTATATTGCTCACCCCTACCCCGCCCAAGGATCGCCGCACCTAAATGAACACCCAGCCCCGCAGCCTGGCCGCCACTCTCTTCCCGATCGGCTTGCTGCTCATCGCCATGGCATCGATCCAGTCCGGTGCCTCCCTGGCCAAAAGCATGTTCCCCATCATTGGCGCACAAGGCACCACCACCCTGCGCCTGATCTTCGCCAGCATCATCATGCTGCTTATATTGCGCCCATGGCGGGTACGCATGACCGCCGCCACCCTGCGCAACGTGGTCATCTATGGCATGGCACTGGGCGGGATGAACTTCCTCTTCTATATGGCCCTGCAAACAGTACCGATCGGCATCGCCGTGGCCCTGGAGTTCACCGGGCCGTTGGCAGTGGCGATCTTCTCCTCGCGCCGGCCGATCGACTTCCTGTGGATTGCCTTGGCCATCGCCGGCCTGCTGCTGTTGCTGCCAGCTGGCCACAGCGGCCAGGCACTCGACCCGGTGGGCGCTGCTTACGCCCTGGGCGCAGGTGTATGCTGGGCCCTCTATATTCTGTTCGGGCAACGCGCCGGGGCCGAGCACGGTATCCAGAGTGCAGCCTTGGGGGTGGTAGTCGCCGCCCTGTTCGTCGCCCCCATCGGTATCGCCCACGCCGGTAGCGCTCTGCTCACACCTGCCTTGATCCCCATGGCCCTGGCCGTTGCGGTACTGTCCACCGCCCTGCCCTACAGCCTGGAAATGGTTGCCCTCACGCGTATCCCGGCACGCACCTTCGGCACCTTGATGAGCATCGAACCAGCGTTCGGCGCACTGTCCGGCCTGCTGTTCCTCGGCGAGGTGCTGACACTCACCCAATGGCTGGCGATCGGGGCAATCATCGCCGCGTCGGTTGGCACTACCTTGTCCATGCGCAAGGAGCCCACACCGGCTGTTGCAGCAGACTGATATGAGAAATATTTTCATTTGAGACAGGATTAGTGATTGTAGCCGCCCGTCTCGCTGATTAAGCTGTCACAGAATCATCATCTTTGCGCTATTTACTGGACCGAACACGGACGCTGGGAATATTTTCAGGAAGAAGCGAAGCGATAACGACAGGGCCAGGCAGCTGATCCGCCCTGCATTTAAGGACAGGAATGAAACGTATTTTTCTCATCCTGGCCATCTTGGCTATTGCTGGATGTGCCGCTACAGCCAAGACTGAGGTCAAAAGGGGCAAGAAGGGCCTGCATATCAATTGCTCCGGCCTTTCCTCCTCATGGGACAACTGCTACAGCAAGGCCGAGAGCTCCTGCAGCACGCGCGGATACCGGGTCATCGCCCGCTCTGGTGACAGTGATGAAGAAGCCGGTGATTACTTGTTCGGCATCAACCCGGCGGGCTACACCAGCCGCAGCATGATCGTCATCTGCAAGTAGAAAAAAGGGCAGCTCACAGGCTGCCCTTTTTCATTTGCCCTTACAGGGGCGCGGTACGCACCTGCAGCCAGGCCAGCGCATCACCCTTGAGCAGCGGTGCCAGACGCTCACGCACGTTCGCGTGATAGCCGTTCAGCCACTCCACCTCTTCCTTGGCCAGCAGCTCGGGCAACAGGCAGCGGGTATCGATGGGGCACAGCGTCAAGGTCTCGAAGCGCAGGAAGTCGCCGAAGGCACTCTTGCCCGCCTCACGGTTGACCACCAGGTTCTCGATACGGACACCCCACTGCCCCGGGCGGTACGTACCCGGCTCGATCGAGCTGATCATGCCCGCTTGCATCGCGGTCTGCGGTGCAGGTGCCGCCTGGTAGGCAATCACTTGGGGCCCTTCGTGCACGTTCATGAAGTAGCCAACACCATGCCCGGTACCGTGGCCATAATCGACCTGGTCAGCCCAGATTGGCGCCCGGGCAATGGCGTCGAGCAACGGCGACAGTATTCCTCGCGGGAAAGTGGCACGCGACAGGGCGATCATGCCCTTGAGCACCCGGGTACAGTCCAGCTTCTGTGCGTGGCTGGGGCTACCGACTGGCACCATACGGGTGATGTCGGTGGTGCCACCCAGGTATTGCCCGCCAGAGTCGATCAGCAGCAAGCCATCACCCTCGATGACCGCATGCGACTGCTCGGTGGCACGGTAATGGGGCATGGCGCCATTGCCATTGAAGGCGGCAATGGTCGAAAAGCTCAGCGACACGAAGTTCGGGCGCCGGGCACGTGCGGCACTCAATTGCTCGTCAACTGTCAGCTCGGTAATGACCTCTTGGCCAAGGTTGGCCTCGAACCAGGCGAAGAACTCGCACAAGGCCGCACCGTCCTGCTCCATGACATGGCGGATATGCACCAGGTCATCGTCACCTTTGCAGGATTTGCTCAGGGTGGTGGGGTTGAGCCCCTCGACCAGCACCACCTCTGCCGCCAGGTTCCCCAGCAGGCCGCAGGTGACACGGGCAGGGTCCACCAACAACCGCGCCCCCACCGGAACAGCAGCCAGGGCGTTGCCTGCCTCGCTATAGTTGCGCACCTCGATGCCGTCCACCGCCAGCACCTGACGCAAATGCGCGTCCACCTTGTCCTGGCCCACGAACAGAATGGCCTGCTGCTGACTGATCAAGGCAAAGGCCAGGAAAACCGGGTTGTACGAAACATCACTGCCACGCAGGTTGAACAGCCAGGCGATGTCATCCAGAGTTGCAATAAAGTGCCAGTCAGCCCCTTTGGCCTGGATGCCCCGGCGCAATTGCGCGAGCTTTTCCGCCCGGCTTACCGTGGCGTGCGGCGGCAAGTGCTGATACACCGGGTTGGCGGGCAGCGCCGGGCGCCCTACCCAGACCTGGGCTAGCAGGTCCTTGTCGGTCACCAGCCTTGCCCCACGGGCCTTGAGCCGCTCACCCAGCTGGCGCGCCGACGCCAGCGCCATGACGGCCCCATCCACCGCGACGTTGCCATCGGGCTCGACATTATCACCCAGCCACTCCAGCGCCCCGGGCTTGCCGGGCAGCAGCTTCATCAGTTCGATACCGCTACCGGCCAGCTCGTGATCCGCCTGCTCCCAGTACCGGCTATCGACCCACAACCCTGCAAAAGCGGGCGTGACTACCAGCGTGCCGACCGAGCCGTGAAAACCCGAAAGCCACTGGCGCCCCTGCCAGTAACCGGGCAGGTACTCGGAAAGGTGGGGGTCGGCCGAAGGTACCAGCAAGGCATCGATGCCCCCTGCTGCCATGGCCTGGCGCACATGCGCCAGGCGCTGTGGCACGCTTTGTTCAAGGGTGGTCTGGACGTTCATGCGCTCTCCTGCGGCTACATCACGGTTGATCCAATGCGCTGATAATGGAACAGCCGCCAGAGCCCTGCAATCGGGAAGACCAGGACACGGCATGCATTGCCCGTCACGCCCTGTGCCAACAGGACGCTTCCTACAAAAGGGCCAGGACCACCGATCAAGTTCCGCTGAACTTCCCCAGGACACCGGCTTCAGACACAGTACATTCATTGCACACAGGCAAATGACCATGCCCAGTGCCAGCGCACCGAAAGCCGGCGTAGTGCTGCTCGATACCCGCGAACATACGCCTGACCATGAGCATGCCGTGCACCTGAAGCTAGCCGATGGCCTGGCCGGCCTGCTGGGATGCCAGCACGTCCATCCCGATCATGCACCCACCGCCGCTGATAACTACTATTACCTACCTACCGAAACGCTCGTCGATCCCAAGCACCCTGCCACCTTGGGCATTCGCAGCGAGCAGGACCTGTTCGGCGGCCTGGTGCCACACCCCTACATGGCGACCAAGGCAATCTCCCACCCACTACCAGCCGGGGCCAGCTTCCCGCCGGGCTGGACCGACGACTTCGCCCGACAGGCAAGCGACGCCTTGCTGCGCGGCTATACCGTGTTCAGTAAAGCCGATGCGCGCAGCGCCGCACAATTGCTGCTGCTCGACGGCCCCCTGAGGGTCAAGCCCGTGCTGGCCTGCGCAGGCCGGGGGCAGCAGGTCATCACCAGTGCGGACGCGCTAGAGCCTCTGCTGGCGGGCATGGATGACCAGATGCTGGCGCTGTGGGGGCTGGTGCTCGAAGAAGACTTGAGCGATGTAGAAACCTTCAGCGTCGGCCAGGTGCGCGTCGCCGGCCTGACCTGCAGCTATCACGGCACCCAGCAACTGACCCGTGACCATCAGGGCACCGAGGTGTACGGCGGCTCCGATCTGGTGGTGGTACGTGGCGATTACCAGGCGCTATTGCAATTACCACTGGAAGACTACGTGCGCCTGGCCATCAACCAGGCGATCGCCTACGAGCAGGCCGCCGAGCAACACTTCCCCGGTTTCATCGCCTCGCGGCGCAACTACGACATCGCCCGCGGCTTGACCCCCCAGGGCCACCTGCGCAGCGGCGTGCTCGAACAATCCTGGCGCCTGGGCGGTGCCAGCAGTGCCGAGCTGCTGGCCCTGCAGGCATTTGCCGATGACCCGGCATTGCAGCGGGTGCGTGCATCCACCCATGAAGTGTTCGGCACCCCCGACCTGCCCGCTGACGCCACCCTCTTCTACCAAGGAAACGACAGTGAACTCGGACAACTCAGCAAATTTGCACGGATTCGCGAACATGGCCGTTCAGAGTGAAACCGTTGAACTGCAAGTCGACAACGACAGCATTGTCGGCACCCTGGTCAGCCCTGGCAGCAAGATGCCGGGCATCCTCTTCGTCCACGGCTGGGGCGGTAGCCAGCAGCGTGATCTGGCCCGTGCCCGGCACATCACCGGGCTGGGCTGCGTGTGCATGACCTTCGATCTGCGCGGCCACGAAAAAACCGAAAGCCAACGCCTGACGGTCACCCGCGAACAGAACCTGCAGGACCTGCTGGTGGCCTACGACCGGCTGCTCAGCCATCCGGCCGTAGACAGCAGTGCCATCGCCATCATCGGCAGCAGCTATGGGGGATACCTGGCAACCTTGCTGACCCGCGAACGGCCAGTCAAATGGCTGGCCCTGCGGGTGCCGGCCATGTACTGGGACGACGAATGGAACATCCCCAAGCAAACCCTCGACCGCCAACGCCTGAACGCCTACCGCCAGCAATCGCTGGGCCCGGCAGACAATCGCGCGCTGGCGGCGTGCGCAGAATTCGCCGGTGATGTGTTGCTGGTAGAGTCCGAGCAGGACGACTACGTGCCGCACAGTACGCTGATGAGCTACCGTTCGGCATTCGTCAGCGCCCACTCCCTTACCCATCGCATCGTCGACGGTGCCGACCACGCGTTGTCCAGCGAAGCGAGCCAGAAAGCCTACAGTTCGATCCTGGCGGCGTGGATCAGCGAAATGGTGATCGGTGCCCGCCTGGACCGCTACCCGCACTACGCCCCCTGGTATGCCTGAGGCTCACCCACCTCGCACTGCAGGCCACCATCAGCGCCACGCACCAGGCTGCGCAAGGTCTGGTAGGCGGCAAAGTTGACGCCCCGCGCCTGATGCTGGCCCAGCAGTTCAAGGAAAGACTCCTCGACGAAGTGCACGGCCGCCGCCGCCCACGCCTGGCGAGATTGCCATTGCAGGTACTGCAACACCCGGCTGCCATCGTCACTGGCCTGGATGCTGACACCCTGCAGCCCTTCGCAGCGCGTGGCCAGCGCCTCGCTGCGCGCCACCAGCGCCTGGGCCAGCGCTTGCTGGCACAGGCTGGGCACTTCGTATTCGATCATCTGGGTGAACCACAGCGCATGAGGGTTTGCCGACATCGACGTTCTCCTGGTTACGGACGCATGCTTGGCGATGCCGAGCAGGGTAAAACCTCAAGCAAAGTCAAGGTCAAGTGGTTTCTGCCCGAGCAAACAGCCTATAACTAACGTCTCCCGACAACTACTGCCACAGGAGGCAGCATGAGCAAGCAGGCGCTGATCATCATCGACATCCAGAACGACTATTTCCCAGGCGGCAAGTGGACCCTCGATGGCGCCGACAAGGCGGCCGACAACGCCGCCCGGCTGCTGGCGGCGGCACGCCAGCGCGGCGACCTGGTGGTCCATGTGCGGCATGAATTCGACAGCGCCGATGCGCCATTTTTCGCACCCGGTTCGCAGGGTGCGGCCATCCACGCCAAGGTCGAGCCGGTGGCAGGTGAGCCGGTGGTGCTCAAGCACAAGGTCAACGCCTTCCTCGGTACCGACCTTGAGAGCACGCTGGACCGACATGGCGTGGAAGCCCTGACCATCGTTGGCAGCATGAGCCACATGTGCATCGATGCCGCTACCCGTGCCGCGGCCGACCTGGGCTACACGGTGACCGTGGCGCACGATGCCTGCGCTACCCTGCCGCTGGAGTTCGACGGCAAGCAGGTGCCGGCGGCGCAGGTGCATGATTCGGCGATGGCAGCCTTGGCGTTTGCCTATGCGTCGGTGGTGAAGACCGATGAGCTGCTGAAGAACTGATCGGCATCAAAGCTATGGGGGGCGCTTTGCGCCCCTTTCCGACCGGTCCGACGCCCCGGCGAGGCCGCTCCCACAGGTAACGCGCAAGCAAGAACCGTTAGCGATCCCTGTGGAAGCGGCCTTTTGTCGCGATGGGCTGCGCAGCAGCCCCAACGCTTGCAAACTCAGATCACCACATTACGCACAAAACGCACTGCCACCACCCCATCGTTACGGTAGGCATACTGGCAGTTGCTAGGGAACACATGGAACTGCCCCACCAGCAGCCGATGCTCAACCCCTTCAATGACCAGCGTCAGTTGCCCTTCTGCCACATAGATCTGCTCGCTCCAGCCTTCGGCATCAGCCTCGCTGGAATAGCACTCGCCCGGTGCCAGGGTCCACTCCCAAAGCTCCACCTCACGCCGTGCCGCACTGCTACCCAGCAGCACGGCCTTGCTCTGCGGGTATTCACCGGCCCAGGCCAGTTCCTCGATGCGCCCGGGGTCACGCTGGTCCGGTGCCTGGATCAAGGTGCTGAAAGCCACCCCCAAGGCTTCGGCGATCAGGTCGAGGGTGGTCAGGCTGACATTCTTCTCGCCCGCCTCGATTGCCACCAGCATGCGCCGGCTGACCCCTGAGCGCTCGGCCAACGCTGTCTGGCTCAACCCGGAAGCATGGCGCAGGCTGCGTACGTTGAGGCTTACATGTTGCAGCACCGATGCCCGATGCGAAGTATCTTTGTGCACTATATTGCTCACTGGTAGAGATTGCGCAGTATACTGCCCACTTTGCGGCGATTGTGCGCCGCCCCCTCCGAGTGCGCAAGACCATGAGCCAGGCCCGCAAAACACCCACGCCCGCCGTTACCTTCCGCCTGAGCAAGGCAGAACTGGTGCTGGTGTTCATCACCATGTTGTGGGGCGGCACCTTCCTGCTGGTGCATAACGTAATGACCGTCAGCGGCCCGATGTTCTTCGTCGGCCTGCGCTTCGCTGCGGCAGCGCTGTTCGTGGGCGTGGTTTCGGCGCGGGCGTTGCCCGGGCTGACCTTCACCGAGCTCAAGGCCGGCATGCTGATAGGCGTGTCGATCATGCTCGGCTACGGCCTGCAAACCATGGGGCTGCAGACCATCAGCAGCAGCCAGTCGGCGTTCATCACTGCGTTGTACGTGCCGTTCGTGCCGCTGTTGCAGTGGCTGGTGCTGGGCCGCCGGCCTGGCCTGATGCCCAGCATCGGCATTTGCCTGGCATTCATCGGCCTGATGCTGCTGGCCGGGCCGGAAGGCGGCAGCCTGCACTTCAGCGAGGGCGAGGTGGTTACCCTGGTCAGCGCCGTCGCGATCGCCGCCGAAATCATCCTGATCAGCCGTTACGCCGGCCAGGTCGATGTGCGCCGGGTCACCGTGGTGCAACTGGCGACTGCTTCGCTGCTGGCGTTCCTGATGATCGTGCCGACCCAGGAGCGCATCCCCGACTTTTCTTGGCTGCTGCTGGCCAGCGCAATAGGCCTGGGTGCCATGAGCGCGGTGATCCAGGTGGCCATGAACTGGGCGCAGAAGTCGGTCTCGCCCACCCGCGCCACCCTCATTTATGCCGGTGAACCGGTGTGGGCCGGGATCGTCGGGCGCATCGCCGGCGAACGCCTGCCGGGCGTGGCGCTGCTCGGTGGCCTGCTGATCGTGATCGCGGTGGTAGTCAGCGAACTCAAGGTACGCCGCCCCCGCGAAACCGTCGAAGCACAGGACGTCCAGAGTGAAGGCGAGCGCCAGACCGGCCTGTAAAGATGACAACAGCGACTATGCTTTGTAAAAAACTGTTATAAAAAAACAGCTTGTCACAGCCTGTTTGTAGGATTCTGCGACAGCTTGCGTGTTGGTGATCACTTCCCCGGCACGTATGATCTTTGCAAACTTCTCCAGAATAGGCCCCTATGTCATTGATAGTGCTATTGCTTCTGCCGTTCGTGGGCAGTTGCCTGGCAGCCGTGCTGCCGCACAACGCACGTAACGCCGAGTCCATTCTCGCCGGGCTCGTGGCCCTGGTCGGCACCGTCCAGGTAGCACTGCTGTACCCTCAAATTGCCCACGGGGGCGTGATTCGCGAAGAATTCCTCTGGCTGCCCAGCCTGGGGTTGAACCTGGTACTGCGCATGGACGGCTTTGCCTGGCTGTTCTCGTTGCTGGTGCTGGGCATCGGTACGCTGGTGTCGCTGTATGCGCGCTACTACATGTCGCCACAGGACCCGGTGCCGCGTTTCTTCGCCTTCTTCCTGGCCTTCATGGGCGCCATGCTCGGCCTGGTCATTTCCGGCAACCTGATCCAGCTGGTGTTCTTCTGGGAACTCACCAGCCTGTTCTCCTTCCTGCTGATCGGCTACTGGCACCACCGCGCAGACGCCCGGCGTGGCGCCTACATGGCGCTCATGGTGACCGGCGCAGGTGGCTTGTGCCTGCTGGTGGGTGCCCTGCTGCTCGGCCATGTGGTCGGCAGCTATGACCTGGACAAGGTCCTGGCTGCCGGCGACACCATCCGCCAGCATGCGCTGTACCCGGTGCTGCTGCCCCTGATCCTCATCGGCGCCCTCAGCAAAAGCGCACAGTTCCCCTTCCACTTCTGGCTGCCCCATGCCATGGCAGCGCCCACCCCGGTATCGGCCTATCTGCACTCTGCCACCATGGTCAAAGCCGGGGTGTTCCTGCTGGCGCGCTTCTGGCCGGTGCTGTCGGGCAGCGAAGAGTGGTTCTGGATCGTCGGCGGTGCCGGCGCCCTCACCCTGCTGCTCGGCGCCTTCGCCGCCATGTTCCAGAACGACCTCAAAGGCCTGCTGGCCTATTCAACCATCAGCCACCTGGGCCTGATTACCCTGCTGCTGGGCCTGAACAGCCCGCTGGCCGCGGTCGCGGCGGTGTTCCACATCCTCAACCACGCCACCTTCAAGGCCTCGCTGTTCATGGCCGCCGGCATCATTGACCACGAGAGCGGCACCCGTGACATCCGCCGTCTCAGCGGCCTGATCCGCCTGGTGCCCTACACCGCCACCCTGGCCATGGTGGCCAGCGCCTCCATGGCCGGCGTGCCGCTGATGAACGGTTTCCTGTCCAAGGAAATGTTCTTTGCCGAAACGGTGTTCATCAGTTCTACCGCCTGGGTCGAAGCAACGCTGCCGGTGATCGCCACACTGGCCGGTACCTTCAGCGTGGCCTATGCCCTGCGCTTTACCGTAGATGTGTTCTTCGGCCCCACTGCGCAGGACCTGCCCCACACCCCGCACGAACCACCACGCTGGATGCGTGCGCCGGTCGAACTGCTGGTACTCACCTGCCTGGTGGTGGGCATTTTCCCCGCCCAGTCGGTCGGCCCGCTGCTGGCCGCCGCAGCCCTTCCGGTAGTAGGCGGTACCCTGCCAGAGTACAGCCTGGCCATCTGGCATGGCTGGAACGCGCCGCTGATCATGAGCCTGGTGGCCATGAGCGGCGGCATCGTGCTGTACCTGCTGCTGCGCAAGCAACTGCGCCTGGGCCGCTTCCCGTACCCACCGGTGATCGAACGTTTCAATGGCAAACGCCTGTTCGAGCACGGCCAGGTGCACCTGATGTTGCTGGCCCGGCACGTCGAGCGCCTGTTCACCACCCGCCGCCTTCAGTCACAACTGTTCATGCTGGTGCTCGCCGCCTTCCTCGCCGGCCTCACGCCCATGCTCTACGGCGGGCTCAGCTGGGGCGACCGGCCCAAGATTCCGGGTTCGGGCGTGTTCGTCGCGCTGTGGCTGATCGCCATTGCCTGCGCCATCGGCGCCGCTTACCAGGCCAAGTACCACCGCCTCGCGGCACTGATCATGGTCAGTGTCTGCGGCCTGATGACCTGCATTACCTTTGTCTGGTTCTCCGCTCCCGACCTGGCCCTGACCCAGCTGGTGGTGGAGGTGGTCACCACGGTGCTGATCCTGCTGGGCCTGCGCTGGCTGCCACGGCGTATCGAAGGCGTATCGCCGCTACCGGGCAGCCTGGAACGCGCGCGCATGCGTCGCCTGCGCGACCTGCTACTGGCAGTGCTGGTGGGTGGCGGCATGGCCGTGCTGTCTTACGCCATGCTGACCCGGCCGACGCCCAACGACATTTCCTCGTTCTACCTGAGCCGGGCGCTGCCCCAAGGCGGCGGCACCAATGTGGTGAATGTCATGCTGGTCGACTTCCGTGGCTTCGATACCCTCGGTGAAATCACCGTGCTGGTGGCCGTGGCGCTGACCGTGTTCGCCCTGCTGCGGCGCTTCCGCCCGCCGAAAGAAAGCATGCAGTTGCCGGCGCAACAACGCCAGCTCGCGCCTGATGTGGTCACCGACCTGATCAACCCGCGGCATGCCACCGACACCGCCCTGGGCTTCATGATGGTGCCTGCGGTGCTGGTGCGCCTGCTGCTGCCCATCGCCCTGCTGGTGTCGATGTACCTGTTCATGCGTGGCCACAACCAGCCAGGTGGCGGTTTCGTCGCCGGCCTGGTGATGTCGGTGGCGTTCATCCTGCAGTACATGGTGGCTGGCACCCAGTGGGTAGAGGCGCAGATGAGCCTGCGCCCACTGCGCTGGATGGGTACCGGATTGCTGTGCGCCACCCTGACAGGGGTCGGTGCCATGCTGCTGGGCTACCCGTTCCTGACCACCCATACCGCCCACTTGCACCTGCCGTTGCTCGGTGATGTGCACGTGGCCAGCGCGCTGTTCTTCGATGTTGGCGTGTACACCGTGGTGGTCGGCTCGACCCTGCTGATCCTCACTGCCCTGGCGCACCAGTCGGTGCGCGCTTACCGCCCGGGCAATTCATCGAAAACCAGCCAAGCAGGAGCCGCCTGATGGAAGAAGTCATTGCAGTCGCCATCGGCGTGCTGGCCGCCTCGGGGGTGTGGCTGATCCTGCGCCCGCGGACCTACCAGGTGATCATGGGCCTGTGCCTGCTGTCGTACGGCGTGAACCTGTTCATCTTCAGCATGGGCAGCCTGTTCATCGGCAAGGAACCGATCATCAAGGATGGCGTCACCCAGGACCTGCTGCACTACACCGACCCGTTGCCCCAGGCCCTGGTACTGACGGCCATCGTCATCAGCTTTGCCATGACCGCGCTGTTCCTGGTGGTGTTGCTGGCCTCGCGCGGCCTGACCGGCACCGACCACGTGGATGGCCGGGAGCGTGACGAATGAATGGCATGAGCCAACTGATTGTCGCGCCCATCCTGCTGCCACTGTTAACGGCAGCCGTGATGTTGTTGCTGGGGGAAAAACACCGGCATATCAAGGCCCGCCTCAACCTGCTGTCGACCTTCGCCGGCCTGGCCGTCGCGGTGAGCCTGCTGCTGTGGGTGCGCACCCAGGGCCAGGCGGAGTCGATCGGCGTCTACCTGCCGGGCAACTGGCCTGCACCGTTCGGGATCGTCCTGGTGGTGGACCACCTGTCGGCGCTGCTGCTGACCCTCACCGGGATCATCGGCTTTAGCGCCCTGTTGTTTGCCCGCGCCCGCTGGGACGGGGCCGGGGCCAGCTTCCATGCGCTGTTCCAGATTCAGCTGATGGGCCTGTACGGCGCCTTTCTCACCGCCGACCTGTTCAACCTGTTCGTATTCTTCGAGGTGCTGCTGGCAGCTTCCTATGGCTTGCTGCTACATGGCTCGGGGCGTGCACGGGTACGTGCCGGCCTCCACTACATCGCCATCAACCTGTTCGCCTCGTCGCTGTTCCTGATCGGCGCGGCAATGCTGTATGGGGTAACCGGCACCCTGAACATGGCCGACCTGGCGCTGAAGATCCCACTGGTACCGGAGGCCGACCGTGGCCTGCTGCATGCCGGTGCGGCAATCCTGGCCATGGCCTTCCTGGTCAAGGCCGGTATCTGGCCGCTGAACTTCTGGCTGGTGCCCGCCTACTCCTCGGCCAGCGCACCGGTAGCTGCGTTGTTCGCCATCATGACCAAGGTCGGCCTGTACGCCCTGCTGCGCCTGTGGACCCTGCTGTTCTCCGGGCAGGCTGGGGCCTCGGCGCATTTCGGTGGCGAATGGCTGGTGTACGGTGGCCTGGTCACCCTGGCAGTGGCAGCAGTGTCGATCCTGGCGGCACAACGCCTGGAACGCATGGCGGCGCTCAGCATCCTGGTCTCGGCCGGCACCCTGCTTGGCGCCGTCGGCTTTGCCCAATCGGCGCTGACGGGTGCGGCGCTGTTCTACCTGGTCAACTCGACCCTGGCGCTGTGCGCGCTGTTCCTGCTCGCCGAACTGGTCGAACGCTCGCGCTCGGCCAACGAAGTGCCGCTGGACGAAGAGGAAGACGCCATGCCGCCACCGCTGGAGTCGTTGCACCCACCCAAGGGCATCAACCTCGACGACGAGCAGAAGGTGGTGATCGGCCAGATCATCCCGTGGACCATGGCCTTCCTCGGCCTCAGCTTCATCGCCTGCGCCTTGCTGATCATCGGCATGCCGCCGTTGTCAGGCTTCGTCGGCAAGCTCAACCTGATCAGCGCACTGTTCAACCCGCAGGGTCTTGGCGTGCCGGCCGAGCAGCCGCTGAGTGCGGCGGGCTGGGGCTTGGTGGCGCTGCTGATACTGTCCGGCATGGCCTCGCTGATCGCCTTCGGCCGCGTCGGCATCCAGCGCTTCTGGAAGCCCGAGGAGCGCCCGTCGCCGGTGCTGCGCCGCTATGAGTGTCTGCCCATCGTCATCCTGCTCGGCCTGTGCATCATCCTCAGCCTCAAGGCCGAGCCATTGCTGCGCTACACCCAGGACACTGCCGCCAGCCTGCAGGCCCCCGATGCCTACATTGAAGCCGTGATGGCCGCCCGGCCGATTCCTGGCCCCACCTCGCTCGACATCCAGGTGCAGCCATGAACCGACTGTTCCCCGCCCCGCTGCTATCGGTTTCGCTGTTCGGCCTGTGGCTGCTGCTGAACCTCTCGGTCAGCCCCGGCAACCTGCTGCTGGGCGCCGCACTTGGCGTGCTGGCGCCACTGCTGATGGCGCCACTGCGCCCACAGCATGCCCACGTGCGTCGACCAATGGTCATCGCCCGGCTGATAGGCCGCGTAGGCATCGATGTGATCCTGTCCAACCTGCTGGTTGCCCGTGGCGTGCTGCGTGCTGGCAAGCAACCACCACGCTCGGCGTTCGTGCACATTCCGTTGGCCCTGCACGATGCACATGGGCTGGCGGCACTGTCGATGATCACTACGGTCGTGCCCGGCACGGTCTGGTCCGAGCTGGCGCTGGACCGCAGCGTATTGCTGCTGCATGTGTTCGATCTGGACGATGAGGCGGCCTTTATCCAGCACTTCAAGGACACCTATGAACGCCCGCTGATGGAGATATTCCAATGACAGGCCTGCTCGCCAATGCTGTCCTTGCCAGCCTGTTCATCTTCGCCTTGGCCATGGGCCTGGCGCTGATCCGGCTGTTCCGTGGCCCGTCCGCCCAGGACCGGGTGCTGGCGCTGGACTACCTGTACATCCTGGCCATGCTGACCATGCTGGTGCTGGGTATCCGTTATGCCAGTGACACCTACTTCGAAGGTGCCCTGCTAATTGCGCTGTTCGGCTTCGTCGGCTCGTTTGCCCTGGCCAAGTTCCTGCTGCGCGGTGAGGTGATCGAATGACCGAAACCCTGGTACTGCCCTTCTGGCTGGAAGTGGTCACCGCCGCGCTGCTGCTGACCGGCAGCCTGTTCGCGCTGGTCGGAGCGATAGGCCTGGTGCGCCTGAAGGATTACTTCCAGCGCATGCACCCGCCAGCGCTGGCGTCGACCATTGGCGCCTGGTGCGTAGCGCTGGCTTCGATCATCTACTTCTCATGGCTCAAGGAAGCACCGGTACTGCACGCTTGGCTGATTCCCATCCTGCTGTCGATCACCGTGCCAGTGACCACGCTGCTGCTGGCCCGGGCGGCGTTGTTTCGCAAGCGCATGTCGAAAGAGCCAGTGCCTGAAGAAGTCAGCAGCGGCCGCGACCGGGGCAACTGAAGGGCCGCCGCCTCACCCTTGGCTGAGGCGCTGCAGCTCCCGCCGTACCATGGCGGCATAAGGGGGCGGACCGAGCCGGTACAACTCACCCGCCACCCAGTGCAACCAGGCGCCTTGCAGCTCCCCACGCCTGGCCAGCAAACGTTCGGCCTCGGCCACGGCATCTGCCTGGTGCTGTCGATGAAACTCGACACGCGTGACAGGCGCATCGCCACTGTCGGTCATTCACTGGCCTTGAAGGTGGTCAACTCGCCCTTGCGCCATTTGGCAACCTTGCCGGTCACCGCCTTTAGCAATTTGCCCAAGCCTTCCTGAACCTGCTGTTGCGCGGCGAAAACCAGCATCACGCCATGCCCCTCGCGCAACACGATGCCCTCACCTTCGGGTACCGAAACGAAGGCGTAATCGCCCACGCCATACACATTCAGTTTGATTTCGCGAAAGCGCATTTCCAGCTTGCCACCTTCACGGCTGGGCAACACCGCAGCGCGGAAGTGATCGCCGACTTTCAATTCAAGGCGCTGCTTGTCATCGACCACCAATGCTTCTTCGGTGTCGATTTCGGCCATGTAAAGGCCTTCGGGTGTTTGTTCGGTAACGTAGATAAAGCGGCCCTGGAACAGCTGGGCCAATTTACCGCGCAAGTCGCCTAAGGCGAACAACGCATGGGTATCAAGTGTGCTGACTGCCAATGAAGTAATCCTCAACCGGTTACAACCCGCCCTCTCCCAAGCTCGGGGAGGCACGGCCATTTCTTATCGATAGGCGAAAAGAGTAATAAAGCGATATGCGAAATGTCTGTGCCCGCTGACGATGCAGCGTGCAGGAATCTTTACTCTGGTTTGCCAGATTCGCCCTCAAACGAAGGCGTTTGGCTCATTCCCGACTTGGGAAGCGTGATGCCTGAGATCACTTACCAGAAAACGCAACCATGGGGGTGAGCCTGCAAGTAGACAAGCCCTGGCATCCATGTGCGTATTACCGTAGGACAAATATGCCCGAAAACACCGAAACCCGTCGAGAGGCAAAAAACAATTTCAGGCGGCCAGGCCTTTCTTCAGTTGCTGCTGCCAGGCAGCTTGGCATTCAAGTGCCTCTGCACGCGTGGCGAAGGCGGTGCCCCGACGCTCGCCATTGACCAGCACCACCCAACAGATGCGTTTACCCAGCGCCTGCAAGGTGGCTGGCACACCCGAACCTATCATCACAGCTACATCGACCCGGCTATTCATCATGCCCTCCGGCACTTAGTTAGCACCCTAACGATAGCGTTATGATACGCCTGCCCGCCGGGAGAAAACAGCGCTTCGCGGTACAGCACTGTTACGTTCGGGACAACAAAACCGGTATCAGCAAAAAACACAAAAAGCCCCAGGGATTGCTCCGTGGGGCTTGGCACCGCGCGCGGGTTTATACCTGGCGCTGGTGGCGGTCGAGCTGCTCGTGGCGCTCTTGCGCTTCGATGCAGTACTTGGTGGTCGGGCTGATCAGCAGGCGCTTCAGGCCAATTGGCTCACCGCTGTCATCGCACCAGCCGAAGCTCTCGTCGGAGATACGGTCCAGCGCCATTTCCAGCTGAGGCAGCAGGCGCTGGTCGCGCTCGATGGCATTGACCAGCCAGCTACGCTCTTCTTCGACCGACGCCACATCGGCAGGGTCCGACGGAGTGTCCAGGCCTTCGATGGTGGCACGGCTGAGCTCGATGCGTTCATGGGTTTCGACTTTCATCGACTGCAGCAGGCCAGTGAAGAAAGCCAGCTGGTCAGCGTTCATGTAGTCATCGGCCGACATGGCCAGCAACTGTTCCTTGGTCATCGATTTCTCTATGAAAAAATGTGCATTGGGGCGATTCGGGTGCCGCCGACGCCTTGGCATCGGCAGCGGAAATTTTCAAGCGCCAACCGGCACTCTTTCTCAGGGGGCGGCAGTCTAAGGCGCCACGTCGCGTGGAGCAACTGCAATCGGGTGCAAATTTGCTTCCCGTGCTTACAATCCGCCGGTCGGCACCCCAGCTCTGCTGCATAGCCAGTAGTGAACAGTATTTCTGGCTGCGGCCATATCGCCGGCTTTTGATCTTGATCTTGATCTTGATCTTGATCTTGATCTTCGCGACTTCAGGAGGCCGAACACAGGCCTTGCGAAGGGAGGTGACGGGCATGGATGCCCGTCAAGCGCTGGGCCCCAGGATGGGGCCTGCAGCGCGGTCCTCCCGGGAGCGAGGCCGGAGTGAGGGAACCCCGGAGCGCAGCGCAGGGGCCGGATGATGGGAGCGCAGCGTTTTTTGGTTACTTTTTGTCGCGTTTGACAAAAAGTGACTCGCCGTAAGGGCGAAAAGGTGAGTTAGCGTCGCCATCGCAAACGGACTGTTCTCCGTTTCAAAACCGCCGCAGAAGCCCTTGATGTTTGGGGGTGGGCCTTAACACAGTGCAGACATCCATTCGCGCAGGTGGCGCTGAGTCACCTTTCCGCCCTTCCGGCGGGTTACTTTGGTCTCTACATCTTGGCCAAAGTAACCAAAGCCGTCCGCTCCCATCATCCGGCCCCTGCGCTACGCTCCGGGGTCCCCTCGCTCCAGGGTTGCTCCCGGGAGGACCGCGCTGCAGGCCCCATCCTGGGGCCCAGCGCTTGACGGGCATCCATGCCCGTCACCTCCCTTCGCAAGCCCTGCGCTCGGCCTCCTGAAGTCGCAATCTGCGTCGCCTGAACTACCGCGCGCTTAAAAGCAAAAGCAAAAACAACGGCAACGGCAACGGCAACGGCACGAACCGAGTCTGATCAGCGATTCTTGAACTGCGCCTCGCGCTTGGCGATGAATGCGGCCATGCCTTCTTTCTGGTCTTCGGTAGAGAACGCCGCATGGAACACCCGACGCTCAAAGCGCACGCCCTCGCTAAGGGTAACTTCGAACGCGCGATTGACGCTCTCCTTGACCATCATGCTCACCGGAATCGACTTGCTGGCAATGGTCGCCGCCACTTTCAGCGCCTCTTCCACCAACTCCGCCTGCGGCACAATGCGCGCCACCAGGCCCGCACGCTCGGCCTCTTCGGCACCCATCAGGCGGCCAGTCAGGCACAGTTCCATGGCCTTGGCCTTGCCCACCGCGCGGGTGAGCCGCTGGGTGCCGCCCATGCCCGGCAGCACGCCAAGGTTGATTTCAGGTTGACCGAACTTGGCGTTGTCCGCGGCAAGGATAAAGTCACACATCATCGCCAACTCGCAGCCGCCGCCCAAGGCGAAGCCGGATACCGCAGCAATGATCGGCTTACGCCGGTTGGCAATGCGGTCAGCGTCGCTGAACAGGTCATCGACGTAGATCTGCGGGTATTGCAGGTCGGCCATTTCCTTGATGTCGGCGCCAGCGGCAAAGGCCTTGGCCGAACCCGTAAGCACCACGCAGCCGATGTTCGGGTCACGCTCGAGCTGGTCCAGAGCCTGGTTGATCTCGCCAACAATCTGCGCGTTCAGCGCATTCAGTGCCTGCGGGCGGTTGAGGGTAATCAGCCCGACCTTGCCGTGAATGTCCAACAGGATGGTTTCGAATGCCATGCAGTCTGCTCCTTCAAAGATTGCGCGCAATGACCATGCGCTGAATGTCGCTGGTGCCTTCGTAGATCTGGCAAACCCGAACGTCGCGGTAGATCCGCTCCAGCGGAAAGTCACTCAGATAGCCATAACCGCCCAGGGTCTGCAAGGCATCCGAACAGACCTTTTCGGCCATTTCCGAGGCAAACAGCTTGGCCATGGACGCTTCCACCAGCGCCGGGCGCCCGGCGTCACGTAGTGCGGCGGCGTGCAGCACCATCTGCCGGGCCACGGCAATTTTCGTCGCCATGTCGGCCAGGCGGAAGGCCACGGCCTGGTGTTCGATCAGCGCCTTGCCAAAGCTTTGCCGCTCATTGGCATAGTCCCGCGCCACTTCGAACGCCGCACGGGCCATGCCCACAGCCTGCGAGGCGATGCCGATGCGCCCGCCTTCAAGGTTGGCCAGGGCAATCTTGTAGCCCTCGCCTTCTGCGCCCAGGCGGTTGGCCACCGGCACACGCACATTGTCGAAGACGATCTGGCAGGTGTCCGACGCGTGCTGGCCGAGCTTGTCCTCCACCCGCGCTACCTGGTAGCCCGGCGAATCAGTGGGCACGATAAAGGCGCTGATCCCGCGCTTGCCGGCCTCGGGATCAGTCACGGCAAACACGATCACTACCCCGGCGTTCTGCCCGGAGGTGATGAACTGCTTGCTGCCATTGAGCACATAGTGGTCACCGTCCAGGCGCGCTCGGGCCTTCAGGCTGCTGGCATCGGAGCCAGCCTGCGGTTCGGTGAGTGCAAAGGCACCCAGCATCGCGCCATTTGCCAGGGGGGTAAGGAACTGCGCCTTCTGCTGCTCGGTGCCAAAACGCAGGATGGGTACACAGCCTACCGAGTTGTGCACGCTCATGATGGTCGAGCAGGCACCATCGCCAGCGGCGATTTCTTCCAGGGCCATGGCGTAAGCCACGTAACCGGTGTCGCTGCCGCCCCACTGTTCCGGGACCAGCATGCCGAACAGTCCCAGCCCCGCCATCTTATCGATGGCCTCCTTGGGGAAGCGGTGTTCCTTGTCCCACTGCTCGGCAAATGGTTTCAGGCGTTCCTGGGCAAAGGCGCGTACCGCATCGGCTATCTGTTGTTGCTCGTCAGTTACCAGCATGGTTCACCTCAGTACAGGCATTCGACGGCCATGGCCGTGGCCTCGCCGCCGCCAATGCAGATGGCCGCCACGCCGCGGCGCAGGTTGTTCTGGCGAAGGGCCGAGAGCAGGGTCACCAGGATGCGTGCGCCCGAAGCGCCGATCGGGTGGCCAAGGGCGCAGGCGCCGCCGTGGATGTTGACCTTGTCGTGGGGCAGGTCAAGGTGTTTCATGGCCGCCAGGGTGACCACGGCAAAGGCCTCGTTGATCTCGAACAGGTCGACGTCGGCCAGGCTCCAGCCGGTGCGTTTCATCAGCTTGTCGATGGCGCCGATCGGCGCGGTCGGGAACAGCGCCGGGGTGTCGGCGAAGGCCGCGTGACCGTGGATGACTGCCAGTGCATCAAGGCCCCGCTTGTCGGCTTCGGAGCGACGCATCAGTACCAGCGCCGCAGCGCCGTCGGAAATCGAGCTGGAGTTGGCTGCGGTCACCGTGCCACCTTCACGGAAGGCGGGCTTGAGCTGCGGAATCTTGTCCAGGCGCGCCTTGGGCGGCTGCTCGTCATCTTTGATAACGCGCTTTTCCTTGCCCTCGGTGACTTCCACCGGCACGATCTCGGCGGCAAAACGGCCGCTGCTGATCGCGTCCTGGGCACGGGTAAGCGAGGTGATAGCGAACTGGTCCTGCGCTTCGCGGCTGAAAGCATTGGCCTGGGCGCAGTCTTCGGCAAAGGTGCCCATCAGGCGGCCTTTGTCATAGGCGTCTTCCAGGCCGTCCATGAACATGTGGTCGATGATCTTGCCGTGGCCCATGCGGTAGCCGCCACGGGCCTTGTCCAGCAAGTACGGGGCGTTGGTCATGCTTTCCATGCCCCCCGCCACCACCACGTCTGCGGTGCCGGCCAGCAGCAGGTCATGGGCCATGATCGCGGCCTGCATGCCCGAGCCACACATCTTGTTCAGGGTGGTGCAGGTGGTGTGCTTGTCCAGCCCAGCCCCCAGTGCCGCCTGGCGTGCCGGCGCCTGGCCCAGGCCAGCCGGCAGCACGCAGCCGAACAGCACTTGCTCGACACTGGCAGCATCGATGCCGGCACGTTCCACCGCACCACGAATGGCCGCACTGCCCAGTTGTGGCGCGGTCAGGCTTTTCAGGTCGCCCTGCAGGCCGCCCATGGGCGTGCGCACGGCGCTGACGATAACAATCGGATCATTGGCGAGGGTCATGTTCGCTCTCCTTACTTGGCAGCCATGCGCAGTGCACCGTCGAGGCGGATCACCTCGCCGTTGAGCATGCTGTTCTCGATGATGTGACGGGCCAGCGCAGCGTATTCCTGCGGGCGCCCCAGGCGTGGCGGGAACGGCACGCCGGCAGCCAGCGAAGCACGCACTTCCTCGGTCATGCCAGCCATCATCGGCGTTTCGAAGATGCCCGGGGCGATGGTCATCACGCGGATGCCGAAGCGTGCCAGTTCGCGCGCGGCCGGCAAGGTAAGGCTGGCAATCGCGCCCTTGGAGGCAGCGTAGGCAGCCTGGCCGATCTGGCCGTCATAGGCAGCGATGGAGGCGGTGTTGATGATCACGCCACGCTCGCCGGCCTCATCGGCAGCCCCTTCAGCCATGGCTGCAGCGGCCAGGCGCAGCAAATTGAAGCTGCCGACCAGGTTGACGTTGATAACCTTGGCGAAGCTGGCCAGGCCATGCGGACCTTGCTTGCCCAGCACTTTCTCGGCACCCACGATGCCGGCGCAATTGACCAGCCCTTGCAAGCTGCCAAAGGCGCTGACGGCTGCATCAACGGCCGCCTGGGCGGCCAGCTCGTCGCTGATGTCAGCCACGGCGAAGCGGGCGTTGTCACCCAGCTCACGGGCCTTGGCCTCGACGGCCTGGGCATTGAGGTCGACCAGCATTACCTTGGCGCCGGCCTCGACCAGCATCTGCGCAGTGGCAGCACCCAACCCGGAGGCGGCGCCGCTGACGATGAAGTGTTTATTGGCTATGTGCATGATCGGTTTCCTTTCAGACGCTGGCAGGGGTGGCCTGTTGCGCTTGTTGTTTGGCGACTTCCTGGTTGCGCAGGATGAAGCGTTGCAGCTTGCCGCTCGGGGTCTTGGGCAGCTCGCTGACGAATTCGATTTCCCTGGGGTAGGCATGCGCGTAGAGGCGCTGGCGCACGTGCTGGCGCAAGGTTTCTTCCAGCTCGACGCTGCCCACATGGCCGTTGGCCAAAACCACGAAGGCCTTGATCAGCTCAGTACGCTCGGGGTCCGGCTTGCCAACCACCGCTGCCTCGATCACCGCCGGGTGCTCGATCAATGCACTTTCCACATCGAACGGGCCGACTCGGTAACCGGAGGTAGTGATAACGTCGTCGCTGCGGCCAACGAAACTGATGCTGCCGTCCTGGTTCAGCTCCACCGTGTCGCCGCTTAGGTAATACTTACCGACGAAGGCCTTGGTCGCCTGGCCGTGGTAGCCGGCGAACCAGCACAAGGGCGACTGCTCGCGGTCAACCGCGAGGATGCCTGGCTGGCCAGCTGGCAGTTCGTTACCTTGGGCATCCAGCACCACGATGCGATGGCCGGGGATGGCGAAGCCTGCCGAGCCCAGGTGCACCGGATGCAACAGGCCATGATGATTGCACAGCACCATGCCCAACTCGGTCTGGCCGTAGTGGTCGTGAATGGTCACGTCCAGTTCCTCGGCGAACCAGCGGATCACCTCCGGGTTGAGCGGTTCTCCGGCACTGCTGACCACGCGCAGGCGACCTTTGATCGGTGCCGAAAACGCTTTGCCCGCGGCAATCAACAAGCGATACGCCGTGGGCGAGCCAGCCAGGTTCGTGATACCCAGCTTGTCGATTACCTGGGCACAGCTTTCAACGCTGAACGGGCCATCGTAGAAGGTGGTGGCATGGCCCAGCGACAATGGGCCGGTGACGGCGTAATACAGGCCGTAGGCCCAGCCCGGGTCGGCCAGGTTCCAAAAGTTGTCCTCGGGGCGCAGGTCGATGGCATCACGCATGTAACCCTGGAACGCGACAATGGCACGCAATGGCACTTCCAGGGGTTTCGCCGGGCCGGTGGTGCCGGAGGTGAACATCAGCAGAAACGGGTCGTTGCCCGAGCGCATGACCGGTTCACATACCGGTGAGGCAGCATCCAGGCATTGCTGAAAATCCAGCTCGCCACTGCGGGCCTTGACCGTGATGATCGATGGGCAGGCCTGCACCTCGTCCAGCTTGGCACGGTTGTGGCTGTCGGTGACGATAACGCGGGCGTGGGACTGTTCAAGGCGGTGTTCGATGGCCTTGGGGCCGAACGCGGTGAACAGCGGCTGGTAGACCGCACCGAGACGCCAGGTGGCGAGAATGGTGACCAGCAACTCGGGAGTACGCGGCATCAGGCCCGCCACCCGGTCCCCTGCACCCACGCCCTGCGCCTTGAGCACATTGGCAAAGCGGGCCGCCTGTGCCTTGAGCTGATCGAAACTGTAGCGTGCGCTGTTGCCATCGCGGTCTTCGTGGATCAGCGCCAGCTTGCCGTCACCGGCATGGCGGTCACAGCATTCGACACAGGCATTGAGGGCTTCGAGGTGGCCATGCAGCGCCGCGCTAGCGGCCTGGGCAGGGTCGAACGCTCGAGCGGCCTCGGCGTAATCACGCATCGTCGGACTCCTGGTTTATTGTTTTTGGAGTTGAACCATAAGTCCGATGATGTTCGCGCCGCTCAACCGCGGCGGCAATGGCCAAAGTTGTCAATCTGGATGACCGGTTTGGCCGCTGTCGGCCTCAGGCCTGGCCGCGCTCCTTGCTATATAACAGTTGGTGAGTCAGGCGCACCAACAGGGCTCGCTCGTCCTGGTCGCGTTCGATGACCAGGTCGTCAAGGCGCTGGGTGACTTCAGCGGGAGTAAGTTCAGCACGTTGCTGCTCTAAAAGCTGTACGCGGTCCCAATAGACACGCTCCAGGTTGGTGAAGTACTCGCTGCTCCGTTCGCGCAGGTAACGCTGCCAGAACTCCCGCTGTGCAAGACTACGCGAGACGTTGAGCAATGTTTCAGCATCCTTGACTTGACGCAACGCCTGCGCAATCGCTGCATCGCTAACCCCCGCCGTTTCGCTGGCATCCATGGTCTGCGGCTGGAAGGGCAACTGCAGTACCTCGTGCAGCTTGACTCGGAAATACAGGTTGATCGTGTCGATGGTATCGTCGTCAACAAACTGCCCCTGGGCTGCGCGTCGGGCTGTTTCGGCAGTGGCACGTCGTTCGACTTGCTCCAGGCGGAACAACCCCCGCCCAAGATTGAGCAATTGATTACCGCGATCAGGTGAGGTGTTGTTTTCAGCCTGGGCAATCGCTGCCTGCTTTAGCAAATCGCTGAAGCGGCGAACGACGCGGTTGATCGAGCCGAACGGGGGGCGCAACTCGGCGAACACTTCCAAACGCAAAGCCGTATTGCTGCACAAGGCATCCAACAGCGTCCACAGGTTGCCCCGCAAGTTCTCGCTGGCGTTGACATAGTCGGTAGTGCGTTCCAACTGCTCAACCAGCGCAAACAAACCGACGCTGTCAGGCATGCCTGCCAATTCATCCCACTGCCGCCCTCGCGCCTCCAAAGTGCTGGCCTCGCTACCACCCACCCAAAGCGAACGTGCCCGTTGCAGCCCTTTCAACGACGGCGAAGGCATTACACCCTCTTCCAGAATGACATCGAAGGCATACAGGCGCTGCACGTCATACGTGCTCAGGGGGTTGCCCATCACCACGAATATGTGTCGAAAGTACTGCGGCATCCTCAGGACAACTTCCGGTATTACCTTCAGGTGATTACCACTCAGGTTCACTTTTTCAAGCGAGCTGCAGTGTTCGAGGCCACTCGGCCAGACGCCCAGCCGGCAATGCTGCAAATCCAGCTCACGCAAATGAGACAGCTGGTTGTAGGGCACAGGATATTGCCCCAATGGGTTGTAACTCAGGTCTACCGCTTCCAGCCGTGGGAGGCGGTTGATTGCGCTGATGGAGCTAATGTTCAAATGAATGTTGTTACGCGCCAGGCGTAAGGTGCGCAGTTCGATAAGGTAGGCGATACCTATCGGTACTGCAGATAGCTGGTTACCGACGAGGTTCACCTCGGTCAGGGCCGTAAGGCCGTGGAGGAAGTCCACCGGTACAACGGTGACCGCGGTGTCGTTGATGACTAATGAAACGAGGCGTGGGAAGTCCACCGACAACGGCAATGACGGGAGTGTCGTGATGCTTGGCCCCTCCAGCCTGAGGCGCTGCCCAATGGTGTTTCCTTCGCTGTCGTAAACCTGTTCGCCCTGGTAACGCCAAGCCCTGCGAATGCTGTCAGCGACAACCTTTCGGCACGTTTGGCGGGCCTCGTTCAATTCGCTGCCATACCATTGGTTGAGTGCCCGATCCAATCGGTTGTAGCTATCCTCCAGATCAAGCAGGTGCTGGAATGCCTGATCACCGAAGCCTTGCAGCCGTACAGCCTCTTGCTCGAGCTCGACGTCACCGAGCCCTCGGTACAGTACCCCCAGGCGGGCGCGCAACAGCTGCAGCAGGCCGGTACCGGCTTCGCCGCGGCCGCTCAGCAGATAGCCGACCCTGCCATTGGTCAAACGCTGGCCCGGGTTGAACCACGGGGCTTGCTCACGCCATCCGAGCAGGTGCAGGCGGGCGGTGCGCGTGTCGGGCACCAAGGCCTGGAGCTTGGCACGCAATAGCGCGGCAGGCTGCTCAGCGGGCAACCCCATTCGGCCAAGCTGTTCGGGCGTCAACAGAGCGGCAAGGGCCTGAAAGATCGTGCCTGGTTCGGCGACTTCCGCGGAATGTTCGTAGCCCTGCCCATCGAACAAGCGAAAACGCCCGTGGACATGGACCATTGACACGGTTTCACCTTCGGTCGACATGGCCGACAACCGGGTCAGCAAACGACCGTAGGGCGAGCCGTCGCGTAACTCCACTCCGAGCTGCGAAGGCCAGTTGGGCAGCCTCGACAGCAGGTTGATCACCAGTTCCCCGGCCTCGTCTGTGTAAGCACTGCTTAGAAACACGCCCTGCACTGCCCGGTCCAGCCGCGCCACCTGCGACAAGAAGCGCGCCTTGGTCGCCATCTTCACAGACAGCCTGCCGAGCCTGGAAAGCTTGGCCTGGGCGTTATCGGCTTCGGCCACGACCTCTGCGACATAGGCGTCAGGCAAGTGGGGGAAGTCACGCTTGACCAACCTGGCTACGGGGTCATCCGGCAGCCTGACCCGGGTCAGATGCTGCAGCAGAGGCCCCTCCAGCTGGGGTTGCTGCTGCAGTAAAGCGGCTTTGAGGGCGGCCGGATCCAAGCCCGTCATTCCAGGCCGGGCCAGGCACCACGCCTGGATCTCGGCATCCCCCCCCACCACCGATGCATCGCCAAGCGATGTGAAGAACGCCTCGATACGGGTGTTGGCATCGAAACGCCGCAAGGTCTCGCGCAGGGTAACCGGCAGCGGGCGGTTCTCAATTATCAGGCCGCGGAGTATGTCCTTGTTCATGCCCGCCATGTGTACGATCTGCTGTGCATGTTCGGTGCTCAGCAGTGCCTGGAACGGCCACAACGTATCGAGCATGCGGGCGCTGTCATCCCAAGTCTGCGGGCGCGCCGACCGTACATGCCAACTGCGCTCTCCATTGAATTCCACGACCGGTCCAAAGGTTTCATCACCGCGTGGATGACGCAGCCGCCACGGCCCCTCCGCCTGCGGGCGATGAACCTCATGGTAGCGATCACCACTGCGCATCCAGCGGCGTGTACCGCTGCCATACAAGCCATCATCTGCCAGGGTGCGTTCATCGGGCGTCGACTCGTAGACCGTGAAGTCGCTGGACCATAACCTTTGCTGGCCATTGTCCAGCCTCACCGGCTCAAGGCCATCGACAAAGCGGCTGCGTATGAAATGGCCGGTGGCGCCGATCACCGCACCCGTCACCGCAACCTGGGCCAAGGTCTCAGCCACACCAAGCAGGTGCTCCAGCGCTTCATGCTGGTGGCCGTACGCCCAGTCCGTCACACCCTCGTAGACCTCGGAAACGGTTTGTACCAGCATTCGCCCCAGCAACAACTCACCCACCACAGGGACAAACATGCCGGCCAGATTGGCCACGTCCCAGCCCAGCGACTTCCAGCTTGCCTGGCGCTGTTTGGCCGCCCGCGCATCAGCTTGTGCCAGCGGCACCAATAGCAAGCTGGCGTCGCTTTTTATCCGTTTTACTTGCTGCTCGACCAGCCGTACGAACACGTCACCCTGGCCAGTCGTGCCATCCATCTGCAGGTCAGGCTCTGGGTCTTTGAGACGTGTCTGAAGCAGCTGGACGAAGTCCTGACGGTCCTCAAGCGCAATCAACTGGATAAAGTAACTCTGGTATTCAGGTGCATTCAGCCGCTTGACCATGGCCTGATGCATCTGACCCAGCGTGAGGAAGTGATGCAGGGCCTGCGACGGGTCGCTGGGAAGATAGAGGACCCAGCCACTTGCCTCGCCAGCGGCGTCACGCAACGGGATCACCAGGGCATCTGCCACAGGCTTGCCGAGCATGGTCAACAACCCTGGGTAACCTTGCAGGTGCAGGCCCTCACTTTGCTTGGCATCCGCCACCTCGGCCAGCGCCTCACACACCTGCTCGTTCAGTTCACCCTGGATCACTGCCAGCTCAGCAGCCAGCCGGAGCCCCGCCCGCTTCTCCGCGACAAGCAGCTTGCACGTTTGAGCGTTGAAGGTTTGATCAATCAGGGTTTGATACAACCTGCCAGTGTCCAGGTCCCTGCACGCTTTGACAAAGGCATCGTCGACGCGATAGAGCACCTTGCGCCCGCCGTTGACGACAAACTCACCGCGTAGCGGCGTGGCGCCGCTGGGAAAGTTCTGCATGAGACGCAGCAGCGCGGATTGGCGCACCTCGATCGTCCCCAGGGAAAAACCGAGAAAGCCGTCGCTAACCACCCCGCCCTCAGGTTCAAGCCATTCAAGCTCGTTCAGTTTGCTGCCCGCGGGCAGCCGGCCCTTGAGCAACGTGCCAAGCTTGTCCAGGGCGAAGGTTTGCAGCGGGACAAGCCCCCGAGTGGCTGCGCGTACGTTGTCCTGCCCGGCCTTGTGTTCCTTGAACAGGTTGCGCAGGCGTTTGATTTGTTGCGGGGTCGCTGCACGTAACCATTCGGGCAGCAGCTTGCCGATGAAGGCATCGGTTGCGCTGGCGCGCGTTGGGGTCTGGGCAGTAGGGGTTTCGGGGGGGTTGGCCATGATTGGGGGCGATCTTTGTTGACATGGGGAACACCCACTCTGTCAGCTGATACGCGCCGTCATCAGGGGGAACCTCAGCCACCGGCCCCAGGGTCTGCATGAACCGCCTCGAGAGGAAGGGCTGGCGAGGCGTTTTTCAGCGCAGCTTCATCCCGTATCAAGGCTTTTCCTGTGCGGACGCTTGTCGCCCCAGTACCAGGCTTCGGTAATGCCCCGGATTGCAACCGAACCACTTGCGAAAAGCCTTGTAGAACGAACTGCTGTCGGCAAAGCCCAACCGCTCGGCGATCTCGCCAAGGCCCACGGCGGGGTCGGACAACCAGGCAATGGCCTGCTCGCGGCGTACGCTGTCCTTGAGCCCTTGGTAGGTTTGCCCCTCCTCCACCAGGCGCCGGCGCAAGGTTGAAAGAGAGATGCACAACCCGCCAGCCACGGCTTCGGCATCCGGCAAGCCGGCCGGGTCCATGCGCCGCAACTGATCACGGATGCGCCGCGCCAGGCTGGCGGGGTCACGGTATTTCACCAGGATATTATCCGGCGCACCGGCGAGAAACCGCTGCAACTCCTCTTCGCTGCGCTTTAGCGGCAGTTCCAGGCAATCAGCCGCGATGATCATGCGCGTACGCGGGCGCTCAAAGCAGAGGTTTTCCGAAAACATCACCCGATAGTCGTCACAGAACGGCGGCTCGGCACAGCGCAGGTCAATGGCCAGGATAGGGATGCGCCGCCCGGCCAGCCAGCAGGCCACCCCATGCACGATCATCCAGAACGTGAAATAGGTGAATGCGCGGCGCGGTTCGTCACGCGGTTCGTTGATGACAATCTCAGCCAGGCCTTCCTGGCGCACCAGGCTGGGTTGCATGTCTTCGAGCATCAGCGACAGGAACGCCAGCGCGGTTTCCAGGCCGGCGCCCAAGGTCGGCTGACCCATGCTGGCACGGCACATGAACGCCAGGCTGCCGCTGCGCAGGCCGCGCGGATCCATCGCGAAGAACTCGTCGTTGCAGCGCCGTGCCAGCAAGCGCCACAGTCGAGCATAGGCCTCGGCACTGACCCGCGCCTCTGGCAGGTGCAATTGTTCAACGGCAATGCCTGCCCGGGCCAGCAAGCCGCTATCGGGCTCACCGGCGGGGCAGGTCTGCAACAGCGCTTCGCGCACCAGTTGCATCGAAATGGTATCTTTGTCGCTCATCGACGGTCCTGTCGGCTGGTTGCCGGCCATCTTAGGCTGCCACGCTGAAAACAGCCATCACAGCCCCGCCGCCAGCCCCAGGAATGCCTGGATAAGGCGCAATTCTCGACGACGCTCCAGACAACCAATCAAGTGTTGGTTGATCAGGCCCTCGCCAGATAATGGTCGTGCGACCACCCGTGGGTCATGGGCCACTTCAGTGGATGAAACAACGCCAATACCCAACTCCGAGGCCACCGCCTCGGTCACCGCCTCACGGCTGTCCAGCTCCAGTAATACACGCGGTTGCACACCCGCTTTGATACAGGCCTTGTCGAAGGTACGCCGGGTGGTGGAGCTGGGTTCGCGCAGCACCATGATCTGCTGGTGCAACTCGGCCAACGGCAAGTCTTCCCCATCGTTCGCCCAGGCATGCCCCGCCGGCAACAAGGCACACAGGCGAGACTCACAAAGACTTTGCAAATGCAGCCCCTTGCGCGGCTCGATCTCGGTCAGCACAGCCACGTCGGCATGCTCGCTAAGCAACGCAGCCAGGGTTTCCTGGGCATTGCCCAGGCGCAGGTTGACGGTGATGCCCGGGTAGCGCTCGCGCAACAGCGCCAGCATCGGCATCACCCGGTGCGGGCCATCGGCTGCCACCTCCAGGCGCCCGGTCAGCAACTGGCGATTGGCTTCAAGCATGGCCTGCGCTTCTTCGGCCAGGCCAAACATGGCGCGGGTGATGGCCGCCAGGCGGATGCCTTCTTCGGTCAACTCCACACGCCGTGCGGTGCGCCGCAGCAAGGTGATCTGGTAGTGCTCCTCCAGTGCCTTGACGTGCCCGGTCACCGCCGGCTGGCTGATGAACAGGCGCTCGGCAGCACGCGTAAAACTGCCCTCTCGGGCCACCGCGTCGAAGGCACGTAGCTGGAACAGGTTCATATTTATCGGCCTGACTTATAGCTGGGATAACAACAAACAATTTGATTGATGACAGCCCGAATTGCAACCTAGGCCCCGTAGTTTCACTCCACCGCTTGTGAGGAAAAACGGAATGAGCAACGCCCCTATCTTGCTGACCCCCGGTCCCCTGACCACATCAATCCGCACCCGCCAAGCCATGCTGGTGGACTGGGGCTCCTGGGACCGTGACTTCAACCAGCTGACTGCCAGCGTCTGCGAGCAACTGCTGGCGATCATCGACGGCAGCGCCAGCCACCACTGCGTGCCCCTGCAAGGCAGCGGCACCTTTGCCGTGGAAGCGGCCATCGGCACCCTGGTGCCACGCGACGGCAAGGTCCTGGTGCTGATCAATGGCGCTTATGGCCAGCGCCTGGCAAAGATCTGCAAAGTGCTGGGCCGCACCTACAGCACCTTCGAAACCGCCGAAGACCAGCCCACCACTGCCGCTGATGTCGACAGGCTGCTGGCTGCCGACCCGGCCGTGACCCACGTGGCACTGATCCACTGCGAAACCAGCACCGGCATCCTCAACCCGCTGCCCGAAATCGCCCAGGTGATCAAACGCCACGGCAAGCGCCTGATCATCGATGCCATGAGCTCGTTCGGCGCGCTGCCGATCGATGCCCGCGAAATTCCCTTCGAAGCGCTGATCGCCGCCTCCGGCAAGTGCCTGGAAGGCGTACCCGGCATGGGCTTCGTCTTCGCCGAAAAAACCGCCCTGGCTGCCGCCGAGGGCAATGCCCACTCGCTGGCCATGGACCTGTACGACCAGCACACCTACATGGCCAAGACCGGCCAGTGGCGCTTCACCCCGCCCACCCATGTGGTCGCGGCCCTGCACGAAGCACTGCAGCAATACAACGAAGAAGGCGGCCTGCCTGCACGCCACCAACGCTATGCCGACAACTGCAAGACCCTGCTCGACGGCATGGCCGCCATCGGCCTGCGCAGCTTCCTGCCAGCCGATATCCAGGCGCCGATCATCGTCACCTTCCACGCACCAGACGACCCTCGCTACCAGTTCAAGGACTTTTACGAGCGGGTCAAGGCCAAGGGCTTCATCCTCTACCCGGGCAAGCTGACCCAGGTCGAAACCTTCCGCGTCGGCTGCATTGGCGTGGTCGGTGCCGATGGCATGCAGGCCGCCGTGAATGCCGTGGCCGAAGTGCTGCGGGAAATGGAAGTGCTGGACATCTGACCCTTTGCCCACCCGAATTCAGGAATTAGCGCACATGAACTACAGCAACCCCACCCAGCTGCAAGCCGCCATCCTCGACTGGGCCGGCACCGTGGTCGACTTCGGCTCTTTCGCCCCCACCCAGATCTTTGTCGAGGCCTTTGCCGAGTTCGACGTGCAAGTGTCCATCGAGGAAGCCCGTGGCCCGATGGGCATGGGCAAATGGGACCACATCCGCACCCTGTGCGACGTGCCGGAAATTGCCGAACGCTACCGCAAGGTGTTCGGCCGCACGCCGACCGACGACGACGTCACCGCCATCTACAACCGCTTCATGCCGCTGCAGATAGAGAAGATCGCCGTGCACTCGGCACTGATCCCCGGTGCGCTGGACACCCTTACCCGGCTGCGCCAGGACGGCCTGAAAATCGGCTCGTGCTCGGGGTATCCGAAGGTAGTGATGGACAAGGTGGTGGAACTGGCGGCGCAGAACGGCTACGTGGCCGACCACGTGGTGGCCACCGACGAAACCCCTAACGGCCGACCATGGCCAGCCCAGGCCCTGGCCAACGTGATTGCACTGGGTATTGACGATGTGGCGGCCTGCGTGAAGGTCGACGACACCGTGCCTGGCATTCTCGAAGGCCGCCGTGCCGGCATGTGGACCGTGGCACTGGTGTGCTCGGGCAACGCGCTGGGGCTGACCTGGGAAGGCTTCCGGGCGCTGAGCGCCGAGCAGCTGGAAAGCGAGCGTCAGCGCATCCATGCGCTGTTCGCCGGCTCGCGCCCGCACTACCTGATCGACACCATCAACGAACTGCCCGAAGTGATTGCCGACATCAACCGACGCCTGGCCAAAGGCGAGATGCCACAAGCCTTCTGAAGCCATGCACCTTCTCTGTGGGAGCGGCCTTGTGTCGCGATCGGGCTGCGCAGCAGCCCCAGCGATCCAGACCTTTTTTGGCTGAATCCGAGGGGCCGCTCCCACAAAAGGCTGCTAAGCCGGCCGAATCGAGAAGGTAACCTGGGTCGCTTTTCAGCCTGGATCTGTACATTGAGTTGCCGCTGCAAGTTCCCAAAAATGGGCCATCCCTGTCCTGAGATGCCCAGCCCCCAATGAGCACACACACCCGCACCAGCCGCCTTACCGTCCCGCAACTGGTAGCCATGAAAGGCCGGCAAAAGATCGTTTCGCTCACCGCCTACTCAAGCTCCATTGCCCGGGTGATCGACCCGCTGGTCGACTTCATCCTGGTCGGCGATTCCACGGCCATGGTCGGCTACGGCCGCCCGTCCACCCTGGGCATGCGCCTGGACGAGACCATCGCCCACACCCGCGCCGTGGTCGACAGCACCCGTCTGGCCTGCGTGGTCGCCGACATGCCGTTTGGCAGCTACCAGGAATCCCACGAACAAGCCTTTCGCAACTGCGCCCAGGTATTGGCCCGCACCGGCTGCGATGCGCTCAAGCTGGAGGCCAACCAGGCGTTGGCGAGCACCGTCGAATTCCTGGTCGCACGGGGTATTCCGATCATGGCGCACATCGGCTTGATGCCGCAGTTCGTCAATGCCATGGGCGGCTACAAGGCTCAGGGGCTGACCCCTGACAGCGCTGCAGCCCTGCGCGCCGATGCGCAGGCGAACCTGCACGCGGGTGCTTTCAGCCTGCTGCTCGAAGGCGTGGCGGAGCCCGTGGCCCACGCCATCACCCAGGCCAGCGATAAACCGACCATTGGCATTGGCGCCTCACCCGCGTGCGATGGCCAGGTGCTGGTCACCGAAGACCTGCTGGGGCTGGGGGGTGACCACGTGCCACGCTTCGTCAAGCAGTATGCCGACGTCGGCCAGGTGATCCGCGAGGCCTGCACGCGCTATGCAGACGAAGTGCGCGACGGGGCGTTCCCTGGCTTGCACCACTGCTACGGGGTTTGAGCTTCGGCCTGAATCGCCTCGACAAGGCATTGCAGCGCGGAGGCAATATTCTTGCTCCAGTCCACTGTGCAGCACAGCCGCAGGTGGCTGCGCCATAGGCCACACTGGCTGAAGAGCTCCCCGGGGGCGATGACGATGCGCTGCGCCAGCAACCGCTCGAAGACCCGGCCCATATCCACTGGCCGGGTCGCCTGCAACCACAGGCTGGCCCCGCCTTGGGGCTCGGTGATGCGCAGGCAGCCCTGGCCGTAGACGTCCAGTAGCGCCTTCATCTGCTGCAGGCGTTGGCGCAGCATGGGCCGCAAGCGCTTGACATGCAGCTCGACCCGGCGCGAGGTGAACAGCTTGGCGATGGCCTTTTGGCGAATCGGTGACAAGCGAAAAGCACGTTCGAGAAACAGCTGCTGCAACCGCTCGTTATGCTGCCGGCAAAGCAGGTAGCCAAAGGGCGCCTCTGCGCCGATCAGCTTGTCCAAGGTCGAAAACACCAGCAGCCGGTCAGGGTCGGCGAAGTCCCGGTAGCGCGGCGCTGACGCGTGGAAACACAACTCGCCGTAGCCATCGTTCTCGAACAACCACACAGCGTGCTCAGCCAGCCAGTGACAAATCTGCTGCTTGTCCGCTGCGGGCATCAAGCCACCTTGCGGCACGTTGGCCGCTGACGACAGCACTGCCAGGCGCACAGGCTGATCGCACATCAGTCGGTGGAACTGCTGCAGATCGAAACGCCCGTCATCACCCAATGGCACTTCGATGATGGTCATGCGTGCACCCTGCAACTGCCTTAGCACCGCCCAGTTGCAGGGCGACTCCACCAGCGCCACCTGGCCCTCCAGGTCGAGGGCGCGTAACGACAATTCGAGGATGCTGCGCAGGTCCGCGCCGATAAACACCTGATCGGCGCTCCAGTAATGCTGCGCCGAGCGGGTGTAGCGGTCGGCCAGCACGCTGCGCAACTCAGGCTCACCGAACGGCTGGAACAACGGTGCCAACGAGTGCGGGTATTGGCGCGCCAGTTCGCGCTCGATCATCATCAGCGGCTGTTGCAGCGACAGCAACATGGCCGGCGCATCACTGCCCAGGGCCAGCATACCCGGCTGACGGGCACTGGCGAACACCGTGTCGAGCAGGCTCGGTGAGTGATGGCCACGCATGGCGGGCGCGCGGGTTCGGCTGAAGTAGCCCTGCTTGGGGCGCGCATACACCCGCCCTTCGTCTTCCAGCAGCGCATAGGCGTACTTGGTACTGGATACCGAAACACTCAGGCGCTGGGCCAACTCGCGCAGCGACGGCAAGCGCTGCTCCACATCGCAGGGCGCTGCCTCGATCCTGTCGAGCAAGTAGCGGTAGACCGCCTGGTAGGTGTAGCTGGGCTTGTCGATCTGGCTGTTGTCCATGGCGGCGACTGTGACGGCATTGAACCCAACCCTGGCGCGTTGGTAAACCCCTACTGTGGCAATTGCACCTGCGGCTTGGTCGCGGCAAAGATCGCCCAGCTGGACACGAACAGCGCCGCGATCAATGGCCCGATCACGAAGCCGTTGAGCCCGAATACTGCCAGCCCACCCAGCGTCGACACCAGAATCAGGTAGTCCGGCATGCGCGTATCCTTGCCCACCAGAATCGGCCGCAGCACGTTATCCACCAGGCCAATCACCAGCACCCCGAACGCGGTCAGGATAATCCCCGGCAGTATTGCCCCGGTCAGCAGGAAATACGCGGCCACCGGCGCCCAGACGATGCCCGCACCCACCGCCGGCAGCAGCGACAGGAACGCCATCAGCACCGCCCACACCAGTGCGCTGGGAATATCCAGCACCCAGAAAATGAACCCGCCCAGCGCCCCTTGGGTAATGGCCACCAATACGTTGCCTTTTACCGTGGCCCGCACCACACGGTTGAACTTCAGCTGCAAACGGCGTTTCTGGTGCTCGGGCAGCGGCACGGCCTGCCTCACCCGGCGGGCCACTTCCGGGCCATCGCGCAGAAAGAAGAACAGCAGGTACATCATGATGCCAAAGCTGACCACGAACTCGAACGTGCCTTGGCCAAAGCTGAATGCCTGGCTGGCCAATACCTGGCTACCTTGGGTTGCCCACTTGGTGATCTTGTCACGCAACCCGTCGAGGTTGCCCATGCCCATGTTGTCCAGGCCATGCTGGGCGAATGCCGGGAGCAGGTCCTTGCCGTGCTCGACGTAACCGGCAATGTCCAGTTGCCCGCTTTCGATGCGCTGGTACAGCGTGGCGCCCTCCTGGACCAACAGCGCGCTGGTGATGATCACCGGCAGGATCGCCACCAGCAGGCACACCAGCGTGGTCGTGGCCGCAGCCAGGTTGCGTCGCCGCCCGAAGCGGATCAGCAGGTGGCGCTGCAGCGGGGCGAACAGGATGCCGAGGATCACCGCCCAGAAGATTGCGCCATAGTACGGCAACAGGATCCAGAAGAAGGCAATGGTCACCAGCGCCAGGAGTACTGCCAGGGCTTTGTTCTGTAGCGTGGTTTCGTTCATTGCAGTTCCTCTCATGGCTTGTGAGAGATTAGTGCATGGCACTCGGGCAAAAGTGCCGCGCTCACTTGACGCAAATCAATACGCGCCTTGTCCATCGCCCCTAGCATCCCGGCCTTTTTGCCCCGGTGCGCACATGAACCCTACCGCCAAGCCCGAACTGCTCGCTCCTGCCGGCACCCTCAAGACCATGCGCTACGCCTTTGCCTACGGCGCCGACGCAGTCTACGCCGGCCAGCCGCGCTACAGCTTGCGGGTGCGCAACAACGAATTCGACCACGCCAACCTGGCGCTGGGGATCCAGGAGGCGCATGCCCTGGGCAAGCGCTTCTACGTAGTGGTCAACATCGCCCCGCACAACGCCAAGCTCAAGACCTTTCTCAAGGACCTGGCACCGGTCATCGACATGGCGCCGGACGCGCTGATCATGTCCGACCCCGGCCTGATCATGCTGGTGCGCCAGCACTTCCCGCAGATGCCGGTGCACTTGTCGGTGCAGGCCAACACAGTCAACTGGGCGAGCGTGCAGTTCTGGCAGCAAATGGGCTTGAACCGGGTGATCCTGTCACGCGAGCTGTCCCTGGAAGAAATCGAGGAAATCCGCCAGCAGGTGCCGGGCATGGAGCTGGAGGTGTTCGTCCACGGCGCGCTGTGCATGGCCTATTCCGGCCGTTGCCTGCTGTCGGGCTACCTCAACAAGCGTGACGCCAATCAGGGCACCTGCACCAACGCCTGCCGCTGGAAGTACGACGCCACGCCGGCCACCGAGAACGCCACCGGCGACATCGTGCGCGAAGTGCAGCCCACCCTTGGCCTGGGCGCCCCTACCGAGCAGGTTTTCCTGCTGCAGGAAAGCAACCGCCCCGGCACCGAAATGCCGGCGTTCGAAGATGAACACGGTACCTACATCATGAACGCCAAGGACCTGCGCGCCATCCAGCACGTCGAGCGCCTGGCCGGCATGGGCGTGCATTCGCTGAAGATCGAAGGCCGCACCAAGTCGCACTTCTACTGTGCCCGTGCCGTACAGTCGTACCGCCAGGCGATCGACGACGCCGTGGCCGGGCGGCCGTTCGACCGCGCCTTGATGGGCAACCTCGAATCCCTCGCGCAACGCGGCTACACCGAAGGCTTCCTGCGCCGCCACGTGCACGATGAATACCAGAACTACCAACGCGGCAACTCGGTCTCGGAGCGCCAGCAGTTCGTCGGTGAACTGACCGGCGTGCGTGTCGAAGGCCTGGCCGAGGTCAAGGTGAAGAACCGCTTTGCCGTAGGTGACCACCTGGAGCTGATGACCCCGCGTGGCAATTACCACTTCGACCTGCACCGCCTGTGCAACCGCCAGCAGCAGGCCATCGACGTGGCACCAGGCGACGGCCATGTGGTGTACCTGCCCATTCCGGAGCAGGTCGCACTTGACTACGCCCTGCTGATGCGCGACCTGCGCGCCGACGAGGTGGCAAGCTGACAATGCTGTAATGTGCGCCTCAGCTGCCTGACAGGCGCCTGCAGCGAACATCGTGGCTCCCCCGCATGAGGCCACGCCATGTTGCGCACCCCCACCCGCCGTACCTTCGTCAAAGGCCTGGGCGCCGCCACCACACTGGCGGGCCTGGGGCTGTGGCGCCCGCTGGCCCAGGCCGCCGAAGGCCAGGACCTGGCCGGCCAGCACTTCGAGCTGTTCATCGGCCAGACCCCGGTCAACATCACCGGCCGCCCGCGCACCGCACTGACCATCAACAACAGCCTGCCCGGCCCGGTGCTGCGGTGGCGCGAAGGCGACACCGTGACCCTGCGCGTGCGTAACCGGCTGGCACAGGACACCTCGATCCACTGGCACGGCATCATCCTGCCCGCCAACATGGACGGCGTACCTGGCCTGAGCTTCGCCGGCATTGAACCCGGCGGGGACTACCTGTACCGGTTCACCTTGCGCCAAAGTGGAACTTACTGGTACCACAGCCATTCGGGGCTGCAGGAACAGGCCGGAGTATACGGGGCCATCGTGATCGAGCCGCGCGAACCCGAACCGCACCACTACCAGCGCGACCACGTGCTGCTGTTCAGCGACTGGTCGGACCAGGCGCCGGAACAGCTGATGGCCACCCTGAAGAAACAGTCCGACGCGTACAACTACCACAAGCGCACGGTCGGCGATTTCATCGATGACGTGGCCGACAACGGCTGGAGCCCCACCGTCGCCGAGCGCACGGCATGGGCGCGCATGCGCATGAGCCCTACCGACCTCGCCGACATCAGCGCCGCCACCTATACCTACCTGCTCAATGGCCAGCCGCCGGAGGGCAACTTCACCTGCCTGTGCCAACCGGGCGAAACCGTGCGCCTGCGGCTGATCAACGCCTCGGCCATGACCTATTTCGATTTCCGTATCCCCGGGCTGAAGCTGACGGTGATCGCCGCCGACGGCTTGCCGGTGACGCCGGTGAGCGTGGATGAGCTGCGCATTGCCGTGGCCGAAACCTATGACGTGCTGGTGACCGTGGGCGACCAACCTGCCTACACCCTGTTCGCCCAGAGCATGGACCGTACCGGCTTCGCCCGCGGCACCCTGGCCCGCGCCACCGGGCTGCAGGCCCCCGTGCCGGCCCCCGACCAGCGCCCGGTGCTGGGCATGGACGACATGGGCCACGGCGGCATGGGCGCCATGGCGGGCATGGATCACAGCGACATGACCGGCATGGATCACAGCAACATGGCCGGCATGGACCACACGGCCATGTCAGCGATGCAACAACACCCGCCCAGTGAAACCGGCAACCCGTTGGTGGACATGCAGACCATGGCCCCGCGCGCCAACCTGGCCGACCCTGGCATAGGCCTGCGCAACAATGGCCGCCGCGTGCTGACCTACGCCGACCTGCGCAGCCCCTACCCCGACCCGGACGGCCGCACACCATCCCGCGACATCGAGCTGCACCTGACCGGCCACATGGAGCGCTTCGCCTGGTCGTTCGACGGCGTCAAGTTCAGCGATGCCGAGCCGTTGCGTTTGGCCTACGGCGAGCGGGTGCGCATCACCCTCGTCAACGACACCATGATGACCCACCCCATCCACCTGCACGGCATGTGGAGCGACCTGGAAGACGAGCACGGCCAGTTTCTGGTGCGCAAGCACACCGTCGACATCCCGCCCGGCAGCCGACGTTCCTACCGGGTGACTGCCGACGCCCTTGGCCGCTGGGCCTACCACTGCCACCTGCTCTACCACATGGAGACCGGCATGTTCCGCGAGGTACGCGTCGATGAATGACACCCGTAACCGCAGCGTCGTGGCCGGCGTGGCCCTGCTGACCCTGTTCGCCAGCGAACGTGCGCTGGCCGCTGGCATGGCGCACATGAACCATGGCCAGATGAACCATGAAAGCATGAGCCATGGCCCGGCTACGCCCAGCCCGCCGCGCACGCCCCTGCCTGCAATCACCGACGCCGACCGCCGCGCCGCCTTCCCGCCACTGCCTGGGCACCAGGTACACGACCGGGCGCTGAACTGGGCCGTGATCGTCGACAAGCTCGAATACCAGAACTTCGAGGGCAACAGTGCGCTGAACTGGAACGCCACGGCCTGGGTCGGCGGCGATATCGACCGCCTGTGGCTGCGCACGGAAGGCGAACGCGAGCAAGGCAAGACGCACAAGGCCGAAGTGCAGGCGCTGTGGGGCCATGCCGTGAGCCCGTGGTGGGAGCTGGTGGCCGGCGTGCGCCAGGACTTCAAGCCCGCCAGCGGCCAGACCTGGGCTGGCTTCGGCATTCAAGGCACGCCGCTGTATGGCCTGGAGCTGCAAGCCACCGCCTACGCCGGCGAGCGGCAACAGACCGCGCTGCGCCTGGAAGCCGCTTACGCTATGCTGCTGACCAACCGCTGGATACTGGAACCGAACCTGGAAGCCAACCTCTACGGCCGCAACGACGCCAGGCGCGAGCAAGGCGCTGGGCTGGCCGACAGCGAGGTGGGCCTGCGGCTGCGCTACGAGATCACGCGCGGTTTCGCGCCCTACATCGGGGTCAGCTTCAATCGCCTGCACGGCACGCGTGCCGACCAGGCCCGCGAAGACGGCGAAGACCTGGGCCAGACCCGCCTGGTTGCCGGTATCCGCCTGCGTTTCTAAAGGAGTGCCTCACCATGCTGCGCAAACACCTGCTGGCCCTGGGCCTGCTGGCCATCACCGGCCTGGCCCAGGCCGCCGAGACCATCGACGTCTACCGCGACCCCAACTGCGGCTGCTGCAAGGCCTGGATCAGCCACCTGCGTGACAATGGTTTCACCGTCAACGACCACGTCGAGCCGAACATGAGCGCGGTCAAGCAGCGCCTGGGCGTGGCGCCGCGCCTGGCGTCGTGCCACACCGGGGTGATCGACGGCAAGTTCGTCGAAGGCCATGTGCCGGCCGAGCAGGTGCGCCTGCTGGCAAAGCGTAGCGACCTCAAGGGCCTGGCCGTACCGGGCATGCCCATGGGCTCGCCCGGCATGGAAATGGGTGACCACAAGGATGCCTACCAGGTCATCGGCGTCACCCAGGATGGCCAGGACACCGTTGTAGCCGACTACTGATGCTCAGCTTGTGGGCGCTGTTTCTCAGCGCCTTCGGCGCCGCCACCCTGCTGCCGCTGCAATCGGAGGCCGTGCTGGTCGGCCTGTTGCTGCGCCAGCCCGAGGCCTGGGCAACCCTGCTGCTGGTGGCCACTCTGGGCAATGTGCTGGGTTCGGTCGTCAATTGGCTGCTGGGCCGCGCCGTCGAGCACCTGCGCGACAAACGCTGGTTCCCGTTCACCGCTGCCCAACTGCAGCGCGCGCAGCAGCGTTACCAGCGCTGGGGGCAATGGTCGTTGCTGCTCAGCTGGATGCCGGTGATCGGCGACCCGCTGACATTGATCGCCGGGATCATGCGGGAGCCGTTCTGGCGCTTCCTGCTGCTGGTGACCCTGGCCAAGGCTGGCCGTTATGCGGTGCTGGCGATGATTACCCTGGGCTGGTTTCACGCCTGGTAACACCTTTCACGTTCCCGGCGCGCGCCTGGCTGCTAAAGTCGCCTTCTCCTATATGGCCCTACACGGAGTGCCCCCATGCTGCGCGCAACCGCCCTGGCCCTGGCCTGCCTTGCCGGCAGCCCGGCCATCGCCGCCGAAACGCCTACCTACGGCCCCCAGCTCGAAGGCTTCAGCTATCCCCACCCGCTCAAGCACTTTGACTTCAAGTCCCAGGGCCAGTCCCTGCAGATGGGCTACATGGACGTCCCCGCACAAGGCCAAGCCAACGGCCACAGCGTGGTGCTGATGCACGGCAAGAACTTCTGCGCCGCCACCTGGGAAACCACCATCGACGCCCTGAGCAAGGCCGGTTACCGGGTCATCGCCCCCGACCAGGTCGGCTTCTGCACTTCCAGCAAGCCCGCGCATTACCAGTACAGCTTCCAGCAGTTGGCCGACAACACCCATGCCTTGCTCGAACAGCTGGGTATCAGGCAAACCATCGTGCTCGGGCATTCCACGGGCGGCATGCTCGCCACCCGCTATGCGCTGATGTACCCGCAGCAGGTGGAACGCCTGGCCATGGTCAACCCGATTGGCCTGGAGGACTGGAAAGCGCTGGGCGTGCCCTACCGTACGGTGGACCAGTGGTATGCGCGCGAGCTCAAGCTGGATGCCGAGGGCGTGCGCGAGTATGAGCGCAAGACCTACTACGCCGGGCGCTGGAAGCCGGAGTACGAGCGCTGGGTACAGATGCTGGCGGGCCTGAACAAGGGGCCGGGGCATGAAGCGGTGGCGTGGAACTCGGCGCTGATCTACGACATGATTTTCACCCAACCGGTGTACCACGAGTTCAAGGACCTGCAAATGCCGACCTTGCTGCTGATCGGCGACAAGGACACCACGGCCATTGGCAGCGATATCGCACCGCCGGAGGTAAAGGCGAAGCTGGGCAAGTATGAAGTGCTTGGCCCGCAGGTGGCCAAGCTGATCCCCAAAGGTGAACTGATCACCTTCGAAGGCATGGGGCATGCGCCGCAGATCGAAGAACCCGTGCGGTTCAACCGCACGCTGGTCGAGTGGCTGGCCAAGTAAAACGGCGGCTCGAGACCAGCACGGTATCTGTGGGAGCGGCCTTGCGTCGCGATGGGCCGCACAGCGGCCCCCTGCACCGTTCAGCCAAACCGTTGCAGTTGCATCTCCCGCAACCGGCTCAAGGTCCGCTGGTACGGGAATGCCAGATACCCCTGCGTATACAGCTCTTCCAGCCGCACCTCGGCCTCGAGGTACAGTGCCACACGGCGGTCGTAGCACTCATCGACCAGGGCGATGAAGCGGCGTACCGCATCGTCCTTGGGCGACAGCGCCGGTAGCTCACGGTCGCCTGCCACCACCCGCGCCGCACCATCTTCAGTGCCACGCGCAATGCGACCGGCCTGCTGCTTACCGCCCAGCGCCGGAATACCCGACACCAGGATGGCCGGAAAACGGTCGCAAAGTGCCATGAATTCCATGGCCGCCAGCGGTTGTTCGCACAGGTCGGTGAAGCGACACCAGATAGCCTGCTCGCTGCGCCGCACGACCTGCACCTGCCTGGAGCCGATAACCAAGGGCTGATCAGTACCCGTGTGATCCGGGCTGAGCTGGCAGAACACCTCGCCCAGCGGGCTGGCCTGCCCTGTCGCTGCAACCCAGTAGCGCTGCCGCTCTGCACCGGGGTGCAGGCGGTGGTCCTGCTCGCCCGTCACCGGCAGTACCTGCATGTGCCGCTCAATGGCGGCGATGGCCGGCAGGAACCGCTCGCGGTTGAAACCGTCGCGGTAGAGATGGTCGGGTGGCTGGTTGGAGGTGGCGACGATCACCACGCCCTGGTCGAACAGTACCTGGAACAAGCGGCCGAGGATGATCGCGTCGCCAATGTCGTTGACGAACAGTTCGTCGAAGCACAACACGCGGATCTGCCCGGCCAGCTCCCGGGCCAACGCCAGCAGCGGGTCGGCGGTGCCATTGAGCTGGAACAGGCGCTGGTGGACCCAGGCCATGAAGTGATGAAAGTGCTGGCGCCGGCTGGATACGCACAAGCAGCGGTGGAACTGGTCCATCAGCCAAGTCTTGCCCCGGCCGACCGGGCCCCAGAGGTAGATGCCCTGGGTGGGGCGGCCCTGCTCGACAGCCAGGAAGCAGGCCTGCAAGGCATTGACGGCGCGGGCCTGGGCAGGGTCGTCAGCGTAGCCCTGAGTGCTCAGGGCTTGCTGGTAAAGGGATTGGGGAGTGATGGCCATGGCCGCATTCTACACAGGTCCCTGTAGGAGCGGCCTTGTGCCGCGATGGGCCGCGCAGCGGCCCCAGGACTTCGGCATTGCAGCATAGATTGTTGGGGCCGCTCTGCGGCCCATCGCGGCACAAGGCCGCTCCTACAGGGACCGCGTCAGTCGGCCAGGCCAACCTTCAGCAATGCGCCGTCCTTGTCATCGGTCAGCACATAGATGTAGCCATCCGGACCAACCCGCACATCGCGGATACGCGCCTTCAAGTCACCGAGCAAACGCTCCTCATGCACCACCTTGTCGCCCTTCAACTGCAAACGGATCAGCTCCTGTGTCGCCAGTGCACCAATGAACAGGTTGTGGTCCCAGGCCTTGAATGTCAGGCTGTCGTAGAACGCCATGCCGCTGATACCCGGTGACTTCTCCCACACATGGTGTGGGTCGACCATGCCGTCCACATGCTTGCCCTTGGCCTCGGGAATCGGCAGCAGCGAGTAGTTGATGCCATGGGTCGCAATCGGCCAGCCATAGTTCTTGCCGGGCTCGGGGATGTTGATTTCGTCGCCACCGCGCGGGCCGTGCTCGTGGGTCCACAGCTTGCCGGTCCAGGGGTTGAGCGCGGCGCCCTGCTGGTTGCGGTGGCCGAACGACCAGATCTCCGGCCGCACGTTGTCCTTGCCGACGAAGGGGTTGTCCTTGGGCACTTCGCCATCCGGCAAGATGCGCACGATCTTGCCTTGCAGCTTGTCCAGGTCCTGGGCAGTGGGGCGCTGGTTGTTCTCGCCCAACGCGATGAACAGATAGCCGTCGCGGTCGAACACCAGGCGCGAGCCGAAGTGGTTGCCCACCGACAGCTTGGGCTGCTGGCGGAAGATCACGCTGAAGTTATCCAGCCGCGCGCGGTCTTCGGACAGCTGGCCACGACCGACGGCGGTACCGGCCTTGCCGTCACTGCCCTCCTCGGCGTAGGACAGGTACACGGTACGGTCCTTGTCGAACTGCGGTGACAGCACCACGTCCAGCAAGCCACCCTGGCCCTCGCCCCAGACCTTGGGCACGCCGCTGATCGGCGGGCCGACTTTGCCTTCAGCGTTGACCACCCGCAGGTTGCCGGCGCGCTCGGTTACCAACATGTCCTTGCCGCCCGGCAGAAATGCCAGCGCCCAAGGATTGCGCAGGCCGTCGGCCAGGGTGCTGACGGTCAACGTGCCTTCTTCGCTGCGAAACTGTTGCTCTGCCGCCGCCTGTGCCAGCAGGGGCATGAGTGCGGCGGCAGTCAGGGTAGCTAGCCAGGTTGCTCTGGGCATGCAGGATTCCTTCCGTATGGGCTCACGGCGCCCGCGTGCTGTCGCGGGGCGGCCGGCTCGGTTCCAGGTTTGGGGTTTGTTGCTGCCGACGCAGGTTGTCGCCGTTGCCGATGCCGCGGTTGTCCAGGCTGGGCGTGCGCTGGTACGGGTCGGTGGACGGGCCGCGCACTGGGGGCGTGGCCGGCATACTGCCCTGGCGGCTGTTGGGGTTGGCGCGCTGGATCGGGCTGTTGTAGGGGTTGTTGTTGCCAGCGGCAAGCTGCAAAGGCTGTTGCGGGGCAGCGTGCGCAGGCAGGCACAAGGCCAGGCCCAGGGCCAGGATGGGCAATGTCGGGTTCATGCTTCACCTCCTGTACGAAAATGCCGCGCCTGGTGGGTTTGATAGCCTAAGGCGCGAGGGGTTCGAGACAAAAGTGTGAATTTGGGCGGAGATGATTCCTGATGTTTCAGTATGTGCTCGTGGGGCTGCTTTGCAGACCATTGCGACGCAAGGCCCTGCAGGAACAGCCTTGTGCTGCGAATGGGCCGCAAAGCGGCCCCGGATCACTGGCTCTTGTCTACCCTGTGCCGCGCCGCATACAGGCACAGCATTTCCATCGCCAGGGTCGCCCCCGCCAGCGCAGTGATATCAGCATGGTCATAAGCCGGCGCCACCTCCACCACGTCCATGCCCACCAGGTTGATCCCCCGCAGCCCGCCCAGAATCTCCAGCGCCTGCACCGTGCTCAACCCACCACACACCGGCGTACCTGTGCCAGGCGCATAGGCCGGGTCGAGGCAGTCGATGTCGAAGGTCAGGTACACCGGCCGCTCACCTACACGCTGGCGAATTGCCGCAATCACCGCCTCGGTGCCCTGACGGTGCACCTGGCGGGCGTCGAGGATGGCAAAGCCCTGGCTGTCGTCATTGGTGGTGCGCAGGCCGATCTGCACCGAACAGGCAGGATCAACCAGGCCCTCACGGGCGGCATGCCAGAACATGGTGCCATGGTCGATACGCTTGCCCTCCTCGTCCGGCCAGGTGTCGCTGTGGGCATCGAAGTGGATCAGCGCCAGCGGGCCATGGCGGCGGGCATGGGCCTTGAGCAGCGGGTAGCTGATGAAGTGGTCGCCACCGAGGGTAAGCATGGCGCAGCCCGCTTCCAGAATATGGGTGGCATGGGCCTCGATGCTGTCCGGCACCGACTGCGGTGTGCCACTGTCGAAGGCGCAGTCGCCATAGTCGATCACTGCCAAGTGGTCGAACGGGTCGAACGCCCACGGCCAGTGCCGGGCCCAGGCCTGCTGCACCGAGGCGGCGCGGATCGCCCGCGGACCGAAACGCGCACCTGGGCGGTTGCTGGTGGCAGTGTCGAACGGCACTCCGCTGACCACCACATCCACACCACGCAAATCGCGGCTGTAGCGGCGGCGGGAGAAACTGGTAATGCCGGCGTAGGTACTTTCAGCGGCAGTGCCATACAGGCTGTCGCGGGTCATCGCCTGGTCGTTGCTTGCGGCTTGCTCCACGGTGGGGCTCCTTTGTTGTTATCAGTCACTGGCGGCTGCGAAAGGCCGTCCATAGGCGGTTGCGCTGGCGTAGGTCGGCCAGGGCCATGCTGCGGTCGGCGAACAGGCGCTGGCGCACTTCGGCAGGCGGGTAGATGTCCGGGTCATTGCGCACCGCCTCGTCCACCAACGGCGTGGCAGCCTGGTTGGCGTTGGCAAAGAACAGTGTGTTGGTCAGCGCAGCCACCGACTCGGGCTTGAGCATGAATGCGATGAACGCCCGCGCGGCCTCGGGGTGCGGCGCGTCCTTGGGGATGACCAGGTTGTCCTGCCACACCAGCGTGCCTTCACGCGGGATGCGGTAGATCAGCTCGAACGGCTTGCCGGCGCGGCGGGCCTGGTCGGCCGCCATCGCGGCATCGCCATTGTAGGTCAGCGCCAGGCACACGCTACCGTTGGCCAGGTCGCTGATCTGCCGGCCATTGGCGACGTAGCTGATCGAGGGTTGCAGCTGGCTCAGCAGCTGCTGCGCGGCGGCCAGGTCATCCTTGTCCTGGCTGTAAGGGTCCTTGCCGAGGTAGTTGAGGGCCACGCCAATCACTTCCTGCGGCGAATCGGGCATGGCGATGCCACAGTCCTTCAACCGGCTGGCGTATTCGGGCTTGAACAGCAGGTCGAGGCTGTCCAGCGGCACGTCGCCCAGGCGCTGGCGCACCGCCTCCACATTCACCCCAAGGCCCAGCGTACCCCAGGTGTACGGCACGGCATGGCGGTTGCCGGGGTCGGCCTCGGCGAGCTTGGCCAGCAGGTCCTTGTCGAGGTTGCTGTAGCCGGGCATGGCCTGGGGGTCGAGCGCTTGCAGGGCATTGGCCTTCAGCGCCCGGGCCAGCACGGTCGACGATGGCACCACCACATCGTAACCACTGCCACCGGTGAGTAACTTGGTCTCCAGCACTTCGGTGGTGTCGAAGGTGTCATACCGCACCTTGTAGCCGGTTTCCTGTTCGAAACGCTGAAGGGTTTGCGGGGCGACGTAGTCGGCCCAGCTGTAGAGGTTGACGACCTTTTCTTCGGCCTGCAGCGGCAGGGCCAGAACCAGGGACAACAGGCACAACGATCGACGCATGACGGACACCTCGGCAAATGGGTGGATGCCGCGAGCATGCCAGCCGGGTTACATTGCAGAAATGGCAAGTTTGCAAAGCTGACATTCATCAGGAGCAATGTAATGCTCGGACAAGTGCACGATCCCGACCTGCACCTGCTGCGGCTGTTCGTCACTGTAGTCGAGGCCGGGGGCTTCAGCGCCGCGCAAGGCGTGCTGGGCCTGAGCCAGCCCACCATCAGCCAGCGCATGGCGCAGCTGGAAACACGCCTTGGCTACCGCCTGTGCAGCCGAGGCAAAGGTGGCTTTCACCTGACGGAGAAAGGCGCGTTGCTGTTGGATGCAGCGCGCGGGCTGCTGCTGAACATCGAGCAGTTTCGCCAGCAGGCCACCGGCGTTGCCGGGCGGTTGCTAGGGACCGTGCGCATCGGCATGGCGGAAAACCAGGACAAGGCAGTGAGCCTGAAACTGGCGGCGGCCATTGCCGCGTTCCGCACACGAGAGGAATCAGTGCAGCTGGAGCTGATCAGTGCACCACCGGCGGAGCTGGAGCGGTTGTTGCTGGAGCAGCGGCTGGATTACGCCATCAGCTACTTCTCCGGCAACCAGGCGGCCTTTGATTACCAGCCATTGTTCCAGGAGCGGCAACGGCTGTATTGCGGCAAGGGGCATGTGCTGTTCGGCGAATCGGGTGTTGAGCTTGAGCGGTTGCTGGAGATGGACCAGGTGCGCCATCCATACCGGTTTCTCAAAGGCGGTGAGCCGTTCCAGAGCCGGCACAGCATGGCTGTGGCGGAGCAGATCGAGAGCGTGCTGACGTTCATTCTGTCGGGGCGGCATATTGGTTACCTGCCCTGCCACTGCGCGCACGCCTGGGAGGCGGAGGGGTTGTTGTGGGCGTTAAACCCAGGGCTGGATTTTGTGGTGCCGTTTACCCTGGCCAGGCATCGGGCACAGGTGACGGGTGAAGCGCAGCAGGCGATTGCCGAGGATTTACTCGCGGCGTTTGCCTGATGCGCTCCTACAAGGGCCGGGCACGCCTTGGAGAAGGGTTAGTAAGCCATGCTCCAGGTCAGGGTGTAGGTGCGCCCGCGCCCTTGGTAGTCATACAGGTACGCCGGGCCGTAGGTCGGCGAATAGAACAGCGTCGCGCGTTGGCCCCAGACCGTGCTGTACTGCTTGTCCAGCAGGTTCTGGATGCCGGCACTGAAGGTGCCGAAGCCGGTGTCCTGGCTGCCCAGCAAATCGAAGGTGGTGTAACCGTCGATCTCGTGGTCGGCATCGTCCTTCAGGCTAAACGCATGGTTGGCTTGCAGCCGCGCACTGCGGCCATCGCCCTTCCAGCCAACAAACGCAGTGGCCTTGGACAAGGATGCATAGCGGGCATCACGCTTGTTCCACCCGCCGTCGACAGCCTCTTCCTCGGAGCGGGTCAGGTGCAGGGTACCGCCCGCTTCCCAGCCCGTCTGGAAGTGCCGGGTTAGCGCACCTTCAAAGCCGAAGTCGCGGCTCTTCTGCTCTTCCACGTTGATCGTCAGCGTTTGCGAATCGACGTTGATGATCTTGTCCGACCAGATGTAGTACAGCGCCGCCTGGGCATCCCAGTCCAGGTCGGCATAGCGCCAGCCCAGTTCCACCTGGCGGCTCTTGATGCCGGCCAGCGGGTTGTCGGCCACGCTCAGGCCCGGCTTGCCGTAATACTTGGCAGGGTCTGGCAGGTCGAAACCTTCGCCATAGTTGCTCCATACCTGGTGGCCGTTCTTGAAGTCGTAGATGGCGCCTACGTTGAACAGGTTGACCTGGTAATCGTTGCTGCCGCCCGGCACGCCCTTGAAGTCGCTGACGTCGACGTCCATCTGCTGGCGACGGGCACCGCCGGAGAGCGTCAGGTTGTCGGTGGCATGCCAGTCCAGCTGGGCGTACACCGACACACCATCGACCCGGTAGCTGGGATAGCGCGCGGCCTTGCTGTCCTTTTCCATCTCCAGGCCGCCCGATTCGGACGAGGTCAGGGCGTTGAAGGTGGTCTGCTCGGCATTGAAGCGCTCGCGATCCAGGTCGAGGCCATAGGTCAGCTTCAACGTATCCCACTGTTTGGCGAACAAGCCCTTGAGGCTGGTGACCTCGAAGTTCTGCTGCGAGGCAGCAAAGTACACCCCGCGCGAGCCGGTGGGCGTGGCGCGGTTGTAGTACGGGAACGGGTAGAAGTTGTCGTCTTCCTTGCGGTACGAGGCCTGCAGGTAGAAATCCTGGCCCAGCACATCGCTGTGGTGGTAATTAGCGTTCAGCAACAAACGCCGGGTACGCGGCTCCAGGTCGGACGAATAGCCGCTGCGCAGCTCGGCGTCTTCCAGGTCGGATGGCGCGTTGTAGTTGAGGTTGGGAAAGTAAATCCCCGTGCTGCCGTGGTTGCCCGAGTCGTAGTACTGGGCCAGCAGGTCGAGGCTCTGCTGGTCGTTCAACTGCAAGCCCAGGGTGCCGAGCACGTCGATGGTGCGGTTGTATTGCAGGTCGGTCTGGGTGTTGTCGATGAAGATCTGGTCGCCGGCACCGTCGTAGAAGGCTTCGTTCTGCTCGCCGGAAATACCCAGCCGGGCATTGACCCGCTCGTTGCCGCCACTGATCGACTGGGCGAAGCGGGTGGCCAGGTCATCGCTGTTGTTGAACCCGCTGCTGGCGCCAAGCTGGGTCTCGAAGCGCGCCGGGCCGGGTTCGCCCTTCTTGGTGACGATGTTGATGATGCCGCCAGTGGCACCACCGCCGTAGATGGCGCTGGCGCCAGACAGCACTTCGACACGCTCGACGTTGAACGGCGAAATGCTGTCGAACTGACGCGACAGGCCGCGCGAGCTGTTCTGGCTGACCCCGTCGATCATCACCAGCACGTTGCGCCCGCGCATGTTCTGGCCATAGTTGGTACGCCCTTCCGGCGCCAGGTCGAGGCCAGGTACCAGCTTGCCGATGGCTTCTTTCAGGCTGACGCCGCTGTCGATCTGCTCGCGCAGCTGCTGCTGGTCGACTACCCACACAGTGCCGGGGATTTCGCTGATTGCGGTGCTGGTGCGCGAGGCCACGCTGACTTCGATCGGCTTGAGGTTGACCGCCTGTGGCGCTGCCTGGGCCTTGCGCAGGGTCACGGTGCCCGCGTCACTGAAGTGCCAGCTCATGCCGCTGCCGGCCAGCAACTGCTGCAGGGCCTGCTCGACGCTGTAGCTGCCGTGCAACGCCGGGCTGGCAATACCTGCGACGTCACCTGTGGTGTACAGCAAGTGCAGCCCGGCCTGGTCGGCAAAGGTGGTCAGGGCCTGGTCCAGCCGCTGCGCTGGCAGGTCGAGCTGAACCTGGCGAGCCTGCATCTGGGTTTGTTCGGCGGTGGTCGCGGCCGACGCATGCAGCGGGCCGACCAGCATGGCCAGGGCGCTGCAGGACATCAGGGCATGGTGAAGAGGACCGCGACTGCGGTGCAAGGGCTTGAGCATCAGAGGCACGAATGAGCTTCCTGACAAGTCGTAAATGAGAATGGGTTGCTGATCAGTCCCACTACGACGATCTGGCTTGCAGGAACTTGCAGTGCCAAATGGAAAATATTTTTATTTCTGTGCCGGCCTCTTCGCAGCACAAGGCTGCTCCTACAGGAACCGCACATGCCGGTAGGAGCAGCCTTGTGCTGCGAAGAGGCCGGCACAGGCTGATCAATGAACCACAGCCAACCACGGCAGGTAGGTAACCTTCAGCCCATACCGCTGCTCAAGCGTGCGCAGCAGTGCTTCAGGCTCGTCAAGGTCAAACACCCCGCTCACCTCCATCGCCGCCAGCTTGCTATCAGACAGCACGATGCGCCCATGCCGGTAACGCTCAAGCTCCGTCAACACCTGCCCCAGCGGTTTGCCGTTGAAGATCAGCTTGCCGCGCTGCCAGGCCATCTGCGCACCGGCATCGGTCGCCACCGCCAGTTCATGTTCGCCGACCTTGGCTTCACCGCGTGCCAACACCACGCGGCCATCACGACGCACGCTGAAGGTGGCGGCACCACCCTGCACCCGCTCGCCTGCCGTATCGACCACAAACGGCCGCGGATCATCCGTGGCCTCGAACAAGGCCTCACCGGCAGCCAGCACCACACGGCGTTCGTGCTCACTGAACACCACACTCAGCGCACTGGCGCTGTTCAGCGTTACCCGCGTGCCGTCCGCCAGGGTAATCACCTGCCGCTCACCCACAGCGGTGTGGTAGTCCGCCAACAACACCGGTGCCTGCTGCCAACCCGCCACAGCGGCAACCAGCAACACCACGGAGGCAGCCACACCGGCCTGCTTGAGCCAGTCGCGACAATGACGCAGGGCCTGGCCGATATATTTGGCCACCATGCTCTCGGAAACCCCCAGCCGCTGTGCAATCTGCGCCTGGGTCAGGCCTTCGACGCGGTTCAGCAACAACGCCTGGCGGGCATTGTCGGGCAGTTTCAGCAGCGCATCGTCAAGGATTTGCAGGCGCTCACGGGCCAGCAACGTCGCCTCGGGCGCTGGCGCCGGGCAGGTCAGTTCACAGGTCCCGTCACAGTCGTCATGGCTGGCAGCCAAGCGCTGCTCACGGCGCAAGGCATCAATTGCCAGGTTACCGGCCACGCGGAAGATGAAGCTACGGGCGTGCAGCACCGGCACCGCCTGTTCATCGACTTTCACCAGCTTCAGATAGGTTTCCTGCGCCACGTCGGCTGCGCGCTGGCGGTCGCTCATGCGCCGCGTCAGGAACTGCAGCAGGTCGTCGTAGTGCTCCTGGAAAGTCGCCAGCAGGCCCGACACGGGTGACGTCAGCATGGGTTTGGGCACTGCCAGCAGGATGAGTTATCGGGCGTTAATGAGAAACAGTATCTTTCATCTGCAAGGAGACTTTCAACGCCGACGCGCATTTGCCACACTGGCGGTTCGCTCACTCTGGCAAGGTCGCCCGCAATGACTGCCCGCCTGCACCGCTGTAGCCGCCTGCTTCTCGTCCTGCTGATGGCGTATGGCCTGGGTGCCTGCGCACTGCTCCAGCCACGCGACCCGGTCAACATCAGCGTGATCGGCATCGAGCCGCTGCCCGGCCAAGAACTGGAACTGCGCATGGCGGTGAAAATGCGCGTGCAAAACCCTAACGAGTCGCCGATCGACTACAACGGCATTGCCCTGAACCTGGAAGTGAACGGCCAGCCGCTGGCCGCCGGGGTCAGCGACCAGCAGGGGCATATTGGCCGCTATGACGAAGCGGTGATCGTGGTGCCGGTGAGCATCACGGCGTTTTCCTTCCTGCGCCAGGCCTATGGGCTGGGCACGGTGGACTCACTGAAGGGTTTGCCCTACAAGCTGCGCGGCAAGCTGGCGGGCGGGTTGCTGGGGACCGTGCGCTTTACTGACGAGGGCAAGCTGGACCTGCCGAAAGGCGCGACCTGGTAAGCGCCCGCCAGGGGTATTCAGCGGCTGGCGCTGGCGGCGGCCATCAGCTTGTTGACTTCGCTGCGCACCATGCTGGCGTATTCGGGCGGCGACATGCCCTCCAGTTCGGCGCGCACCCACTCGGCCCATTTACCCTTGCGCCGGGGCTTTTCGGCGATCAGCCGGGCCGCATCGCCCTTGGCCTTGCCCAGGCTGCTCTGCCACATCTCGAACAGCCGCGCCTTCTCTGCCTCGATCTGCGCCCGTTCCTCGAAGCTCATGTTGGCCAGATTGAAACTCATGAAGGTACCTGCAGGTTTGAAAATGGCCGCTATCTTACACCCAGGCAACCCAACATCGGAAAGCCACCGCAACTTTCCCGACGCAGCGGCATCCATTGTTCACACCACCCCATCAACGAGGACGAGTTCATGGCCCGTAAAAACGCCACACTGGCGGACAGCGACCAGATCAAGGACCAGGTATTCAGCGAACTGCAATCGCTGATCGAAGAATCGGAAAAGCTGCTGAACGACAGCGCCGCCCTGGTCGGCGAAGAAGCAGAAACCCTGCGAGCGCAGGTCAGCCTGAAACTGAAACAGGCGCGCCAGGCCGCTGGCACTATGCGCGACAAAGCGCAACCGGTGGTGCACGCCACCCAGGACTACATCGGCGGCCACCCTTGGCAGACCGTCGCCATTTCCGCCGGCCTGGGGCTGGTGGTGGGCCTGCTGCTGGGGCGGCGCAACTGAAGCCTGGGCCGCCTGGTGCGAATCAGGCGGCCAGCGCTTGCGGGATACCGCTGTGGAAGCGCAGTTCCTGGTCCGGAGACTGGATCAGCTCCATTTCTGCAGCGCGCACCAGTTCAATCCGGCGGGCGATGTCCGCCTCATCACCGTAGTTGTGCGCCAGTTTCAGGTAGCCCTGGTAATGGCGGGCTTCGCTTTTCAGCAGGCCCTGGTAGAAGCGGCCCAATTCTTCGTCCAGGTGCGGCACCAGCGCAGCAAAGCGCTCGCAACTGCGTGCCTCGATGAACGCCCCTACCACCAGCGTGTCCACCAGCTTGACCGGCTCGTGGGCGCGCACCAGGCGGCGCAGCCCCGAGGCATAGCGGCCCGCCGACACCGGCCGCAGTGGCACGCCACGGCGCTTCATCAGGCGCAGCACCTGTTCGTGGTGCACCAGCTCCTCGCGGGCAAGGCGCGACATCATGTTGATCAGGTCGAGGTGGGTGTTGTACTTGGCCATCAGGCTCAAGGCAGTGCTCGCGGCCTTGAATTCGCAGTTCTTGTGGTCGATCAGCAGGGTTTCCTGGTCGGCCAGCGCCGCTTCGATCCAGGCGTCTGGCGTCGGGCAGCCAAGAAAGGCATCGATTTCGGGGATCAGGGACATAAGCATGCAACCACACAGAACAGGCAGGGCCGGCGATTATACCGGCGGCGGCGGGCGGCGCCAGTGACTATGCTTGTTGATGTACATCAAGCGCCAGCGGGGGGCGCGCCGTCTATAGTCAGGCATTGGTCGCCACCTTTGAAGGGAGCTAACGCCCATGCAAGCCGTCCGCAGCATCCTCGTCGTCCTCGACCCCGAGCACGCCCACAGCCGGGCGCTCACCCGGGCCAAGCTGATTGCCGGCGTCACTGGCGCACGCCTGCACCTGCTGATGTGTGACAAAAAGCATGACCACACTGCACTGCTTAGCCTGCTAAGTAGCCAGTTGCACGATGACGGGTACGACAACGTCACCCACGAGGAGGCCTGGCGCGACAACCTGCACGACACCATCATCTATGTGCAGCAGGCCGAGGGCTGCGAGCTGGTGATCAAGGAACACCGCCCGGACAACCCGCTGAAAAAAGCCTTGCTCACCCCCAGTGACTGGAAGCTGCTGCGCCAGTGCCCGTGTGCCGTGCTGATGGTCAAGAGCGAACGGCCGTGGACCGGTGGCAAGATTCTGGCTGCGGTAGACGTGGGCAACCAGGACGACGACCACCGCCGCCTGCATGCGAGCATCATCGACCATGGCTACGCCATCGCCGGGCTGGCCAAGGGCGAACTGCATGTCATCAGCGCGCACCCGTCGCCAATGCTGTCGGCCTCGGACCCGACGTACCAGTTGAGCGAGACCATCGAGCAGCGCTACCGCGATGCGTGCAAGGCGTTCCAGGCAGAGTACGGCATCAGCGAGGAGTGCCTGCATGTGGCTGAAGGGCCGGCAGATGTACTGATTCCGCATACCGAGAAACTGCTGAACGCGGTGGTGACGGTGATTGGTACGGTGTGCCGCACGGGGATTTCCGGGGCGTTGATTGGCAATACTTCGGAGGTGGTACTGGATGCGCTTGAGGGGGATGTGCTGGTGCTCAAGAGCGAAGAAGCCATCGCCCACCAGGCCGAACTAGCCCGCGGCTGACGCAATTTCCACAATTGGCGCGGTCCCTGTAGGACCGCGCAGACCCGTTACGGCATCGCCTCCAGCACCTTCGGGTCCAGCCCCTCTCCTGCATTGGCCTCGATCCATTCTGCCAGCTGCCGGCGCATGGCCGGCGTCCAGAAGCTTTGCAAATGCTGGCGCACCCCTTGCACCGCCAGCGCCCGGTTTGGCTCGCTGTCGAAGTAATGGGCAATCTGGTTGGCCATCTTGACCAGGTTATCGCTGCTCATCGGCGCACCTCGGCTTTCTCCGCTGTACGGCGTTCCTGCAGCAAGCGCCGCTGTTCGTCACTGAAGTCCTGATAGCGCTTTTGCCACTCCGATGGCTGGAACACTTTCACCACTTCCACTGCCGTCACCTTGTATTCGGGGCAGTTGGTGGCCCAGTCGGAGTTGTCCGTTGTGATCACGTTGGCCCCCGACTCGGGGAAGTGGAACGTGGTGTACACCACCCCCGGCGCTACCCGCGCACTGACCTTGGCGCGCAGCACGGTCTGCCCCGCGCGGCTGCCGATGCCCACCCAGTCACCGTCCTGGATGCCGCGGCTTTCGGCGTCGGTCGGGTGGATTTCCAGACGGTCGGCGTCATGCCAGGCAACGTTGCCGGTACGCCGGGTCTGGGCGCCGACGTTGTACTGGCTGAGGATGCGCCCGGTGGTGAGCAGCAACGGGTAACGGTTGTTGACCTTTTCGTCGGTGGGCACATAGCCGGTGAGCATGAAGCGGCCCTTGCCACGGACGAACTGGTCGATATGCATGGTCGGCGTGCCATCCGGCGCCGCGTCGTTGCACGGCCACTGCAGGCTGCCATGGCGGTCGATTTCGGCGTAGCTGACGCGGCGGAAGGTCGGCGTCAGGCGGGCAATCTCGTCCATGATCTCGGACGGGTGACGGTAGTTCATCGGGTAGCCCAAGGCGTTGGCCAGGGCCACGGTCGCTTCCCAGTCGGCCTTGCCGGCCAGCGGTTCCATGACCTTGCGCACCCGCGAAATGCGCCGCTCGGCATTGGTGAAGGTGCCGTCCTTTTCCAGGAACGAGCAGCCCGGCAGGAACACATGGGCGAATTTGGCCGTTTCGTTGAGGAAGATGTCCTGCACCACCACACATTCCATGGCGTGCAAGGCCGCCGTGACGTGCTGAGTGTTGGGGTCGCTCTGGGCGATATCCTCGCCCTGGCAGTAAAGGGCCTTGAAGCTGCCGTCCAGCGCTGCCTCGAACATGTTGGGGATGCGCAGGCCCGGGTCGGGCTGCAAGGTCACGCCCCAGGCGCGCTCGAACTCGGCGCGCACGCCCTCGTTGGAAATATGCCGATAGCCGGGCAGCTCGTGGGGGAACGAGCCCATGTCGCACGAACCCTGCACGTTATTCTGCCCACGCAGCGGGTTCACCCCTACCCCTTCACGGCCGATATTGCCGGTGGCCATGGCCAGGTTGGCGATGCCCATCACCGCAGTGCTGCCCTGGCTGTGCTCGGTCACGCCCAGCCCGTAGTAGATGGCCGCGTTGCCACCGGTGGCATACAGGCGCGCCGCGGCGCGGATCTGCTCGGCGGGCACGCCACACACCGGGCCCAGCACCTCGGGGGCGTTGTCTGCCTGGCTGACGAAGTCGCGCCAGCGGGCAAAGTCTTCGGTTTCGCAGCGGGCATCGATGAAACGCTGGGCCAGCAGGCCCTCGGTGACGATCACGTGGGCCAGGGCGTTGAGCATGGCCACGTTGGTGCCCGGGCGCAGTTGCAGGTGCAGCTCGGCGCGGGCGTGCGGCGAGTCGACCAGGTCGATGCGCCGTGGGTCGATCACGATCAGCCGCGCACCCTGGCGCAGGCGGCGCTTGAGCTGCGAGCCGAACACCGGGTGAGCGTCGGTGGGGTTGGCGCCAATCACCAGCACCACGTCTGCCTGCATCACCGAATCGAAGCTTTGCGTGCCGGCCGACTCACCCAGGGTCTGCTTGAGACCATAGCCGGTGGGCGAGTGGCACACCCGCGCGCAGGTATCGACGTTGTTGTTGCCGAACGCCGTGCGCACCAGTTTTTGCACCAGATAGGCTTCTTCGTTGGTGCAGCGGCTGGAGGTAATGCCACCGATGGAATCGCGCCCGTACTTGAGCTGGATGCGGCGGAACTCGCTAGCAGCGTAGGTGACCGCTTCGTCCCAGCTCACTTCCTGCCACGGGTCTTCCAGGCGCTTGCGGATCATCGGCTTGGTGATGCGATCCGGGTGGGTGGCGTAGCCCCAGGCAAAGCGGCCCTTGACGCAGGCGTGGCCGTGGTTGGCGCCACCGTTCTTGTCCGGGACCATGCGCACCAGCTGGTCGCCTTTCATTTCGGCGCGGAACGAACAACCGACGCCGCAGTAGGCGCAGGTGGTGATCACCGAACGCTCAGGCTGACCAAGCTGCACCAGGCTCTTTTCCGTCAGCGTCGCGGTTGGGCAGGCCTGGACGCAGGCGCCGCACGACACGCATTCGGAGGCGAGGAAGTTATCGCCACCCGCTGCCGCCACCCGCGACTCGAAACCGCGGCCGGTGATGGTCAGGGCGAAGGTGCCCTGGATGTCTTCGCAGGCGCGCACGCAGCGGCTGCAGACGATGCACTTGCTGGGCTCGTAATCGAAATACGGGTTGGATACGTCCTTTTTCTCAGCCAGGTGGTTGGCGCCGTCGTAGCCGTAGCGCACCTCGCGCAGGCCCACCTGGCCGGCCACGGTCTGCAGCTCGCAGTTGCCGTTGGCCGAGCACGTCAGACAGTCCAGCGGGTGGTCGGAGATGTACAACTCCATCACGTTGCGGCGCAGGCCGGCCAGGCGTGGCGTTTCGGTACGCACTACCATGCCTTCGCTGACCGGCGTGGTGCAGGACGCCGGGTAACCGCGCATGCCGTCGATTTCCACCATGCACATGCGGCATGAGCCGAAGGCTTCGAGGCTGTCGGTGGCACACAGTTTGGGGATGCTGGTGCCGAGCATGGCCGCGGCGCGCATTACCGAGGTGCCGGCAGGTACGCTGATGGCGCGGCCATCGATGCTCAGGCTGACCTGCACTTCGCTATCACGGGCCGGGGTGCCGAGGTCGCTGCTTTTATCAGAAGCGGGGTCGAAGAAATTGATCACTGCGCGGCCTCCGTGGTGGTCAGCCCAAAATCGGCGGGGAAGTACTTGAGGGCGCTGGCCACCGGGTAGGCAGTCATGCCGCCCATGGCGCACAGCGAGCCGTACTGCATGGTGTCGCACAAGTCGCGCAGCAACAGGGCCTGGTCGTGGCGCTCGGTGAAATCAGTCGTGGCGATCAACCGGTCGACCACTTCCATGCCACGGGTGGAGCCGATGCGGCATGGGGTGCACTTGCCGCAGGATTCTTCGGCGCAGAACTGCAGGGCGAAGCGCGCCATGCTGGCCATGTTCAGGGTGTCGTCGGCCACCACCACACCGCCGTGGCCGAGCATCGCGCCCATGGCGGCGAAGGCTTCATAATCCAGCGGGGTGTCGAAGTGGCTGGGGGGTACCCAGGCGCCGAGCGGGCCGCCGACCTGCGCAGCCTTCAGCGGCCGGCCACTGGCCGTACCGCCGCCGTAGCCCTCCACCAGCTCGCGCAGGGTCAGGCCGAACGCACGCTCCACCAGGCCGCCCTGGCGGATATTGCCGGCCAGCTGGAACGGCATGGTGCCCAGCGAGCGGCCCATGCCGAAATCGCGATAGAACGCTGCCCCCTTGGCGAGAATGATGGGCACTGAAGCCAGGGTGAGCACGTTGTGCACCAGTGTGGGCAGCCCGAACAGGCCTTGTAGCGCGGGCAGTGGCGGCTTGGCACGGACAATGCCACGCTTGCCCTCGATGGATTCGAGCAGCGCAGTTTCTTCGCCGCAGATGTAAGCACCGGCACCCACCCGCACTTCAAGGTCGAACGCCTGGCCGCTGCCGGCTACGTCGGTGCCGAGGTAGCCGGCATCACGGGCGATGGCGATGGCCTGGTCGAGCACGCGGATGGCATCCGGGTATTCCGAGCGCACATAGATGTAGCCCTTGTCGGCCCCCACGGCGAGGCCGGCAATGATCATGCCCTCGATCAGCAGGAAGGGGTCGCCTTCCATCAGCATACGGTCGGCGAAGGTGCCGGAATCGCCCTCGTCGGCGTTGCACACCACGTACTTCTGCCCAGCCCCGGCGTCGCGCACGGTGCGCCACTTGATGCCGGCCGGGAACGCCGCACCGCCACGGCCACGCAGGCCGGAGTCGAGCACGGCCGCAACCACTTCGTCACCGTTCAGGGCCACGGCCGCTTCAAGGCCGGCGAAACCACCATGGGCGCGATAGTCGTCCATCGACAACGGGCGGGAGATGCCGGCGCGGGCGAACAGCAACCGCTGCTGGGTTTTCAGGTAAGGGATTTCTTGGACCAGCCCCAACGCCAGCGAGTGGCCACCTGGCTCACCGGCCAGGGCGTCGAGCAATGCCGGCACGTCTTGTGGGGTAACCGGGCCGAAGCCCAAGCGCCCTTGCGCACTGTCGCACTCGATCAGCGGCTCCAGCCAGTACAGCCCGCGAGAGCTGGTGCGCTGGATATCCAGCGGCAACTGGCGGCGCTCGGCCTCGCGCTGCAAGGCATCGGCAACCTGGTCGGCCCCCACGGCACGGGCCACCGAATCGCACGGGATGTAGAGCTTCAGCATGCTGCGTCCTCCCGGCAAGCGTTTACCAATGCACGCAGGCGCTCAGGGGTAAGCCGCGCATGCACCTGGCCGTCCAGCTCCAGGGCCGGCGAGCAGGCGCAGGCACCCAGGCAGTACACCGGCCGCAGGCTGATGGCACCGTCGGCGCTGGTGCCATGGTCGTCCAGTGCCAGCTGATCGCGCAGTTGCGCGGCCAGGGCCTCGGCGCCACGGCTCTGGCACGATTCGGCGCGGCACAGGCGCAGGGTGTGGCGCGCCGGTGGCGATGTACGAAAGTCGTGGTAGAAGCTGATCACCCCGCGCACTTCAGCCAGGCTGAGGTTCAGGGCATGGGCAATTTCGGGTACAGCAGCATCGGGGATGAAACCGATGTCGTGCTGGATGGCATGCAGGATAGGCAACAAGGCACCAGGGGCGTCCTTGTCGCGAGCCAGAATGCGCTGGATCACGGGCAGGTGGAGCAGTTCATCAGGCATACAGCGGACCTCGGCATCACGGACCCCGCCTGAATTATTGTGAGGGCAGGTATCCAGCGTGTTCTGCTGCGGCACGTCGGCCACGTCACGGTTGCGCGGCGCCGACGGCCTCCTTGCCCACGGCCGCGCATCTGCGCACGCTGGTCCGAAGGCATCCTGCAAGCATGGCACTTGTGGCGCCAGGGGGTTGCGTGCGAACGACCAGGCGCATCCTGAAACCGACGCCAAGTGCACGCCCCCCTGCACGGTAGGCGAGGTTTCAGGGCAGTGGCCAGCCCGCCATCCTTGTAACAGTTGCACAGGTCGCAGCCATCGGCACCCAGCAAACGCGACTCACCTTCACAGACCGCCCGATCCTCGCCATCGATCAAGGCGCGCCCTTGCCCTCCACCGCCTTGGCCGTCTCGATCAACTTGTCGAACTTGCGGTTCAACTGGGCAAACTTCTCGTCGCTTTTGGCCCGCGCCTTGATGTTGTCTTCCGAACTGGCCTTGTCGGCAATGGTCACCACCGTCCTGTCCCAGTTCCTGGACACCCAGTAAACCAGTTCGCCATCTGCGGAAAACGCTTCCAGCCGGCCACCGGTATCCGGCACAGGCTTCGCATCCCTGGTCATTGGCAGCAGTTGCTGCACCCGCGCTTCATCGGTGGTGTCCAAACGTACCTCAACCTGGCGCAGCTGGTCTGCCTCGTTGAACGCCGCCTGCACCTGCGAGATGGGAATGCCGCCCAGGTTGAGGTCCCCCTTCGGGCCGGCGCCCTTGTAGAACTCGGTCGGTACCTGATAGTGATACCCCGTGAAATGCTCAACCTCGCCAAACTGCTGCTGCAGGATGGCCAACACCTGGGGCTTGGGCATGCCGAGGGTGAACTGGCCGATTTCAAGCGCTGACCAGGCTTGCAGGGGGAACATCGCGCAGGCGAACAGGAGCGGTAAGGTCCGTTTCATGGGGTTATCTTCCTTGAAGTAAGCCCGGCAACCTAACCCCTGCACGACAATCCGACAATACTGGCAGGGTGCCAAGCCACCCTGCCTCCAGGCCTCAGGCCACTGCCTTGTCTACGCTGCGCCCGGCTTCCAGCTCACGCACGAGCGGTAATACGTGCTCGCCGAAGTACGCCACTTCCTCCTGGAAATGCAGGAAGCCGGACAGAATCAGGTCCACCCCGGCTGCCTTCAGCGCAACGATGCGCTCGGCAATTTGCTCAGGCGTGCCGATCAGGTTGGTCTTGAAGCCATCGTTGTACTGCACCAGGTCCTCGAAGCTGGATTTGGCCCAGTTGCCCTCGCCCTCCGGGCTGGCTGCCCCGGCATGCTTTACCTCGTGGCCGAACGCCCGCACCGCCTCGGGGTTGGCCTTGTCGATGATTTCCTGCAACACCGCCCGCGCCTCTTCCTCTGTGTCGCGGGCAATGATGAAGGCGTTTACCCCAACCTTGACCGAGTGGCCGTTGGCTGCGGCCTTGGCCCGGATGTCATCGACCTGGGCCTTGATCCCTTCCACGCTGTTGCCGTTGGTGAAGTACCAGTCCGACACCCGCGCGGCCATGTCCCGCGCCGCACGCGAACTGCCGCCCTGGAAGATCTCGGGGTGCGGCTGCTGCAGCGGCTTGGGTTTGAGGTTGTAGTTACGGAAGCGATAGAAGTCGCCGTTGAAGGTGAAGTTGTCCTGCGTCCAGATGCCCTTGAGCGCGCGGATGAACTCCTCGGAACGGCGATAGCGTTCGTCGTGGTCCAGCCACGGCTCACCAATGGCGTGGAACTCGCCCTTGAACCAGCCCGAGACCACGTTGATGGCGATGCGGCCATTGGTGAACTGGTCGATGCTGGCCAACTGCTTGGCCGCCAGCGCCGGGTTCCACGGCCCTGGCAGGATGGCGGCGATGACCTTGAGCTTTTCCGTGGCAGCCAGCAGCGCATGGCTGATGGTGACCGACTCATGCTGGTTGTCGGCACCATAGCCGGCGGTGAAGCGGATTTGCGACAGGGCGTAGTCGAAGCCGGCTTTTTCAGCGATTTGCGCAAGCTTGCGGTTGTAGTCGATGTCCCAGCTGGTGCGTTGCTCGATGGTGCTGACCACCAGGCCACCGCTGACGTTGGGGACCCAGTAGGCGAACTTGAGTGGGGTGTGGCTCATGGGGAAGCTCCTTGAGAGTCCTTGGGGTTCAAGGAGGCATGAGCAGCAAGCGTGCCAACGGCTGGAGTGCTTTACTTTCAACGGGTTAGTGGAATTAGTCGACGATGTTGACTGCATGTGGTCAAACACGCTGTCGGATCACTGTTGCCTGCGCAACATCGCCGCTTGTTGCTGGCTCACCGGTTCTTGCGCATGCCCATGTGAGCGTCATCCATCAAGGCTTTGGCCATGTCGCAGAGGAAGTGCGAGGCCCAGACCAGCACCGGTTCGTTGTCCATTACCCCGATAAATGCCAGCCAGTGGTACTGCCCTCCACTATCCTGTGGGAGCGGGTTCACCCGCGAACACGGGCGCAGCCCGTGCCATCCACCGCTGGCAAAACTTGATTTCAGCCCATCAATGCAAGGTATGCATTTGCGGCTTGCCTTTGAACTGCACCTGCGCAATCGCCGTCTCCAGCAACGATCGCACAGCCTCCACTTCATGCATCACCGCCAAGGTCATGACGGTGGCGGGAGCCTTGGGCAGCGTGGAGATGGCGTGATGGCCTACGGACAAGGCGCAGAGGACGTATTCGGTGGCCTGGATCAGGGTGTCTTCCAGGTGGTGCGAAGGGTCAGCGGAGAAAGGTGGATCGGGAACAATTTTGAGCATGGCGAATCTCTCTAGTTGCACTACCAAGATCGCCACCTGCTCACTTGCAGATGATTGGGTGGCGGCTACGTAAGGGCCTGCAAGACCGAGGCAACTAGAAAGCCCGGTTGGTCCGAAGACCACCCGTACGCAGCCACCATAAAACGCAGCTGAGCGCAAAAAAAATCTGGCGGGCCAACGAAGAGCCCTGTGCGTGGTTGCCCCACGCACAAGCGACAATGTTCAGTGCTGACTATACCGCCAACCGCGCCAGCCGCTGCAGCGCCACAATCACTTCCTCGTCCCGCTCTTCGAGCACATCCGCCTGGATAAGGGCGATCACTGCCTTCAGCAGTTCAGTCTGGTTCATCTCTGTTTGCTGTTGCAGCGCAAGCAGGTCCTCCGCCATGTGCGGATTAACCTTCATCGACAACCGTCGGGTTGCATTGGACCTTGCAAGCCCGCGCTGCTCCCGCTGCTCATCCAGCGCCTGGATGAACGCCAGGTGCGCAGCCCGCAATCGCCCCCCCTGCTGAACCTGCGCCAACCTCTGAACATAGTGGGCCAGAAACAACTTGCGTAAATTGGCCCCGGCGTCGCTGCTGACTGCATGCATGGCCGCATCCAGCACGTCCACGTAGACGGCCGGCAAGCGCGCCTCGATAGACTTGAGCTGCTGCTTGCGCGCCTCATGAATGGCTGGTGTGGATTGCGGTGGAAGCGCGACCACGCCATCGCAACGGGTACACACGCCCACCAATATGTCCCTGGCCACACCCTTGCCATCGCTGAACGGTACATCCCGGCGGGCATAGCGAGTGGTCACCACTGCCTGGCACTGCTCGCACAGTGCTTTTCCGCTATCCCCTTCGAACAGAATCTTCATGATCTGGGTACTCACTGGTGAACGCTAATGAACCAGGTGTCTGGTTCGATAAAAAAGAACTTGATGTACCAGCCATCCCGTTTGAGCACATGCACCTCTACGGCAGCGACAGCGTGGTGAGGGCTGCTTGCGTGGTGAATGCCCCGGCATGAGCGCACGACTTCGACAACCTCTCGGGCTGACACCTCCCCTGTAGCCAACAGGTTCTTTATATCGATATCCCCGCGTGAAACGTGTTGGTACTCCCCTGATTCAAGCGCCGCTATCACTGCGCGCTGGGCCTCCCTGAAACCGGTTTTCATAGCTAATCCCTGCCATTACGAAAATCATCGTACAAAATCCGGATCAAATCTAGCGCTTGCGAAGCCAAAGCGACCAGCGGTCCCCCCCGATTCGAGCGATGACCCGGAACACGTATGAACTATGGCCCTGGCAGCCGCAAGACAGCGCAGGGCACTGTAACCAACGCTTTCAAGGCTGCTCGCGGCAGCCGCTTGAAACCTGCGTGAGCACCGGCTAGCTGCTGCCATCCACCCAGGCCTTGTTTCGCGAGATGTGAAGAAGCATGAAACATTATTTATCAATATAAATTCCCATTTGATGTAGCTTCTCATTCGCACGAAATCTGTAACCCTTTTATCAGTCCCCCGCCTCAGGAATTCCCCGTGAAACGTCATCTCCCTGCCCGCCTCTTGCTGGTCGGCGCATGCGGCGCCATGCCTGTCGTTCATGCCGCCGACAACCTCACCCTGCCCGCGACCCAGATCGACAGCACGAGCGAAGTGGTGGATGGCGTGAGCCAGGGCTACGAAGGCAGGGCTTCATCCAGCACCACCAAACTGGGCCTGACCGACAAGCAGACCCCGCAGGGCGTGACAACCATCACCCGCCAGGCGCTGGACGATTTCAAGATCACCGGTATCAAGGACGCACTGCGCGCAGCACCGTCGGTAACCGTCGAGCAAACCGAAACCGACCGTACCGAATTCACCTCGCGTGGCTTCGACATCAATACCTTCGAATACGATGGTACGGGCATGCCCTTCGTAAGCAGCACGCTGGTAGGTGATCAGGACCTGGCCGAGTACGAGCAGATCGACGTGTTGCACGGCGCCAATGGCTTGATGAGTGGTGCCGGCAACCCGTCGGCCACGGTCAACTTCGTGCGTAAACGCCCGACAGATACCTTCCAGGCGCAGGTCGACACCAGCGTCGGCTCGTGGGACAGCCGCCGTATCGACGTCGATGTTGCAGGCCCGCTGACCGACAGCGGCAATGTGCGCGGCCGGTTCATCTACTCCCACGACAAGGGCAACTCATGGATGGACCGCTACAGCCACGAGCGCAACGTTGCTGCCGGCCTGCTGGCGTTCGATGTGTCCGACGCCGACACCGTGACTGTGGGCTTCTCCCAGCACAACAGTGATTCCAACGGCAGCACCTGGGGAAACCTGCCACTGGTGGACAATGACGGCAATGCCATCCACTACAGCGGGCGCAGCAACAGCATCGGCCAGCCGTGGACCTACTGGAACCTGCACACCCAGCGGGCCTTCGTCGAGCTTAAGCATGATTTCGGCAATGACTGGAACGCCACGCTCACGGCCACCGGGCAGCAGGAAAAGCAGAACACCAACATGCTCTATGTCGGTGGCGTCTCCGGTGATGTTGCCGACGCGTATGCCAACCACACCCGCAGCGAGGCCCACCAGTTGCTGGGCGAGGCCAAGGTGCAAGGCCCGTTCAGCCTGTTCGGTCGCGAGCACCAGCTGACCTTCGGTGCCGCGTACGGGCGCACGCATCAAAAAGGCCAGGAGTATGACGAAGACCTGGAGCATGGCAGTTTCTTCAACACGTCGTTCTCGGGCATCCTGGCGGGCAATACGCCTATGCCCTCGTTTGGCGTCACCAGTGACGACCTGGCGCAGAACTTCCAGGACACGCAAAAAAGCGTATTCGCCGGTGCGCGCTTCAGCCTGGTCGATAACCTGCACTGGATAGCCGGTGCACGCATGCTCAGCGCCGACGGCAAGGGCGAGAGCTACGGTTCAGAACACTCCACGCGCGCCCACGGCAAGGTCACGCCCTACACCGGCCTGGTCTACGACCTGAACGAGGTATGGAGCATCTACGGCAGCTGGACCAAGATCTACAACCCGCAATACAACGTGGTCGGTACCGACGGCAAGCTGCTCGACCCACTGGAAGGCAAGAGCATGGAAGTGGGCGTAAAAGGCAGCGTGATGGACCAGCGCCTGCACCTGACCGCTGCGCTGTTCAAGACCGAGCAGCGCAACGTGGCCGTGGATGCCGGATTCGACGGGGTTCAGGAGGTTTACACTCCGGGCGACTTCAAGAGCCACGGCGTAGAGCTGCAGGCGTCCGGCGAAGTGGCGCCAGGGCTCGACCTGCTCGCCGGCTACACCTATGTACGTATTGACGATGACAACGGCGAGCGTGCGCGCAAATATGTGCCGGCCCACAGCTTGCGCGGCATGGTCACTTACCGCTTGCCGACCCTGCCACAGATGAAGGTTGGTGCCCGTGTCAGCTGGCAGACCGGCGTCGAGAACGACACCAACAGCGCCATCCACCAGAACGCCTACGGTCTGGTTGACCTGATGACCAGCTACGACATTGACAGCAACTGGAGCACGTCGCTGAACCTGAACAACGTCACCGACCGCAAATACCTCCTGTCGCTGTACAACAACGCGACAACCGCCAGCTATGGTGCGCCCCGCAACCTGACGGCTTCGGTGACCTGGAAGTATTGACCCCGCCCGTGTGTAGCGGCGCACTGTACGGCATCCAGTGATGGGCCTGGCGCCATTCAGGTAAGCTCAGCCCCTGCAATGCAACCATCAAGGACGGTACCCATGCATTCACTGACTGACGAGCAGGTACTGGCGATCATCCGCGAGAACCCGGTAAACCGAGCACTTCTGGCGCTGCTGGCAACGCTGGAGATCCCCCACTGCATGCTGGTGGCAGGCGCCCTGTTCCAGACCTTCTGGAACCACCGCGCAGGGCTGCCTGCCGGCTGGGGTATCAAGGACTATGACATCGCCTATTTCGACGCCGACGTGTCCTGGGAGGCAGAGGACCGGGTTATCACCAGGGTGCAGCAGGCCTGCGCGCACTTGGGCGTCAACGTGGAAGTGCGCAACCAGGCCCGCGTCCACCTGTGGTACCAGGGGAAATTCGGCGGTGCTTACTCGCCATTGCTCAAGGTCACGGATGGCATCGACCGCTACCTGATCCGCTCGACCTGCCTTGGGGTTGATGTGTGCACGGGCACGTTGTACAGCACCCATGGCCTGGATGACCTGCAGCACGATCTGCTGAACATGAACGAGCTGAACCCACGGCCAGGCTTGTTCAGGGAAAAAGCCGCCAGCTACCGGGAGCGTTGGCCATGGCTTGTCTTGGTCGAGTGACCAGAATGCTCAAGCTACTGTCCGGTTTTCGACCCGCCGAACCACTCACTGCGGGTCATCTCCCATACCTCGACCTGCATTGGCCCAGAAACAAAATATCCATCACGGGTACTCACCCTACGCATGCCCTCATGCTCTGAAACCTTGCGCGAGGCATGGTTGGCAACGGCTTTGGGAACCTGCATGAGCGGGCGTGACAACGCCTCGAACCAATAGGCGTTGATAACCCTGCAGGCTTCGCGCATGTAGCCCATGCCCCACCACTGCGGCGCAAGCCAGAAGCCTCTGTTGTTTCCAGGCTGCTCATACAAACTGATGCTGCCAATGGTGCAGTCAGCCTCGTTGCGCAGGCGGATCATCCAGTGCCATTCACGGCCCGCAGCCATGGCAGGCAGGGCGATATCCCGCACATAAACCAGCGCACCGTCTTCCGGGTATGGCCATGGGACGCGACGATCGAGGTAGCGGACAACTTCCCATTGCGGGAACAACTTCTGGATTGCAGGTGCATCCTCCAGTCGCAGGGGCGTGAGTACAAGGCGATCGGTATACAGCGTCGGCAAGCAATCCATGGCATTCGTTCCTGGGCATCCTTGTGGAAGCTTCTGATAGTCTGCGCTGGGTCGTTTCTTGTCGAGCGGGACAACAGCTTACCTATGTGACCTGCATCCAGACGCCTCTCAGCTGAACACCCAAAGCACGCGGGTAGGCTTGTCGGTGAGGTTGGCGTAGCGAAAACTGGCGTGGGGTTGCAGTTGAAAACTGTCACTGGCGCGCAGCGTTACCGGCTCGCCGCCACCCAGCCACACAGTCAACTCGCCTTCGAGCACAAAGCAGCCCTGCTCTGAGCTGTCGTCCAGGTACTCCTCGCCACTGCTCGCCCCTGGCTCCAGGTGGCTATCGAGCATGGAGAACGCGCCCGTTATCGTAGGGGATGCCAGCACATCGGTGATGCCACCGGCCAGGTGAAGCGTGCGCCGCTCGTGAGGGCGGGTGACCCAGTCGAGCTCGCGGGGCTTGTCCAGTTTGTAGAAGTAGGCGGTCGAGACGCCGAGCTCTTCGCTAATAGCCGTAAGGTCGGCCACGGTCGGGCGCGATACGCCCCGTTCGACCTGGGACAGAAAGCCCACCGAACGGCCGATACGCTGCGCCAGCTCACCCAGCGTCAGGCCTTTGAACTTGCGCAGGTCGCGAATCAGTACTGCCAGGCCTTCGATTTCTTCGTGCACTTTCATAGTTGAATCGCGACTTTCGGACGGGAAAATAATGCCCTGAAAAGTACATGATTCATCTCACAAAGCAAATTGCTTGAAGGATTTGCTCCCTGTGAGGCAAGCAATCCGGGGCCGCCTTGCGGCCCCGGTGTCTTCAGCAAACAGCCTCATAGGTCAGGTCCAGGCACTTGCGGGCTTTTTCCACCAGCTCGTCGATCTCTTCGATGCTGATCACCAGCGGCGGCGCGATGATCATGGTGTCGCCCACGGCGCGCATGATCAGGCCATTGTCGAAGCAGTGCTGGCGGCAGATCATGCCGACACCTTTGCCTTCGTACCGGGCGCGGGTGGCCTTGTCTTTCACCAGCTCGATTGCGCCGAGCATGCCCAGGCCGCGCACTTCGCCTACCAGCGGGTGGTCAGCCAGTTCGCGCAGGCGTTGTTGCAGATAAGGCGCGGTTTTATCGTGCACCTGCTGGATGATCTGCTCATCACGCAGGATGCGCAGGTTCTCCAGGCCCACCGCAGCCGCCACCGGGTGGCCGGAATAGGTGAAGCCGTGGTTGAAGTCGCCGCCTTCGCTGATGACCTTGGCCACTTCGTCACGCACGATCACCCCGCCCATGGGGATGTAACCAGAGGTCAGGCCCTTGGCAATGGTCATCAGGTCGGGCTTGAGGTCGTAGTAGTCGGTACCGAACCACTTACCGGTACGGCCAAAACCGCAAATCACTTCGTCGGCGACGAAGAGGATGTCGTACCTGGCCAGGATTTCCTTGACCTTCGGCCAGTAGGTTTGCGGCGGAATTATCACGCCACCGGCACCCTGGATCGGCTCGGCGATGAAGGCGGCAACGTTGTCAACGCCAACTTCGAGGATCTTCTTCTCCAACTGCTCGGCCGCCCACACACCGAACTCGGCCTCGGTCATGTCACCGCCTTCGCCGAACCAGTATGGCTGCGGAATATGCACGATATCCGGGATTACCCCGCCCTGCTGGTGCATGCCGCTCATGCCGCCCAAGGCTGCGCCCGCCACGGTAGAGCCGTGGTAACCGTTGATGCGGCCAATGATGACCTGCTTGTTCTTCTTGCCCTTCAGCGCCCAGTAATGGCGAACCATGCGCAGCACGGTGTCGTTACCTTCGGAACCGGAGCCGGTGAAGAACACGTGGTTCATGCCTTGCGGCGCCACATCGGCGATTGCCTTGGCCAGCTCCAGCGCAGGCGGGTGCGCGGTCTGGAAGAACAGGTTGTAGTAAGGCAGCTGCTTCATCTGCTGGCTGGCGACCTCGGCCAGCTCATCGCGACCGTAGCCGACCGCCACGCACCACAGGCCCGCCATGCCATCAAGAATCTTGTTGCCCTCGCTGTCCCACAGGTACACGCCCTTGGCCGAGGTGATGATGCGCGGGCCTTTCTCGGCCAGTTGTTTGACATCGCTGAACGGAGCCAGGTGGTGGTCGCGGCTCATCGATTGCCAGGCAAGGGTCTGCGAATTCTTTTCACTCATTGACTTCTACTCCATCAAGTGGCGCAGCCAGGCTGCGCGGGTACTTTTTATAGTTGGTAACGGTCGGCGTTCAGGCCGACAGCAACAGCCTCTGGCGCAGTACCGAGCGATGCCGGCAGGCCTTGCCAAACGACTGGAAGATGGTCAGGTAATGCGGGTTGTCCATGACCTGGAACTCGGGGTGCCATTGCACGGCCAGGGCAAACCCCTTGCCGTTCTCGACCGAAATCGCTTCCACCAGGCCATCGGGTGCCAGCGCTTCCACCCGTAGCCCCGGGGCCAGTACATCGATGCCCTGGCCATGGATGGAGTTGACGTCGAAGACCGCCGGCAAGCCCATGCGGTCGAGCAGGCCGCCGGGCTCTACATGCATGGTGTGGCGCGGCCCATACTGCTTGTCGATGGGCTCACCCTTGCCTTCGCGGTGGTCCATGAACACACCGGTCTCGTGGACCTTCTGGTGCAGGGTGCCGCCAAGTGCCACGTTCATTTCCTGGAAGCCACGGCAAATGCCGAGCACCGGCACGCCGGCGGCGATGGCCGCACGCATCAGCGGCAACGTGGTGGCATCACGCAGCGGGTCGTGATGGGTGCCCGCTGCACTGGCCGCGCCGTTGTAATGGAACGGCTCGATGTTGGACGGCGAACCGGTGAAGATCAGCCCATCCACCACGTCGAGAATATCGGCGCTGTCCATCAGTTCACCGAGGCTGGGAATCACGATGGGCAGCCCACACGCTGCCTTGGCTGCCGCGCGTGCGTACTTCTCGCTGATGGTCTGGGTTGCATGCAGCTCGATCATGCTGGTGCATGCGGTAATGCCGATAACGGGCACACGTGGCATATCTTCCTCCGGCAAATCCATATTGCGCGTTGTGTTGAAAGGGAGGGTGCAGCGTCGCTGTTCGACCTTCGGCACCTACAGGAACCAGCGGTATTCGCGGGCATCGATGTGGCGCATGAAGTCCAGTTGCTCCTGGTATTTGTTTTCGCAATAGACCATCACGAACTCACTGCCCAGGCCTTCGTTGACCACCGGGTGGTGACGCATGGCGGCCAGGGCGCTGAGGGCATCCTTGGGGAAGTCGATGCCGCTCTGACGGTTTTCGTTCAGCGGGGCGATGGGCTCGACGCCGCGGTCCAGGCCATGCTCCATGCCGGTCAGGATGGCCGCCAACACCAGGTACGGGTTGGCATCGGCACCGGCGATGCGGTGTTCGATGCGCAGGTTGCGCGGGTCGGACTCGGGGATGCGAATGCACGCATCACGGTCTTCGAAGCCCCAGCTGGCCTTGCTCGCCGCGTTCACCATGGCGCCGTAGCGGCGGTAAGCATTGTGGTTGGGGGCGAAGATCGGCATGCAGTGCGGCAGCAGCTCCAGGCACCCCGCCACTGCATGGCGCAGCTTGCGCTGTTCAGCGCCGGCCAGGATGTTGTTGCCGGCAGCGTCATACAGGCTGACGTGCACATGCATGCCGCTGCCCGGCGCGTCCAGGTATGGCTTGCTCATGAAGCTGGCACGGTAGCCGTGTTTCATCGCGATACCACGGGTGCTGCGGCAGAACAGCGCCGACCAGTCCGCCGCGCTCAGGGCATCGTCGCTGTGGGAGAAGTTGATCTCGAACTGGCCGGGGCCCAGCTCTGCGGTAATGACGTTTGCCGGCACGCCCTGCTCGTTGGCGCCATCGACCATCTCGTGCAGCACCGACGAGAAGCGTGAAAGCCGCTCGATGTGCATGTTCGGCTGGTCGTCCTCGTCCCCGGTCGCCGTGTCCCGCGGGTACTGTGGCAGGCCGTTGTCGAGCTTGCGGTCGAACAGGTAGAACTCCAGCTCGAAAGCCACCACCGGGCGTATGCCGCGTTTGGCCAGGCGCTGAATCACGCGGGCCAGCACTTCACGGGGCTCGAACTCGATCGGCTTGTCGGTGCCGTCGGAGGTGATGAGCATCTGGGCAATCACTTCCTTTTCCCAGCGCACCGGCTTCAGGGTACCCGGCACCAGGCGCCGGGCAGCATCCGGGTCGCCGTCGGCAAAGCAGTAATCGCCAATCGGGTAAAGGCCACCCTGGGTACCCAACAACACGCAGTTCTGCGGCAGCTTCAGCGGCGCGCCGGCTGCGACTTTCTCCAGCATGTCCATGGGGTAGCGCTTGCCGTAGAAGTGCCCGGGGATATCCAGCGCAATCAGGTCGACATAACGAATTTCTGGGTGCTCCGCTCGGAACGAGCGCACTTCAGCCAGCAGATCCGCAAAGATGACACTCATCTTCTTATCCTTGTGAGGTGAACGAATTCAATTGAAGACCCAGAGCACGCGGGTGGGTTTTGCCGTCAGGTTGGCGTAACGGAACTGCGCGTGGGGTTGCACCTGGAAGCAGTCGTTGGCCTGCAGGGTCACGGCCTCGCCGTCGTCCAGCCATACCGTGAGTTCGCCCTCAAGCACGAAACAACCCTGCTCGGAACGGTCACTCAGGTATGCCTCGCCACTGGTGGCGCCTGGCTCCAGATGGCTGTCGAGCATGGCGAAGGCACCGGCGATGGTGGGCGAAGCCAGCACATCAGTAATGCCCGACTCCAGGTACAGCGTGCGCCGCTCGTGGGGGCGCGTGACCCAACCAATGCTGCGGGGCTTGCTCAGGTTGTAGAAGTACGCGGTCGATACGCCGAGCGCTTCGCTGATGGCAGTGAGGTCCGCCACGGTAGGGCGCGAAACACCGCGTTCGACCTGAGAGAGGAAGCCGACCGAGCGGTTGATGCGCTCGGCCAGCTCGCCCAGGGTCAGGTTCTTGAATTTGCGCAGGTCGTGAATAAGGATCGCGAGGGCTTCTACCTCTTCGTGCATCTTCATCGATTGGGCTGCCGTGAAATTTTTAGAGTTATTTTTCATGAAAAATTACATGAAAATTTTCACGAGTCAAGCCGAACGCTGAATTTGTGCAGCAGCGAACAGAGGGTTTGGGGTGCAAGGATCCGGATTGGCAGCGGTGCCGCGGGTTTCTTTAGAGGTGCTCAGGGAGTAGCCTCGGGGGTGAATCTTCCCAGCCCGGCCATTGCCCTCGTCATGCCAAACGGTTTCCCTGAATTGCCGCCGCTTAACGCGCTACGCGTGTTTGAAGTGGTTGCCCGCCACCTGAACTTCCGCCTGGCTGCCGAGGAACTGGGTGTGACCCAGGCGGCAGTCGCGCAACAGATACGCGGGCTGGAAGCGAACCTGAACCTTCGCCTGTTCGAGCGCCTGCCCCGGGGCCTGGCGCTGACCGATGCGGGCCTGGGTTACAGCACCAGCATTCGCAGCGCCTTGGCGATGATCGATGAAGCCACCCGCCTGCTCCGGCCGCAGCCGTCGCACCTTACGGTCAGCGTTACACCTACCTTTGCCTCCAAATGGCTTATTCCGAGGCTGGGCAGCTTTGCGCAAAGCTACCCAGACATCGATCTGCGTGTGCTGGCCACAGATCGGCTGTCGCACTTCAGCACCGATGGCGTGGATATCGCAGTGCGCTATGGCAAGCCCGAAATCGGCGCGGGTTTGAACAGCGAACTGCTGATGGAGCAGCGCATCGTTGCCGTGGCCAGCCCAAAGCTGTTTGAAGGCACTCATGCCCCCGCCAGCTTTGCCCAGCTTCAAGAATTCATCATGCTGCACGATGCCCATAATTTCTGGCCTCAGTACCTTGCTGCAGTGTTCCCGCAACACACCCAACCGACTGCGAAAAACCTGCGGTTCAATCAGACTTCATTGGCCATCGACGCGGCCATCAGTGGTCAAGGCATTGCTTTGGCCAGCCTGGCGTTCGTCAGCGATGAAATCGTTGCGGGCAGGCTGGTGCAGGTCTTCGGTCAGCAGCTCAGGCTCGATAAGTCGTTCTATCTGGTGTGGCCACGCAAGCTGCAGCAGCCTGAGTCGCTAAGCGTTGTGCAGCGCTGGCTCAAGCAACAGGCTGACAATAGTTAATCTACTGCCACGGTAAAGTTTGGCTGCCTCCCTCACCGCTGGGGCTGCTGCTAAGGTGGTTGCACCTAAGCAATCAACCGTTCACGTTGGAGGCAGCATGTCAGTAGAAAAAGTTGCGATTATCACGGCCGGTGGCAGCGGTATGGGCGCGGCAGCAGCACGGCGCCTGGCCGCTGACGGCTTCAAGGTTGGCATCCTTTCCTCTTCGGGCAAGGGCGAAGCACTGGCTGCCGAGCTTGGCGGCATTGGCGTAACCGGCAGCAACCAGTCAGTTGATGACCTGAAACGCCTGGTCGACGCCGTGGTGGAAAAGTGGGGCCGCGTCGACGTGCTGGTCAACAGCGCCGGCCATGGTCCGCGCGCACCGATCCTGGAGATCAGCGACGAGGACTGGCACAAGGGCATGGACACCTACCTGCTGAATGTCATTCGCCCTACTCGCCTGGTAACGCCTTACATGCAACGCCAGAAGGGGGGCGTGATCATCAACATTTCCACCGCCTGGGCGTTCGAGCCGAATGAGCTGTTCCCGACATCCGCTGTTTTCCGCTCGGGCCTGGCCGCATTCACCAAGATCTTCGCCGACAATTTTGCCGGGGATAACGTGCGCATCAACAACGTGCTCCCCGGCTGGATCGACAGCCTGCCGGCCACCGAACAACGCCGCGACAGCGTGCCGCTCAAACGCTATGGCACCAGCGAGGAAATCGCCGCCACCATCGCGTTTCTCGCCAGCGAGGGCGCTGCCTATATCACCGGGCAAAACATCAAGGTCGACGGCGGCCTGACACGCAGCGTGTGATTGCCTGTGGCCGTGGTGTGCGCTGCTGCGGTCCTGCGAGGGGCCGCGCAAGCCAGGGAATGAGACAAGTTACTTGCTGGCAACCGATTGATTAACGAGCGGACAGCTCTGGGCGTTAAGAAAACGCGATTTCTTCAGCCAGTCTTGCTGGGGATAATAGGCAAACACGTAGCTGCCGCGCTGCAGCGTCTCGATCAGCTTGCCGGCAATTGCCGGCCGAACCGCAGGGCAGCCCTGGCTGCGCCCCAGGCGCCCGAGGCCGGGCACGACCTTGGGGTCGGCATACGCAGCGGCATGCATCACGATCGCCCGCGACATGCTGTTATCGTTAAACCCCGGCTCCAGCCCCTGCAGGCGCAGCGAGCGGCCGTGCTTGCCGCTGTAGGTCTGACCGGTTTCATACAGGCCGATGGAGGACTGGTAGCTGTTCGGCGCGTTGGAGAACGTGGTCGGCACATCAGCGCCGCTGTTCTTGCCATGGGCGACCCACTCCTCGAACAACAGCTTCCTGGCGCGCAGGTCGAACACCCACAGGCGCTTGTCACGCGAAGCCTTGGAGTAATCGATCACCGTCAGCAACTTGTCCGCGTCGCTGTGACTGGCGCACGCGTAGGCGGTGAGTGCCAGAGCCAGGGTCGAAAGGCTGGCGTTAGGCGCCAACTGCTGCAGCTCGGCAGCGCTAGGCAGGGGTTGCGCGTAGGCAGCGTGCCAGGCGCTGAGGAAAAACAGGCCAATACTGGCCGCTGAGAACCGGAAGGCTCCCCGCAATGGTTCGAACATCGACATGGAATACCCTGTTGAAAACCTGTCTTTTCTTGCCTTGTTTGCAGCCAAAAGCGGCTACTTTGCTTGATTACCTCAGGAAAGCCGATCACTTCTTGACCAATGGTTTAGATTCTTCACTGCCTTCGGTGGTGATCACCGTGAATTTTCCTTCGGTGCGGGTTTCCCGGGTGGACGCCCAGTCGGTGATCACCAGCATCGTGCCGACGTCCATCGCCGTGCGTAAATGACGGCGAAACTCCGGGTTGATGTTCAGTTGCCCCAGTTGTTCATAGGGGGTATTCCCGTACTCCGGGTTGCTCAGGCCCACCACCGACCACCGTAAGGGTAGCGCGCCATCGAGTGCCAGGGCGGATGGTTTTTGCAGCAGGGAATACACCGCCATGCCACTGCGATGCTGGCTGCCTTCAGGCGAAAGTGCTGGCGCCGAGCCGACCAACTGGCCACCGCGATACACGTAGGCACGCAAGTCGGCGCGGCTGATCAGGATCGACAGGGGCCCTGCCGTGGGGTCTGGGTCGTTCCAGAATTGCTGGTTGCTCAGTATCAGCGGGCCTTGGGCCTTGCCATCGCTGACCGTGGGCGCCAGCACGCCGGGGTGGTAGACCTCCACCGGGGCACTGCTGGTATCGGAAACGATGACGGTGGTCGAACTGAAACCGGTGACTTCGTACAGCTTCTTGGCAAAGTCCATCGGCAGGCGCACGCAACCATGCGAGGCGGGGTACCCCGGTAGATGGCCTGCGTGCAGGGCAATGCCGTCCCACGTCAGGCGCTCCATGTAGGGCATCGGTGCGCTGTTGTAGAGGCTGGACTTATGCTCGACCTTCTTCTGCAGAATGCTGAATACCCCGGTGGGGGTTTCCCGCCCTGCCTTGCCGCTGCTCACGGTGCTGACACCAATGGCAATGCCATTGCGATAAACGTAGGCACGTTGCTCGGTAAGGCTGACCACGACGGTCACCGGCCCCACCGGCGAGACCTGCGGGTACCAGAGAAACTGGCCAGGCTTGAGGCTTTCAAGCTGGCTCCTGAGTGCAGCCGGTGTGGGCACCTGCAGTGGAGCCGCTTCGACCAAGGCAGCGGTGAGTAACAGACCCAGCCCGAGCGTTACATGCAACATCCTATTGCCCCCATAGAACCCTGCCGCCAGCTTAGTCGGAACATGACCCGCAAAGCCACACGTTCAACGCACCGGCCCAGGCTGTCGGAATACCACGCGACCAGACCGGGAGCTGGTGGTAACAACTGTGCACAGTAAATGTGCACAAAATTCCCACTCAAAAGCGCAGCGCACGCCATGGAACTTGCCGGATGAAGGCGCTGAAACCCTAGATCTGGCCATACGCATGGGTTGGTATGATTCTTGTCTGTATACAAATCCAAAAATAAAAGTACACAACCATCACGGAGTTCCGATGGCGTCGATTTCACGTTCCGATGTTGACCAGCTCGATGCTCTCCCCGCCGATACGGCTGGGCCCAGCCCGCTGGCGTTGAGCCCGCGCCTGTATAGTGCCGACCTTGCACCGACTCGCGCGGCAAATCGCACCTGGGGGCGCTACAGCCTGTTTGCGCTGTGGACCAACGATGTGCATAACATCGCCAACTATTCCTTCGCCATCGGCCTCTTCGCCCTGGGCATGAGCGGCGCGCAGATCCTCTCCGCCTTCGCGCTCGGCGCGCTGGTGATCTACGGCCTGATGAACCTGTCCGGCTACATGGGCCAGAAGACCGGCCTGCCATACCCCGTCCTGTGCCGAATCAGCTTCGGCATTCATGGGGCGCAGATCCCGGCGCTGATCCGCGCCGTGATCGCCATTGCCTGGTTCGGCATCCAGACCTACCTCGCCTCGGTTGTCTTGCGCGTGCTGCTGACCGCCATCGCTCCAGACCTCAAGGCCTATGACCAGAACTCGATCCTCGGCCTGTCGACCCTGGGCTGGCTCACCTTCCTCGGCATCTGGTGCGTACAGGTGGCGATCTTCGCCTACGGCATGGAGATGGTGCGCCGCTTCGAGTCCATCACCGGGCCGATCATTCTGGTAGCTTTCGCTTGCCTGGCGGGCTGGATGTACTGGCGCAGCGGCCTGACGATCGCCTGGTCGAGCGGCAACGCGCCAACCGGCTCCACAATGTGGCTGAAGGTGCTCGGCGCCGCTGCGTTGTGGGTCTCGCTGTACGGCACCATGATTCTCAACTTCTGCGACTTTACCCGTAACTGCCCGGACCGGCGCACCATCAGCGTGGGCAACTTCTGGGGCCTGCCGGTGAACATGCTCGGCTTCGCGCTGATCGCCGTGGTGCTGGCCGGTGCGCAGTTCAGCATCGACGGCAAGCTGGTGCAGGGCCCGACCGAAATCGTCGCCGCCATCCCCGACACCGCCGGCCTGGTGCTGGCCTGCCTGGCCTTCCTGATCGTTACCGTGGCGGTGAACATCATGGCCAACTTCGTCGCCCCGGCCTACGTGCTCGCCAACCTGGCGCCGAACCTGCTGAACTTCCGCCGCGCAGGCCTGCTCAGCGCCGCCATCGCGGTGGTGATCCTGCCCTGGCACTTGTACAACAGCCCGTCCGTGATCGTGTATTTCCTTGGCGGCCTGGGCGCCCTGCTCGGCCCGCTGTACGGCATCATCGTCACCGACTATTACCTGGTACGCCGCAGCCGGGTGAACCTGCCGCAGCTGTACAGCGAAAGCACAGCGGCCGCCTATCACTACAGCGGCGGGGTCAACCTGCGCGCCGTCGCGGCGTTCATACCCGCTGCGCTGATCGCCATCGTGCTGGCACTGGTGCCGGCGTTCGAGACGCTGTCGCAGTTCTCCTGGTTCTTCGGGGCGGGTTTGGGCGGATTGATTCATTACGCCATTGCCAATCGAAGCGCCAGGTACCTGGAAGTGTCCGGCGAAAGCATTGCGGTAGATAGCGCGCAGCACTGACCGGGATTGAAAGCAGCCATGTGTGGCTGCTTTCGACCCATTGCAGACGTTCTGCTATGACCGCTTCCTGCCAGTAGCTGAACCTCACCGCACTAGTTGAAACGCGGCCTATTCACTTCAGAGATTTGTATCCCAACCGCGAAATTTGCTGGCAAGCATTTCCCGCACAGCACCAACCAGCTCAGGTTCCCCAGCACGCTCAGGTAAAAGGCTGAACTCAACTTCGGGCAATATTGGCAGAGGAAGGACCGGCCTGAAAACCTCTGCTCCCGGCGGCACCGCCGAAGCATTCAGGCAAGCGACTCCCAGTCCTGCCATCAGCGCTGATTGCAGCCCTGCTACGCCGGACGCGGAATGCGCAATGACATAAGGCACCTTGTGTGCGTCCAGCATCTCTCGGGCCAGGCGCTGAAGGCCGCATCCCTGGGGCAGTACCAGCAGTGGCAACGAACTCTCTCCTTCGTTCGGCGCTTCAAACCCAGGAGCCGATAGCCAATGCAACGCTTCTCGACGTAACGGGATACCCTCGGGCAGGCTACGGCCGTCTAGTATGCGCATCGAGAGGCCTATGTCGAAGTCAAACGGATCAGACCGGCTCTCTATTTCCATGCTCTTCTGCACCGAGACGTGCACTCTAAGACGCGGATAACTAAGGCGTAGTTGTTTCAACAGCTCGGTAATCGAGCCAGGCAGAAAGTAGTCGGTGATTGCCAGTCTCAACTCGCCCGCAAATGTCACTCCGCGTACGTCTTCAAGCGCGCGATCACTCAAGGCCAGCAGCTCCCGGGCATGTACCAGTAATCGCTTGCCTGCCGGTGTGGGCCAAACGCCCGTTTTGCCTCGTTCCAGCAGCGTAACTCCGGCGAACGCTTCGAGCTTGCGCAATTGCTCGCTTAACGCCGATTGCGAGCGGCACAGATGCGGTGCGGCCTGCGATAGGCTGCCAAGCTCCACGACGACAGAGAAGGAACGCAAGAGATCAAGATCGAAGGGACGCATATTCATCCTGCGGTTTTACTGATAGATAGATGCACATCTTCCGGCTTTTCATCATCACCGCAACCTCCTAGTCTGCGCGGGCCACCCATTTCCAGCAGAGGAGTCAATCATGCCTGGTCTTACACTCAATATTTCTGGCGAGCCGGACAGTGAGCTGATCCGCAGTATCGTCCCCAAACTTACCGCCCTCACCTGTGAAGTACTGGATAAGCGACCGGAGCAGACCATGGTGATGTTGCAGTTTCTGCCCCATGAGCATTGGTTCATCGATAGTCGATCACTAGCAGAACAAGGCCGTAACTCGTTCCGCCTGGAAGTCACCATCACCGATGAAACCAATACCAAGGCGCAGAAGGCACGCTTCCAACACGATGCGTTCGAACTACTGGCACAAGAAATAGGAAATGTACATCCGCACTCCAACATCCATGTGATCGACTGCCGAGCCAGCGCTTACGGATACGGCGGTTTGAGTCAGGAGTACACGCTTCACCATCCATGATGGTGATTGCAAATACGCCTCGTGATGCCATAGTCTGCCTCATTATGAATCGCTGCTACGGACGTTGGATAAACGATGATCGAACTACAAGGATGTGTAGAAATTTGCGGTCTGGAGTGCCGGCGTGTTGGGCCCTTTGACATAGAAATGATCTGCTCACATCGCCAGGAGATGTTTCTTGAGGCGGGTGGAAATCCTGAAGAACTACAGATCATGACTCAGCACTTTCGCCCATGGTTGTAGAAGCGGCTCGGTGACGGCAGGTATTACGGATTCAAACTCCTGGATGGCGATCAACCGTCGCAACCATTGCCTTGATGAGTATTGACTGGCCTCCCCATCCATCGCACCCAACCCTGGATAAGCGTGGGTATGTGTTGAATGTGTTCGTCGAGCCGGCCTATCGCCGCCGAGGTTTAGCTTCGGCATTAATGCAAGCTGCTGACGCCGAGTTCGCTCGCCGAGGAATCACTTTCGCTGTCCTGCATGCCACCCAGACGGGTAAACCGATCTATGAGCAGAGCGGTTGGACTGGAACGTCGGAAATGGCCAAATCCATCATCTGATAGTGACCTCTTTCGAACGAGAGCGGACGTGTGAATGCTCGGTGATTGCTTCGGTGCTTTTCAATGAGCATCATCGGGGTTCGACAAGGAGAGTCTCTATGCCCAAGCCAGTGCTGCATCTCATCTCAGGAAAAATTGCATCCGGTAAGTCAACGCTAGCCAAAAGCTTGGCAGTTGAAGTATCGACGGTTCTGCTGAGTGAGGATCATTGGCTCTCACGGCTATACCCTGAACAGATTAAGTCAGTAAACGACTATGTGCGTCTTGCGCACCAGATTCGGCAGGTGCTGGGCCCGCTCGTCATCGATCTTCTTCGGGCTGGAGTGACTGTCGTTTTGGATTTACCTGCAAATACTCCTCAAGATCGACTATGGCTGCGCAACCTGGCTGACGCAGCCGAGGTTTCACATTGCGTCCACTACATCGAGGTGGACGACGATACCTGTCGAGAAAGGTTGCATCTTCGCAACCACCGTGGTGAGCATGAGTTTGCGGCGACTGACGCGGAGTTCGATCTGATCACTAGCTACTTTCGAGCGCCACATGAGGATGAAGGGCTTCAGATTAAAATTCACCGACAATGACGATCTCTAATGCGGACTTGGGCCGCTAGCGGCCCACATCGGATGGCCTCTATGGGTCGATAGCAGTCAATCGCGCCCTTCTACATCAACCGGGCGGAGCAGCCGGGCGCCTCAAGTTGCTTGGCCACTTTCATCGCCAGTTCGACAAAGGCTCTCGCTGCAGCCGTTTGGTAAACCCCTCTTCGTTGCATCAGAACAGCAGTGCGCTGCAAGCGCTGCTGGTCAAGCTCGATAGCGACCAGCTGCTCGTGAGCCTGGGCGATGGTGGCCGGCAACAAGGTCGAGAGCGTGGTCCTGCTGACCACTTCGATAAGCGCACTGATGGTATTGGCTTCCACTTGTACGTGAGGGCGAATGTTGTGCTGGCGGCAGTAGCTGTCGATCTGCTCACGCGTGGCAAATTCGGCGCTCAAGAGTATCAACGATTCTGAGTTCAACGCCTCCAGGCCAATACTGGCCGTCGTGGCGAGGGGATGCTGCTTGCCTACCACCAGCGCGAGGGTTTCGACCAAGAGCGCTTGGGCCTCCAGGTCCAGATGATGGCCGTTGTCGAACGCTATGCCCACATCAACCTCGTCGGCCAACAACAATTCTTCCATCGCCTCTTGGGCGATCTCTCGCACCACCAGCGTGATGTTCGGGTAGCGGCCATGGAACGCTTCAACCAGCGGGCCAACGAGATAGCTGGTGAATGTCGGTGTTACCCCCACCCTAAGTGACCCGCGGCTCAGATCGCCGAGGTCATCAATGGCTCGCTTTGCCTCCTGCAGTTCTTGCGCGGCCCGCTTGGCATAGCGCAGATACACCTCGCCGGCATCCGTCAGCCGCGTGGTGCGGCCGGAGCGATCGAACAACGTTGTGCCGAGGCTCTCTTCCAGCTGCCGGACCTGCTGCGACAAGGCCGGTTGAGAGACATGCAAGGCCGCTGCAGCGCGCGTGAAACTGCGATGGTTTGCCACTGCGATGAAGTACTGGATGTGTCGGGCAAGCATGGACGCACCTATAAGATTATCTGATCTACCAGATCATAAATCAGACTTTTACCTTATTGAAAGGCCTGCGTAACCTTTGCTTCAACACATCGCGTCATTCAAGGAGTCAACCATGAAAGACATCATCGACGGGTTTCTGAAGTTCCAGAAAGAGGCCTACCCCGAGCGCGTCAAACTGTTCAAGGACCTGGCCAGCCAGCAGAGCCCACGTGCTTTGTTCATCTCATGTTCCGACAGCCGCCTGGTGCCGGAGCTGGTCACCCAGCGTGAACCCGGAGACCTGTTCGTCATCCGCAATGCAGGCAACATCGTGCCGTCCTACGGACCCGAGCCTGGAGGCGTATCGGCCTCGGTGGAATACGCCGTGGCGGCCCTGCAGGTTTCCGACATCGTCATCTGCGGCCACTCCGATTGCGGTGCCATGACGGCCATCGCCACCTGCAAATGCCTGGACCACATGCCCGCAGTGGCCGGCTGGCTGCGCTACGCCGATTCCGCACGAGTGGTAAACGAAGCCCGCAACCATTTCGGCCCGCAGGCCAAGGTCGAGGCCATGGTGCGCGAAAACGTGATCGCCCAGCTTGCCAACATCCAGACCCACCCCTCGGTGCGCCTGGCCCTGGAAGAAGGCCGCGTGACATTGCATGGCTGGATCTACGACATCGAAAGCGGGCTAATCGAGGCCTTCGATGGCGGTACAGGCACATTCGTATCCCTCGCCCACAACCCCGAAGTACACGCCGTTTCCCATCAACCCAAGCGTGTTGCCTAAGTATTTTTCAACCAAGGAGAAACACCATGATCCAATCGCAAATCAGCCAGAACGCCCGCCTTGCCCTGAGCGAAGTCATCCTTCTGGCCAAAGCCCGCAAAGACCTGTCGTTCTCCCAGATCACCGAAGGCACCGGCTTGTCCGAAGCGTTCGTCACCGCAGCACTGTTGGGCCAGCACCCGTTGCCGGCGACCGCCGCCCAGGTGGTGGGTGACAAGCTCGGCCTCGACGCGGACGGCATTGCACTGCTGCAGACCGTGCCACTGCGCGGCAGCATTCAAAATGGCGTCCCGACCGACCCGACCATCTACCGCTTTTACGAGATGTTGCAGGTGTACGGCACCACCTTGAAGGCGCTGGTTCATGAAAAGTTCGGCGACGGCATTATCAGCGCCATCAATTTCAAGCTGGACATCCAGAAAGTCGAAGACCCCGAGGGTGGCTCGCGCGCGGTGATCACCCTGGATGGCAAATACCTGCCCACCAAACCGTTCTGATCTGGCTGCAACACATGGGCGCGGCCGCAATGTTGCGGCCGAGCCACAACCTGAAGGTGATCAAAAATGAAAGCGTTGTTCGCATTGATACTAGGCGGGCTGTGCAACGTGGCGATGGCGACCGACGTCGAGCATCAGGTCGAGCAGGCACCGGTTGAACAATACAGCTACTCCCGGCACCTCGATATCGCTCGCGTCATTTCCATGAGCCAGGTACCTGATGTCTGCGAGGTGGTACCCGCTCGCATGACGTACGAAGACTCCCAAGGCAATGAGCATGTGCTTGAATACCGCGTGATGGGCAATGGCTGCTCGAATAACTGAGCCCGGCCTTCGCAGCGCGGCAGCACTCTATATGAGGACTGAAGTTGATGGACCTTATCTTTCGCAATGTACGCATTGACGACGCCCAGCCACTGGTAGACGTGGCCGTGCAAGCAGGCAAAATCGCCGAGATCGCGCAACACATCGCCACCACCGCAGCGCACGAAATCCAAGGCGACGGCAAAGTGCTTGTTCCCGGGTTTGTCGAAGGCCACCTGCACCTGGAAAAAGCCAACGTGATGCACCGCAAGGCCAACCGTTCCGGCACCTTGAAGGAAGCGATCGCCGTCACCGCCGAACTGAAGCCCACACTGACCCGTGAGGATATCCGCGAACGTTCGATCCAGGTGCTGCGCGCACTGGTTCAGGCCGGTACCACGCATGTACGTGCCCATGCCGAGTTCGACCCCGCCCAAGGCTTCACCGGGCTCGAAGTGGTGCTGGAGTTGCGCGAGCAGTTCCGAGAGGTGATCGACATCCAGGTCGTGGCCTTTCCGCAAGAAGGCATTCTCAAGCTGCCTGGCATGCAGGCCATGATGGCCCAGGCAATGGAGATGGGCGCCGATGTGGTGGGCGGCATTCCCTACAACGACGTGTCGCCGCCGGAGCACATTGATTTCGTCTTTGACTTGGCCAAGCGCTACGGCAAAGACATCGACTTGCACCAGGACTTCGCCGATGACGCCGAGCACATGACCATCGAGTACGTGGCACGTCGAACCATTGCCGAAGGCTACCAGGGACGGGTCTGCGTTGGGCATTTGACCAGCCTGGCCGCCGCCTCGCCAGCGCGACAGGCACAGGTGATTGCGTTGCTACGTGAGGCCGACATCAGCGTGATGTGCCTGCCCGCCACCGACCTGCACCTGGGGGCTCGGGGTGACAGTCACAATGTCAGACGCACCCTGACACCGGTGCGTGCACTGCGCGACGGCGGTGTCACGGTTTGCCTGGCCACCAACAACATCCGCAACGCATTCACACCGTATGGCACTGGCGACCTGCTGCACATTGCGCAACTGGCCATTCCCGCGTGCCACTTGGGCGGCGCGGATGATCAGGCCACCGTGTTGTCGATGCTCACGACCAACCCTGCCAAAGCCTTGGGCTTGAAACGCCACGGTTTGGCGGTGGGCAATGATGCCGACCTGGTGATGGTGGATTGCCGGGCTGTGGGCGATGTCATTCTCGACCTGCCGACACGGCTGGTGGTACTCAAGCGCGGCAGGGTGGTGGCAACCGCTGAGCACCGCAGGTCAGTCGCATTCTGAGGTCATCGGGGAGTGTTCCAGGGCATGCTCACCCTGCGTCTCCCAGCCCATTAGGCGAAGCCTTTTCTATCCATCTCCGATACTGGCGAGTACGAACGGCCATGGAGAGCTGTTGCAAGATCAGCGCGCGTACTGGTGAAACACTCGGGTCGGGCTTTTTAGCTCGGCTGAGTTTGCGCAATTGGTACTTCACTACTGCCATGTTCGCCAAGGCTGCCAGGGCTTTGTTTTTCCAGGTGATGGGCGGCAATTGCGGGGCATTGTCCTTGCCCTGCAGCCAGTCACGAGGCAAATGCGGGTCGATGGCTAACGCGGTTCCGATGCCCACCATGTCCACACCCCGCTGCACGACGCTTTCGGCCACCGGGCGGCGACGTATACCGCCGGTGACCATCACCGGCATCCTGGCGACGGTCTGGATATCACGGGCGAACTCGACGAAATATGCTTCGCGAGCCAGGGTACGGCCATCGCGCGCGTCACCTTGCATGGCCGGTACTTCGTAGCTGCCTCCCGACAACTCCACCATATCCACGCCCAGGTCGTTGAGCCACCCAACTACCCTTTTCGCGTCATCGGCGGTGAAGCCTCCGCGCTGGAAATCAGCCGAGTTGAGCTTGACCGCCACTGCAAAATCCGCAGAAACCACAGCCCTGACCGCCTTGACGATTTCGAGCAACAGGCGTGCCCTGTTTTCCAGAGCCCCGCCCCACTCGTCCGTCCTCTGGTTGGTCAACGGCGACAGGAACTGGCTCAGTAAATAGCCATGGGCAGCGTGGATTTCCACGCCAGTGAACCCTGCGCGCTCGCCGAGGGCCGCTGAGCAACTCATCGTGCTGCCAGCCGCTGGCATTCATCGGCATCAGTTGGCGGATTTCGTCCAATGAAAAACCCGCCGCCTGCGCCCCGGTGATGATCTGCAGAACCCACTGGGTATCAGGCGCGTAGTCCCTGTAGCCATTTGCTTTGCGCTCGACAGATCTGATCAAGCCGCTTGCCTCGTAGAACCGGATGCGTGACGGTGCCAACCCGCTGATTTTCGCCAGTTCGCCAATTCTCATAACCCACCCTGAAAATGCTATCGACCCTGAGTTGACTTTAAAGCTGGAGTCATCGGTCAGCCAAGCGAATCAGTATTGCCTGGGCCCGCCTACGTCATATTACTTTCACTGCGCGGCCGATGAACTTGACCGGGCCTGTTGGAGCACCAGTAGGAGAGCCCCCCGCTTTCTCAAGGGTCAGCTCGAACAACTGGTTCGGCTCAAGCGCAGGCAAGCGCCTCAGCGGCACGCGGTACTGTTCGCCCGGTTTGACCAACCCCAGCGAAACAGGTGCGCGCCATTGCTCGCCCTTGGTCCAGAACTGCAAGGTCATGCCTTCGGGCACATCGTCCACGCCAAGGGGGATCAGTTCGATCATGCTCGCATCGTTGGCTTGCACTACCCAACCCGGGGCCTGGCCCGACGGCGCCACGAGCACCACCATGTAGGTGGTCACAGGCGGTGCCTTGGTCAACAGCGCCAAGGCCAGAAGCAAGCTCGCTGCAAGCCCCGCAGCGCTCAAGCCCTGCCAGAGTCCAAGCCGCTGCCACCAGCCAGCGCGTGGATGCCTGGGCGGGTAAGCCTCTTCAAGGCTGCGCTCGATCCGGCCCCACAAGCGGTGGCTTGGCGTGATGGGTTCAACCTGCGTGGTCAGTTCGAGCAGTCGCGCCTCCCAGGCATCAACCGCGGCTCGTACGGCCGGCTCCGTTTTCAACCGGTCCTGCATGGCAGCACGCTGCTCGCCACTCAAGGTACCCAGCACATACTCGGCTGCCAGGTCGTCCAGGTCCTCGGCGCTGTCATCACCTGGGGTACGCTTCATGTCATGCACTCCCGCAGGGCCTTCAGGCTTCGCTTGATCCATGCCTTCACGGTGCCCAACGGCGCACCCAGCAGGGTTGCGATTTCGGCATTGCTGCAACCGTCCACATACGCATGCAGGATGCAACGCTGGGGAGAGGGTTGCAGTTGCTCAAGGCAGCGATAGATTTTCGCCGAACCTGACCACAGTTGCAGGTCGTCCAGCTCCGGGGCCAGGGTTACAGCCGCGATCATGCCAGGCTCGCCCAGGTCGGTTTCCCAGCGGCCGTCACGCACGAAGTTCAGCGCCAGGTGACGGGTGATGCTGTACACCCAGCCTCGGGCTGAACCGCGCGATGGGTCATAGCTGGCAGCACGTGTCCAGATACGCACAAAGGCATCGTGAACGATGTCCTCCGCGCTCGCGTGATCGCGCACGATGCGCCGTGCGACGCCCAGCAAACGTGCCCCCTCATGCTCATAGAGCGCCTGCAAGGCGTGGCGGTCTCCTTGGGCACAAGCGGCAAGACAGCCCTCGAAATCAAATGGAACAACGGGCGAATTCAAAATGGGGCGTTCCTTCATCATGAAACCTGGACGGTGCCCTGGCTTAGCGGCCTGGGGCACGTCCAGCAGCGTAGATGATCAATCGCTGGTGTGCCGCTCAAGCCCTCGTCACTTGGCGGACCAGAACACGTAGTCCGCCTGGTACTTGACCATCTGCTGCGCGCCTTTGCTCTGCGCCGTACAGTCCACAGAAGGCGCTACGCCACCGCGCGTCGCCAGGCGCTGGATGTAGCTGACCCCTTGCATCGCGCCCTTGCCCTCGGCAGGGTTGGCCTTGACCAGTTGATACGGGATATCGCCTTTGGCCGCCGGGGCGACGGCAAGCTGGGTGCCGGTCACTTTCGAACCGTCCTTGGCCTGCCAGGTGGCCGGAGGACCAAAATAGTCACCTACAGGTTTGCCGCTGCGATCATTGAGCACCGCCTTGGGGCCGACGAAGATCCACTCCGTCTGGCCTGGCGCATTGGCCTTGTCGCGGCATTCGTAGGTGATCTCACCGACACCGACGGTTTCCAGCATTATGGCGTGGCCATCGGGAACCTTGACCGCCTCCGGGACGCCCGACTGGGCATGGGCGGGGGCAGATGCCAGTACAAGGCAGGCGGCGAGCAGGGAGAAAGCGGGCTTGATGATCATGGGGCGAACTCCGTGGGGGTCATGGGTCAGGCAATCACCGACTGCCTGATAAGAACTACCCATCGGGTGCCGTTCTGGATGCACCGGCTCAACAATAATTTTGCATGCTCGTTATCGATACCGTGCTGACAGCGAAGCAGGTGTACAGGCGTGCCACGGTCGACTGATCACGCCGGGGCAGTTACGCTGGCGTTTTCCACCTGCACGGAAGCGCCAGTGAAAGAGGCATACCAAGGAAGCTGCTTATGCGCAGCGGTCAGTTACCTGCTGCTTACCACGCCAAAAGCTGTGAGCCACTGCCATTGCAGCCAGTGCCGCAAAGGGCACGGGGCAGCATTCGCTTCATACGGCAGCGTTCCGCGCAGCATGCTGCGCATCCTTCGTGGGGCCACCAGTATCAAGACCTACGCGTCTTCGCCGACGGTGGTGCGGGAATTTTGCGTAGAGTGCGGCTCGACCTTGTTCTGGTCACGCTCTGAAGGTGAGTTTGCCGACTGGGTTTCGATAGCCCTGGGCACGCTTGATACACCGTTCCTGCCCAAAAAGCAGAAACATCTGCACGTCGACTCTGCTGCCCCTTGGTGCTTTCCGCTCATCCCGTCTGATTGCAAGAACAGATCAGTTGACCGCTGAGCTCAATGCAACGGCGCTGCCATCCACGGTAGCGTCAGGATAATCCGCAACAGAGCAATCACGGCTAGGCACCTCGATGCCTGAACAACGGATGCTAGCGCTCACCGCACCTTCCGGAGACTTCGCTCGTTGACTGACTCACAGCACAGCCCTGCCTATGCAAAACGGTTCGAAGCCGTGCTTGCCTACATCGACAGCCACCTCGAAGGTGACCTGTCGGTGAATGCCCTGAGCCGCATCGCCAACTTTTCGGCGTTTCACTTTCACCGGCAGTTCACGGCATACATGGGCGTTCCGGTTTCACGGTATGTGCAACTGATGAGGCTTCGACGTGCGGCGCACCAGCTGGTCGCCTCGCCCGCAACACCCGTTCTGGACGCCGCATTCGGCGCCGGCTTCGAAAGCCCCGAAGCCTTTTCCAGAGCGTTCAAGCGTGCGTTCGGCATGGCGCCGAGCGTGTTCGCCAAGGCGCCGAATTGGCAGGCCTGGAGTGCGGTATTCGTTGTTCCACGCCTTTGCAGGAGTATCACCATGCAGATCCGTATAGTCGAGTTCGCCGAAACCCGCGTGGCCGCGCTCGAACACCGAGGGCCGCCCAGCCTGGTCGGTGAAAGCGTTGCGCGTTTTCGCCAATGGCGCATAAACAGCGGCCAGTCGCCGGTGGCCAGCAGCCGCACCTTCGGCATCCCCTACGACAACCCCGACACCCCCCCTCCCCACGCCTTTCGCTTCGCCGTTTGTGGGGAGATGGACGAGGCTGTGCAGCCCAATGAGTTCGGTGTGCATGAACGGGTTATACCGGCGAGCCGCTGTGCCGTGATTCGGCATAGCGGCTCGCCTGACTACATTGGCGAAACCATCTACCCGCTGTACCGGGACTGGTTGCCGTCGAGCAATGAAGAACTGCGCGACCATCCGTTGTTCTTCCATTATTTGAGCGTGTATCCGGAAACGCCGCTGGAGCAGTGGGAAACGGATATCTATGTACCGCTGAAGTAGGCCAAGGTTCGCCTTGGCGGCAGGCCACGGCCTGCTCGCTTGCTGCGCCCCTAGCGCAAGGACAACATCATGGTCAGCGGCGAAAAATCGGGACAGCGAGCAAAACCGGCCTTGCGGGCATAGAAATCGCCAAGCGGTTAATCAAGCGGATGAACCAGAATCGCCGACGAAGGGGCTTGCTCAGCTCCACGGGGCGGGTTTCGACATGACCTTCTCTAGGCACTTGTTATCCTTTAACGCGTTCTGCACCAGTGCCTGCTCAAAGCGGTCGAAGGCTTCGTCGCTGAGAAGATAAACCTGACGGTCCATGATCACCTCTTCTGCTCGCCGGCAGGCAGCATCCAGGATGAAGCTGGTTCTGTCCGTTTCCAGCAGCTCTACCGCCGCATCGATCAGGCTGCGTCTCTTGGTATCCACTCGCATGTTGATCGGTACGGGCTTATCACCCTCGTTGATTTGAGCCGACATGACTATTTCTCCATAGCTGTGGAGCGATCTCCACACAGCGACGGTACCGGCACGTCTAGCTAACGTCTACACGCGTGTATCAATTTGACTTACAAGCGCATGTTGGCCGTAGAGCGAGCGGTCGACCTGTTACCAGACGGATACCAAGCTGTCTTGGTAAACTAGCCAACACCCAGGGCAAGCGCAGATCCTTTTTGTTGCCAGCATTTGCTAAGCCGCCCCCAGCAATTTGCTGCTACGCCCCAAAATCCAGCATCCGGTACCGAAAACGTTGAACGATATGACCGCTAATACAGGCTCTAACCCAACAACCACGCGGCCTGAGCCGTCACGCCGCTTCAGCGTTGCACCTATGATGGATCGTGCCGATTAATTTAGACGACCCAGTCTTTACGGGGGCTGTAGACATGCCAAATATTTGCTGTAGCAAAAATTAAGCAAGGGTGAGGGGATAGCCACATAAGTGGCTATTTTTTGGGCAGGAAAAAGGTGGCACTCCGGTATGGCATTGCCGGTGTTTCTCTTGGCTGGAAACCGGGACCGCAAGAAACCTGATCGGCTGCGTCCTTCATAAAGCTACTCACAGGCAAAGGGCTTGCCGCTTCCCTTTATCACCTAAGCGCCGCCGGGATGATCCTGCGGATAGTCGACAAACAAACCCAGCGCCCAGGCTTCCTCGTGCTCAATCAGCGCCCACATCCTGGCCGCCTCGGCAAGCTCGAGCATGTCGACCAGAACACCATCGTCGATGTCCCGGCGCCGGCGCGCGGCATAGGCCATTTCACTGAGCACAGCCGCTCGCCCATCAGGGTCAGTTACCAGGGCAGTATGGTCATTCAGTTCCGCCACCCAGGCCTGTGGTATTCCCGCCATCATTCTGCCCTGCACCACCAGGACTGGGCGTACAGAACGCCATCGACTTCCTCAAGCCCATTGATGTTGATGCCAAGCTGGGCCATGCCGTTGACCCTGGCGTCGTGCAGGCGCGGGATGATATCGGGCCCGGGCGCTGGGTTGAGCACCCATGCTTGGGTCGATACCCGGCCCAGCGGCTCGCTGTGGTGGTCACCGATGTGGACGTCGGCGCGCAGAGGCTGAACTTTCCTGAGCTGATCAGCTGGGATCGCCGCACCATTCACGCGGCGGCGAACGAGGAGGAAATACATGGGACACCAATACTGTATAAAGATACAGTATCGTATAGGCGAGCCCGGCCCCGGGCAATCGCCGATCAGCGGATCAGTGAAGAGGCGGTAACTCCTTGCCGCGAGCCTTTGCCACAGCGCGAAGCTGGTAGTCGGATACCGCCCGGAACAATGATTCGGCGAGCAGGCGCAGACGCTCGATCTCTTCTGCCGGCGCACCGCGATCTTGAGCTTGGTGATACTCACGCATGGCGTCGATAGCCTGCTGAATCAGCGGCTCGCCAGCCTCGACCATGCCAATGAATGTGCGCTTGTCCATGGTGATTGCTCCTGCCAGCTGACATGGGATACAAATGGCCTTATTGGAGGCCACCCTAGCGACAATGTCATTCTATCGGTGAAAAAAAGTACGATCTATTAAACCGACTAAAGCAACGAAAAGAATCAAGGCAAGCAGCCCTACCACTATTCCCGTCAAGTCCTGCATGAAAAACTTCACACGATGTAGTAGCGAATTATTGAAATAAAGTTCATTACAGCCAAGCTCAATTTCTTCGACAACCTCGGAAGCCAATTCTCTCATTTGATAAGTAAGCTCTTCGCGTCCGGCCTCATCAAAGAAATCAATACCCCTCAGTTTGCCTAGCGAAGTCAAGTTTATAAGCTCACTACCCACATGACCATTGAACTGCTTGATGCGTAGCTCAAGCTCTAACAACAACCCCGTATAGGCCGTTTCACTCAAGTCTGGTTTGAAATTATCCTTAGTCACTTCGCCGTCAACCCAGCCCGCCAAATCTCCCAAACGATCTACAATCTTATCTTTACGTTTTAGAGCTTCAGTTCGTCGGTTTGAGTTATGCTGCAAATACAGGGTGAACATCCACCCAAATAGCAAAACCAACAGCTGACCCGGGAGATTTTGGAAGTTCATTAGTTCAGCCCAGCCGCCGCTTCAATCCGATCTTTGATGAGGGCTTCAATGCTCTTAACAAGACTGTGCGAGTAGGTCAACTTTCGCTGCAACTCCTCGAAGGTAAAATGCTCCTCGCGAATTAGCCCGCCGAAAGCCTCGTCCAAAAATGAGCGACCGTACCTATTGTAACCGTCAAGAACGACATGTACGTGATCAAACTCACGAAGCTTAGGAGCCAGCCATATCTTTCTAAATGCTTCGCCACAACCCTCACCGTCTTCCGGGTATCGACCGTATGGCTTTTTGCTGAACTGCTTGACAACATCAATAGTATAAGTGCTCATATCTCAATATTCCATTGGACTAACGTACCAGGAAACCTTTTCCGCAACTTAGCCTCGGCCGGCTGCTGATTCTTTTGCCTGAAAGTGTAGAGCCCATTATTACTAAACACCCACAACACCCCTCCCTGAGTGTCGTTGACCAAAGCCTTTATACTCTTACTTCCTTGGCCATGCTTCTCCTGATTAGTCCCAGTAACATCATTCTGCATCGAATAATATATGAGCCGCTCATCAGGAACGCGAACCACAATAGGCTTCAGGATTTGAATACCCAAACCATCCAGATCAGGCAAATCCTTAAGTAACTCATCGAAAAGCTTCGGATCTTTATGCTTAACCAACTGAAAAAACCAAGGCTTTTCAACTACAGTTTTTGGAATACCAACCCCGCAATCGTAGATCGCAAGGTAAAGTTTTTTACCAAAGGTATTACACATTAACCACCAGCGCTTCTGTTCTGCCGGAGAGTTGGGGTAAGCATGAAGCCGAACATTATTTATGGTTTCAGATACTGCATCACCATAAACATGCTCCTTGTCTGGGCTCATTTGGTCATCATAAATACGCCCTTGGATGAAATCTACGATTTCGTCCATCTGTTCACGACCGACACTGGAAACAATAGGCATATGCCTAGCGCTATCCAGCGAGTATTTTATTTCCAAACCATGTATAAGCTTATGCAGATTACTCGACCTAATAGCAACGTTGACTGCTGGAGACTTTTGAGAGAAGGAAACCTCCGCCTTTCCTGTTCTACCAGCACCCGCCATCTCAACAGCAGCGTAGACCACAACCAAAGCCGCCGCCGATATCTTTTCAGTCTGAGAGAAATCTATAATACAGTCCCGAGCCTTATACCTGTCCCGGATCGCCTCAATAAACGCCATAGTTTGTAAGTACGGGCTCATCCTCCCCTCAAACTCATATATAGAAATATATTTCGGCGCCTGAATCACATCTTTGTGAAGCAATGGACGAACCGGCTGAACTTTGTCCGGATTATATTTTTTCCCTTTCCGCCCTAGACGACGACGCCACCGGGATTGCCCGATGGCAAAGTTGATTTCCTTGGTATTTTGATCAAGCCGCTTCATCGTCGTCTCAAGGTTCTCAAGGTCTCAGCTCCGACCCCCTGTCTGAACTGGTGCTATAGCGCCCGCCTTCCGGACCGCCGCACAGCAGCGCACAGTACCAAATGCAGCTCAAGTGGTCACTCCTGGCCTTGAATTTAGTAAGGCTCAGCACCTTTGCCGTGCAGCGCGTCGTACTCATGCTCACATTGCCTTCCAGCTATTCTGGCCGAGTCGTAAGCTTTAGCCAGTTCTCCCGCTCGAGCATCAGCCCGTGTGAGCAGGTCGGAGAGCACCATGGCGGCGCGGGTGGCTGCCTGGCCTCGGGCGATAGCGGCGGCATCCGGGCCGGGGCAACTGACGGCGGCAGCGAATTGGGTGGCGTCACTGCGCAGCCGCTGACCAGCAGCATCGGCGTCAGCAGCGCCAGCATCAGCAATCGTTCGTTCTTCCTGGGCATGGGCTCTCGCCTCCTCCTGCGCCGTGGCGCGTCGTAGTTCTTCCTGCCGAGCGCCGCGCTCGCCGATCACTTCGGCCAGCCGGTCACCGCTGTCTCGTTGCGCTGCTGCCTGTCCGGCGTTCGCTCGTTCTACCGAGCGGCCGTGCTGGTAGGCCGCCCAGTGGGATGCCAGCAGCACAGCAACAGCCAATAGGGCCCAGCCCTTCATGCCAAGGCCCGCCGGACACCCTCGTCGATCACCTCGGGCCTGTAAGGGTTGCCGCCGTTCTCGTGGACGATGATGCCCACCACCGCCTCGCGCAGCACCTGCGGCCTTGAGATGTCGATAGAGTCGCGCACGCCAACGCCGAGGCGCTTGGCAATTGCCTGCGCGTAGGCCAGGGTGTTGTTCTCACTGGACGGGGCCCAGCGGCTGATGAACTCCAGCGGGGTGTCGATACCCGGGCGACCTACCCCGGGCATACCGTCCTTGCCCCGGTAGTTCAGCAGCAGCTTGCCCAAGGCCCGGATGCCGTTCTCGGCTTGGTCGAACCTGGCGAAGCGCGGCTTGGCCACGCCCTCCTCTATGCCCAGTTGGCCCTGCCAAGCGTTCCGTGGGTTGAAATCGATGTTGCCGGGGTTGTTGTTGCGTACACCGCGTGGTGTGGTCATAGGTTTGCTCCAGGCACAAAAAAACCCGCGAATGCGGGCGTAAAAGAGTTTGCATTTTTCGATCAGCTTCAACCACTCAACTCAACGTTACAGCTGTGAAGCACAGCGACACCGCTTTCGCTAAGAGAACGAGCAGCGACATCGAAAGTAAGTCCCTCATTCGGAAGATCTATGTGTCCGGACAAGATCTGGCCTACTGCACCACCTAAATTTTGCGTTGCCCCCACGCACGAAAACTGCAACTGAAAAGCATTACGAGAACTTGCTGGACGCATAAAAATCTCAATACGACCGTAAGATCCAGAGGCGACCCGGTAAGTCCCTAGAGGGATAGACTCACCGTTAAGTAAGCGAATCGTCGGTGTAAAAAGTCCGTCTGCTGATTGGGCCCGACAAGTCATAATCACACGAATTGCCTGATCCTGATCAGCCACATACCCAGTGCGTGTTGCCGCGACACCACTTAAAATAGTAGCCTCTCCGGTGCCAGTGACCGACCCTCCTGTATACCTAAGTGTGATATCGCTCCAACGATTCGATCTGTATTGCGAGATATCGTCGACGCCTCCCGCACGACACAAATACCGTCTGATATTGGCCTCTGCACCTACGCCATACACATCCGGAATACCTGGGTTGTCGGCACCGAATCCACCTCGGAGATTCCAACAAATATTGTTCCGATAAAACTTACAGCCCCGCGTATCGATCGAACAATTCGATTTATACCCAAAAAGAGCTGCACCATACGCTGCTGCCGCTTGCAGCTTCCCATTGTTACGGAACTCCGTATAATCAAGAACCGTACTGGAGTCATGCTTGGAGTACAAACCGTATTCAAGGGCATTCCTGACTACGGTATAAGTAGAACTTGTCGCACTTAGCGACATTCGCCCACCCGTATTATCCAGGCCATATCTGGCCCCATCCAAAATCCCCCCAGACACCGTTACAGACCCACCTGGAAGCGCGGAAATATTGGACAATCCGTTACTGTAGAATCCGCAATTCTGGATGAACGCTACGCTCCCTGAAGAGACCGCCAGTGCACGTCGAACCTGCTTAACGTTCGACAAATTTTGATCGTACCAGTTTCTCATACAGAGGTTACTGATACTGATTCGGTTGCCCTGACCAGAAGTAAAGCCACTTATTGCGGTTAAACCAGTTCCATCAAGGAACGCGGTATACGCGCTTGGCTCCACCTGGGCACCTCCAACCGCCGGAAAGTCAAACGCAAGATAATTAGCGCCATTGGCCAACCAGTCTGGCAAAGTTACCGCCTCATTGTAGACACCAGCGGAACCTACGATGATCCATCTTCCTGTAAGCGGCATGTAATTCCGCAATGCCGCTATGGCGCCAGCAAAGCCATTAAGTGGACGCTCAGGACCCAAGCCATCTCCTGTACCTCCCGGCGCCATGTAAAGCTTGTTGATGTCGGTACTCAACGGCTTAAGATTGAACACATTAGAGCCAGCTCTAATACTTCCTGCACCAGCGTGACGAACAGAATGAAGGCCTGATATAGGCTGATCACTCACTAATGGAACGACTCCATTCGACCAATAGAGATCCGCACCATTAGAAACTGCAACAGCGATAGCTGATTCCAAGCCAACTTGACTGACTGCTGAGCCAGAAACTTCAACATAGTCTTTAACTGAGACCACATCGCGAAGTCTTTCCTGAACAGAGCGACTCAGCTGACCTGGGCAATTAGGAGTATATAGTACATTTTCAGCATCGTTCACTTCGCCGACTTGTGGCAGAGCATCTGTGCTATTGGTCATATTATCCGAAATAGCCATTAGACGTCCCCCTCTACCATTTGTTCGAGAGGGTTGGTTACAGAAATAGTTACGTTAACGAAGAAAGGCATGGGTTTCTCCAGGCAAAAAAGTACCGCCGGGTGGCGGTTGGGTTTAGGTGTTGCCGCAAGTCAGGCGGTAGCGCCGACCAGTCAACTTCAGTTGGCCAACTGGCCTGCTCTGGCGCACGGCTCAGCAGTACGCAGAACCGTGCACCAGTCCGTTGGCATTTCAGCCTCCGCCTCGCTGGCCGTCTTTAGGTCCACCGCATCGACCAAAAGCCCTATCGCAGGGCTCAATCGAAGATGTATCTTCAGAAAAGACAAACGGGTCCAAAATCCGGGAGACGTTCGCGCCTCCGGCCTGGGTTTCGGTGAGTCTGGCCATGTTTTCTCCAAGCATAAAAAAGCCCGCGAATGCGGGCATTGATATGAGGCAGGACCTACGGTTTTAGCACCTTGTTTGCCGAAACTGCGAACGCTCGGCGGATCCGCCACTCGTCCATGTAGCGCAGAGTGGCAACCATGCCATCCGGCAGGCTGACCGGCCCCCAGGAGTAGCCGCCTCGCCATTGGTAAGACTTGCCTGCCTGCAGCCGCATCGCATTGGCTGGGTCTCGCTGCAGGAATTTGTGGATAGCTGAGGTGTACTGCTTGGAGCTCGCCGATCCGCCACCTATGATCTTCCCGTAGCCCTCATAGATATGCTCCTCGGCAGCCACCCCATAGTTCCGGTCGATCCATGCCCCCAGCTGGCCATTGGCGCTGGTGGTGAGCACGGCCCACGCATCGGGATACGCCGAAGGCGCACCAGAGTTGACCGTGCCGTCGAACGGAATCGGTGTGGGGAACTGACCGCCCAGGTAGAACAGCGTGTCGTTGACGCCGCTTGTCACGATCTGGCAGGCGTAGTCGATGTAGATATCCACGTCCTCCAGCGCCATGATCTCGGCGTGCACCCCGGCAACGCCGGGCATGAAATCGACCTGGAAGGCCTGCAGCAGCGGGTACCGCCCCAGACTCACAGTGTTACCAGCCATCAGCTTATTGAGGATGCGGCAAGTGACCCGGCTGGCCGTTCCGCTCGACCCGGGCACCAGGGTGACGCCATCGGCCTCAATCACGTAGGCGACTGAAGCAGCCGTCACCTTGCCGTCCACCAGGTGGTTGCCACCGGTGAACTCAAGGGTTGGCCAAGCGTCGCCGTTGTTCACGGCGTCGAAGATCATGGGCGGCAACCAGTCGGTAGCGAACGAGCTGATTACCCCACCATTCAGGATCACCTGGGCAAAGTTGGCCAGGCTGTTGGCACCGTTCAGGCCGAAGACGAAGCCTCGAGTACCGACCCCATCCGGCCAGCTCAGGGTAAGGCGCATCGACGAATCAACGCTGTAGGTCACTCGGGAGGGCGTGCCGCCGCTTGTTACGGGGAACTCGTAGCAGGCCGGGTCGATTACCTGCGAGTACCCGTTTTGGAAAGTGGCATTCATCCCGTATTGGGTGCCATAAGCCTGCAGCTTGGAAGCGTCCAGCACCAACTCGATGCGCACATCGGTCTTGGTGTTGATCAGCAGCGTCTGAATGCCCAAGGTGCGGTCGATCGTCGGCTGCGGGTCGGACAAGGCCGAGATGCTGTTGCCTGTAGTGATGGCCGAGACGTCATAGCCCGCAATGTCTACCTCTTCCACGATCCAGCCATCAGCTGCCGGAACCACGGCAGCGTTGCCGTTCTGGAAATACCGCAGGCCGTAGTACTTGCCACGCTTGGCGTTGATGACCCGAGCGTTGAGGATCACGTTAGTCTGCAGCGGGCTTGGAGTCGATACCGAGCCGCCGCGACTGGTGTTGCGGAAAGGCACGATCTGCCCAGCGTTGAGGCTGATCGAGTTGGTCGATTCGCTTTTGGCCGGGATGTAGCGGCTCGGGTCAATGATGTAGCTGTAGCCCGGGTTGATCGTGTTAGCCGCACCGATGAAGGTGCCATAGGCCGGCAGCTGGGCCGTGTCCAGGGTGATCAGGATTCGCAGGTCGATCGCCACCGTACTGGCCAGCACCACTGTCTGGATGCCGTCCCGAGCAATTGTAGGGGTGCCCGCATCTACCACACTAATGACTTGGGTAGCAACGTTGGCGGCCGTCTCGTAGTTGGCCTGGTCAATCTCTTCGATGATCCAGCCGTCAGGCTTGGCCGAGGGCAAAGCGGTGCTACCGTTCACGAAGTAGGCCAGACGGTAGTACTTACCTGGGCGTGCGCCGATGATGCAGATGTTCAGGATCGCCTTGCTGAAGGCGGTCGGCTCGGCACTGGTGGTGCCGTTGCGGGTCATCTTGCGCAGCGGGTAGACCTTACCCCGGTTGATACTCAACGAGTCATCTCTGATGACTGGGGGGGCCGAGTAACGAGATGGATCTATGATCCAGCTTCGGCCATTTGTGCCCGTGCTGCTAGAGTCGATAGCAGTTCCAGAGGCAGGCAGTGCACTGGCATCTACCACGATCTTGAATCGGAGATCTGGCCGCAGATTCGGCGTAACGATCAGCGTCTGAACTCCGCCAGTTCGATCGATGTTCGGCGCCGGATTGGTATACGAGTGAATTTCCGTGACTGCGCCGGTAGATGCATAGGTCGCTGGGTCGGCCTCGTACAGAATCCAGCCGAATTCATAGCTCCCCCCCAAACTGGCGCCGTTCTTCTGGAGAGAGATGAGGTAATACTTGGTCAGATCAGCCCCAAGCACTTCGCAGTTCAGCAGGAAGCGGTTCATCACCGGGTTTGCTGGCGATGTCACGCCACCCCGGTTCATCGGGCGAAGCGGGTAGGCCTTGCCTTTGTTGATGGTCAGCGCATCCGCCAGCCAGGACAGCAACGACGAGACCTCGACCGCGACCCCAGCGTCGTTTCTATAGCGAGTTTCGAATACGTCGCCGGTGCCTGGTACCGAGAAGAAGCGATTGCTGGTGCCGGTGCCGCTGGTGGCGGCCAAGCCGGCGGCCACAGTGGTATAGGTCCCCATGCTGGCAAGGAACTCGGCGTAGATCTTTTTCAGTGTCGGCTTGGAGATGCCGTTGATGGCGACAAAATCGGCATCGGACAGGAACAGCGAGTTTGCATTGGCCACAAGCTGCTGGAACAGCTGCAGGGATTCTGCGCCGGTCATATGTTTCCTCTCATATCCCGGTGGGCCGGGCGGTGTTAAATCAGGCGGATGGCGACTGGTCGTCGTAGGTGTAAACGCGGGCGTCGTAGGGCATGCCCTTCATGGCGACGTTGCCGTTGGCTGGGTCTGAGCTGGTGATCAGGGTTGGGTACGCCCACCGGGCAGCCGGGCCGAACAGGATGTGCGGCGGCTCAAGCGGGCCGTCGACCACGGGCGTGAAGTCAAGGGCGTCAACCCTGACCGTGTACTGATCCACCTGCGTGGCAGTCCAGGGCCCAGATAGCGTGCCGTCCAGCTTGCGCACGCCGATCAGGTGCTCGCCGCCAGCACTGAAGTCCAGCGGTTCCGATGAGATCAGCAGGGTTCCCGCTCCAGTGACCTCGAAGGCCAGCAGAATCGCGCTCTGGCATCGCTTGGGAGCGTCATCGGCAACGGCGGCAAAGCTCAGGTAGCCGCTGTTGCTGCCGTCCATTTCGGTTTCCCAGGTGTAGGTATCGGTCCGGAACTTCTGGTGTCCACGCCGGCGCATGCCGATGCGCCACGCTCTTGTCCTGTCGCTGATGCCTGGCATCTTGATCTTTTCGACCTTGGTGCCAAGATCACCCGGCCAGCGGCATTCGACCGTCTCCCATGCCCACGTGATGCGCGAGAAGAACTCCACATCCACGCCGTCGAAGTCGTTGATCGACGGCATGGCGCCGCTGATCTTCAGCATCTTGGTCATGTTCTGTGGCGAGTAGGTCTGCGTCTTCGGGCCGTAGGTCACGTCGAACGCGGCCCGGGCACTATCCCGAACCGGGCGCAGCAGGCCCCGGAAGGTAACCAGTTCACCGAAGCTGCACGCCAGCGCGTTGTTGATCATGTCCTTGACCGTGATCGTCGAGTCCAGCGTCTCATCGTACGTATCGCCACGGGCCACGCAGATCTCATGGAAGGCCTGCCACTCGGGCAGGTCCAGGTCATCATCCGTGTACCCGCGCTGCTTCAGCTGGTAGATGCAGTACGGCACGATGTCGCGGGTTGGTCCGGTGCCGCCCTCCATCAACGGCAGGATTCGGGTTGCCTCGACACTGATCTGGCTTTCCGACTGCGCAGAAAGGCGGTCGCCACCCCGGATACTGCAGGTCATCACCGTAAGGCCTGGGTAGCTTGTGGGTGAGTTTTGCATTCGCCCACGCAGCGCCGTCCAGGTCGCGTCATCCCGGGCTTCCTCGTTAACGCGACCGGGTCGGTCAACGTAAAGCTCCCGAATCCTGCCCTCGGCACGCATTGGGTATGGGGCAGTCGTGCGATTGGTGAAGCCCTGAGCATCGAGAGATCCGCCCGTGTGGGCCTTCTCGATCACAGTCCAGTCGCCCGCGACGTCCATATCGCGATATTCGAATACGTGATAGGCGGTAATTTCATAAATCTGACCTTCACGACCTATTCCGCATAATCCGTTCGCGAAAGTGACTGTCCATTCGATGTCTGTAATCTTCTCCCCTTCAGGGCACAAGGCAAATGGCCCGCGATATCCACCCTGCAGGTTCGAGGGGTCCAGCGTGATCAGGCCATTCACCGTCTGCATGGCGTTGAAGCCTGGCCACCCGGTGTCGGCAGCCCCTGACGAGGTCAGGCGTTCGACCTCGATCAGACTGGTACTGAAGGCTGCGATCCGGTACCGCAGGCCACGCGGGCCTATGGTTGCAAGGCCCTGGCCCAACGCCAAGCCGACCACTGGCGAGCCGCCGTCGTAGTCCAGAGTCATCTCGGCTGGCTGCTCCGGGATGGCACTGGTGGTTGCCGTGCCGGTGACGCCCGCTGGCGAGGCTCCCAAGATAGTGGTCGCGCCAGTTGCGGTGATGGCCTGGCCGGCGAACGGTGTCAGCTCGACAATGCGCAGCACACTGCCGCTCACTTGCGCCTGGAACGGCTTACCGCTGAACTGCGTATTGAGCGCAGAGACCAGCCCGGACAGGTTGGTCGTCGCGGTGTTCAGCGTAATCGGGTAGCTAGTCGCGCCGCGGAACAAGGTGAAGCTCAGCGAGGTGACGTTGAAGTCGTACCGGGTTGGCGCCGCTGAACCGGCCAGCATCGATGCCGTGCCAGGGTTGGCCGGCACTGCAGGGCTGTATGGCGTGTAGCTGTGCACCACATACAGACCGGCGTTCGCCCCTGCGACCTCGATCAGCATGCCAGGGGCTGGGTTCAGCATTTCCAGCGGACCGCGAACGATGTCACGACCCGCTCCGCCGTCAATCACGGTGTAGGTGTATGGGGCGAGAACGCGAATGATGATGCCGTTCGACCAGTCGGCCGGGAACTGGCCTGAGCCGGCCGGCACGCTGATCGTTTCTCCAGCGAACTGATACGCCGACGCTGTGGCGGACCGGGTAATGTCGGTGGCCATGGTCAATTCCAGGCCCGCAGAGCCGCTGGAACTGGCTCCTACCTCGGGCGCATTGAACCAGTTGATGTGTGCCGGATCGGCGGACAAATCGGCGCCCGGCGGATAGATGGTGAAGGTTGCGTCCGCGCCCAGAGAAATAAGTGGGGTTTCGCCAACCTTCACCTTCGCCAGCGGAATGTCGTACTCGCCCTCACCGATATACAGCAGCATCTCCACGCGCAGGTCACGCGGCGCGACATGCGCGCTACGGGGCTGAGCCAGGTAGGAGCCATAGGTGCGCTGGTGCCCGGCGATCTGCCGCACCGGGTCGCCCAGCTTGACCTTGTTGCCCTTGGCGCTGGCATCCATCAGGGGGTCGCCCTGCTGGGTGCCTGCACTGGACGGCATGCCGGGCATCTTCGGCATTATCGCCTTGAGCACGGCCTTTGCGCCCTTAAACAGAGCGAATGTGATCGAGAACGGGTCGGTGCCTTTCGGCTCGCGGTAGATCTGGAGCAGGTCAGACGGCTTGAACTTCACCTTGTGCCACAGGTGCTGCTCGATCACCTCATCATTGAGGACAACGCTGATCGGTGGGCTTTCCCGGCGCTCATATGACGGAGCCAGGGCCTTCAGCCATTCCTCGATGGACATGCGGCGGCCGGTCTTCCAGGTGCCGAGCGGCGCCGTATCACTCAGCTTGTTCGGGTAGAATTCTACAGCCATCGGTAAGTTTTCCTGTTGGCTATATTCGATATGACTGGTGACGAGGTGTTAAACCGTGCAGCCAGGTCAGAGAGCTTCGCCCCAGCGGACCTGAGCTCACGAATCAGCAAGACCTGAGCCTCGGTAAACATGCCAACCGACAGCGCGATCTTCCGCCTTTCCGAATCGCCTCTAACCCTGGAGCGCTGGTGATCTGCTATCGCCCGCCTGCTTTTCTCGGTATGCCTTTCCCCAGACCGGTCAGCGGCCGCGATCTTTTCGCGAATGTCTGCAGGCCTGTTGGCCCAAGCGGACTTCATCTTTTCAATGGTTTCTGGGCTATGGCTGTAACCGGCCGGCGATCCGGCAACGCGATGGATGTTGTACTCGGGAGCAAGGCAGTCAATTGCCCTTTGCTCATAGAAGAGAAGGTCTCTTTTCTCGCAGATCAAAATCTTCGAAAACTCAAGGCTCGACTCGCCGTATTTGTCGTAAGCGCTTTGAAGATGCCTATTTCTATGGCGTCCGCCCCTTAAAGAATTCAGATGAACTGATTTCCTAACCGGATAGTTTGAGGCGCTTCCGATGTAGGTCTTACCGCTAACCAGATTTCTGATCTGATAGATGCACGTCCTGTAGCTTGTCACGGTAATAGACCACCTTGGGATGAGCGGCTTCGAACTCGCCGGTTGTCCGGAGGCAGGCGCCACCGGGGTTTGTGTCCAGCACCTTCAGTCGGCCCTCGCTCAGAAGGACCGTGCCGACATGCAGAAGCGCTTCGCCGCGCAGAACCGCTGCAATTGCGCCGGGCTCTGGCCTGCACTCTTCCATGGCCTTGCGCAGCACGCGGTATGCCTTCGTGTTCGCGCGAATCTTGTCCTTGCCCACGCCGCCCAGGGATGGCAGCAAATCCAGCCCGAAGAACTCGTGCCGGATCGCGCGACACAGCCCCCAACAATCGAAGGCAATAGGCCCCCGTGCGCCCTCGCGATACGGGGCGCGCATGAATTTCTCGATCATGGTCAGATGTACTTCAGGCCGGGTGCCAAGGTAGTGGTCAGAATGGTGCGCAGACCGTTGGTGTTGAGCAGGTCGAAGAAGCCGGCGGTGAGCTTGGCCACGTCGTCCTCATATTCCCGGCTGAGCAGCGTCATGTGGTAGCGCTCGCTCGGGAATGACATGTCCTCGGCCAGGTAACGCCGGAAGGTGATGATGAAGCGCTTGTCAGTCGCTTTGGCCGCCTCCACGACCTCCTGGACCTCGCCGGTCACGTTGTCCAGGCCAAGGACCAGGTTCTGAAACGCGCTGTTGTCGTTCTTGGGCAGGGCCAGGTCCATGGCCATCGCTATGAAGGTGAGCGTGCGGCCATCCTCCGTGGTGCACACCCGGTCTTCCCACCCAGAGCAGTACAGGTGGGAGACCGTGCCACCCTCCTCCCGCGCCTCGATGGTGTCGACCAGTTCCCCGCGCCCCGAGGCATAGCACTCTTCGATCAGGCTCATCCGAAGTACCTCGCGTACCATTTGTCCAGGCTGCCGGAGAGATCGGTGTTGAATTGGTCAAGCGGCATACCCAAAGAAGCGCCGATGAACTGGTCCTCGGTGTAGACCGGGCGCTTTTTGAACTCCAACCGAGCAGAGAACCGCCAGCGCTTGATCTGAGCCAGTTCACCGCCGGTATACATACCTTTGAAGTGCACCAGGTGCACCTGCATACCCAGCGGGGTCTGAAGTGGCATCTCGAACCACTCGACGCCAAGGTTCAAAGCCCAGGTATGCCACCCCTCGAAGAGTGCAGCCTCTTCCTGGCTAAAGTTGAATGTGAACTGAGCGGAGGTCGGGGGATTGCTGGTTACCCGTCGATACCGAGACCGGCCGGTGACCATCGGCGTGGCCCGCATCGGATCAACCGTGCTCAGGCCATACCCCTCCTGCAGAGGAAGTGGCAATTCTGCCGGGTATTGAATCATTGCCATTCCTCAGCTGAGGTTCGTTTTAGGTGAGAGGGCTGAGGCCCAGCGCTTCCTCGATGCGCGCAAGGCGCCGTTGCAGCAGGAGCTCTTTCTCATCAGGCGGGACGACAGGGTCGGGCACAGGTGCGCCCGGCCCGGTTTCGGCCTCTTCCGTTTCAGTGGTGGTCATGGATTTCCTCGTCAAGATCCCTGCCGGCGGACGCCGTAGGTATCCTCGATAGCCTGTGAAAGCGGTCCGCCTCCGTAAATGTCAGCGACACTCACGTCGATATGCTGCGTCCCATCCTCACTCGTCCGCTGATCAACTTGGCCGGCGCGTGAGCGATCCTGAATCAGGTTCACTACGACATTCGCCGGGGCCTGTGTAGCTGCCGCCGCTGATGCCGGGGCCTGCGTAGAGGCTACGGATCCACCCCCGCCAGCCACCGACACACGCTCGTTCGAGTTGATCGCCTCCAGTAGAGCCCTGTTTCGTTTGGTCGCCGCGGCATTCACCACGAACTCGCCGTCACTCAGGCGGGCCATGATGCTGTCGGATGTGCCGGTGCCGGCACCGGACACGTAACCACCGGTGGCGAAACCTGGGATCACAGCCAGGCTGGTGGCCAGGGCTGTGGTCGAGGTCAGCGCGGCAGCAGCTGGAACGGAGTTGGCACCCAATGTTGCAAGGGACGCCATCGCCGCAGCCGGCGCCCAGGCCGTAGCCGTCGTGCCCGCCAGGATCATGCTCTCACCGGCCGCAGCAGTGCCGAGCGTGGCGTTCAGCGCCGCATTCAGCGCCATCTGCACACCCATCCGCACGAAGCCGGTAATGATCTCCCGCACAACGTTCGATGCGATGTCGCCCAGGGTGCTGAACGACAGCTGCCCGGACATGATCGCGTCGGTGATGTCGGTGGAGATGTTGTTGAACGCGCTGGAGAAGATCGACTCCGTCTGCCCGGCGATGTCACGCGCCTGGTTGCCGAAGTTCTGCACCGCCGCCGTCCAGCCGTTAATAGGGTTGAGCATGGCCTGGTCCATCTGCGCCCAGCCGGCCTGCATAGCTGCCAGCTGCTGCGGCAGGAACTCGTTCGTCAGGTCGATCTGCGCCTGTAGATCCTGGCGCTGCTTTTCCGTCGTGGCGTTGGCCAATTCTGTGCGCAGCTGCAGGATTCGGTCGTTCGTCTGCTGCTCAAGCTGAACGCGCTGCTGAAGGCGTTGCGCCTGCTGGTCGCCCATGCCCACGCTGGCCGCATCCAGGCTGTACTGGGCGCGGTCATTGTCCAGTTGCTTTTGGAGCTGCGCCCGGTATTGCTCGGCCTGGGAAAGGCCTTTGGCCCCCTTGATGGCGGCGGCGTAGTTGATCGAGGATTGAGCCAGGGCCTCGTTGTACTGCTGCTGGGTGATCTTCCCTTTCGACAGCAGAAGTTCCAGCTGGGACTGCCTCTCGACGTACTCTTGCAGCGCAAACTTGGCCGGCTGGGCAGCCTTATACAGGTTGTCGAAAGCGGTCTGGGCTTCGTTCAGCTTGCTCGATAACCCCTTCTGCCCTTTCGGAGATCCAGTGTTTCCGGACTTCGCAGTGGTGTTTCCGTCTATCTGATCCAGTACTTCCTGAACCATCTCCGCAACCGTCTTGGTTTTCGGCGATGACTTCGGTTGCGTGGTCGGCTGCTGCTGACCAAAGGTCAGAAGGCTTGCACCCTGCAGATTCTGCTTAGGCTCGTACTTCTCGACCAGTGAAAGCCCCTTGGCGTAGCGCACTGTCTGGTCGATAACAGTTTGAATCGCATCAACCTGGCGCTTGGCGCTCGACTCGGCGTTCTCGGCCATGGTCTTCATGGAGCGCCCCTGACTCTCCATTTGAGACTTGATGGCTTCGGACGCGGTGATCGATGCCGTTAACTGAACCCGCAGCCTTTCCTGGTCTTCCTTCTTGCCATCCTTGACGGCCTCTTCGTACTTCTTGAGCAGATCGGTCTGTTCTCCGATCAGACGAGCATATTCGACCTGCTGACTGTTAAAGCCGGCCTTCGCAGCCGTATATGCCGCCTCCTGGGCAGTGTTTGCGCCAACCAGGTCGCGGGTTTGAGTCAGCTGGGAAATGTACTTCTCCCACGCCTGCTCACCACCACCAACTGCCGCCGCCGAAACCTGGTGCGCACTCGCCAGGGACTTCGTTGAGCTGGTAGCGCCATCCGTTGCGGTCTTGCTGCGGTCAAGCAGGCGGGCGTAGTCGTCAGCCTTCTGGCTGCTGGTCGAGTATTCGGCGCCGATCTTGACCAGCTCGTCACGGTACGCGCTGGAAATCTGGGTGTTACTGGTCAGCCATCCGGTCAGCGAATCAAGCGACCGCTGGCCATTCCTGACCTCTTCAAACATTCGCTTGAAGGTTTCTGCCGACTCTATGCCGCTGATGCCAAGAGAGTTCACGCCGTCGAAAGCACGGGTGAAGTACTCGTTCAGCGCGCTGCTGGCGTCCTTGGCCGAATCCCGCTGTGCCTCCATCCACTTTGCAGATTGGAACCGCTGCTGCTCAGCGCTGAGCTGTTTGAACTTGGAGATCGAGTCATCCAGGGTCAGGTTCTGGTCAATCAGAGACTGAGTGGCGCTGTCGGTGCTTGAGGCGAAGTAGATGGCAGCCCCAGCGGCTACGGTCAGGGCGGTTGTGAGCAGCCCAACTGGCCCGCCCACTAGCGCCATGAGTCCAGCAGACGCGCGAGCACCAAGCGATTGCGCAGTATTCAGACGGACCTGCGCAGCGTTTTGCGCCACAACAGCCGCAATATCGGCTTCGCGAAGCGTTGTCAGCCTAGCCTGGCCTGCAGCAAGCTGACCCTGAATGATGACTTCTTGCCCGGCTGCCTGTGCAAGGGCGCGCTCTGCTGCCGCTTGCTGCAATGTTATTGCAGCCTCTGTCCTGCGAATCTCGGCAAGTCGAGTCAACGATTGCTGGCGGCCAACATCGTTGATCTGCGCCTGCATGCGCTGTGTTTCAAGCGCGCGATCGGCCGTAAGCTGCTGCTGGACGGCCTGAAGCTGGGCAATGGTATTGGCCTGTGCCGCGCGAGCCGCCGCCGTCTCAGCAAGCGATCGCTGAGTAGCAGCAACAGCAGCGGCCTCGTCAGCCGCTGCCTTCCGGGTAGCCTGGGCAGCTGCAGCGGTCGAAGCCGCTTCTGCCTGCCTCTCGGCGACTACTTGTTGCTGAGTGGCCGCAAGGTCTGCGTACCTGGCCTTGGTTGCCGCCGCGAGCGACACAACCAGGCCCACGCCAACCTTGGCGGCATAAGCGCCGGTGATTGCCATCAGGGCGTCAGTGTTTTCTGCAACGGTCTTCAGTCCATCGCCGCCGACAGCAACAAGGCTACCGAGCGCATTCGCGATGCTCTGAATGCCCATCACCACTTCTGGCTTTGCCAGGGAGCTGGCAAGAGCGTCAACCGAGCTTACAACCGGATCAACGTTGATCTGGCCTACGGCGGCCAGGAAGTTGTTCTTCAATGCCACGGTCGCCTGCTCGAATCGGCGAGGCATCTTGTCGAGCTCGCTGTTCAGCGACGACAGCGATTGCAACAGCGCATTGGTGACCACATCGGATGTGATCTTGCCTTCCGCTGCCATCTGGCGGATCTGGCCGTTGGTGACCCCAAGATACTCTGCCAGAGCCCGAGTAATCCGCGGCCCTTGCTCCATTACGGAGTTCAACTCTTCGCCGCGCAGGGTTCCAGAGGCCAAGCCCTGGGACAGTTGAATGGCGGCGTTCGACGCCTCTTGCATCGTCGCGCCCGAGATCACGAACGCCTTGTTGAGTGCGTCAGTGACGTTCAGCAGTTGTTCTTGGGAGAATCCTGCACCGCGCGTAGCATTAGCCAGGCGCGTGTACAGCGACACGGTCGACTCCAGCGAGCTGCCGGTGTTGTTGGCCATCGCCAGAAGCTTCTGGAACGACTCATTGGCGTTCGTCGTCGAGGTGCTGACCAGGGCCAGCGAGCCCTGCATGGACTTGAACGAGTCGGTTAGGCGCAGGACCTCACGGGTTACTGCACCAACGCCAACAGCGGCCAGGGCGCTACCAGCAGCGCGAGCTGCAGACCCCACGCTGCCCACACTATCAGCCGCCTGGCTGCCTGCCTTGTCCAGGCCAGCAAGGCCTGTGCGCAATTGATCAACCTGCGGCTTTGCGCTCCGCGAGTCGATGACTATCGAGAGGCGAGATTCCTGGGCCATGCCTTTCTCCGGGCGTAAAAAAACCCGCTCGGCGGGCTATCGTTTCTTCGGCTGTGTTTTGGGGTTGGCCTTCTCTTGCTGCTCATCCCAATGGCGCCGGAATTCATCATCTAACGCAAAGATCGCGGTATCGAACTCCTCGCGGCAGATTGCCGAAGGGTATCGGTCGAGATATTGGCCGATGATTGCCGGTGAGATTGGAGCAGGCGCACCAACCATGCCGACGTACTGGCGAGATCTCCCAATGCGCCCGTAGGCCTCAAGGATCTCTGCGGTTACCGGGTCGATTTCTGGCGCGGATGGAACAGGCTCTACGCCCTTAAGACGCTCTCGCTTCCAGCGCGCTTTCTCGCTCGACTCGCCTGCCCACTCACGCCCCCAGCAGTAGGCGTCGACGGCTTTTTTGCCGTCTCTTTGGCCCGCTCCTCGGCCCGGGTGGCGATATCGGTTGCCACCTGCAGCGCGGTGAAGTAGACGTCAGGGCGCAGACCGATGAGCAATTTTGCTCGCTCCTGGGTATATGGGGTGTCGACGCCAGGGCTTTCGGCCTCCTCAACCCCCTCCCAGTCGAGAATGATGTGTTTGCACACCAGATCGACCAGCATGTCATCCATGCTTTCGATATCGGGGATCTCAGCGTTCACCGGGTCGAACCCCTCGGTACCCACGCCATAGCGCGAGTCGACGATGGATTGATGCCGCTGAATCATGGCGTGGTGCGACTTGAACTTAGGGTTGGCAGCCGAACCGACTTGGATCTTCACGCCCGGGGCGATTTCCACCCATCGCGTGCCTTCAATGTCCAGCTTCGGAGCCTGGGAAATGACGAGAGCCATGGTATTCCTCTGCGGTAAAAGGCCCGACGCACACCGCAGGGCGCGCCGGGCAAAGGGTTAAGCGGTGACGGTTACAGCACAGGTATCGGTCTTGGTGCCGTCCGCAGCGCTGGTTGCCGTAATAGTGGCCGTGCCGACGGTCAGGCCTTTGACCAGGCCGGTCTCGCTCACGCTGGCGATTGCCGGGGCGGAACTGGTCCAGGTGACCTGCTGGCTGGCACCGGCCGGGGTGACCACGACCTCGAGGTCGCCCGTAGCGCCAACTGCCAGGTTCAGGGTGGCCGGAGTGACATCCACCGCAGCCACAACGATCGGCGCGGGCAGACGGGTGATGGTTGGGGCCACGCGGCGGGCGGTGTAGTTCAGTTCCATCTGGATGATGTCGGTCGATCCGCCATCAGGCCAGTCTGCGGTGACTTCCATCTCAGGTATCAGGAACTTGTAGCCGCCGTCGGCGTTGCCGATGGTGAATTCCAAGCTGATGGCGTCGTTACCCTTCTGGGCCTTCCACAGCTCGTAGGCCATCTTCGACCAGCTGATGGTGATCGATCCGGACGGGGTGAAGGTGGTGGCAATGATGTTGCCCGGGTATGGGTTGCCGTTGCCGATGCAGCGCTGGGTCTGGACGGCGTTGTCGAACTGCAGGTTGAAGCTGTCGACGCAGGCGTTGTCCTGCCCCACCTGGACGCCGTTGATCTTCAGGCCGCTGATGTCCTTGAAGCTGAAGCGGCGCTGGCTGCTCTCGGACTGCGCGTTGACGATGAACGACGTGTTGTCGCCCTTGTCATCCCAGGACCGCGCAGCCATGGTCGTGGTGACCGTGACCTCGTTGTCGCCCGGGAAGTCGAAGTTCATGGTGGCGACTTGAACGCCGCGGGCGATGGCCGACACACCGATGTCGGTTGCGTACGAGGCGATCGAGAATGTGATGCGGTCGTCGCCCATGGCTAGGACGTTCGCTGCCCAGGCCTTGCCGAAGCAGGAGGCCATGAACTCGTCCAGCGCGCCGAAGCGCCACTTGGTTTCGATATCGCCGCCCACGTCCACAGTGGTCTGGGCGGTGCCCTGCGACATGCGAGTGAAGCCTATTTCGTTGTTCTCTTCCGAGTTGAAGGTCGGCATCAGGCCGTTGCTGATACGAGTCAGCACGTTCCAGTTGCCTGCCGGCGTTACGCCAGGTGTTACTTCTTTGATCCAGGCCAGCTGGACCTTGGCTCCGCTCGACATGCGGTTTCTCCTATCGATAGGCGTAAAAAAACCGCCATGTGGCGGTGGATGTTGAGGGCTCAGTAGGCCCGGTATGGAACGCGTACGTTGACCTGGTACCAGTTGCTGCCGTCGTCGCCGACAACCTGCGGGGATGCCTCGAAGAAGTCGAAAGGCCCCTCTGGCGCGCTGTAGTACTGAAACTGGGTAACCAGCGTGTCTACGGCCCTGGTGATTGCTAGAGTGCCGCTGTAGCTGGGCACGAACAGTTGGATGACGACGATTCCGGTGTGGCGCACGCATGGGCCGATGCCGACCTCTGGCGTGCTGCTCAGGCCGGGAATGTCTGCCAGGCGAGCCCAGATGCTCCGCCCTGCCGGATTAAACGGCTTTGGTGGGTTTGGGTAATCCACTGCGTCAGCAGGGATCCCGGTCCACTGCGCCATGCGCCCGATGACGATGGCTCGGATCTGTTCGAAGGTCATGAGTAGGCCTGCGTGACGCCATGAAAGCTGGCTTCGTAGATACCCTTCGGCGGCGCTTGCTTGGAATGACCATCTTCAAGGGCCTGGGCATACGGCAGATTGTTCTGGATGAAGACCTGCGTATATGGCTCCAGGCCGGTGACCGCCCGCACACCCGCCTGGAGGGTTTCTGCGCCCGTTGGATCGACGTTCACGGTACTGGTGTAAACCGGCGCCCCGACGCTGACGATGTTGTTCCCACGGAATCGCCCGGTATCAACCGGCGAGCGCAGAACGATTTCGTTGAGGAGCGCGATTGCGATGACTCGAACGCGCTGGCTCAGTTGCTCCTCCACCACGCCAGCGAAAAGGCTGGGCGGTGTGCTCCAGCCCCTTCTGGACATGGTCACTTCCTCAGTTGGATCTCGTAGTGGGCCTTGGCCGGGTCGATGCCTGGGCTGACGATGCGATAGGTCACCGGATCGCCCGTGATCAGGTCGTCGGCGGTGATCTCGTGGCCGACCGCCGGCTTATCGGTGACTTCGTTGGCCAGGCAGATCAGCAGGACGTCACCCACAAGGATGTTGATGTTGTCGATCCTGTGGCTGTCGTAGTTATCGAAGACACCGCGCCCGGGATAGGTCACAGGCTGCGCGGTGGTCGTCTCGCTGACAGGATCCCATACGCCCGGGCCCATGTAAGACCCAGTGAAGGCCTGCACAGCATCAGCCAGATCATCGTCGAATGCCTCGACCAGGTCGGCTTGTATATCGTCACGGAGCCCCATGCCCTACCCCCTCGACACGCGGAACGCGAATGGATTGCTGCGCCATGGGGTGAGCAGGGCCAGCGCCAACTGCACACACGCCGGCTGGGCGGCCGTGCTGGTCTTGTCGATGGAGCCGAAGGTCTTGCTGGTCGATACAGAGCCAGCCTTGACGGTCTTCGCCTCAAGCGACCCTTCGGTCTGCTGTTGGTACAGCTTGCCCTGGGACGCGCACTTGGCCAGCCGGGCGCCAGCCTCTTTCACGTCGTCAGGGATAGCTTCCATATCGATCCCGGTCAGGTTTAGCGCTGTCAGGTAGGCGTTTGCCTCGAACACCGCCTCGTCCTTGAGGTCGTCAGCTGCCCAGCCAGCCCCGAGGATGCTATCCACGTCGGCCACGGTGATGTAGGTAGCCATCAGGCCTCCGCTGTAATGAGTGGGGCCGATGCCCCTGTGTTACTTGGCGAGTTCGTCGACCTGCTTCTGCAGAGACTCTTTGGAGGCGTTGGTGCGATAGGTCACCCCGGCCTCTGTCAGCTTGGCTTTCAGCTGCTCCACCTCTGGGTCACTGGCCGCAGCCTGCTTCAAGGCAGCGATTTCAGCGCGGAGATGCTCGTTCTCCTCCTGCAGCTTGCCGGCCTTCTCAACCTCGCCATCGCGCTCGCTTTGCAGGCTGGCGATGCCGGCATTGACCGCTTCCAGAACCCGGAATAGGTGGCCAGCGGTTTCACCAAGCTCACCTTCGGGACGCTCCAGGCTCTGCTTGGCGAACGACTCGACGATCACGCCGATGGCTGCCATTTCAGCAACCAAGTGATCGGCCTCGCCCTGAGCCAGACCGCCTGCCCCGACAACCACGGCCGCGGCCTTCAGTTCTGGGCGAATGGTGACCTCGGGCACATCGTTGGCCGCGCCCTTGCGGCTGGTGGCGGCGTTGGCGTCAAGGATGACCAGGCCATGCTCTTTGGCCAGGGCCTTCACATCCTCCTGGTACTGGTGGAACGGTCCCGCCAAGTACCAGATGTTGTTTTTGCTCATGCTCACGTCCTCAGTGGGCCAAGCCATAGGGCCGGCCCGCCATCAGAGTTACTTGGAGGCGTCACCGATCAGAGCAACACCAGCGGTGTGCTTGATGCTGGTGGCGGTCTTGTCCCAGTTCGTCCCAGTGGCCAGTTCGGCATCGGTCGGAGACTTGCCGCCGGCGGTCACATCCCAGGTGTAGCCCTTGAGACCCAGGCCGAAGGTGTAGTCGGTCTGCAGCGTGGTCTCGATCCGCTCTTTGCCGTTGTTGGTCTGGACGTTGCTGATGATGTCTCGGCCGTCGTGCACCAGAGCAGCACCTTGGACCAAGGACAGGATGATCTCCTTGTCCGGGGTGCCGTCCTGCATCAATGCCGGGGCATCAGTCACAACAGAGACCTTGCCCAGGATATCGATCACGCGGACGTTGCCGGCCTGGAACAGCTGCTGCTGATTGGCCAGGTTCTGACCGACCAGCTTGTGGTAAGTGGTGCCCTGCATCACCTGGGTGACCAGGTTCTGGCTCGCGTCACCGAACTTCGCGTGAGCGTTGTTCAGGCCGGCGTAGGTGATGCCGGCGGTGGCCGACACGTCGTTGACGGCAGCGGCCTGGGCTGTGATCGCAGCCACGAGGGCGGCGATAGCGGTGTTCAGTTGGTCCTTCAGCAGGATCTCGGCGAACGCGCGGGAGGCGACTTCGACGCCTTGGGCGGTCGGGCGCTCCAGCCAGGTCATCTGGGACGGCTCGTAGCGGATCGGGCCAAAGCCACCAGCAACCTTCACAGACGTGTTTTTCAGCTCGGTCAGGTCGGTGATCGGCGCGGCGCCGTTGGCAGCGTAGCGATCAACGCGGCGCTGGGCAGCGGCCAGGGTCTGGAAGAACGACTCCTGCAGGAAGTCGCCAGTGAAGCCGTCAGGGGACAGCACGATGGCGCCGCGGCTGGCGGCGTTGAACGCAACGAGCATCTGATCCAGCGTCTCGATGGTCGCCGGCATGATGTATTCGTTGAAAACCTGCATTTGCGACAGGGACATGGGTGTATTTCCTTATTTCAGTGGAAGGTCTGGGAACCGGCTGGCCAGTGCCGCCGTGCGTTCCTCTTTGGTGCCGCCGATGTTGCCTCTTGCGGCCCCGCCGCCTTTTCCAGCACCCCCGGCCCCGCCGCCAGATGCTTTGCTGCCAGCGATCAGCGGACCGAAGGCCGGATCGTTGGTGAATTCTGCTTTCAACTCATCGAGCGTTGCCGCCGAGAGCTTGCCGGCGGCGTCCAGCACGACAACGGTGGGTTTACCGTCGCGCTGCTCGACGCTCAGCCGGCGTTCGATGTGGGGAAGCAATGCCTTGGCGCTGCCGGGGACAGCCAGGGTGGTCGCGATCTCGGTCGCCGTGCGCCCTACGGTCAGATCCCGGATCTGGCCTTGCAGAGTGCTGTTGGTGCTTTCGAGTTGGGCGGTCAGCTCAGCTTCACGGCGGGCGAACTTCTCGGACCATGACTTCTCCAGGCCCTCGACGTCGCCGGCTTTGCGGGCGGACTCTTCTGCCTCGGTGCGCGCCTTCTCTTCGGCCTCGCGACGAGCCTTCTCGGCGGCCTTCTTCTCACCCAGCAGTTCTTCCACCTTGGCCTTCAGGCCGGTGACGTCTTCCTGCTGCGGGAGCCCATCAATGCCGAGGACGAACTTGCCGTCCCTCTCGACGTAAAGGGCTGCTACTGATTCATCTACGCCTTCAAGGCTGTCCAGTTGGAATTTCAAGGTCATTGCTGTCTCCCAGAGACTTTGAGCAGGCCCTGCCTGCAAGAAAATGCTTTCGTTTTTCTACAATGTAGATTACATTGGGAGCACAAACCCAGAGGATACCCCATGAAATCTGTACAATTTATTCATAACGAAAACGGTGATGTTGAATATGCAGTGATGCCTATTGCCCACTACAGAGCGCTGACTTCGGGTGGCTCTGATGTTGAAGATCCGCACCCGCTGCTCACCAAGGACAAGACGGCTATCAAGCTTCCCTATGGCGGGCCGGGCACCTGCTTGATCATTGAGGATCTAGTCCAATACCTAAAAGATCATGGGATCAACCACCTCGCCATCAACCAGCGTGCTCAGGTACTAACTGCATATCCCAAAGAGCAGGAAATGACGCTCGATCCGATCATTCGCCGCGAATTTCTGGCGCCCGACTCCTCGTACCGCAACACCATGCAAGCGACCGTTGAAGTCGTAGATGCGCTGGTATCCACTGGACGATTCCGCCGCACGAAGAAGCGCTATGACTTTTTCAATCGCGCCGTGAATGCCCTTGAGCTGGTCGGATAATCTGGCTTCAAAGTCCCGCCCGCTCGAAAGCCATCGGCTCACGCTCGCGCAGCTGCTTTAGGGTTAGGGTCCGGCCGTCGTCATCGACGAACCTGTCGATGGTCAACTCCCCTTTGCTGAACAGCTTGTAGCGAGCGGGGCCCAGCACATCTTCCTGGAAGGCTGCCGTCTGCTTGGCGAGCCATTCGCCGTAGGTGGTCCGGCTACTGACTTGTTCCACGCCATCGGCACCTACTGCCGGCCTGGTCGATCCCGGGATCTCCCTGGCGAATTCATCCTTGAGTACGGGAATCTCGGTCGTCCGGCAGTTCCAGTGGAACGGCGGCGACGATGCGGTCATAGGCACCACAGTGCCGTCCAGTGCCCGGCATAGCGGCGTTGTCCGGCCGTCCAGCGTGGCCACGCGACGCTTCCCCTTCAAGATGTCGGCGTTGTCAGCCATGACCTGCGCCCTCGCCGAACTGGCGATGTGGTTGGTCATGGTCCTGACCAGCGATGCGGCCTGGTCGCGCTGCTGCACGCCCAGCGATGTGAGCCGCCGGCTGATTTGCCCGGTCGTCTCGCCCAGTGCCGACCCCATGCGAATCTCGCTGATGATCTCAGCACTCTTCTTGGTGCCGTACTGGTCGAGCGCGCCGTTGATGCTGATGCGCTGTCGGCCCTTGCCGACCTCCAGGTCGAGCGGGTCAGCCAGGGCAGCGGCGGCGATCTGCTCAATGCTGGGCCTATTCAGCTGAACGACCGCCTTCACGACCTTGCCCAGTAGCGTCATGTTGAACTCGGCTTCGTAGCCGCCGAATTCCGTCAGGTCGAGCACAGCCTGTTGCTTCATCTCGCCGTAGACGCCCGCCAGCTCGCCCTGTAGCTCTTGGATCTGCTTCTCGTACCGTTGGGTGCCGTAACGACTTAATCCTTCTGAGACGCGCGATTTGGCGGTGTTGATGGCCTTGGTGATGAACTTGGCCAGCCGCTTGAGGCTGCCCCCGGCGTAGCGCTGGAGGTGCACCTGGTGACGTGTCGCTGCGTCGGATAGGTAGCCGTCACTGCTCATCCTCACCGCCTCCGGTTTCGTCTCCAGTCACTGGCGGCTGCTGGGCCAGGTCCTCGTCGATCTTTTCATCGCTACGATCCGCTTCGAGCACGCCGCCCTGCCGCAGATTGACCCGCACATCCCGCTTGGCGATGAAGCCCTGCTGCCACAGCTGGATCTGGGCGATGATGTCCTGGGCGGTCATCGTCTCGTCGAAGAACGATTGGTTGAGCCAGAAGACCGTCCCAGCCTCGTCCGGCTCGCCCATCATGAAGCGCTCGGCGTCAAGGATGGCTCGCTTCAGGGCCTCGGACACGTTGCCGGCGATGGTACCTAGCACGCTGTTGTCAGAGCTGTAGCGGATCCGCACGGCTTCTGCTGTCTCTGCACCACCCGCCTTCTGGACGATGCGGGCGCCGATCATCAGCATCTGCTCTTCCTTGTCCTTCAGCAGCGTGCGAGCCAACTGGCTCTCGGTTGCCTGGACCAGGGTCGCGGTTCCGCTCTTGCCGAGGTTGTAGCCCCGGGTCGATCCAATGTGCATGCCGTTCGGGTTCACCTTGACGAACTCGTCGGCGCTGATGTCGGTCGTGATGAACAGCGTCGGCTGGCTGCTGATGAACCCGCTCTCCTCCACCGTGGCGCTGTTGCCGTAGTGAAGGATGTTCACGTCGGCCAGGTCTTCCAGAGGCGACTTGTCGACGCTGGCGTCGTTGTTCTGGGCGCCGTAGAAGCTGAACAGGATGTGGTCGAATGGCCGGCCATTCTTGTCGAGCGGCGCGACTTCGGTGTAGGTGTTGCCGTCTTCTGCATAAACACGCTGGACATAGCGGCCGTCGACCAGCAGCAACACGCGGTATTGGGTGCTAGTTGTGCGCTCCAAGCTGTCCGGACTGAACGTTGACACGCACTCCAGCAGGCAGACATAGACCAGGCGCTTCACGCCATCGACCACCTGCTCATCCCAGTCGATGATCGACTCGGCGCCATAGTGATGGATCAGCGCGCTGCGCCCCTGCATGTCGGCCATGGAGGACACACCCTCAACCGCAGGGAAGTCCACGAGGAACCCGCCACGACCGGCATCCAGGCATTCACCCACGGCATCCTTGGAAAGCTGCTCCAGGCTCGTGCCGTCGCCGCTAGCGTTCTCTTTGAGGTACTCGACCCCGGCGGGCAGCTCCAACTCTGCAGTCTTGCGGAACACCGCACCCAGCAGGCCGGTGCGCGTGCGCCCGGTGATGTTCAAGAACATCGCCCGCTTCTTGTACTGCTTGTACCGCGCCTGGTTCTCGGGAGACTTGTTCTCCGGGTCCGGCATCGGCAGGTAGATGTCGTGCTTGCGCACCTCTCGGGCGCCCGCCACGCAGCGCTTGACCAGCTGCCAGCCGGGCAAGGCCTCCGAGTACTCTGCCCGGGGGAGGAAATTAGGCATGGATGGCCTCAGAAAGTGAACGAGATCGGCACGTGAGTGACCGGCCTGCTGATCGGGTAGTCGTGGTGGATGAAGTAGCCGCCGGCGTCGTTCGCATGGTCCACGCCGGATTTTTTGTCAGGCTCGCCATTGGGCGCCCACACCTGCTGCTCCAGGCCATCCGCGTACGTCGGGCAGCGCAGCGGATTAATCAGGTACCGGCGCTCGCCATTCGCGTTGCAGAACATCGCGTTCATGGCGTTGATGCGATCTTTAACCGGTGGGTTTGCATCGGGGGCGATCACGCTGAACCCGGCCTGGCGCAGGATGGCGATGTCCGTCTCACTGGCATTCACCGACTTGCGCGACCCGCCAGAGGCGTCCGGGTAGATCCTGATCTCGCAGGTCTTCTCGTACGTGTTGCCGCTGTGCCGCCAGTAGCGCTCCTTGATGCGCCGGATCATGTCCGGGGTGTCGAAGCCGTCTATCAGCTCATCCACTGCCCTGGGCTTTCCGTCAGCGCGCTTTACGTGCGTGATCGCTGCCATCTTGCCAACGTTGAAGTCCATGCCAATGAACAGCGGCTCGCCCGCCTCGACCGTGTCGAAGCAGGAGTTCAGCTTGCGGTCGTAGGCGTGGTAGATCGATCCGGCGTTCAGGTTGACGAACTGGCCATTCAGGTACGCCAGGATCAACTGGGCCGGGTACGATTCCATCAGTGATGGGATGTAGTCAGGCGGCAGGTTCAACTCGTTGTCAAACGTGCTGGCCTGCACCAGGCCGTACATACCCTGCAGCGCTGGCTTCTCGCGCAGCTGCTTCACGAACTGCTGATAAACGAACTTGAACCCCTCAGGGGTGGTGGTGACGTCCACGCCGTTCTTCAGCCCAGGCACGTTGTAACGCATCCGGGCAATGATCTTGCGCCAGGCATGCTCAGCCTTCAGCGCGGGCAGAACATCGAGCTCATCGACCAGGGCATGCCCGATCTTGAAGCCTACGATGGTCTGCGGCTTCTCCATCGAGCGGCAGATGGTCGTGCTGCGGTACTGGCCGCCGCTGTAGAACTCGACCTCCTTGTCGCTCTCCTTCGTCTTGACCTTCAGGCCCCAGTCGAAGGCCACCTCCTCGATGGTCGGGAAGAAGATATCGCGGATCTGCGGGTACGTCGGGGCGAAGTAGCCGGAGTTGATCCGGGGCCATTCCCACACGTGCTTGCAGATGCCAGCACAACCAACCCAGGTCTTGCCCGAGCCGAACCCAGCGACGAAGCCGCGGAACTTGTGCGGCATGTTGATGAAAGTGGCCTGAGGGACGTTAAGCGTCGGCATCGCGCTTCCTCGCATCCATCACCGTGACCTGCACCGAGGTGGGTACCGCATTGTCGAGCGGACTATCCACCTTCGTCTGCCGGTTCACGTATACGTCGCCTACTTCCTTGGCCGCCTGCTCCAGCAGCTGGGCGGTCAGGGCAAGGTTGCGCATGCTCTCAGCCTTCTCGACCATCCTGCCCAGCGCGCGGAGGCGATAGGCACGGTTGGCGATCGGGATATCAGCCGTCTCCTCGCGGAAACGCTTGCGGGTGTCTTCGAACAGGGTTACCCAGCGCTTGGCCAAGCGCTGCGCTGCGCGCTTGGTTGGATCGTGGCTTTCCACCGACTGGCGGCTCACCTCGATCCCAAATTCGTTTTTGACGGCCTCTGCCACCTGAGATGGCGTATCGAAGCAGGCCAACGCCTGAACGATAAAGGCCTTCACCTCGTTGCTCAGGGCTGCCATAGGTTTGGGTTCCGTCAAGCGCCTGTCAAAACTACGCCGACTTCAGCAGGCAGGTTCCGCAGGCCCTCGCAATGTTGATCTTGGCCACCTCAGGCGGCCGGCTTGCAGCGTCGATAAGCTGCTGTACGTCGTGGCTTGGCCCATACCGGCGAACAACCCCGACGAACTCTTCAACGTCATGGCCGCGCATCTCAAGCTTGGGCATGCCGTCATCGCCGAACGCTGGGGCGCCGTACTTATCGAGCTTGTGGCCGATGTGGTAGAGCTCGTGCTCGACCAGAGCGCAGAACTCAGCATCAGTGCACTGAGCGCAGTAGTCGGCAGCGAAGGTGATGAGGTAGTCCGGCTCCTCACCGAACCATTCCCGCATCTGCTGCTCTTGGCGGGCCTTCTGCCACCCGCCAGCGCGGAACATCAGCTGCTCTGCCTGGCCAAGCACTACCCTGCCCTGCTTGCCGAATCCACTCGATGCCCACAGCACGCCGATGTTGGCGTCGATCAGGTGAGCGTGGTCTGGGTTATGGATGCTGCCAGTTTCGGCCAGGATCTCACCCTGAATCCAGTCCCACACATCTGACGCAGGACAGAGCGTTATGCATGGCAACTCATCAAATTCAACAGGTGGGACCGGCCTTTTCATTGCTTCCCTCTACTTGAAACGATGGCTTTATGCCCTCATCTCGAATGGGCAACATTTCCCTCATAAACATCAGAGAAACTCCAGATGTCAGATCAAGACCAGCAAACCCCAGAGCAGAGGATGGTCGCGTTTGCGGCGAATTTCTTTGCTGCGCGTATCGTCCTTTCACAGCCTGCACGAGCGACGAACAAAGAACTTGAGACCGCGAAGAAAACCAACGAATCCGTCACCCGCTTCCTTACTGAAGGTGGCTATCTGCCTGAGAAGGCCTTCTTGAAACCTATTCCGGATCGCCCTGATGCGTATCTGACGGTAATCAATGGCCAGGATGGCGTTATCCCACTAGCGGATGAAACTGGCACCTACACTGTGTCCGGAGAAATGATTCAGAAGGTCCTGGTCATTTACTACGAGTCATGGTTCCACAACCTAAAGCGTTGAAAGAGGCTTAACCTCCACCATCCTGTGCGTCTCGGCATGTACATGCCCGTGCAGGATGCCGACCACCAGCCCTTGAGGCAGCCCCGCTTCCTTGGCAGCATCAATCGCTTTCACCAGGGCGGCATCGAACTCTGCCACCGCATGGACGATATCCATGCTTACCGGCAGCTCATGCCGAATTCGTGTGAAGTTGGTCATGGTTGCTCCCGCGCCACGAAACGGCGCACCTCGATTTTGTGGCGCGGCTATGGAGTAACCCGGTTGAGGGCCTCATCCGCCTTGTCGATGGCCTTGGTCGCGGTGGCCGCTGCCTTGCTTGCCTTGTCAGCTGCTGTGCCAGTCTTGCGGGTCAGCTCATCCAGGCGGATGTCACGCTGTTTTGAGGCTTCGTCATAGGCTTGGCGAATCTGGGCTACCTGATCCATATAGGACTTGGCCAATGTCCATTGACTCAACTGGAAGCCGAAGAACCCGCCGCCGGTTACCAGCAACAGGGCAATTGCCCACACCTCAACTCGACGCCACCAGCGGCGAGCGATGAATTCCATTGCGCATCTGTCCATCAGATCATTCCTCCCAGCTTCGTGCGTAAGCGGGCGATCTCCTCACTCTGGAGGGTCACGCGCTCAGTGAGCTGGCCGACCTGGCTGGTCAGCGCTTCGATCTTTCCTTCCATACGTCCAACGGTTGCAGCCAGGTCGTTGCGCTCTTTGGCGAACTGATCAGCGCGGGCTTCGGCAAGCTTGCGGGCCTCGCGCTCGGAGTCGAGCAGTTCGTTCAGTCGGCGCACGGTGCCGATGTCGGCGTTATCCATGGCCCGGTCAGCCGCATCCTTGGAGAGGAACTTGCGCAGCCACAGGAAACCACCCAGCAATACAGTGCCCGTTCCACCCAGCCAGGTGGCTGTGCCTGGGCCGAGGTCGGTCGGGTCCATAATTCCTCTCAATAAAAATCAACACAAGTGTTTACACTCAACACATATGTTTATATAATTACTCCATCAACGCACAACGGAGGGTTGATGAAGTACAGCGAGTTCAGGAGATGGTTGGAGGCCCAAGGGGTCGAGTTCTCGAAGTCAGCCAACGGCAGCCACTTCAAGATTCGCTACAAGGACCGCCAGACGATCTTCCCGAGCCACGGATCCAAGGAAATTGGTGAAGGACTCAGGAAGGCAATAATCAAGCAACTGGGCCTCAAATGAGGCCCCACCACCCTGAACAGACGTCCAGTCAGCCCCATGAGAGGAAACATGTACGACTACAAAATCGTGGCTCACGAGGAAAACGATCACTTCTGGTCGTCTTGCCCAGACATTCCAGAGGCACACAGCGTTGGCGATAGCCTGGAAGAGCTTCTGGCAAATGCGGTAGACGGGCTCACCCTGGCGCTGTCGATCTACGTGGACCAGAAGCGGGCGATTCCACCTGCCACCGAAGCCGGCGATCACATCGTCCGGCTTTCTGGCGTCACGGTCGCAAAAATAGCCCTCTGGAATGAACTGGTCCGTTCCGGAAAGACCCGGGCTGACCTCGCTTCGATGCTGGGCGTATCACCCACCGCAGCCGGGCGCCTGGTCGACTTCGAGCACACCTCGAAACTCGAAAGCCTGGAAGAAGCTCTGGCTAAGTTCGGGGTTCGACTCATGGTGACACCCACCGCGATGCGGGCTGCTTGATCTCGCCCACCCCAGGGGTCGGCACTCTCGCCGCCCCTCTTCAGGGCCTATTCGGGCAATAAAAAACCCGGCACTGGGGCCGGGTTTACGTGAGCTTCTAGGCTCAAATGGAAAGAGGAATTGCACCAGCAGCAACGCAGCTATACCCGACAGCGGACAAACCTTGAGTAACCGGTACCAACAGGAAACCAAAGACGTCTTTAATCATAGAGCTAACCTCCTTCGCAGACATTACTGCTGCGATCAGCGAATTCATTGATGGGAGTGCAGATACAGCCACAGCCAGAGCAAACAAACCCGCCATCCGGATAGCCGGCATAGCCACTGGAATCGAACCAGTCTTCCCCCTAAGCTATTGGTCACTCCTAAACGCGCAGGAATGACAGGATGGACGCATATTGGCTCATTGGCTCACTCGCAGTCAAGCGACATTTGCCACCAAAAGGCCTTCATGGTCGAGAATGTGCTGAGCTTCGACCAGTGCCGCGTCTACCTCACGCTCTAGAGCCTTGCGGATGTCGCGCCGCCAGCGCTCCTGAGTCTTGATCGGGTGGGGCTCGTTGCTCCAGTTGTCCATCTCATACCACGCTGCCGGGAGCACATTGGTGCTGCGCTTGCCATCCACCCCGGGCAGCTTGGGCATGGCCCAGGTCAGGATCGCGCAGTGGCGGAAGCGTTTGGGTGCCGGTGAACGAAGGGTCCGCGTGATTTCCTCGATGGCTGCGTGCTTGCGGTCGACATGGGTCGAGTACTTCGCCACCAGGTGCCGCCACTGTTCCTCACTGAGGTTCTTGTGCAGCCGGCCGAACACCCAGCAGTCCATGAGGAAAGCTGCCTCCTTGCCGACGATCTCACCCTTCTGCTTCGCGGCTTGAACCTTCGGCTCGAACTCGCAGCCGCCAGCGCTGTTGATGGTCTCGGCCGCCAGCGCCCGAACTACTGCTGATACCACGTTCTGATAGCTCACTGGCCCTGCTCCTTCTTCCGTCGATTCGATACCCGCATGCCCCGCACGATGCAGTAGGCGCCAAAGATGGCCATGGCCAGCAGCAGGAGCTGGCCGGTGTCGGTTGGTGTCCAGTTCATGCTGCAGCTCTCCTCAGGTCTTTGAGCTTCTGCCTGTACAGGGCCTTCATGGCCTGCAGATCTTCGATGGTCAGGCGCTGGGGCTTATGAGGCCCTTCGAGGAACTCCACGGCCGCGGCGCCGATGCGCTTCACCAGGCGGATGCGGTACTCGACCGCGTTGCCCGACAAGTTCCGATTGCACTTCACGCATTGGCGGTGCACGTTGAGCGGCTCGAAGCGCAGCTCCGGGCAAGCACCCACCGACCGGTAATGCCCGGCGTCCCAGCGGCTGCCGGTGATGAGGTCGTGGTCGCTTGGGTTCGAGTCGCAACTGATGCACGGCAGGCCGGCGTCGCGCTCGCGGATGTAGGCGTTGAACGCGGTCTGCGCCTCAGCCATGTGCTCGCGGCGTGTCTTCAGCTTCTCCCGGCGCTCCTGCAGGTCCTGGCGGGCCTGCTTGGTGATGGCCTTGGCCGCAACCTTCTGCAGCTTCGGATCTTTGGCCATGGCCTTGGCGCAGACGATGCTGCACACCTTCTGCGTGGTCATTGTCGGCTTGAAAGGCTTGCCGCAACCTGGTGCCTTGCACTTCTTCGGTTTGATCTCCTTGGCAAGCATCAGTACCGCCCTCCCCACCGATCCGGCTCAGTCCAGCGCACGCCATGCTCGGCGCCGAAGGCATGCATCACTTCGAACAGGTCGCTGAACCACTTCTGGGACTGCTTGCGGGTCGAGACGCCCAGGACAACGAATCCACCGTCAATGCCCGGTACCGCGTCCTGCTTCTGCACCGCCGCGCTGAAGATGTGCTTCCAGTCCTCGTCACTGAGCTTTCGGCCGTACCACTCCACCTGCTGGGAGACGTCGCGAAGCATTGCCCACATCTTTCGGTTGCAGACGTCCGGGCGCTTCTCGTCCTTGATGACCACCACCTTGGGCTTGGTCAGGTCGATGGCGTGCAGGGCGCCGTAAACACGATTGAGGTCGTGGGTGCTGCGGATGGCGAACTCAGTCATCGCTGCGCCCCTCCAGCCGTACCATCGCCTTGCAGAGGGCCCGCTCATGCTCAACCAGGCCCCGGGCCTTCGAGTAGAGCGCGTGAGCGCGCAGGCCTATGTATGGGCTGCTGGAGTAAAAGTCCCAGCTCAGGTACCAGCCGCCGAGGACAGACAGAGCGTTGCTCACCTGCATGCGGAACAGGAGATCTCTTTGGAGTTGGCTCATACGCCCTCCCCGGCCGGCTGCCCGGCGCGCTTGATGTTCAACTTGGCCAGCAGGTGTGCACGGCACGCGGCGGCGCTCGATGGGATCTGCTGCAGGTCCAGCAGGCGGGCCTGGCGTTGGCTGGCGTACTCGTCGGCTAGCTCGATCAGGCTCTTCTGGCTGTCGTGGCCGATGCCGGTGGCGATCTTGCCGTCGAGCGGCTCGCCCTCCTGGGCGCGGCGAAGCACGATCTCGTAGGCCCGGTCGAAGCGCGCCTGCAGGCCCTTGTCGTTCTGCTGGGCAGAGCGCAGGTCGAACAGGCCGGTGGCCACAGCGGCTATCTTCACGCCCTCATGGCTGTACACGCCCAGCAGTGCCTCGACCCAGGCTGCGGCCGGCGCCGGCATACCGAAGTCCTCAGGGGTCGGCTGACACATGGCGATGAACTCGCCCACGCTCGGCGCGAATGGCTTCTTGAGCTTGCGGCACTTCTCGATGCCGAACTCGATCTGTTCCAGGGTGCGGATACCCTCGGAGGCGAACTCCTTGATCCACTCCTCCTTGGCGGCGGCCAGGGCCTCGGTGGACGGCCACGCTTGGCGCCAGGCCGGGAAGATCCCTCGCAGTCGGCGGAACAGGTCGTTGACCACCTCGGCAGTCTCCAGCGAGACCACCACCGGCCCGCCGTGCAGCTCAGGCGGACGGTTCTGCATCGCAGCCATCAGTTGGTTTGCTGATTTCATGTGCGCACCATCAGCCCTTCGGCCCAGGATGAGTCGTTGAAGTCGGGTTCGTTGTTCTGGCGGCGCTGGCCCTGCTGGGCACCTGGCAGCACCTTCTCCGGGAACAGGCCGGTCCAGCCGTTACTGATCGACTGGTTGATCACGGCATCAGGTGCGTGGTGCCCGGCCAGGGTCTTGGCCTGCTTCGCACAGGTGGTGGCCGTCAGCGGCTTGCGGATCTCTTTTCGGTGCTGGCACCAGTCGGCCCAGATGGCCGGGGTGACGTTGGGCGGGCAGCAGGTCAGAGGGTCAAACTTCGAAGTCTTGCGCGAAGCGGTCGTGGACGCCTTGGCGGCCGCGCGCTCACCCTCATTTGTACTGTTGCTCTTTGTATTACTCTCCTCCGCCTTTTCCGAATAGGGGTCACCGCCTTTTCCGAATAGGGTCGCAGCGTTTTCCGAATAGGTATTCGACTTTCCGAATAGGTTGGAAAGACGCACGCGCCGCTCTACTACCTGCCGGCCATCACGGATCAACTCGACCCGCAAAAAACCCTTTGCAGACAATGAGCTGATGATTTCCGAGACGCGGGAATTCGACAGACCGAAGAACCTGGCGAAGTGGCTGTTGCTCGCGTAGCAGCCGCGCACGGGGTCTTGCAGGCTGCCAATCTCCACCATCATCACTTTCTCGGTGATAGACAGGGAGTGGTCCAGCCAGACCTCGGCAGGAATCCAGACGCCTTTGAACTGACGCGGGATGTCGCTGGTCATGCTCATGGCTCCTCCCGCTCGATCATGTCGCGCAGATCGCGGTCGAGGTCATGCACTGGCACCCAATCCTGTCCGGCCTTCATGAGCAAGGCCACAAACTCGTTGTTCGGCTGGTCAACTTTCTTGCGCAGCCAGGTGTAGAGGACGTGCGTCTCGGTGAGCGCTTTCTTGTCGCCCTCCAGTACTTCGCAGTAGCGGCGAAAACGCTCGTTCTCGGCATTGAGCTGGTCGATTTCAGCCAGCAGCGCCAGGACGGACTCAGGGCACGCTGCTGCGACATATACTGCATTCCTCCAGCGGTCCGGCCCCTGGCAATCAGCGATGATGTAGCCGCCGTTGAGCTGGTCACTTTCGGCACTCATGACCTCGTTCAGGTCGTCGGTCGTCCATCTCGACTTGGTAGCCAGCAAAGCAGCAGACTTGAGCTTCTCTTTGTCGACGCTCATGCCGCACCCCGCACGGCCTTGTCGTGGGTGTGCAGGCCGTCCCAGTTCTTCTTCATGGGCAGCTCGCCGGCCAGGTACAGCTCGTACAGGCGCACGGCGCCCTTGCGCAGCAGGATTGGCGTGTAGCTGATGAAAGCCTCTTTCCCGTGCGGCGTGATCGTCTGTTGATGCTCGGTCATGTACTTGTCGCGGGCGTAATTGCCGACGCGGTAGCGCGTGCCGCTGCTGCCCTCGGTGTAGAGCCAGTTCTTGGCCTTGAGGAAAGCGTTCACCTGCATCACGTTGATCCCATTGAGGCCCTTGCAGAACTGGACAGGGCTCATGCCCTCCTTGAACAGGTTCTCCAGGTGGTCGATCTTCTTGGCCTGGGCCTCGACCTGGACTGTGAGCAGCACGCGGGCCTTCTCCGACTCCAGGGCCATCTGGAGGATTTCCAGCTTGCTGAGGTCGGCGGGCTGGGCCGGGGCGGATTTCGCCAGACGCCAGAACTCCTTGACCAAACGCTTCTTGAATTCACGGACGATGGCCGTGTTGCGCATGTAGGTCAGCAGCAAGGTCGCCTGCTGCTCGTTCATCAGCGCGATCTCGCGGGATTGCATGCCACCAGCGGTCTCGAAGGGTTCGATTTGGAATCGCACCCCTCCAAACTCGCCGAAGTCGGCCTGGTACTTGCGAACCAAGGCAATCACGCTGGCGTGTTCGTTGCCCGTTTCGTGAGCGATGGTTGCGGTGGTAGTCACCGCCTCCCCGTCGACGATGGCCACGATTGGGGTTCGCGCCACGAAATCGTGGTTCGCATTTTGTGGCGCCGCCCTTGGTAGGGCCTGTACACTTTGGGTCTGCATATGCATAATTCCCTTCAGAGTTTTGTGTTGCAGAGAGCCGGGGTGCCACCCGGCTTTTTTGTGCCCGCAATCCGGCCTTATCAGGGCCTAATCAGGCCTTTCGATGAAACGGGGTCACGACTCCTCGCGGGTTGCGAGGCTTGGTTCGGTTGGCCAGTTCTCGACGGATCAGCTCAGCTGCCAGCGCCTCAGGGCTTACGCCCCTTCTAATCGCCTCTTTCTCCAGCTGCTCCATCTGCCCCTGGTCCAATCCGATCTCTTCAATCGGCATGGGGCCTCCTAAGGGCCTTCAGGCCACGTGCTGATCGCCGGTATTCTCCGAAGCCAGGGCGGCCAGCTGAGCCTCCAGCAGCTCACGGCAAAGCACTGCGCGCTGGGTGCGATGAAACTTCGCTAGCGCCTGGATCAGCTCAAAGGTGTCCTCATCGACCCGGACCTTGATCTCACGGTCATGCAGGTGCTTGGGGTTGGCGTACATGCTTGGGTGGCTCCTTGCGGCTATGAAATTGGTTAGGCGGCGACTTGTGCAGGTGGGAATGCATCGTCAAGAGCGCAATTGGCGCCAAGGACGTTCAGCGCTTCCACAATGAGTCGCGCCTCTTGCAGGCCTGGGTTGCGAAGGCCTGATTCGTAGTTGGCCAAGCGGGACTGATTCCAGCCGAGCTGACGGCGCAGCGCTGCCTGGGTAACGCCAGCCCTTTCGCGAATCGTTCGGACTTGGTTCATACGGTCTTCCTCCATTGATGACCGAAGGATAAACACGCATCGTGTTAATTGCAAACACAATAAGTGAAAGCCGGCTATTTCGTTTCGTGATGAAATTCCGCGCATGAACGAATCATTGAGCCAGCGCATCAAGCGCCTGAGAAAAGCCAAAGGGATGTCCCAAGCCCAGCTTGCTGAGGCCTGCGGCTGGAAATCGCAATCCCGGGTTGGTAACTATGAGGTAGGCACTCGCGAGCCTACCCTGGCAGATATCGCCTCGATGGCAGCAGCCTTGGGCGTGGATCAGTCCGAGTTGCTCCTGAATTCGCCGGCGCCAGAACCAACTGCCGCGCCTGAGCGGAGCATGGCCGATCTTGTGAAGCAGATGCTCGCAAAGAGCGGAAAAGGCTTTTCCGAAGAGGCGCGCCGCCGGCTTCTCGCAGCAGCTGAGGAGCCGCAACCGTCAAACGTGATTGAGGCTGACTTCTCCCGCCCAGGCCTGGTTGGTGATGAGGTGTGGATAGCCCACTATGATGTCCGGGCCTCGATGGGCGGCGGTCAGAACGCGCACGACTTCCCAGAACTGATCAAGGACATTCGTGTCAGCCCTAGCCATCTCCGTGAACTGGGCGTCGAATTCGAAGAGCACTTCCACCTGAAGGTCGTCACCGGCTGGGGCCAGTCGATGGAGCCCACCATCAAGCATCGCGACCCGCTGATCGTGAATATTAACGTCCGCGACTTCGTGGGCGATGGGGTGTACCTCTTCGTCTGGGATGACCTGCTCTACATTAAGCGCCTGCAGGTGGCTGATGAGGATCACTACGAGATGATTTCGGACAACCCGCGGCACAAGGATCGACTCATCCGACGGGACATGACCTACATCCAGGCCCGGGTGCTGCTAGTCTGGAACGCGCATCTGGTGTAGCCATGCCCCTAACCAAGCCCAACCAAGAACTCCGCCGCGACCTCCAGGGCCTGGCCTCTGACCTGAAATGGTCGGCAGTCGAGCTGATGCGGATTGCGGTACGCCTGAGCGAGGCCGGGAACGAACCAGACGCCCAGGCCGTGATCAGGATCTGCCAGGTAATGCAGGCTGGGGAGGATCGGTTGGTGGGGTATGGGGATGAGGTGAAGGTGGGGCGGATTGCGTGTACGAAAAGTGACCCCGCAAGCTATGGGGGCTGTGGATAGGGCATGGTGTATATTGTGGCGGCACGGGCATGCCGCCTTCAATGAATACATCATAAATTAATAAATAATTAAGTTTTTACTGAGCGCATAACAATGGATGGATCCACAGGGTTTGTTCCAAGGGAGTTTTCTGGTACAACCAAAATCACTGACAGAGGCATACGAAATCACTTTAGCAAGTCAGTATCCCCTTGGAGACCCCTGGCTGAGCTAATTTGGAACGGGTTCGATGCGAAAGCTAAGCATGTGTCCGTCAACATTGATACAAACAACCTTGGCGGCGTTGAGTCCATCACTATTCTAGATGATGGTCACGGAATTGATGTCGAAGGTAGCGACTCTAGCTTCTTTAACTTTCGTGACTCGAAAAAAAAGAGATCACATGACGTTCATGGTGAAAAAGGTATCGGGCGCCTATATTTTCATAAAATATGCAACCGCGCTGATTGGTACACAAAATCTGCCGGGACAGATGCAAAACTTACTGTTCATAGCGCCGCACTGGACAAGGTTGAAGCCTCCACAATTCCGTCAGGCAGCCAACATGCATTACTTTCAAATTTAGTCTCGGGAACTTGTGTAGAGCTGACTAGGTTCTCTGAGCCATACCTGAGTCCCGAAAACATCGTCAAATGTCTGTCTCTTGAATTTGGCTGGTACTTAGCAATTAACCCTAGCAAAACCATAACTTTGAATGGAGCAAAGATCCTTCCTCCAGATCATAGCTCAGCAACAACCTCGCTAAACATTGATGGTCAGCTTTTTGAGGTAAAGCTGATTCATTGGGCAGACAAGCCTACTTCGGGAAAGTCATACATTTACTACACCTCCTCCAAAGACAAAGTCGTAGACTACGCCCTCAGCAGCCTCAACCAAAAACCAGGCTATCATACAACTCTCGCAGCGCGCTCAGCTTGGTTTGACGCATCCGAAGTCGATAATGATAGCCTAAACCTGTCGTTTGGCACATTGACACAGACCAAGATATGGAAATCTCTGCAAAAGCAAATTAGTGACTTCGGCCAAGAACACTATAAGAAATTTCTTGTCAGCAAAGCCGACGAGCAGCTAGAACAACTCGAGATTGATGGCGAGCTGCCCAGCTTTGAAGGTGCAAGCAAAGGATATGCAGAGTGGCGATTAGGCCACCTCAAAAATATACTTCGAGTCATTCTAATATCCGACCCAAAAGTATTTAAAGATAGTAATAAAAAACAGAGAAAACTTGTAATAAGATTATTGGACAGGCTCGCCATCTCCAATGAGAATGATGCCATATTCGAGGTTCTCGAAAGCGTACTCGACTTGGATGATTCCTCTATGCGCGTTTTTTCTGATCAAATTAGAACAGCAAAACTGAACAACATCGTTAGCACCATCGAAAAACTTCAGCACCGTGAAGACGCTATATCTAGAATTTCTGAGATCATGCTACACCACTACAAGGACGTTCTTGAAACCCCTGACCTACAGGGTGTAATTGAGGCGAATACGTGGCTCTTTGGAAGCCAATACGAAACCATTGGCGCAGAAGAAACTACCTTTACTAAAATTGCTCAGAATTTACGAGATAAAGTAAAAGGAATCGACCACGTCTCCGAAGATGATGTTGAAGATGGTGCAACTGTAGCCGGGGCAAATCGACAAACAGATCTTTTTCTGGTTAGGCGCAGCATGCAGCATGACTCAATAAACAATCAGCCTTATTTCAAATGTGTGATCATTGAAATCAAGCGCCCCAGCATTGCGCTCAATAAAAACCACCTGCGACAAATTGATGATTACGCAGGAATATTGGCTAAGCATCCGAGCTACCAGGGAATTCAAACCAGATACGAAATAATCCTGCTCGGCCGTAAAATCTCGGCAGTTGATTACGACATTGGAGAAAGACTTGAGCAGCTAGCAGACAGAAACGACCCCGGACTGGTTGGAGCTGGTTTAATCAAAAAGTATGTGAAGACGTGGCAGTCCATCGTCGAAGAGTTTCGTTTGTCGAATCATTATTTACTCAACACACTCCAGAGTCAGCGCGATGTGTTAGAGGAGTCCAAGGCTGAGTTGCTCACCAATCTGCAAGCTGGTGCCCACTGATTCTTGTGCTTAACCCAGCACCAGGATTCTTGTTTCTGCCCTGCCGGCCTCGGCGGGCTTTTTCATGCCTTCACGCTTTTTTCACGCCCTACCCTGCACAGTCAAGGCTCATCCGATCTCCCTACGTTAGCCCGCATAGCAGTGCGGGCTTTTCTTTGGCTGCGTGATGGCTCAGGGCCAGAATGGTAGGATGGCAATTTCTCAGGAAGAGCTCAGATGCGTAAATACCTGTCCGCCTCCCTTTTCGCCGCGACCCTTTGGTCAGGCCTGGCCCTCGCGGAGCCTACCTACATCGAAAAGATGACCGGCCTCCCTGCCATTTGTAGCCTTGACGCCATGCACGAAGAAACAAAGGTCTGGGCTGCTGCAAAAAAATATGGGGAAGGCAGTAAGCGCTGGTCAGAAGCATTCCATCGCCGCCTGGAGGTGGTTAGGACCTGCGTAGATGATGCCAAAGATAAGGGAAAGGCTTTATATAAGGCCGAGGTTGATCGCCTTCCATCCATGAAGGCGGAGCTGGTTAGCATGTACGTGTCGTGGCTCACGTACCTCGACCATCTCATTGACGACGACCGCGAAGCCTATGAGCGCAAGTATGAGCTTTCCGCGAATCAGCTGAAGGCTCAAATCGACTCGATGTAGTCCTCCATTGCTCCGAAGAGCCCCTAGCGCGGGCTTTTCTTTGCCTATGTTTTGCAGATGGCCGCAGGAGCTGTCTGCGGCCGTCGCCAAGCTTGCCTATAGTCAGGCGCGGATCACCTCAAGGCGATCCCGGCCGGCCGGTGTGATGGCGTTCTCCCCTTCATCGCTAATGCGATACCGTCCGGACACCATCTTGGTTATTGAGAATCGGACCAGCCCGCTTTGGGATAAGGCTTCGCCAGCTTCAAAGCTCATCGCCTGCTCCAAGTCGAAGATTTTGATTTCTCCGATTTTGTAGCGGGCGAAGGCTACCAGGGCGTTATCCAATTCTTGTTGGCTGATCTTTCGAGCGACTTCCATTCGACCTCCCAGGTCATGAGAGCCCCGGTCCGTGGGATTGGAGGCAACGAACCGAGTGGTTTGTTGAAGGCGGACCGTACTACGCCACCACAGATGTCGCTACTGGCTTTCCATCCATGCTGGATGGGTGGGCAGGCCATAGATTCCATCTGCTAGAAAGGCGCCTCCTCCTCTACCCTTTCCTCCTCCCAATCCCTCTCCACGACCATGTCGTCTCGATCGTCTGCGCTCTGCGGTTCCCACCGAATGGTCACGCTCTCGTCGTCGTTGAACGTCAGATCCAGCTCTGGCGTTTCGGCCAGCAGCCCCATTACCTCCTCCCACTCCATGTCTCCATCCGTGTCCAGGCGATGGATCGTCACCCAGCGCTGAGCCTGCGCGATCGGGTGATTGATCATCGACGAAACCCGCAGGCCCAGGCGTTCTAGCCCGGTCATTTCCTGGCGCGCCTGCGGCACCGACTTCTTCTGCTTGGCCATTCATTCCTCCGTAAACTGTACATACATCCAGTAATGGGCAGAGCATACATCACGCCTTGTGAAAGGTGAACACGCTTCGCTTGGAAGAATTCCAACACGGCCTCGAAAAAATAAATCACATTTCGTGTTGACATAAAAAACACATTGCGTGATATTTGCCCCAACACGCAGTCACTCACGAGGGGCTGCAGAGGCCCTCAAGCCTCACCGCTCTTTAACATTGATGGGAACCTCGCGGATCGATCCCGGCAACGGCACAGCGCGAGCAATAAATTCGATCCCCATGCCAGCTCTGGAACTGGCCAGCTCGAAGCCATGCGGCGCGCTCCCTCACTGAAAGCGTCAAGCGGGCCAAGGGTTGCGCTGCAAACGCTCCCTGTCGGGATGCCCTCAGAACGGGCGTCGGTGCCTGGCACAGCGCGAGCAGCGAGGAAACACAGATTTCACTGGCTGGCCTTGGCGACAGGGCCAGACGGGAAATCAACGAATCAACCGAGGTGAGATCATCAGGCTGCGCAATCCTCGGTGACGCGCAGCTGCACGGCCCGCCGGGCTCTGGTGCATGACAGCCGGAAAGACGGCCCGATGCCCTGCTCCCCATCGCAGGCTGCATCGGAGTGTGATCTGAGTACCGTCCCCCAGCGCGAGAGCAATGGGCGGCAAACGTCATGCAGATCACACCCCGATGCAGAGAAGCGCCCAGCTCAGGGCGCGGTTACCGAAGCACCTGTGGACGTCCCTTCCCTCGCACTGAGGGTAAACGAATTGCGCCGCTGGATGGGTCCACGCCAAGCCAGCTGCCGGGGTAGCGCCCGGCCTCTGCATCCCCTTCCCTTCACATACGACCGCATCGGCAGGCGCCAGGCCACCTTTCACGGTGGGTTTGGTCACCCGCGCCTGGCTCCTGGCCAATGCGGTTGGCTACCGAGGTTTCCAACATGAGCAACGACACAGGCGGGCCGGCTTTCCCGGTCTCATACGACCACGACACCTTCCAGCCATCTCATGTCGACGAGGCCAAGCAGCTCATGTCTGGCATGACCCTGCTCGACTATTTCGCAGCTAAGGCGCTTGTCGGCCTTCTGTCTTGGCCTGGCGACGAGGGAAGCGGCAGCTATCACTCAAACAGCGACCCGGCTCATACCGCAAGCATGGCTTACGATTACGGCAAGGCCATGCTCGCCGCCCGGGTGAAGCCATGAGCGAATTCGGGTACTTCGAAGGCGAGACCTGCGCTCGCGACGGTTGCGAGGGCTCCATCGAGATCGAGCCAGTAAAGGATTGCAGCTGCCACATCGCTGCACCCTGCTGGAATCACGAGCACGCCGACATGCACTGCCCTGATTGCGGTTGGCGTGCGGCCGATGACCCTCTCTGCGTCCGTGAGATCGAATCCATCAGCTTGGGTGCCCCTCTTCCCTGCATCCAGACAAAACCGCGCGTGCTTGATCCGACCAAGATCGACTGGGTGGCCAAGCTTCACACAGCAAGCTCGATGATCAAGGAAGGCGTCTTCCCTGTTGGCACCACCGCCAAGGAAGTCGAGGACAAGGTGCGCGGCACCTTCGGCGGACGCTTCGAGCGATTCGACGCGGAAAAAGGCCTCTTCAAGTACATCGCATACACCGACTGAACCCACCACCTGGAGGCGACTATGGGCGCACTTCGAGCAGCACAGTTTGAGTACGACAACCGGATGCCGCCGGCGGTGAGCGAAGTTGCCGACGCGGAATCCACTTGGATCGACGACGGCATCGCTGAGCTGATGGCGCGCCGGGACGTAGTGTTTCAGCGTCGGATGCGCCCGAAGCAGGGCGTCACCTATGAGCGCTTCGCCCAGGCGGTGGATGAGTTCGTGATGGGCCAGCTGGGCCTGAACGGCATCAGCAACTCTGTATTGGGCCGCCTGGTTCTGGCGGCGCGCTGCAAAGTGACCAGCGACGCAGCAGCGGCAGCTGACGAGATCATGAGCGTGGCCAACCCTGAGTCGGCGCTGGAAGAGATCGCCCGGCAGCTGCTCACCCCCTTCGCCAAAGAAGGAGTACTGGCCCAGGCCGAGGAGGCGCAATGAGCCCTCACAGCTTGGCAGTCAGCGCAATCGAGGCCGCAATCGAAACGATGCTTCTGCCGGGCTCTGGCCCGGTGGAGGACGCCAAGGCCGAAACCCTGGTGGTCGCCTACTTCTCCCTCTTGGCCATCGACTCCAACGAGTTCAAACACTACTGCGAGCGCATCCGGCGTATTGCCGAGCGGCGCAAGGAGGCTGCATGACAACGCCTATCGTGAAGACTCTCATCGACGAGCAGATCGCTGAACTGCCCGAAGCTCAGGCCATGCCGGCCGACCGGGTGCTGATGCTGTTCAAGGGGCCGACATTCGCCGCCGCAGTGAATGAGGCGGCGCTGGCCAGCATCGAGAACCCGCAGGCTTGGAAGTGCCGGGCCTGCATCTGCGGGGAGTGGACGGTCGGGTATGAGGTGCGGGCATGAGCGAAGTGACCATGCTCATCGACATCGACTTCATCCGCCAGGGATCGGTGCGCGAGGCGCTCACCATCAACGTCGTGACTACGGGTGAAATGCCGACCGACCAATCTCTGGTCGAGATAATTTCGAAAGAGGTCAAACAGCACCTGTCGAAATATCCATGGGAGTCTCCCAATTGACCGGCCCCCAGCGAGCCAGCCGCTTCCCCACCTGGCGCGGCTCCTTCATCGCCCTCACCTTCTGCACCGGCTGGCTCCTCCTCAGCGCACTGGCCGGCACCATCACTTCCTGAATTCACACCCGGCGCACGGCGGGCCTCCGGGATAACCGTACCCGTTCGGGAGCGTAAGCGGCGAGAGCGCGCAACCATCCACCGCAGCCAGGGCCTGGAGCGTACCTCCAATCTGGGTGACCTGGCATTTCCCTATCCCAACTGACGGCGCCGGCCTGGCGCGAGGTTTTCTAATGTCCACTACCAACATGAGCATCTGGGAGAAGGTCCAAACGACCGACACCCGATTCACCAAGGACGCCAAGGTCGGCGGCCAGCAGATCACTAGCCTGAACGGCACCGCGATGATCATGAAGGCCACCGAGGTTTTCGGTCCGGCTGGCATCGGCTTTGGCTGGAACGTGGTTGAAGAGCGCTTCGACAAGGGCGCCGAGATGTTCAGCGGCGAAGGCGATAAGCGCGTCAGCCTCGGCTTCGAGCTGAACCACACGATCAAGATCAAGTTCTGGTTCGTTCTGGACGGCCAGCGCGGCGAGATCGAGCAGTACGGCTGCACCCAGTATCTCTACAAGTCGAAGTACGGCACCACCACCGACGGCGAGGCGCCGAAGAAGTCGCTGACCGATGCCATCAAGAAGGCCCTGTCCATGCTCGGCTTCAGCGCTGACGTGTTCCTGGGCATGTTCGACGATGTGAACTACGTGCAGCAGCTGCAGGCCGAGCAGGCGATCGAACAGGCCGAAGACCGCCAGGCCGAGATTGAACGCCAGCAACAGGAGCGCCTGGACTTCATCAAGGAAACGATCGAGACCATGCAGAAGGCGGTAACGCCGCATGAGCGCAAGAAAATCCACGACCACGCCGTGCGCAAGCTCGTCGGCCGCAAGGACGAGAAAGGAGCCGCACGGATCTCCCTTGAACTGAAGAAACTCGAAGCCGGCAAGCCGCAGGAGGCCGCAGCATGACCCAGCTCTACGCACTCACCGGCCAGATGGCCGAACTGGCAGCCATGTGTGACACCGACGACGAAGGCCTCAAGCAGGCCATTCAGGACACCATGGCCGGCATCCAGGGCGAATTCGAGGTGAAGGCCGACAACATCGTCATGCTGCGTCGGAACATCGAGGGTGACATCGGTGCGATCGACGCTGAAATCGAGCGCCTGAGCGAGCTAAAGCGCATCAAGGCCAACAGCGTGACCGCGATCACCGACTACCTACGCCGCAACATGGACGCAGCCAACATCAAGTCGATCAAGCGCCCGCTGTTCACCATCAGCCTCGTTGCCGGTAAGGAAAAGGTGATCGTCGACAACGAACAGGCGGTGCCGGACGACCTGACATCAGTGCAGACCAAGATCGCGCCGGACAAGAACGCCATCGCCGCAAAGCTCAAGGCCGATCGCGAGCACAACGAAGCCGTCCGCAAGCGCATGGCCGCCGGCGAAGACTGCGAACACGAACTGATACCTGAGCCAGCCTGGGCGCATTTGGAGCGCGGCGAGAGCTCAATCCGCATCAAGTGAGGTAAGTATGAACCCATCAATCGACCTGGAGGCCGCAACAGCGGCCTTCTTTGCCTCTGGTGGCCAACTCGTCGTCCTTGAAGGCTTCACCTATCGACCGCTGCCCCCGCGCAAGCATCCCGATACGCAGCCAAAGCCAGCCGCTAAGGCTAGGCCCAAGAAGCCTACCCCAGCCCCGCGAAAGGAGAAGGTGAAGGCCCGAGTTGCAACGGTGGCCGAGATGGCGAAGACCATGACCTGTCAGCAGGTTCACGAGGCGACCGGCATTTCCAAGCAGGCCCTATTCCGGGCCGCCCGCGAAGGCAACTTTGTTTTCCGTCGAGCCGAGAGGAAAAAGTCAGCCAACAGCAAACGGGACGCCCAGCGCCAGATCCAGCGGAACCTGAAGCGGATCGAGGAACTGAAGGTGGTCCAGAAAATATGCGCGCTGCGCGATACCGGCCTGCACCGTGCCCAGGTGGCCGAGCAGCTCGACCTGAATTACGGAACGCTGGTGAAGATCATCGAGCGCAACAGTATCGACTTCCCGCGGGTACGCATCAGGAAATGAAAAGACTCAACAACCTGGTCCGCCAGCGCCGGCGGCAAGAACAGTTCCACCTGCCGCCCAGCGGCCTACAGGAGCACAGACATGCAGAAAGCACCCTCTGGAGTGGTTACCCTGCCGGCCTGGATGAATCGGCCGGTCAAGAAGCTGTACAACACCCGCAGCGGCGGCCAGTACCGGCCTGATGATGTGGCCCTGGCCTTCGCGCTGAGCCTTCGCATGCACGACAGCGCCGACCACCTGCGCAGACTGGCCCGGCGCCTGGTCGACAAAGTCTGCCTGGAGCATCAGCCGAACATGAAGCGCCTGGCACGCGAGCCGGACGATGCCAAGGTGTTCGACGCTGCCCTCAAGATCATCAACCGGGTATGCGACCTGCTCGACATCGGAACGGGCGCCACCTTCGTGCGCAATGGAGGCGACGATGGCTCTGACGCAGCAGCAGCGTGACGAGAAGCGCCGGGCAAAGGCCGAGCGCCTACAGGAAGAAGACCTGCGCTTGAAGGTTCGACCAGGGACTAAACAGGCCCTGCTTGAGCTGATGGAGTGGGCTGGGATCGAGGAACAGGGCGAGGCGATGACGCTGATGATTCATCACCTGCATGGACTTGGCCCGGGTGGAGCACTACCACTGCTGGAACCTCCGCGCCACGAAATCACGGTGTCACCGGCTGTGGCGCGGAAGCTTGAGAATTTCCGGGCCCGAGAGGCCTTACGGCTTCACCACGACTGATTCTATATCGCGCTCTCTGATGAAGTCGTCGGCATGAGCATTCATGATCCTTCTGGCTTCTGCTTCGTCAGTGGTATGTATGCTGTACTCAGCCTCTACATTAACCTTTGGGGGCACAACCGTTTTCCCGTAAAGACCGATCCACGCGACAACCGGCGAACCGGCATGCTGTGCGCCGAAAGTGATCCTGACCTTAGGATCTGTCTCTGGATAATCGTACGAATCCCAGTAGTTCAATTGCCTCTCCTTGACCCGGCCCCATGCCGGTCACCCGTAATACCCCATCCCAAACCAAATTGCCACCATGCCAAATTTCAGCGAATCGGCATCGGCTTTCCCTGATAGCGGCGGACTGACAAAGCGTTGCCGACTGCACCCGGAGGACAGCTGGCGGGCAGCATGCGAATCCTACCCTTTTCATTGAATGCACCAGACTCAATCAAAGAGCGGAGGCCAGCCTCATCGATACCGATGTAGTTGAGGTTGTTATCCGTCTCAAGCGTATAGCTGTATTGACCCGCCTTCTTGCCGCGGGTGAGCTTGTACGGATGACAGACCAAGCCGGCCTTATTTACGCCTACTACATCCTCTAGCAATTCAGCCATGTCTCTCTTCCTCACTGGGTGGAGAGGTCTAATTACCCCATTCATTCCTAATTTGCCACTATGCCGCATCCGGCCACGGAGGGCGGCGCATGCATGGAGAAAGCCATGACCCAGTTCTACCTGCAGGACAGCCGAAGCCATGTCGGTGACGGCATGATGTTCTGGGCCAAGGAAGGTCGCGGCTACGTGACCAACCTGGACCAGGCCGAGCTGTTCACCTTCGAGGAGGCATGCCGCCACCGTGACACCGATATCCCCTGGCCGAAGGATTACATCGACGCCAGGGCGCACTACGGAGTCGACTGCCAGCTGATGGAGGAAGACAGGCGCATCGCGGGCCTGCAGGCCGGCGCCCGCGTCTACGTGCACGTGCCAGGTGACTGGAATGGGAACGACGTCTACTGGGTCAGCGAGCAACGCGGAAAGGTGACCGAGAATCTGCAGCAGGCCATCTGCATGGATCTGGAAAACGCCCAGTTCACTTATGCCAACCACGCCGGCCAAGGCACGCGAGTATTCTGGCCGGCAGCCTACATCGAGGAGATCCGCCGACGCCTGGTACATCGCCAGAACGTCGACCACAAGCTGGCCCTGCGGGTGGCAGGCGTGAAGATGCCCAGGCCGCCCAAGGTCGCCAAGCGCCGCCAGCCGATGCTCAATTGCTGCGGCTGCGGACGCTTCATCAGCTGGGACGGGCGATACCTCAACGACTGCCAGAACTGCGGCGCGAACAACTGCCCCTGAACCACCCGCGCTGCCCGCCAGCGCCTTCCCCTATTCAACGATAACGCCTCCCCGGCGAGGGCGGGGCCTGCAATGGAGAAACACAGCGCCCTCTCAAGGACCTAACTTCCTAGCACGAACTACTATAAGCCCGATTGCAAGCCTTAATTTTATCCCTGTTGCCACTCAGGCCACAGCTCGTAAACGGCTTCCCACATGGGGAATTCGAGCTCCACATAGATCCTTGACCATACATCGAGCGCAGCGGTGTACACATCTGTGTCCAGATGCTCTACATCGCCATCAACGATTTTCACTCTGTAACCACAGGAATACTCATCTTCAAATCGCACAACGTGAGTAGACACCTCTGGCCGATTATGAGCGAGCGAAACATGCTTCACAGCTGTACCAATTTGACGACAGAGAGCGATAGCGGGAGAGAGGCGTTGGATGGCCTTGGAAAAGTCTCCAATGGCCTTAAATTTCGGCACCTTTAAATAAAGGGCTAATTGCTCTTTCATCTCCTCATCACTGAACTGCCAGATCCAATCATGCATATGCCAAGCAGTTATTGCGCAATTCATTGACTTGTATACCCGGCCAGCAGGGTTGCTATCCCGATGAGTAATGGCTTCCGCGATCTCCCAACTGAGCTTTGACAGCCAAGCAATGGGGTGACCGGACTGCATCATTTTTGAAAGATCAATCCTTCCGTGCGTTTGATCTGCTTTCGCTTCCTTGTTCATTCCGATCTCGAGAACAGAGTTAGTCGGATACCAATACCCCACATCAACAAATCACGCCAGCCCGGCGAGGGCGGCGCCTGCACGCAAGGACCACAACATGACCCAGCAGCACCGCATCCTAGTGGGCGACTGCATCGAGATGATGCGGACGCTGCCGGATCAATCCGTGCACACCTGCATCACCAGCCCGCCCTACTTCGGACTGCGCGACTACGGGGTCAACGGCCAGATCGGGCTGGAGCCCTCTCCGCGCGAATTCATCGACAACCTAGTCGCCGTGTTCCGGGAGGTCCGGCGGGTGCTGCGCGATGACGGCACGCTGTGGGTGAATCTGGGCGACAGCTACGCCGGCAGTTGGGGCGCGCACGGCCGGGATGATATGGGGCTGGGCGGTCAGTCGCTCAGTGCTCGGCAGGTGGCGGCAAGCGCCAGAAAGCTCAAGAAGCCCAACCACAGTGGTTTCAAGCCCAAGGATCTGATGGGCCTACCCTGGCGCCTGGCGATCGCGGTGCAGGACGATGGCTGGTACCTGCGTCAGGACATCATCTGGCACAAGCCGAATCCCATGCCCGAGTCGATCAAGGACAGGTGCACCAAGGCCCATGAGTACCTCTTCCTGATGAGCAAGAGTCCGCGCTACTACTTCGACCAAGACGCCATCCGAGAACCTGCCCGCGCCCAATCTGCACCGGATGGAGCCAGCAGGCGCAACAGCTTCGCCAGGGAAACGAAGTACACCGAAGGCGAACACGGTCAGACCGCCCAGCACCGCGCCGGACGCGATGACATCGACTATGACGAGACGCGGAACAAGCGCAGCGTCTGGACGGTGGCTACCGCCAGATTCAAGGGCGCGCACTTTGCCACCTTCCCCCCGGACCTAATTCGCCCTTGCGTTCTGGCCGGATCACCCCGCGGCGGCATGGTGCTCGACCCTTTCGGCGGCGCCGGCACCACCGCGCTCGTGGCCATGCAGGAAGGCCGGCAATCGGTCATCTGCGAGCTGAACCCCGAATATGCCGCCCTCGCCCGCCAGCGCCTGGACACAGCCTGGATCGAAGGCGCCGCGCAAATGGACTTCCTGCTGGACCAATCGCCAGCTGCTTGAATCTGAGGATCACATGACAACAGCAATCGACCTGTTCGCCGGCCCCCTCGGACGGAGCGCCGGCGCCGCTAGTAGAGGGACTTAGTCCTTGCTGACCTTATCAATAATCGAATCGAATTCGATGATTTGGACGAATGGGGCCAACTCACTGCTGATAGAGCCTGAGTTGCCAATGACCGTTACGTGCACCCCTTCATTCTCGACCAAATGCTGGATGACTTCACTGAAGTCACCATCACCGGCTACCAAATAGAGGCGATCCCATTTCTCTTTGTTGAAAGACCTCATCAAATGGAACGCCAGTCCAACATCAACCGCTTTCTGAGCTTTAGTCACATACTGCTCACCCGACTCAGGGTGAACAATGCGGCCTCCACCCATATGGGTTGGCCATTCATGATGCTTTGTCTGAAGCCAATACAGCTTCACTCGAATCCCAGCACCGCGCGGCGGCGCAGAGCGCAGGAAGCTGTGGAAGCCATTCTGTGCTGCGCTTGGAGGGTCGTTATCGCAGTTGAAATAGTAGGCATCCCCAAGCTGCTCCCCAGCTTCCTCTTCGATGAACTTTCGAAACTTGAGGTAATCCATCTTGGCGCCGTCAGCGACGGTTGCCCAAGCTTTAATGGCGTAACCGCCGTCTACAAAAAGTGCTGAACCCATTTCAAAACGCTCCCTGTGTGGATATCCGAGCAGGAGACGCTAGCAAAACGACATCACTGATGTCCACGGGAAATACTTCCGCGACCGCAGCGAGACGCGCAGCACACCTGAGCGAGCCTGAGTCACCTGTAACCCCTCTCCCCTCTATTCACTGCCGCGATATGGCGGCCAAGGACGAAGTCATGCCTGAAGAAAAGCAACTGATTCAGCCGGTAGCCATTGAGCGTGATGAGCACGGCTTCTGGACTCACCCTGCGTGGCCATCCACGGAAGAGGAGTTGATTCCCTATGCCTGGTTCTATGATCGCGGCTTGGACGTGAAGCAGGTTGAGTTTGAGTACGACGCGTCCGAAACCCTGCAGGCAGCCTGGTACCACGACGGAACGGCAGATTGCACCAGCTGGAACCCTACGCAACCGGCGGGTGATGGCTGGTTCATCTTCTCCATCCATGACACCGAGGATGGCCCGATCTGCGTGTGGGTTCGCCACAAGGTGCAGCCATGAGACTGAAACAGTATCCGCTCGACATACAGAGCGTCGGCAGCGACACCTACATCGCGATGAGCAAGGGTCACCACGACCTTGAGGCGTTTATGGCTGAAGCCGTGAAGGAGTGCCCGGGCTGGTTCCTGGGTGGGCCGCAGCACAAATGGTGCAAGACGGTGCCGGATCGGTCGGGCGAGTTTGCGCACCGTTACGTGTTCGTCGACGAAGGCACGCCAGGCGCATGGCCTGCGACCTACTGCTGGGAGTTCGGCAAGGACTACAAGCGCTACAACGCCGAGGTGCAGCCATGATCGGCTGGCTAATTGAGGCCCTGACATACGGCGCCATCGGCGCGCTGATCGGCGCCTCATGGATGAACCAATACAAGGTCGAGCAGGCGACGCCTTGCGTTACCCATCACCAGCGCCAGCTCTCCCCGCACGAAACACAACCCGAACCTACACCCGCACTGGCGCCTGGGCGCTGGATTGATGAGAGGTATCAGCTGTGAGCGAGAAGATGCGTGAGCAGTTCGAGGCGTGGCATGCCAGCGTGGTTGTTGGCGAACCGCCTCACGACAAATACAACAACGGCGATTACCGCAACGTGCATGTTCAGCGGTATTGGATTGGCTGGCAGGCCTCTCGCGAAGCCGTGGTCGTTGACCTCCCCAGTGTTGAGGAGAACGGCACCCTTACCAGGGGCGTGATCATTGGGGTTCTCGGCGTGGTCCGCTCGAACATCGAGGCCTTGGGCCTGAAGGTGGCACCATGACCGACCTGATCGAAGTGAGGGTTTCCACCCTCCTTGGCGCACCGCTCGACTGGGCGGTGGCCATGGCCGCGGGGTTCACCATAGATCCGGAATGCCGGACAACCGTATGGCACCGCGACGGTATACCTACCAGCATCAGCATCCGAGGTGCAGCGAAAGGTTTCGGTTACCGCCCATCCACCTGCTGGGCCCAAGGCGGCCAGCTGATCGACAGGCACCGCGGCAGCGCCCAGTACTGCCCAGGCCTGGCTGAGGATGTCAGCTACAGCGGCGGCCCGGAGGGCGCAGGTGTCTGGTGCTACGGCCCCACGGCGCTGGTCGCGTTCTGCCGCGGCTTCGTCAGCTACAAGCTCGGCGATACCGTCCAGGTGCCGAAGGAGCTGATGCCATGTCAGGCCTGATCAGAGTGCAAACCTGCGACCTCTCCGGCAAAGCGCTGCTCTGGGCCGTTGAACTGGTGGACGGTCCGGTGCCGGCGGCGGCAGGCCAGCTGCAACTGTCACTGGGCGACCAGGTCATCGACGACGCAACCGGCGAGCACCTGATCCAGAAGCATGGCATGTGGATCGAGCGCGGGTACAGCTGGCCTTGGCTGGCCTGCGTGTCGGGTCACCCTCTCGACCGCCAGCCCGGCGATACACGGGCAGAAGCTGCAGCCCGTGCTGTGGTTCACCACGCCCGTGGCGAAACGATCACAGTCCCGAAGGAGCTCTGCCCATGAACCTGATCGACTGCTACGTCACGAAGATCCTCGGCGAGCCGTACCGCAAGTTCGGCGCCTGGTGGGTCGACGTCGAATACAACAGCTGGGGCCGCACCAGCAAAACCCAGCTCATGTTCCGCACCGAGGAAGCCGCCCCCGCGGCACAGGTCGGGCACAAATTCACGGCCTGACCGTCTATATAAAGGAGACACCTATGAATACAGCTTTCTTGCTGATGGCCCAGTACAACGGCCAGGCCATCATCCCAATCGACCTGGTCTGCAAGGACTACTTCGACATCACCCCCACCAAGCTCAAGGCCAAGGTGGCCCGCGGCGAAATCAACCTGCCCCTGGTCTGGATGGAGCCAAGTCAGAAAGGCGCCCGAGGCGTACACCTGACCGACCTGGCTGCCTACATCGACAACCAGCGCGAGAAGGCCAAGGCTGAGCAGGACAAGCTCATGGGTCGCGGCCTCAGGCGTGTCTCTTGACCCTCTTTTGGGCCTCGATAACGGGGCCCGTTACCACCTCCTCCAGCATCTCCCACCCCTCGTAGGGGTCTCCCTTCCCCCGCAGGTGCGTATAGCGCCGCATCGAGTTCCAATCCCGGTGGCCCGACACGCTGGCCACGCGCGGAATATCCCACCCCTTTTCGAACAAGCGGCTTACGCCATCATGGCGCAGGTCGTGGAAGTGCAGGTCTTCAATCTGCAAGAAGTGACATGCCCTAGTGAACGACGCCGATATCGATCTCGAGTTGTACGGGAACACCTCGTCGGCAACCTTTGGCATGGACTGCAAAATGCGCCATGCCTCGTCGGGCATGTGGCACCACACGTCGTTGCCGTACTTCTGGCCCGGGTTCTTCATGTCGGTGATCAGCGCCGACTGCTCATGGTCATTGAGCGCATCCCAGCGAATCCGCGTGATCTCTTCCTGGCGCCGCGTGGAGAACAGCGCGAAGACCACCACCCGCACCATGTCGATCTCTTGCCGCCTGGCATCGCGCACCTTCTGGAAGTACTTGATCAGCTTTTCCAGTTCATACCTGGTCGGTCGGCGGTTGCGCTCAACGCTTTTGGTCACGGCGCCCAGCTTCTTTAATACGCGCCGGGCGTCAGGCATCGCCAGCGGATCAACCTCATAGCCCCAGGCCGGCCTTGCCACGGACAGGACTGCTCCCAGGTGCGCCAGATCGTTACCGACCGTCTGCGGCTGGATGCCGTCCTTCTCGATCCGGTCCATAGCGTAGTCAACCAGCTTCTGGCTGGTCAGCTGTTGGTCTTCCACCTCGCCAAGCCAGCTTTCACCTATAGCCTTGAGGGTTGCACGCTTGGTCTTACCCAGCGGCCGCAGCTTCTCGTACTCGGCCAGGTACTGGTCAATCATCTGCTTGACAGTCACGCCCTTCCGCTTGGCCTTCTCAATGGCGCCCGGCTCGTACAGTTCGGCCTCACGCTTCCTGATCCAGGCCTGCGCCGTCGCCTTCCGGTCGAACGTCTGGCTTTCCTGATAAACTGCCTTCCCTTCCTTCATGATTCGGATCTGGGCCGTAAAGCCCGAAGACCCGTCCTTGCGCTTGCGCTGCGTGATGGTTCCCATGATTTGCTACACGGCTGGTTGGAGTTGCTACATTGTAGCAACCGCAGTAGCAAAACCAGCAAGAACCGGAATAAAGCGGCAACAACTAGAGATAGAGAAATGCCCCAGAAACAAGCAGAAAACATAGGAACCTCAGGCGATACGGTAGTTAGGAGGTTTTCTGTTGCGCCGATGATGGACTGGACAGACCGCCACTGCCGCTTCTTCCTGCGCCTGCTCTCCAAGCAAACCCTGCTCTACACCGAAATGGTCACCACCGGTGCCCTGCTGCACAACGACGCCCACCGTTTCCTGCGCCACGATGCCTCCGAGCACCCGCTGGCCCTGCAACTGGGCGGTAGCGTACCCGCCGACCTGGCAGCCTGCGCACGCCTGGCCGAGGACGCGGGCTATGACGAGGTCAACCTCAATGTCGGCTGCCCGAGCGACCGGGTGCAGAACAACATGATCGGCGCTTGCCTGATGGCTCACCCGGCGCTGGTGGCCGATTGCGTGAAGGCCATGCGGGATGCGGTGTCGGCACCGGTGACGGTCAAGCACCGTATCGGCATCAATGGCCGCGACAGCTACGCCGAACTGTGCGATTTCGTCGGACAGGTACGTGAGGCTGGGTGCCGGAGTTTTACCGTGCATGCGCGTATCGCGATTCTGGAGGGGCTGTCGCCGAAGGAAAACCGCGAGGTTCCGCCCCTGCGCTATGACATCGCGGCGCAGCTGAAGGCGGACTTCCCGGACCTGGAGATCGTGCTCAATGGCGGGATCAAGACCCTGGCAGAATGCCAGGTACACCTTGAAACCTTCGATGGTGTGATGCTGGGGCGTGAGGCGTATCACAACCCTTACCTGCTGGCCGAGGTGGACCAGCAGCTGTTTGGCAGCGATGGGCCGGTGGTCAGCCGTAGCGAGGCGTTGGCGCAGTTGCGGCCATATATCGTGGCGCATATGGAAAGCGGTGGCGCGATGCACCACGTTACCCGGCATATTCTGGGGCTGGCCCAAGGGTTCAAAGGGGCGCGGCGCTTCCGTCAGTTGCTGTCGGCGGACATTCACAAGGCGGCGCAGCCGCTGGCAGTGTTTGACCAGGCGGTGGAATTGCTGCAAGGCCGGTGATACTACCCGTGCACGCAACCCGGCGGCTCCTACAGACGATCGTGCGAGCTTGAGAATTGCAGTATGTGGAACCTCAAGGCAGCCGGGCACTCGAATCTTCACCTTACGTACGGCCCTTCGTGGGCAAGCCCGCTTCTACAGGCCCTTGAGCGGCTGTCGGGGCTCGGGTAATGTCGAGTAAATGCACAGGACAGAGCACGCCCATGACTTCCAAGCTGGAACAACTGAAGCAGTTCACCACCGTGGTCGCCGACACCGGGGACCTGGACGCCATCACCCGCCTCAAGCCGGTGGATGCCACCACCAACCCGTCCCTGCTGCTAAAGGCCGCCGCCATCCCGGGCTACGCCGACCTGCTCAAGCAGGTGAAGGCCGATGCCAAGGGCGATGTCGACCTGGCCTGCGACAAGTTCGCGGTGGCCGTGGGTTCAGGCATTCTCAAGGTCATTCCGGGGCGTATCTCCACCGAGGTGGATGCTCGCCTGTCGTTCGATGAGCCGGCACTGCTGAACAAGGCCCGCCAGCTGATCGGGCTGTATGAGGCAGCCGGGGTCTCCAAAGACCGCGTGCTGATCAAGCTGGCCTCCACCTGGGAAGGCATCCGTGCTGCCGAGCAGCTGGAGAAGGAAGGCATCCAGACCAACCTCACCCTGCTGTTCTCCTTCGCCCAGGCCCAGGCCTGTGCCGATGCCGGGGTGTTCCTGATTTCGCCATTTGTGGGCCGTATCTACGACTGGTACAAGAAGAGCACCGGCACGGATTACGTGGGCGCCGACGACCCTGGCGTGCAGTCGGTGACGCGCATCTATGACTACTACAAGGCCAATGGCTACAACACGGTGGTCATGGGCGCCAGCTTCCGCAATATCGGCCAGATCGAACAACTGGCCGGCTGTGACCGCCTGACCATCAGCCCTGAACTGTTGCAGCAGTTGAGCGATGACCAGGGTGAACTGCCGCGCGTGCTTAAGCCGGGCAATGCCGGCGAGCCCAAGCAGCAGCTGAATGAAAGCCAGTTCCGCTGGGCAATGAACGAAGATGCCATGGGCACCGAGAAGCTGGCCGAGGGTATTCGCCAGTTTGCGCGGGACCAGGAGAAACTGGAGAAGTTGATGGCTGAAAAAGCCTGACACAAATCGAATTTGCCTGACGGGCGGGAAGTGTTCAGCATTTTCCGCCCGTTTTTGTTTGCTATCGTTTCCGCGCCAGGCTTTAGCATTTTCTTGAATCCAAGGGCCCTTTCGCGGGCAAGCCCGCTCCCACAGGTAAAGTGCGGCCCTTGAGTGCAGTGCCGTACCTGTGGGAGCGGGCTTGCCGGCGAAGGGGTCGACTAGCCTTCAGAGCTGTTGATGACCCCATCCTTGCCCCTTGTACTCACCGGCCCGGTACTGCGCCGCCTGGAACCCCAGCGCCTGGCCATCTGGCTGGTCGCTACCCAACCGCTGCAACCCGAATTCATCTTCCCGGCAAGCGAGGCCAAGGTGGATTGCCAGGTCGTCCCGATCGGCCAGCACGCTTTCATTCACCTGCTGGAAATCCACTTCGCCAACCCCCTGCCCTGCAACCAGCAGCTCGACTACGACCTGCTCATCAACGGCCAGGGCATCGCGGGCTGGGCGCCGCACCTGCTCTACCCCGGCACCCAGCGCCCGAGCCTGGTGCTGCGCGACCGTCTCGATCACTTGCTGCACGGTTCTTGCCGCAAGCCGCACCACCCCGCTGCCGATGGCTTGCTGTGCGCTGACCGCCTGCTGCAGGCCTGCGAGCAGCCTGAAGATCGCCCGGCCGTGCTGCTGATGACCGGCGACCAGGTGTACGCCGACGATGTCGCCGGCCCGATGCTGCGTGGTATCCATAGCCTGATTGAGCGCCTGGGCCTGTTCGACGAGCAGCTGGATGGCGCCGTGGTTGCCGACAGCCAGGCGCTGTACCAGCACCCGGCCAGCTACTACCACCGCGCCGACCTGCTGCCGGCGCAGGAAACCAACGACACCTTGCGCGAGCGGTTTTTTGGCGGCAAGCGCAAGCCGATCTTTTCGTCCAGCAATGCCGACAACCATCTGGTGACCTTCGCCGAGGTCATGGCCATGTACCTGCTGGTGTGGTCACCCGTGCCTTGGCAGCTGGTGGACATGGCGATGCCCAGCGGGCTGACCGACCAGCGCCAGGCCCGTTATCGACAGGAGCTGCCGCTTATCCAGGGGTTTGCCGGGAACCTTGGCCAGGTGGCGCGGGTGATGGCCCACCTGCCCTGCCTGATGATCTTCGACGACCACGACATCACCGACGACTGGAACCTCTCGGCACAGTGGGAAGAAACCGCCTACGGCCACCCCTTCTCGCGGCGGATCATTGGCAACGCACTGCTTGGCTACCTGCTGTGTCAGGCCTGGGGCAACGATCCGGACAGCTGCAAGCCACTGGTCAGGCAATGCCAGGCCTTGTGCAGCCAGGCCCGCGATGAATTGATCGGCGAACTGCTGCGCTTTCAGGGCTGGCAATTCAGCTTGCCGACAAACCCTCCCTTGCTGGTACTGGACACCCGTACCCGCCGCTGGCGCAGCGAAAGCAACCTGGCCAAGCCATCCGGCCTGCTCGACTGGGAAGCACTGAGCGAATTGCAGCAGGCGCTGCTCGACCACCCGTCAGCGGTGATTGTCTCGCCTGCGCCGATTTTTGGCGTGAAGCTGATCGAGACGGTGCAGAAGGTGTTCAGCTGGCTGGGCTACCCGCTTTTGGTGGATGCCGAAAACTGGATGGCCCACCGGGGTGCGGCGCAGGTCATCCTCAACATCTTCCGCCACTCGCGCACGCCGGGGCACTACGTGGTGTTGTCCGGGGATGTGCACTACTCGTTCGTCTATGAAGTGCTGATCCGCCACCGCCAGCGCAGCCCGCATTTGTGGCAGGTGACCAGCAGCGGGATCAAGAACGAGTTCCCCCGGCGCCTGCTGGACGTACTCGACCGGCTCAACCGCTGGCTGTATGCACCGCGCTCCCCGCTGAACTGGTTTACCAAGCGCCGGGAGATGGAAGTGGTGCCGCGTACGCCCAGCCACAGCAAGGCCGGGGAGCGTTTGTGGAACGGTGCGGGGCTGGGGCAGGTGTTCTTTGATGAACAGGGGCGGCCGATACGGGTGTATCAGCTCGATGCGGGTGGGGGTGAGGCTACCGAGTTTACTGGCTGAGTCTCGTCTTCAGTCTGTGCTGGCCTCTTCGCGGGTTTACCCGCGAAAGGGCCGGCACAGGTCAAGAATCAGGTCCGCTCCAGCGCATTGACCAGGTCATGGAAGGCTTCGCGGTTGGAGTCGTTCAGGCCCATGAGGATCTTGTGCGCCTCCAGTACCTTGGAGCGCACCACCTCTTCGTTCTGGTCCTGCGACGGCAGGTCGGTCAGGCACTCGGGGCACGGAATCGGGCGATCGACGATGTTGAACACCTGATCGAAACCCATCGACTGCAACAACCGGGAAATGTCCGGGTTGGTGGTGACCACGGTCGGCAACAGGCCTACCTTCTGCCGCGACAGGATCGACAGCTTGGCCAGCAGGCCCAGGGTGGTGCTGTCGATACTCTCGGTTTCGGTCAGGTCGATGACAATCGCCGAGAAGTTCAACGCCGTGAATATCTTCTCGATCGTCGCATCCAGCGCAGAACACAGGGTCAGGCGCACTTCACCGACGAACTTCAATACGAAGGTACCACTCTGCTCGGCGAACTGGATTCTACCGGTACTCATTGAAGGTTCCTGCTCAACACCAATAGGGCGATATCATCCGGCATATCCCCAAGCGTAGCTAATCCGAATCGTTGACGCAGCCCATCCAGGCTGCCACCTGCTGCCTTGACGATCTCCGGCAAGGCAGCCTCTTTATCTTTGAGCGTGTCACCCGGCAAAAGGTCCAGAATGCCATCGGACATCAGGCTGAGGCTGAACTGAGGTGGCAGCTCCACCACCAAGTCCTGGTAGGTAGCCTCGTCGAACAGCCCCACCGGCAGGCCACGGCCTTCCAGGTAGCGGGTATGCCCGGGGGTATGCAGCACGGGCAGCGGCAAGTGGCCACCCACGGCGTAGGTCAACAGACCGGCCTCTTCGTCGATTACCCCGCCGACCATGGTCACGTGCTTGCCCAGCTTGCTATTGATCAGGCCGCGGTTGATGTGGCTGAGCACTTCGGACGGCTTGAACTCGCGCATCCTGCTGCGCTTAAGCTCAAACATGAGCCGCGTGGTCATGAATTTCAACAGCACGGTGACAAAGGCCGACGACGCGCCATGCCCGGAGACATCGGCGAGGTAGAAGGCAATGCGCCGCTCGTCGACGCGGAAGTAATCGACAAAATCACCCGACAGGTACAACGACGGGATGATCTGGTGCTCGAAGGCGAACTCGCCAGCTACCCAGGGGCTTTCCGGCAGCATGTTCATCTGCACCTGGCGACCGGCGGTCTGGTCCTCCTGCAGCAGGTGCAGGCTGGCTTCCAGTTCGCGGTTGGCCGTTTCGAGCTTGTCGCGGTAGCGTTGGTTTTCCAGCACCAGGCGCGAGCGGTCGAGGGCGCGGCGCACCGAATGCTCAAGGACGGCCAGATCTTCCAGCGGCTTGATCAGGTAGTCGGCGGCGCCCAGGCGCAAGGCTTCCACCGCATCACTCATGACACCGGCACCAGACACCACGATCACCGGCAACTGCGGCGCACGCTCGCTGACCTGACGGATCAGTTCGAGGCCGCCCATCTGCGGCATGCGCAGATCGCAGATCACGAGGTCGGGCTGGTGTTCTTCGAAGACCTGAAGCCCCTGCTGGCCATTACCGGCCTGGAGGACGCTGAAGCCACTGTCTTCAAGATAGGCGGCGAGGCTCGCACGGACCACGTCGTCGTCATCGATAATCAGCAGCGTTGCACTGGTTTTCTGCATGTGGGCGAACGGCGCCGATTTGGGTGGGTGCAGCGGTGTCGGCAAAGCAGACGGCCAGCTACGGGAATTCTTTGTGGTCACACTCTACTTGAGTTGTAGGACAAGAACACCTGCCCGGCAACTGTTCAGAGGTACCTTGTAAGGCGCAGACGGTACTCCCATCCGGCAGGCGTTTCAAGCATGCGAGGGTCGACCTCGCCGCTCTTTACAGGGCAAATCACTGGGAGTTATAAGAAAGTCGACCAGCGCACCCCGATGGGAAGGATGCAGCATGCCCCACACACCCTCCAGCCACAGCGAAAAACGCGATTTCATCCGCATGCGCATCGATACCGCGGTCAGCCTGCTGCATGAGGGCCAGGTGATCGCAGCCGTGTGCCTGGACCTGTCCAGCAGCGGCATGCAAGTGCAGGCGCCGCAACGCTTCCAGGTGGGGGATCATATCGAGGTGCGGATCGAGTCCGACCACCCGGCGCTGAAAGGGCTGCATGCCAGCACCGAAGTGGTATGGATTGCCGACCAGCCGGGTGGGCAGCAGAAGTTCGGGCTGCGCGTGCTGGCCATGCATTGAAAAGGGGCCTATTGCGGCCCCTGTTCACAGATCAGAAATCGTCTTCGACTTCGCCATCCTTGACCTTGAACTCGCGGTTCTGCAGGTAGGCGTTACGAATGAAGATGTACTTGTCACCCTGTATCAGCTTCTCGGCAGAGAGCAGGTCGGCACGCGTGTCGATCACGTCCAGGGCAAAGATCGAATTGCGCGTCGGCACATGGTCGATGTAGCGGTAAGGCTTGGTGTAGCTGTCCGGGTACTTGGCAACGCCGTCACGCACCGTGCTTGGCCCCAGCAACGGGATGACCACGTACGGGCCGCTCGGCACACCCCAGTAGCCCAGGGTCTGGCCAAAGTCTTCGTCATTGCGCTGCAGGCCCATCGTGGTGCCCACGTCGAAGAAACCGCCCAGGCCAAAGGTGGTGTTGACGATCAGCCGCGCAGTATCCACGCCCGCCGCATGAGGCTTGAGCTGCAGCACGTTGTTGGCGAGGTTGGTCACGTCACCCAGGTTGCGGAAGATGTTGTGGATGCCATCTTCAAGGAACTGCGGAGTGACCGCCTGGTAGCCCTTGGCCAACGGCTTGAGGGCATAGGTGTCGAGGGTATCGTTGAAGCGGAAGATCGGCCGGTTGACCGCTTCCCAGGGATCTTCCTCGGTGGCTGCCTGGGTGGCTGCCACGGGCGCCAGCAGCATGCTGGCGCAGACACAGGCCTGGGTGACTCGTTCGATCACACTGGCACCGATCCTACGCATAGATGTCTCTCCATCGAATTTCTCGGCCGCAAGCGCAACGGGTCGCGCTGCTGGTAAGGCGGCAGTATAGAGGCTTGCGGGCTGATAAACAGCTTTACACATCTTTGCTCAATATTTTGTGAACAACTGTTGCAAAAAGGCCGATGTCACAGGGCGGTAACAATCACCGCATAGCCTGCGGACTATTTGGGGGAAGTTGCCATGGACGCTGCACCCACCTTCACTGCCGTGCTGTTCGGTTTGCGCGGCTGCCTGGTACAGGCCGCCACTGGTGGCGCCCCCTCGCCCGCCCCCGGCGCCCTGGCTACCCTCGCCAAGCTGCGCCAGCACCAGGTGCCGTGCATCTGGCTGGATGATCTCGGCGCCACCCAAAGCAAGCGCCTGGCCCACGTACTGCCTGGCTGGCTGCCGGGGCATTCGGTCAATGGCGCGCGCTGGCCGGCGCCCAACGCCTGCTGGCAGGCGTTGATGAGCCTGGAAAGCGAACGCCTGGACGGCTGTGTACTGGTCAGCGGCGACCCGCGCCTGCTGCAGTCCGGGCTTAACGCGGGCTTGTGGACGGTGGGCCTGGCCGCCTGCAGCCCGTTCTGCGACCGCAGCTCGCGGCAATGGCAAGCCATGACCTCACAGCAACAGGACGTGGCCCGTGGCAAGGCAACGCTAGAACTGTTCGGCCTGGGCGTGCACTCGGTAATCGACCACCTGGAGGCGCTGGACACCTGCCTGCAGGACATCGCCCAGCGCCGGCGCAAAGGTGAAAAACCCTGATACAGCAACTTTGACGCGGATCATGCAAAGCGGCGGCAGGTGGATTACGCTGAAGACAGGCCAGAACCTTTGCCGCTTCGCTGAGGTCCATGGTTTGCCAAGCCCTTGATGGAGAACTACCAATGCCTGCCCGCGAATTGCAAGAGCGCCTGAACAGCTTGCGCGAGCAACTGGACCGCAACGTACCGCTTTCGGACGACGAACTGGCCGCACTGCACGAAGAAGCGCGCCAGATCGAAGCGCAACTGAAACTGGAAGAAGCCACGCCAGACAACAACGTGGTGGATGGCGTGAACCTGGCAATCGAACGCTTCGAGGCCGACCACCCCGACCTCACCGCCACCCTGCGCAGTATCGTCAACTCGCTGCACAGCATGGGGATCTGATATAGCCGGGGCTGCTCGGCAGCCCATTCGCAGCACAAGGCTGCTCCCACAGGTTCAGCGCAAAACCCTGATCATGCACTGAACCTGTGGGGGCGGCCTTGTGTCGCGAAAAGGGACGCAGAGCGCCCCAACGTACTTGAGCCTTACTGCCGAACCAGCCGCTTGTTACCCGGGCTGATCGCCCCGGTGCTACGGTACGGGTTGATATCCAGCCCACCCCGGCGCACATACCTCGCATACACCGTCAGGTGCTCAGGCTGCAGCAGGTTCTTCAAATCCAGGTAAATGCGCTCGACGCATTGCTCATGGAAGTCGGCGTGCTGTCGGAAGCTGATCAGGTAAGTCAGCAGGCTGGCGTGGTCCAGCGCCCTGCCCTTGTACTCGACCACCACGCTGCCCCAGTCCGGCTGGCCGGTTACCGGGCAGTTGGACTTCAGCAGGTGGCTGTGCAAGGTTTCTTCCACCACGTGCTCCGGGTTGCAGCGCAGCAGCTCTGGCTGCGGCTGCTCGTAGTTGCTGATGACAACGTCCAGCGCATCGATGCACAGCCCCGGCAAGGCCTCCACGCCTTGGGCCTCGACCTCAGCCAAGGTACGTACCTTCACCCCCACCGGCTTGCCGGCCGCGGCAGACAGGTCTTTCTCCAGGCAGGCCTGCAATTCGCCCAGCGAGGCAAACACCGTCTGGTTCAGCGAGTTGAGGTATAGCTTGAACGACTTGGACTCGATGATGTTCGGCGAGTCGGCCGGGATGGCGAACTCGCCGATCGCCACCACCGGTTTGCCCGACGGCAGCAGCCAGCTCAGTTCGAAGCAGTTCCAGTAATCCACGCCATGCCAGGGCAAGGTCTGCGCGGTGACGCCCAGCTCGGCCCACTTGGCAGTACGCGGGATCGGGAACAGCTGCTCCGGGGAGTAGGTGGCGATGTATTCGCTGGACTTGCCCAGCGGCGAGTGTTCGGCAGCAGGATGCATGGAAACTGACCTAGAGGTTCGAAATTGCCCCTAGTCTACCGTTTTTGCACCCTGCCTTGGAGCGCAAGTCACTCGATGGTCAACACCCCGACCATGCCAGCCTGATAATGCCCCGGCACGTTGCAGGCGAACTCGATGGGCGCCGACTTGCGGAAGGCCCAGGTCAGCTCGGCGCGCTGGCCTGGCATGACCAGCACCGTGTTGCCGCCACCGTGGCCATGGCCGCCGCCGTGACCCATCATCTGGCCGTGGTCCATGCCTTCGTGGTTCATGGCCTCGGTGAACATCTTGCCTTGCATGGCCACCATTTCCTTCTGGTGCTCGGCGTGCATGGCCTTGTCACCCAGGTTGAATTCATGCGGCAGCTTACCCTCGTTGACCAGCACGAAGCGCACTGTCTCGCCGGCCTTTACCTGCAGGTCTTTGGGCTCGAAGGCGATGTCCTTGAGCACCACGTTGACCGTGCGGGTGGCTTTGTTCGCCGGGGCCGGCTCGCCAAAGGCGAAAGTTTGCGCCTCGCCGGCAAAGGTCGGCAGGCTGGCCAGGGCAAGGGCGGCGATGAACAGGCGTTTCATGATGACTCCGGAAATGTACAACAGGATGAGGCCACCTTAGTCACGGGCGACTGGCAGCTACCTGACAGGGAGATTACAACTTTGTCAGCTTGGGCGTGCCTGCGCTTCGTCACGTATCATTTCAGCCACTACACCACCCGCTTCCACACGGCAGGTACAAACTTTCAGATTATGGACAGTGCATGAAACTGCTGATCGTCGAAGACCAGGCCCGCACCGGCCAGTACCTCAGCCAGGGCTTGAGCGAGGCCGGCTTCGCCACCGAGCTGGCCACCGATGGCGAAACCGGCCAGTTCCTGGCCCTGACCGGCGACCACGACCTGCTGATCCTCGACGTAATGTTGCCTGGCCGTGACGGCTGGCAGATCCTCCAGGCCGTGCGCCAGGCCGGCCTGGATACGCCAGTACTGTTCCTCACCGCCCGCGATGCCGTCGAGGACCGCGTGCATGGCCTGGAGCTGGGCGCCGACGACTATCTGGTCAAGCCGTTCGCCTTTTCCGAACTGCTGGCCCGGGTGCGCAGCCTGCTGCGCCGTGGTACCAGCCCCAGCCAGGACACCACCCTGAACCTGGCCGACCTGCGCCTGGACCTGATCCGCCGCCGCGCCGAGCGCGCCGGCCAGCGCATCGACCTGACCGCCAAGGAGTTCGCCCTGCTCGAACTGCTGCTGCGGCGCCAGGGCGAGGTATTGCCAAAATCGCTGATCGCATCGCAGGTGTGGGACATGAATTTCGACAGCGACACCAACGTGATCGAAGTGGCGATCCGCCGCCTGCGCCTGAAAATCGACGACCCGCACCCCAACAAGCTGATCCACACCGTACGTGGCATGGGCTATGTGCTCGAAGAGCGCACGGAATGATGCGCAGGGTTTCCCTCGGCAGCCGTCTGGCCCTGTTGTTCGCCGCCTGCACCGCCGCCGTTTCGCTGGGCGCCGGCGTGTTGTTCAGCCGGGCCAGCGAGCAGCACTTCGTCGAACTCGACCAGCAACTGCTGGACTCGCGCCTGTCACTGTTCCGTACGCAACTGGCTGGCATCGCCACCCCAACCCAGCTGCAGGCGCGCCTGCCCGCCCTGCGCGATGAGCTGAGCCACCAGGCCGACCTGGCGCTGCGCATCAGCGGCAGCGACGGCACCACCTGGTTCGAAAGCCGCACCGGGCTACCGCAGGCACCTCTGCCCGCCGGGCTGGCCACCCTGCATGCACAAGGCACCGACTACCGCAGCCTGGCTGTGCACCTGGCGCAGGGCGCCGTGCAGTCGCCACAACTGGCCCTGTACCTCGACATCACCCACCACCAGCATTTCCTGCAGGGCATGCAACGCCTGATCTGGCTGACTGTCGGCCTTTCAGCGCTTGCCACCGCGCTGCTCGGCGCCTGGGCGGTACGCAGCGGCCTGCGCCCGTTACGGCAGATGGGCCAGGTGGCCGCCAGCGTGTCGGCACGCTCGCTCACCACACGCCTGCCGGTGGCGCAAATGCCCGAAGAGCTGGCCGAACTGGCCACCAGCATGAACGCCATGCTGCAGCGCCTGGACGATGCCTTCCAGCGCCTGTCGGCATTTTCTGCCGACATTGCCCATGAGCTGCGCACGCCGCTGTCCAATCTGCTAACTCATACCCAGGTTACCCTCACCCGCCCGCGCAGCCTTGAGGAGTACCGCGAAGCGCTGCATGGCAACCTGGAAGAACTGCAGTGGATGGCGCAGATGATCAACGACATGTTGTTCCTGGCCAAGGCCGACCACGGCCTGCTGGTACCGGGGCAAGCGCCTTTGGCGTTGCATGACGAGGTGGATGCGCTGCTGGAGTACTACGCGCCGCTGGCCGAAGACAACAATGTGCAGATGCTGCGCGAGGGGCAGGCCATGTTGCACGGTGACCGGCATATGCTGCGCCGGGCGCTGTCCAACCTGCTGGATAACGCCATGCGTTTTACCCCGGCGGGTGGGCAGATAAGGGTAACGCTGGCGCCTGGGCCGAGAATCAGCGTGGCCAATACCGGGCCGGCCATCGAGCCAGCTGCTTTGCCGCGGTTGTTCGACCGCTTTTACCGTGTGGACCCGGCACGGCGCGAAGGCAGTAGCGAGCATGCTGGGTTGGGCTTGGCGATTACCCGGTCGATCGTGCAGGCCCATGGCGGGGCCATTCGGGCGGAATGTGAAAATGGGTGGACACGGTTTGTGATCGAGTTCACTCAGGATCGGTGAAATTGGGGCTGCTTCGCAGCCCATCGCCGGCAAGCCAGCTCCCACAGGACTGCATCAAGCCCGGAGCCTGCGCGGTACCTGTGGGAGCTGGCTTGCCGGCGATGAGGCCGTGGAACCTACATCAAACCGCCAGGCCGATCGCCGGCTGCACCTGCGACGCCCGGTAAGCCGGGTAAATGGTCGCCAGGAAGCTCATCACCAACCCAGCCGTGCAGATCATCACCACATCGCCCCACTGCAATTGCGACGGCAAGCTGCTGACGAAGTACACGTCCGACGTAAAGATGTGCTGCCCGCTCACCCGCTCCAGCCAACCCACGATCTGGCTGACATTGAACGCCGCAATCACGCCCAGCACGCCGCCGATCAACGTCCCGACCACACCAATCAGGCTGCCCTGGACCATGAACGTGCCCATGATCTGCGCGGGTGTAGCACCCAAGGTACGCAGAATGGCAATATCCGGCCCCTTGTCGTTCACCACCATCACCAAGGTGGCAATTATATTGAAGGCCGCCACGGCGATGATCATCATCAGCAGCAGCCCGATCATGGTTTTTTCCATCTTCATGGCGCTGAACAGGCTGCCCTGGGTGTGCGACCAGTCATCGGCGCGGTAGGCATCACCCAGCCCGGCTGCAATCGCCTTGGACACCTGCGGCGCCGCATACAGGTCATGCAGCTTCAGGCGCACGCCCTGCACCTGGCCCGGTGCCCAGCGTTGCATCTCGCCGGCATCGGCCACGTGGATATAGGCCTGCGAACCATCCAGCTCGGCTCCGACCTTGAAGATACCAACCACCGTCAGGCGCTGCATGCGCGGGGTGATACCACCCGGTTCCTTGCTGATTTCCGGCACGATCAGGGTCAGTTTGTCGCCGGTGTTCAGGCGGAAGCGCCGCGCGGTCAATTCACCGATGACCACACCGAACTCACCCGGCTGCAGGTCCTGCAGGCGGCCCTGGACAATGTGCTGGCCAACGATCGAGACCTTGCCCTCTTCGGCCGGATCGATACCGCCCACCTGGATCGGCTGCATCGCACCCTTGTACGACAGCATGCCCTCCATTTCGGTAATCGGCGCAGCCGCCATCACCGCCGGGTTCTGCAAGGCTGTGTCGGCCACCTTGTGCCAGTCGTCCAGCGGCTGCACGCCGAGGATGGCGGCATGCGGTACCAGGCCGAGAATGCGCGAGCTCATTTCGCGCTGGAAGCCGTTCATCACCGACAGCACCACGATCATCGCCAGCACGCCCAGCGACAGGCCGATCATCGAGGTCATCGAGATGAACGAGATGAAGTGGTTGCGGCGCTTGGCTCGGGTGTAGCGCGCGCCGATGAAGATGGGCAAGGGTCTGAACATGTACGAAATCACCCAATGAAAACAGGAAAACGGGGCGGCACCTGCCACCCCGAGCAGTCGATCAGATCGCCACCAGGTGGCCGTCGTCGAGCTTCAATACGCGGTCCATCTGCCGCGCCAGGTTGAGGTCGTGGGTCACCACCAGGAACGCCGTGCGCGACGAGCTGGACAGCTCCTGCATCAGTTCCTGGATGCCCTGAGCGGTATGGTGGTCGAGGTTGCCGGTAGGTTCGTCGAGCATCACCAGGCCGGGGCGGTTGACCAGTGCCCGGGCAATCGCCACACGCTGGCGCTCACCGCCGGACAGCTCGGCCGGCTTGTGGGTCAGGCGGTGGCCCAGGCCCACGCGCTTGAGCAGTGCCTCGGCACGCTCCCGGGCCTCGGGGATGGGCGTGCGGCCGATCAGCAGCGGCATGCACACGTTCTCGATGGCGGTGAATTCCGGCAACAGGTGGTGAAACTGATAGACAAAGCCCAACTCACGGTTGCGCAGCAGGCCACGGGCACGTTCGCCCAGCGCCGACAGCTCTTCGCCAGCCAGCCAGACGCTGCCCTGGGTCGGCCGATCAAGGCCGCCCAGCAGGTTGAGCAAGGTACTCTTGCCCGAGCCGGAGCTACCGACAATGGCTACCCGCTCACCGGCATGCAGCTCAAGGTTGAGCCCGGACAGCACCTTTACCGATTCCGGGCCCTCGTCGTAGGACTTGCCCAGGTTGCGGCAACTCAGAACGGCTTTATCACTCATGCGCGACTCACTCATAACGTAGCGCCTCTGCAGGCTGGGTGCGGGCCGCACGCCAGGCCGGGTACAGGGTGGCGAAGAAACTCAGGACCAGCGCCGCACCGCAGACCATGTACACGTCCTGGGACTGGATCTGCGACGGCAGGTAATCGATGAAGTACACGTCGGCGTTCAGGAACTTGTGCCCGATCAGCTTCTCGATGCCGGCGATCGCCGCACTCACGTTCAGCGCGGCAACGATCCCGACCACGGCGCCGATCAGGGTACCGATCACCCCGATCACCGTGCCCTGGACCATGAAGATGAGCATGATCTGCCCGGGGGTGGCGCCCAGCGTGCGCAAGATGGCAATGTCGCCGCGCTTGTCGTTGACCACCATCACCAGGGTGGAAATGATGTTGAACGCCGCCACCGCCACGATCAGCAGCAACAGCAGGCCGATCATGGCCTTTTCCATGCGGATGGCCTGGTACAGGTTGCCGTGGGTGCGGGTCCAGTCACGGCTGTAGAACTCCTGGTCGCCCAGCTGCTGTGCGATGCTCCAGGCCACGCGCGGCGCCTGGAACAGGTCGTCGAACTTCAGGCGCAGGCCCTGCACCTGGTCGGGCTTCCAGCGGTGCAGGCGGGAAAGGTCGCTGATGTTGGTCAACCCCAGGTAACCGTCGATCTCGCCTGCGCCCACGTGGAAGGTGCCAACCACGGTGAAGCGCTTCATGCGCGGGAACATGCCCGCCGGCGTCACGCTGACCTCGGGGGCGACGAAGGTGAGTTTGTCGCCGATGGCCACACCCAGCTTGGCCGCAGCCTTGTCGCCGATCATGATGCCCCACTCACCCGGCGCCAGCTGGTCGAGGCGGCCTTGCAGGACGAAGTTGTCGATGATCGACACCTCACGCTCGCGGGCCGGATCGATGCCGTTGAGCAGCACCTTCTGCACCTTGCCATCATGGGTCAGCAGGCCCTGCATCTGGGTGAACGGCGCAACCGCCACCACCTGCGGATTCTGCTTTACTTGTTGGGCAAGGGCAGGCCAGTCAGCAATGGGCTGGCCGCTCTCCAGCGTGGCATGGGGGATCATGCCCAGCACGCGGGTGCGCATTTCGTGGTCGAAACCGTTCATCACCGACAGCACCACGATCATCACCACCACGCCCAGGGCGAGGCCGATCATCGAGGTCAGGGAAATGAACGAGACGAAGTGATTACGGCGTTTGGCACGGGTATAACGCGTGCCTATGAATGCGAAAAGAGGTCTGAACATGTCGGGGCTTGTTCGGATGAAAGGGAACGTCCTTGTGGCGAGGCGCCTACGGCGGCTTTACACTCGGACCACCGCCGCTACCTTGGGTTCGCCATGACGACATTAGACGAAGAAGATCGCCGCGAATACTACCGCATCGAAGATCGGATCGCACTTCAAATCAGCCCCCTCAGCGCGGCCGAAGCCCTTGAGCCAGATGTATTGCAAGATGATTCTCCGCTGTTCAACCTGCTCAGCGAGCTGCACCTGTCCGACTTCGAGTCGCAGCACCTGCTGCGTCAGCTAAGCGACAAGGACCGCACCCTCGCGGCCTTCCTGCGGGCACAGAACAAACGCCTCGACCTGCTCAGCGCAGTCGTTGCCCAGACCCTGCTCGGCGAAGTAGGCCAGCCTCTGCCGGTAGTCCTTTCCGAAGGCGGTATCGAATTCGCGCAGGCGACGCACATTGCCCCGGGCACCCGGGTAAAAGTGAAGATGGTGCTGATGCCGCGCGCCCATGGCTTGCTGCTGCGCGGCAAGGTCACCCATTGCGACCCTTGCCCCGAGGGCGGCTTCGAGGTCGGCACCGAATTCATCGACATGACCGACGCCCAGCGCCAACTGCTGGCTCGCTACATCCTGCAGCGCCAGCAACAACAACGGCGCCAGCAGCTGGAACAGAACGATCCCGCCTCATGACCCTGTTTTTCTCTGATTTGAAGGAACGAACGTGACCCTGATCTACGGCCATCGCGGCGCCAAGGGCGAAGCGCCCGAGAACACCCTGCACAGCTTTCGCCAGTGCCTGTCCCACGGCGTCACCCGCTGCGAACTGGACCTGCACCTGTCGGCCGACAACGAGCTGATGGTGATCCACGACCCAACCCTCAAGCGCACCACCGGCCGACGGGGCAAGGTGGTCGATCACCCTGCCGCCGACCTGGTGAAGATCGATGCGCGCAACGGCGGCCCGGGCCACGTGCAGCCCTGCCCTATCCCGAAACTGGAAGAGCTGTTCGAGAAATGCCCGTTCGAGCACTGGCAGCTGGAAGTGAAAAGCGCTTCGCGCACCCGCGCCGCAACTACCGTGCTGGCGATTCGCGAACTGGCCCAGCAATACGGCCTGCTGGACAAGGTCACCATCACCTCCAGCTCACGCGAAGTGCTGGGCGCGGCCGTGGAGCTGGTGCCGGACGTGAAACGCGGGCTGGTCGCCGAGTACGCCTGGCTCGACCCGCTGAAGGTGGCACAGAACTACGGTTGCGAGCTGCTGGCATTGAACTGGACACTGTGCACCCCCGAGCGCCTGCTGAAAGCACAGGGCCAGGGTTTGCACGTGTCGGTGTGGACGGTCAACGAACCGGCGCTTATGCGCCGGCTCGCTGACTTTGGCGTGGACAGCCTGATTACAGACTTTCCCGGTTTGGCCAAGACCACCCTCGGGTAGGGTTGAAATCGGTCTCTCCGACCGGCTCAGGCCACCGGTCGGAGCCGCTCAAAAAAGCCGGTTCAGGCCGTCGTAGGCAGCTACCCGGTAAGCTTCGGCCATGGTCGGGTAGTTGAACGTGGTGTTGACGAAGTACTTCAGGTTGTTCAGCTCACCCGGCTGATTCATGATCGCCTGGCCAATGTGGACGATTTCCGAAGCTTGGTAGCCGAAGCAGTGTACGCCGAGGATTTCCAGGGTTTCACGGTGGAACAGGATCTTCAGCATGCCCTGCGGCTCGCCGGCGATCTGCGCACGCGCCATGCTCTTGAAGAAGGCCTTGCCCACTTCGTACGGCACCTTGGCCTGGGTCAGCTCCTGCTCGTTCTTGCCGATCGAGCTGATTTCCGGAATGGTGTAGATACCAGTCGGTACGTCATTGACGAAGCGCCAGCTGCCATTGTCGACGATGCTGCCAGCCGCAGAACGCCCCTGGTCATGGGCGGCACTGGCCAGGCTCGGCCAGCCGATCACGTCACCGGCACCGTAGATGTTCGGCACGGTGGTGCGGTAAGCCTGGTCGACCTCGATCTGGCCACGGCTGTTGACCTTGATGCCGATGTTTTCCAGGCCCAGCTTGTCGGTGTTGCCGGTACGGCCGTTGCACCACAGCAAGGCGTCGGCCTTGATCTTCTTGCCCGATTTCAGGTGCAGGATCACCCCGTTGTCCAGGCCTTCGACGCGCTCATACTCTTCGTTGTGGCGCACAGTGATGTTGTTGTTGCTGAAGTGGTAGCTCAGTGCCTGGGAAATTTCCGAATCCAGGAAGCTCAACAACTGGCCACGGTTGTCCACCAGCTCGACCAGCACGCCCAGGCCGCTGAAGATCGAGGCGTATTCGCAACCAATCACGCCGGCGCCGTACACGATCAGCTTGCGCGGGGTGTGGCTAAGGCTGAGGATGGTGTCGCTGTCGTAGACGCGCGGGTGGTGGAAGTCGATGTCGGCCGGGCGGTACGGGCGCGAGCCGGTGGCAATGATGATGTGCTTGGCGTTGAGCTTTTCCACCACACCGTTCGGGCACACCACTTCAACGGTTTGCTCGTCGGCGAAGCTGCCGGTGCCGAAGAACACATCGACACGGTTGCGGGCGTAGTAGCCGGTGCGCGATGCCACTTGCTTGGAAATCACCTTCTCGGCGCTTTTCAGCACGTCCGGGAACGAGAACCAGCGCGGCTCACCGATGGCCCGGAACATCGGGTTGGTGTTGAACTGCATGATCTGCCGCACCGAGTGACGCAGTGCCTTGGACGGGATGGTACCCAGGTGCGTGCAGTTGCCACCGACTTGGCGACGGTCATCGACCATCGCTACCTTGCGCCCTGCTTTGGCGGCGTTCATTGCCGCGCCTTCACCGGCCGGGCCAGAACCCAGCACCACTACGTCGTAGTTGTAGACAGCCATGCGTACTCCTTCAGAACTGCCCGCAAGCCACGGTCGCTCGCGGGGCGCGATCATGCCGCCGGGGCGTCATGAGAAAATTCGGGTGCAGTCTAATCAAGCGTGAACGCCGCGCACATTAACCCTTGGTCGCGTCGTAGGCCAATTTTGCCCGCACTACATATGGTTCACCCATTCCCTGGCGGCAATCATCCCTGCCTGCGCTTTCAATCGCCTTTCACTGCCCGTTCGAATGCGGGCGTAGCTCGAGAGACGAAGCCACCCTCGGCCCGAGTCACCAATACTGCGGCCAGGCCATGCGCCACGGCATAATCCCAGCCACGCTCAGGGCCAAGTATCAGCAGCAGTGTCGAGTAGCCGTCGGCCTGCAACGCCGAGACATCCAGCACGGTGGCTGCGGCCAGGTCGTGCTGCACAGGGCGCCCGAGGCGGGCATCGAAGGTGTGCGAATAGCGCCGGCCATTCTCCTCGAAATAGTGCCGATAGTCACCCGAGGTTGAGACCGAAAGGCCATTGACCGCGATGATCTGCCGGGCGATCTGACGGTCTTCGCGGGGCAATTCCAGGGCGATGCGCCAGGGGGTGCCGTCGGGTTTGCGGCCAACCGCCTTGAGCTCGCCAGTGGCCTCGGCGACAAAGCTGGCGACACCCATGGCAAGCAGGCGCGCGGCGATCAAGTCCACGGCATGGCCGGCGGCGATGCTGTTGAAGTCGAGCTGCACCGGGGCGTCCTTGCATAGGGTCTGGCCTTCGATATGCAAGTGCCGATGGCCCACACGCTGACGAACCTGGGCCAGTGCTTGCGGGTCCGGCACCTGCTCGTGGCGGGCCTGAGGGCCGAAGCCCCAGAGGTCGAGCAAGGGCTCGACGGTGAGGTCAAAGGCGCCATCACTTTGCTCGGCCAGGTGCTGGCCGAGGGCAACCAGCTCGAGCATGTCGGGCGGCAGGGTCAGGCACTGGTTGGCGGGCAGCTGGTTGAAACGGCTGACGGTGGAGTCGCTGCGGTAGGTCGAATAGTGCCGGTCGATGTCGCCAAGGATGGTTTCGACCGCCGCCTGTACCTGGGCCGGCCCCGGGCCACCGGGCTCGCGGACGTATTGGATGCTGTAGCTGCTACCCATGCTCGGGCCGCCCAGGCGCTCCAGGGTGGGGCCCTGGTTGCAGGCGGTGAGCAGCAGGAGGATGAACAGTAAGGCTATGCGCAAGGTTCGGGCTCTCGGTTGCCTGCACTGGCCTCATCGCCGGCAAGCCAGCTCCCGCAAGTACTGAGCCGAGTCTGACGACTTTGCTGTACCTGTAGGAGCTGGCTTGCCGGCGATGAGGTCAGTACAGACACAGTAGATGCCCGATCAGTTCATCAGGCAAAAAAAACGGGAACCCGAAGGTTCCCGTTTTTTCATTGCCTTACAAGCAAATCAGCGCGGAAACGCTGGCGGGTTCACACCGGCCATGTCTTCCATCACGCGAACCACCTGGCAGCTGTAACCGAATTCGTTGTCGTACCAGACGTACAGGACAACGCGGTTGTCATTGGCGATGGTGGCTTCAGCATCAACCACACCGGCGTGGCGCGAGCCAACGAAGTCGGTCGAAACCACTTCCTGCGAGCTGACGTAGTCGATCTGCTTGTGCAGTTCCGAGTGCATGGCCGTCTGGCGCAGGTACTCGTTGATCTCGTCGCGGTTGGTGGCCTTTTCCAGGTTCAGGTTCAGGATGGCCATCGAAACGTTTGGCGTCGGCACACGAATGGCGTTGCCGGTCAGCTTGCCCTTCAGCACTGGCAGCGCCTTGGCAGCAGCAGTGGCGGCGCCGGTTTCGGTGATGACCATGTTCAGCGGCGCGGCACGACCACGGCGGCTGCCCTTGTGGAAGTTGTCGATCAGGTTCTGGTCGTTGGTGAACGAGTGAACGGTTTCGACGTGGCCGTTGATGATGCCGTACTTGTCGTTCACCGCCTTCAGCACCGGCACGATGGCGTTGGTGGTGCAGGAGGCCGCCGAGATGATCTTGTCATCAGCAGCGATGTCACCGTGGTTGATGCCGTGCACGATGTTCTTCAGCGCGCCCTTGCCAGGTGCGGTGAGGATCACGCGGGCAGCGCCCGGGCAGGCCAGGTGCTGGCCCAGGCCGTCGGCATCACGCCATACGCCGGTGTTGTCGACGATCAGCGCGTTGTCGATGCCGTACTGGGTGTAGTCGACTTCGCTCGGGCTCTTGGCGTAGATAACCTGGATCAGGTTGCCGTTGGCGGTGATGGTGTTGTTGGCTTCGTCGATGGTGATGGTGCCATCGAACGGGCCGTGCACCGAGTCACGACGCAGCAGGCTGGCACGCTTGACCAGGTCGTTCTCGGCGCCTTTGCGCACGACGATGGCACGCAGGCGCAGGCCGTCGCCGCCACCGGTCTTCTCGATCAGGATGCGCGCCAGCAGGCGGCCAATGCGGCCGAAGCCGTACAGGACAACGTCGGTGCCTTTGCGCGCCGAAGCGTTCTGCTGGCCAACCACGTCGGCCAGCTCTTCACGGACGAACTGCTCGGCAGTGCGGCCATTGCCTTCCTGCTTGAACTTGTTGGCCAGCTTGCCCAGGTCGACCGAAGCGGCGCCCAGTTTCAGCTCGCTCATGGCCTTGAGCAGGGGGAATGTCTCGTGGACGGACAGTTCGGTTTCGTCGGTTTGACGATGACGCGCAAAGCGGTGCGCCTTGAGGATCGAGATAACCGAACGGTTGATCAGGCTACGGCCATAAATCGAGCTCACCACGTTATTGTTGCGGTAGAGCTGACCGATAAGCGGGATCATCGCTTCAGCCAGAGCTTCACGATCAATCCACTCACCAAGACACTGGTCGGGCTTCTGAGTCACGGGAACCTTCCACATGTAGGGACAGAAAAAAGGGGCTACATTATGACGCCCCGACGCGGAACCGGCAATGAGCGCCTGTCGTAGTGATGCAAGCCAGCGTTCACGCCCTTTCGAGCCTGACAGCCGGCACGCTCACCGGTACAATCGGTGTCTTTGCCGCAACGCTTGGAGTGCAATCTCCCGTGTCAGTTCTGCGCCTACCGCACATGTCGGCCACGGCCGGCAAACAAACCTGGGGTAACCTGCCCGGTGCCGCCCTCAGCCTTGCCATCGCCGAGGCTGCCAGCAACGCTGGCCGCTTCACCCTGCTGCTGACCGCCGACAGCCAGGCCGCCGACCGTCTGGAGCAGGAGCTGCGCTTCTTCGCCCCCGACCTGCCAGTGCTGCCGTTCCCCGACTGGGAAACCCTGCCCTACGACCTGTTCTCGCCACACCAGGACATCATTTCCCAGCGCATCGCCAGCCTGTACCGCCTGCCGGAGCTGAGCCACGGCATCCTGGTGGTGCCGGTCACCACCGCCCTGCACCGCCTGGCGCCCACGCGCTTCCTGCTGGGCAGCAGCCTGGTGCTGGACGTGGGCCAGACCATCGACGTGGAGCAGATGCGCACGCGCCTGGAGGCCAGTGGCTATCGTTGCGTCGACACCGTCTATGAACATGGCGAGTTCGCCGTGCGCGGCGCGCTAATCGACCTGTTCCCGATGGGCAGCAAGCTGCCCTACCGCATCGACCTGTTCGACGACGAGATCGAGACACTGCGCACCTTCGACCCCGAGACCCAGCGCTCGATCGACAAGGTGGATTCGGTGCGCCTGCTGCCGGCACGCGAATTTCCCATGCAGAAAGAGGAAGTGACCCGCTTCAAGGCACGCTTCCGTGAACGCTTCGACGTCGACTTCCGCCGCAGCGCAATCTTCCAGGACCTGGCCAGCGGTATCATCCCTGCCGGCATCGAGTACTACCTGCCGCTGTTCTTCGAAGAAACCTCCACCCTGTTCGACTACCTGCCAGCCGACACCCAGGTGTTTTCGCTGCCCGGTGTGGAACAGGCCGCTGAACACTTCTGGAACGACGTGCGCGGGCGTTATGAAGACCGCCGCGGCGACCTCAGCCGCCCGCTGCTGCCGCCCGCCGAGCTGTTCATGCCGGTGGAAGACTGCTTCGCCCGGCTCAAGCAATGGCCGCGGGTGGTGGTCAGCAGCGAAGACATCGAGCCGGGCGCAGGCCGTGAGCGCTTCCCGGCCCGCGCCCTGCCCAACCTGGCTATCGAGGCCAAGGCCAACCAGCCGCTGGCCGAACTGGCCAACTTCCTCAATCAGTTCCCCGGCCGCGTGCTGTTCACCGCCGAATCAGCGGGCCGCCGGGAAGTGCTGCTGGAGCTGCTCGAACGACTGAAGCTGCGCCCGCATACCGTCGAAGGCTGGGACGACTTCATTACCGGTGCCGAGCGCCTGGCGATCACCATCGCCCCGCTGGACGACGGCCTGCTGCTGGACGATCCAGGGCTGGCCCTGATTGCCGAAAGCCCACTGTTCGGCCAGCGGGTGATGCAGCGCCGCCGCCGCGACAAGCGCGGCGAAACCGCCAACGACGCGGTCATCAAGAACCTCACCGAGCTGCGCGAAGGTGCGCCGGTGGTGCACATCGACCATGGCGTGGGCCGCTACCTGGGCCTGGCCACCCTGGAGATCGACGGCCAGGCTGCCGAGTTCCTCACCCTGGAATACGCCGAGAACGCCAAGCTGTACGTGCCGGTGGCCAACCTGCACCTGATCGCCCGCTACACCGGCAGCGACGATGCCCTGGCACCGTTGCACCGGCTGGGCTCGGAAGCCTGGCAGAAGGCCAAACGCAAGGCCGCCGAACAGGTGCGCGACGTGGCTGCCGAACTGCTCGACATCTATGCCCGCCGTGCCGCACGCAAGGGTTATGCATTTGCCGACCCGTCCGCCGACTACGCCACCTTCAGCGCCGGCTTCCCGTTCGAAGAAACCCCGGACCAGCAAACCGCCATCGAGGCCGTGCGGGCCGACATGCTGGCGCCCAAGCCGATGGACCGCCTGGTGTGCGGCGACGTCGGCTTCGGCAAGACCGAAGTGGCCATGCGCGCCGCGTTCATCGCCGTGCACAGTGGCCGCCAGGTAGCGGTGCTGGTGCCCACTACCCTGCTCGCCCAGCAACACTACAACAGCTTCCGCGACCGTTTTGCCGACTGGCCGGTGACCGTGGAAGTGATGAGCCGCTTCAAGTCGGCCAAAGAGGTGGCCGCCGCCGCCGCCGACCTGGCCGAAGGCAAGATCGACATCCTCATCGGCACCCACAAGCTGCTGCAGGACGATGTGCGCTTCAAGGACCTGGGCCTGGCCATCATCGACGAAGAGCACCGCTTTGGCGTGCGCCAGAAGGAGCAGCTGAAGGCCCTGCGCAGCGAGGTCGACATCCTCACCCTGACCGCCACGCCGATCCCTCGCACGCTGAACATGGCAGTGGCCGGCATGCGCGACCTGTCGATCATCGCCACGCCGCCGGCGCGCCGCTTGTCGGTGCGCACCTTCGTCATGGAGCACAACAACAGCACCGTGAAGGAGGCGCTGCTGCGTGAGCTGCTGCGCGGTGGCCAGGTGTACTACCTGCACAACGATGTGAAAACCATCGAAAAATGCGCCGCCGACCTTGCCGAACTGGTGCCCGAGGCACGTATCGGCATCGGCCACGGGCAAATGCGCGAGCGCGAGCTGGAACAGGTGATGAGCGATTTCTACCACAAGCGCTTCAACGTGCTGGTGGCGTCGACCATCATCGAAACCGGCATCGACGTGCCCAGCGCCAACACCATCGTCATCGAGCGCGCCGACAAATTTGGCCTGGCGCAGCTGCACCAGCTGCGTGGCCGGGTCGGCCGCAGCCACCACCAGGCCTACGCCTACCTGCTGACGCCTACCCGGCAAAAAGTCAGCGCCGACGCCGAAAAACGCCTGGAGGCCATCGCCAACACCCAAGACCTGGGCGCCGGCTTCGTGCTGGCCACCAACGACCTGGAAATCCGCGGTGCGGGCGAGCTGCTGGGCGAAGGCCAGAGCGGGCAGATCCAGGCGGTGGGCTTCACCCTGTACATGGAAATGCTCGAGCGCGCGGTCAAGGCGATCCGCAAGGGTACCCAGCCAAATCTGGAGCAGCCGCTGGGCGGCGGCCCGGAGATCAACCTGCGCCTGCCGGCGCTGATCCCCGAGAGCTACCTGCCCGACGTGCATGCGCGGCTGATCCTGTACAAGCGCATTGCCTCGGCCGCCGACGAAGAAGGCCTCAAGGACCTGCAGGTGGAAATGATCGACCGCTTCGGCCTGCTGCCAGAGCCGACCAAGAACCTGATGCGCCTGACCTCGCTCAAGCTGCACGCAGAAAAGCTAGGCATCAAGAAAGTCGATGCCGGCCCCAATGGCGGCAAGCTCGAGTTCGAAGCCGAAACCCCGGTCGACCCGCTGACCCTGATCAAGCTGATCCAGGGCCAGCCCAAACGCTACAAGTTCGAAGGCGCCACCCAGTTCCGCTTCCTGGTCCCGATGGAACGCCCCGACGAACGCTTCAATACCCTGGAGGCGCTGTTCGAGCGCCTGACACCACAGCCTGCCTAAGGAAGATCCATGCGTGCCATCCGTTGCCTGACCCTGCTGCTGGCGCTGTTCGCGCCAGCCGCCTTCGCCGAAGGCCTGTATCAGGTAGAAATGATTCTGGTGCGGCAGAACAGCGTGCCTGCCTTCACCAGCCCGTTTGCCCCTGAAGACTGGAGCGCCGGCGCCCCGCGCCTGGCGAAGGACGCCGAGCGCCGCCTGGCGCTGGAAGACGAAGCCACCCGCCTGGAAGCCACTGCCGACTACACCGTATTGATGCACAAGGCCTGGCAGCAGCAGGTCGGCAGCGAGCCTGGCCGCATCGCCCTGGGCGAAGGCACCGAACAGTTCGGCCACTTCCCCATCGAAGGCAACCTGAGCATCGCTGAAGGCCGCTTTATCTCGGTCGAGGCCAACTTCTGGGTCAACCAGCTGGACGGCAACGGCAGCGTCCTGCAAAGCGAGCAGTTCAAGCAGAGCAACAGCAACGTCAAGGGCGGCCAGCTGACCTTCCTCGACGGCGGGCACCTGGCGGTGCTGCTGAAGGTCACGCCACCGGGCACGCCGAAAATGCCGGTGATGGACCCGGAGATGATGGAGCAGTGATGTGAGCGATGGCGATGCGCAGCAGCTGCTAAGGGCCTATCCGGGCTGGGTCGACTTCATCGAGGCCGGCACGCTGGCACGAGGCCGCAGCTATGCTGCGCAAGCGCGGGCACGCATCCTGTCGCAGGATGACGCAACGATCGAGGCCATCTGCCAGGGTTCGGCAGGCGAGACCTACCAGCAGATAATCCGCCTGGTCGTCAACTATGGGGACCTGCGGGTATTTGGGAAATGCAGCTGCCCAGTCGGGCTCAACTGCAAACACTGCGTTGCGGCGCTGCTGCAATTGCAGGACAGCCCCGACGCCACAGCCCCCCATGAACAATCCGCCCTGTCGCTGCCACCGGACCTCAACCTATGGGTGGAAGCCCTTGAGTCCCCCTCGCAACCAACGCCTCAAGGGCCAGCGCGCAAAGGCCCGGCAATCTATTACCGAATCCAGGTGGATCACGGGCTCTGGCGGCTTGAGCCAATCAAAGGTACCCGCCAGGCAGACGACACCCTGAAGATCGGCCGCATCACATCGATGCCCGAAATGCTCTACTACACGCCTCGCTACGTCACAGAAGACGATGCGCGGCTGTTGCGCCTGATCGATTCCCGCCGCGAAACGATGGCGTCCACGGTGCAACTGGAGGGCAAACCGGGCGGTGAGCTCTACAGCTATGCCCTGGCCACGGGCCGCCTTCTGTTTGAAGACGACTTGGCGCCACTGGCCCCGGGGCCGGAGCTACACGCCGAGTTCCGCTGGGTCAGGCTGGACAATGGCAGCTACCGTGGCGCCTGGTACCACAATGGTCACGAGCAGTTGCAGGCGGTGCCCATCGAGCCCATGCACTATGTTGACCGGCAGCAGCATCTGACCGGCATGCTGCGCCACGACCTCGACCCCTTCATTGCCAGCCAGCTTGCACGCGCGCCCATCGTGCCCGAGCATCTGGTCATCCCCTTGAGTCATCGATTGAACGCCTTGAACCGTCACGTCCCCACCCCCACTGCCGTGAGCACCGAGCACATCGAAGACATCACGCCAAGAGGGCGATTGACGTTGGGCAGCCTCGAATTCAGCGCCTATATGCCCAAGACCGGGCGTATGCAGCGGCAAATGCAACACCGTGCCGCACTGGCATTCGACTACGACGACCTGCGCGCCAGCGGCAATGACGAAAAGCCGTTGACCCGCCTGGTCGGCAATACCAGCCAGCGAATTCGCCGACAGCCGCAAGCCGAGCAGGCCTTGCGCAAGGCGTTACGTGACCTGGGCTTCAAACCCGCCACTCGCCAGAGCAAGGCCCTGCCCGACAGTGCCGGCGAAATGTTCCAACTGCCCGACGACGAAGCCTGGCTGCGCTTCGCCCGTGAGGGCCTGCCACGCCTGCGCCAAGCCGGCTGGAACATAGACGTCCACCGTGACTTCGCCTTCAACCTGCAGGAGGTGGACAACTGGTACGCCACCATCGACGAAGCGCCCGGCCATGAATGGTTCGACCTGGAGCTGGGCATCGTGGTCGACGGTCAGCGTCACAGCTTGCTGCCAATCGTGCTGCAACTGCTGCGCAGCAGCCCGGAGCTGCTGCGCCCCAACGAACTGGCCCGGCGCAGTGACGATGAACACCTGCTGATCGACCTCAACCGCGGCCGCCTGGATGCCCCGGCGTTGCGCGTCGCCCTGCCCTACGGCCGCATCAAGGCCGTGATGGGCACCCTGGGCAAGCTGTACCTGCACGAAGACACAGCGGGCCCGGCGCTACGCATGGAACGCGCCGACGCCGCGCGCCTCAACGAAATCGAAGGGTTGCCCTTGCTCTGGGAGGGTGGCGAGCACGTTCGCGATCTGGGCCGCCGCCTGCGCGATGCCCGCGACCTGCAAGTGGAACCACCCGCCGGGCTGCAGGCCAGCTTGCGCCCTTATCAGCAGCAGGGCCTGAACTGGCTACAGGCACTGCGCGATATGGGCACCGGCGGCATCCTCGGTGACGACATGGGCCTGGGCAAGACCCTGCAGGCCCTGGCGCACCTGCTGCTGGAGAAAGAGTCCGGGCGCCTGGGCACACCGGCCCTGGCGGTCATGCCCACCAGCCTGATACCCAACTGGCTGGACGAAGCCCAGCGTTTCGCCCCCGACCTGCGCGTGCTGGCACTGCATGGCCCGGGGCGCAACAAGCATTTCACCCGACTGCACGAATACGACCTGGTCCTGACCACTTACGCCCTGATCCCACGCGACCTCGAACACCTGCGCGCCCAAAACTGGCACATGCTGGTGCTGGACGAGGCGCAGAACATCAAGAGCAGCACCAGCAAGGCCGCCCTCGCCGTCTGCGAGCTACAGGCCGGCCAGCGCCTGTGCCTGACCGGCACGCCGATGGAAAACAACCTGGGCGAGCTGTGGTCGATCTTCCACTTCCTGATGCCCGGCTGGCTGGGCGATGTCAAACGCTTCAACCAGGACTACCGCACCCCGATCGAACGCCATGGCGACGCTGAGCGGCTGGGCCATCTGGTCACGCGCATCCGCCCGTTCCTGCTGCGCCGCACCAAGGAGCAGGTGGCCACCGAGTTGCCGGCCAAGACCGAGATGGTGCACTGGGTCGAGCTCAGCGACGCCCAGCGCGATACCTACGAGGCGGTGCGGGTGGCCATGGACAAGAAAGTCCGCGACGAAATCGCCCGCAATGGCGCGGCACGCAGCCAGATCGTCATCCTCGACGCGCTGCTCAAACTGCGCCAGGTGTGCTGCGACCTGCGGCTGGTCAAGGGCGTGGAAAGCAAAGGCAACCAGGCCGACAAGGGCAAGCTGGGCGCACTGCTGGAAATGCTCGAAGAGCTGTTAAGCGAAGGGCGCCGGGTGCTGCTGTTCTCGCAGTTCACCTCGATGCTGGCGCTGATCCAGCAGGAGCTGGAAAAGCGCAGTATCCGCTACAGCCTGCTGACCGGCGATACCCGGGACCGTCGCACGCCTGTGCAGCAGTTCCAGCAGGGTGATAGCGAAGTGTTCCTGATCAGCCTCAAGGCCGGTGGCGTGGGCTTGAACCTGACGGCCGCGGACACGGTGATCCACTTCGACCCCTGGTGGAACCCGGCCAGCGAAAACCAGGCCACCGACCGCGCCTACCGCATTGGCCAGGACAAGCCGGTGTTCGTATTCAAGCTCATTACCCGGGGTACGGTTGAAGAGAAGATCCAGTTGCTGCAGCAGGAAAAAGCGGCGCTGGCAGCCAGCTTGCTGGATGGCGGGCAGGCTGGGCAATGGCGCATGGGCGATGAAGAAATCGAGGCACTGTTTGCGCCCTTGCCAGGCAAGCGCGGGCGGTAATTCAGCATGTTGTACTGCCTGTACTGGCCTCTTCGCGGGTAAACCCGCGAAGAGGCCTGCGCAGTCAATCGACCAGCTGAGCTTCCTTCAACGCCCCCAACGCCTCCAGCCAGCGCGGCTGTTGGCGATAGTCGGTCCGCGCAAACCCTTGCCCGCGCATCCGCGCAATCCGCGGCGATGGCTTGACCTTCATGCGCTGCGCAGCACTCAGTGCCAGCTCTGCTGCCGCCCGGTCATTGCACACCAGGCCCATGTCACAGCCGGCGCTCAACGCCGCCTCGATACGGCTGGCCGCATCACCCACCACATGCGCACCGGCCATCGACAGATCATCACTGAAGATCACCCCGTCAAAGCCCAGCTCGCCGCGCAGGATGTCCTGCAGCCAACGCCGGGAGAAACCGGCTGGCTGGTTGTCGACCTGCGGGTAGATGACATGCGCCGGCATCACCGCCGCCAATTGCCCGCTCAGGCGCGAGAATGGCACCAGGTCGACCTGGCGCAATTGTTCAAGGCTGCGCTCATCGGTGGGAATGGCCACATGCGAGTCCGCCTCGGCCCAGCCATGCCCCGGGAAGTGTTTGCCACAGGCAGCCATGCCCGCCGCATTCATACCGCGAATGAACGCCCCGGCCAGTTGCGTGGCACGCAGCGGGTCACCCTCGAAGGCACGGCTGCCGACCACGGCGCTACGCTGGTGGTCCAGGTCGAGCACCGGGGCAAAGCTGAGGTCCAGGCCAACCGCCAGCACCTCGGTCGCCATCAGCCAACCGCACTGCTCCGCCAGATATTCGGCGTTGTCATTATCGGCCAGCGCACGCATGGCCGGCAGGCGCACGAAACCCTGACGCAGGCGCTGCACGCGACCACCTTCCTGGTCCACCGCCAGAATCAGGTCGGGGCGGATGGCACGGATCGACGCGCACAGCTCACGCACCTGACGTGGGCTGTCGATGTTGCGGGCAAAGATGATCAGGCCGGCCACTTCGGGTTGGCGCAGCAAGTGACGGTCTTCGGCGGTCAGCCATTTACCGGCGATATCCACCATCAGGGAGCCTTGCAGGCTGACGGTCATAGGTAATCCTTCATTGCAGAACGAGAGAAGCCCAATCAGGGCATGCGGCCTCTGCGACCTGCACCGGGCAATGCCCCCCGATACGGTCGAACAGGCCAAGCAAGTCAGTGTTGCGCAGGCGTATGCAGCCATGGGACAGCGCTACGCCCATGGGTTCCGTATCCGGGGTGCCGTGCAGGTAGATAAAGCGGCGGAAGGTGTCGACCGCGCCCAGGCGATTGACGCCAGGTTCGCAGCCGCTTAGCCAGAGGATGCGAGTCAGGATCCAGTCGCGGCCGGGGTATTGCGCGTGCAACGCCGGCGACCACACCTCACCCGTCCAGCGCCGCCCGACCAGCACCGCATTAAGCGGCAGGCCCGCGCCGATCTTCGCCCGCACCTGGTGCAAGCCACGCGGCGTGCAGCCCGAGCCATTGCGCTCACCGGCACCGTTGCGCGCCGTGGAAACCGGCAGGCGCACGCGCAGCTGGTCACGGCCAAAGCCATACAGGCATTGGTCGGCGAGGGAAATGTGCAGCAGGTCGAGATCGGGCATGGGCGCTAGCTTAGCCGAAGCGCCCTGCCCCGCCCAGCCTTCAGGCCTTGGCGGTGATCGCGGTAGTCTTGCTGCGTGGCCGCAGCTGCGCCGTGGCCATGGCCTCGTCGGTGACGCCGCTGTCGGCACGCATGCCTGCGGCCAGGAACGGTACCATCAGGCGCATCACCTGCTCGATCGAGGTGTTGATGCCAAAGTCGGTCTCGGCAATTGCCCGCAGGGCCTTTATACCGGACATGCTGAAGGCGGCGGCACCCAGCATGAAGTGCACGCGCCAGAACAGTTCCAGTGGCGGAATACGAGGCGCGGCCTCGTTGACCAGCAGCATGTAGCGGCGGAACACTTTGCCGTACATGTCTTCCAGGTAACGCCGCAGGTGGCCCTGGCTCTGGCTGAAGGCCAGGCCCAGCAGGCGCATGAAGATCGACAGGTCGTTATTGCTGCGAGGCTGCACGGCCAACGCCTGCTCCACCAGCATTTCCAGCAGTTCTTCGAGGCTGGGCTTGTGCTCCGGCTTCGCCTGGCGCCGCTCCAGCTCGCGTTCGAGGCTGGCGCAGAAGGGCCCGAGGAAGCGCGAGAACACGGCCTGAATAAGTGCCTTCTTGGAGCCGAAATGATAGTTGACCGCCGCCAGGTTGACCCCGGCCTTGCTGGTGATCAGCCGCAACGAGGTCTCGGCGAACCCCCTTTCCGCGAACAGCTGCTCGGCAGCATCGAGAATGCGTTCAACGGTTTCCGATTGGGCCATGACTACTCCGCGTGCTCCGCCAGACAAACAGGTGTTTGAAACATACGTTTCAGGCCTGCTTCTGTCAAGGCTCGGTGACCGGGCGGTCGCCATTTAAAAGCAGCCTGGCTGCGGGCTGCAAGCGCCACCGCTCAGGTTTATTGCGCCATTTGGCTTGCAGCGCATCCAGTACTGTATATAATCCCAGTCACTGTACAAAAAGACAGAGCGCTCACCATGTTGAAACTGACGCCACGCCAAGCCGAAATTCTCGCGTTCATCAAGCGCTGCCTGGAAGACAACGGCTTCCCGCCGACACGCGCCGAGATCGCTCAGGAGCTGGGCTTCAAGTCGCCCAACGCTGCCGAGGAGCACCTCAAGGCCCTCGCCCGCAAGGGCGCGATCGAGATGACCCCGGGCGCCTCGCGCGGCATCCGCATTCCAGGCCTGGATACCAAGGCAGAAGAAAGCGGCTTGCCGATCATCGGCAGGGTTGCTGCCGGTGCGCCAATTCTTGCCGAACAGCACATTGAGCAATCCTGCAATATCAACCCTGCCTTCTTCCACCCCCAGGCCGACTATTTGCTGCGCGTCCACGGCATGAGCATGAAGGACGTCGGCATCTTCGACGGCGACCTTCTGGCAGTTCACACCTGCCGCGAAGCCCGCAACGGTCAGATCGTCGTGGCCCGCATTGGTGACGAAGTGACCGTCAAGCGCTTCAAGCGTGAAGGCAGCAAGGTCTGGCTGCTTGCCGAAAACCCCGAATTCGCCCCCATCGAAGTTGACCTGAAAGATCAGGAACTGGTGATTGAGGGCTTGAGCGTCGGCGTCATTCGCCGCTGATCCAGGAGGCGTCATGCAGCAGTTCATTCACGCACCCGAGCAAGCCCAGTTGCCCCTGTTCGAAGCATTTCTCGCCCAGCCCGTACTACCGGGCCTGAAAGCCAGCGAACTGGCGCGCAAGAGCAACCAGCCCGAACTGTTCAGCGAATTGTCGCTGCGCGGCGCCCCCGGGCACTGCCAAAGCCTGCTGGCACCGGTACTGCGCGAGCTGAGCGAAGAGGACGAGGCCCGCTGGCTGACCCTGATCGCCCCGCCGTCGAGCCTGACCCAGGCCTGGCTGCGCGATGCCGGCCTCAACCGTGAACGCATCCTGCTGCTGCAACCTCGCGCTAACCAAACCCCGCTGCAACTGGCCTGCGAAGCCCTGCGCCTGGGCCTCAGCCACACCGTGGTCAGCTGGCTGGGCAACGTCAACGCCACTGCACGCCAGCAATTGCAGCGCGCTGCCAGTGTCGGAAACGCACAAAGCCTGAACATCCGCCTCGGCTGATGTTCAGGCTTTGCCTGTCATTTGAACAAACCTGATGCCCTGCTGCACCTTCAGTGCAGCACGCGCGGCCCTTCATCACGCTCAAGCTCGCCATCCATCAGGCGACCTGCCATCTGCACACCCACGCTGAGCATGGCCTTGGCCACTTCTACGTGCTGGCCCTGCAGGAACGCCTTGGCGTCTTCCGAGAAATCCAAGGTTACCAGGGAGCCCTCATCCTCGGCGCGACGCAGTTCGATGCGGCCATCAGGCAACTCGACAATTTCTAGAAAAGACGTAGACATAAATGGCAGTTCTCCGCGAAAGGCCAATATTGTACCAGCCGTAACGGCTATCAGCACTCACTCAACGCATCGCGGAAACGTCTCACCAGGCCCTTGAGGTTGTTGCGCCAGCTTTCCAGCTCGGCACGCGACAGCGCAGGATGCTCGGGCTCATCGAGATTGACGGCCTGGATCAATGGCTGGGTGACGTCGGTTTTTGGCGCTTTCCTGGCGACCGGTGGTCGGAACAAATCGGCATAAGCACTCAGCATCTGCGCCAGCCAGGTTTCGCGCTGGCGGGCCAATTCCAGCAACTCGGCCACTTCCGGTATGGCGATGCCATTGAGCGCATCGTCGGCCAGCGCCTGCTCGACCGTTGCGACAACCGGCAGTCGGTAGAAGACTCCGATTTCATGGCATAGGCCCAGCAGCGCGCCATACAGGTGAAACAGCGCCGACTCGCGCTCAGCCTGAACCATGCCTTGGGCGTTCATGGCCTGGCTTTGTTCAGCCTTGGCCATGGACTCGAGGGCGAGACCGGCGAAGAATAGTTTCTGGTTGGTGCGGGTGTAGGTTTCCTGGGCCATTTCTGTGCCCTCCCATCAGGCTGCAAGGCGAATACATGCATCATAAATGATTGGGGCCGCTTCGCGCCCCTTCGCAGCACAAGGCCGCCCCTACAAGAGAACACGATTCCTTGCAGGAGCGGCCTTGTGCCGCGAAGGGGCGCGAAGCGGCCCCAATTAAAGCACTGAAAGATCAGCGCTTGTCTTCAACCTTCCAGGCATTGCCGTCGTAGAACGCCTTCCAGCCGGTCGGCTTGCCATCGACTTCGGACTGCACGTACTGCTCCTTGGTCTTGCGGCTGTAGCGGATTACCGTCGGGCGGCCATCCGGGTCTTTCTGCGGCGCATCGCACAGGAAGTGGTACTTCGAATCGATTTCGTGCTTGTGCGGCACGATTTCCATCACCAGCGGCGCACGGGTTTCGCGGTTTTTCGGGAACTGGCTGGCGGCCAGGAACAACCCCGAAGCGCCGTCACGAAGCACGTAAGTGTCGTCGACCTTCTCGCACTTGAGCTCCGGCATGTCCACCTTGTCCATCTTCGGTGGTGCCGCCTCGCCACTCTTGAGCAGTTTGCGGGTGTTCTTGCAGGTTGGATTGGTGCAGCCGAAGAACTTGCCAAAACGGCCGGTCTTCAACTGCATCTCGCTGCCACACTTGTCGCACTCCAGGCTCGGCCCTTCGTAACCCTTGATGCGGTAGCTGCCCTCTTCGATCTCGTAGCCCACGCAATCCGGGTTGTTACCGCAAATGTGCAGTTTGTGCTTCTCATCCAGCAGGTAAGCGTCCATCGCCGTGGCGCAGATCGGGCAACGGTGCTTGCCCAGCAGCACGCGGGATTCCGATTCACCCTCGTCGTCAGCGGCAATCTCGTCACCCGGCACCAGGTTGACGGTGGCCTTGCAGCGCTCTTTTGGCGGCAAGGTGTAACCCGAGCAACCCAGGAACACACCGGTGGAAGCAGTACGAATCATCATCGGCCGGCCACATTCCTTGCACGGAATGTTGGTCATGGTCGGCTGGTTGGCGCGCATCCCGCCTTCGCTGGACTCGGCAGTCTGCAGCTTCTTGCTGAAGTCGCCGTAGAACTCGTCGAGCACGTTCTTCCAGTCACGTTCGCCCTGGGCCACGTCGTCGAGGTTCTCCTCCATGTCGGCGGTAAAACCGTAGTCCATCAGGTTGGAGAAGCTTTCCGACAGGCGCTCGGTGACGATGTCGCCCATTTTCTCGGAATAGAAACGGCGGTTGTGCAACGTCACATAGCCACGGTCCTGGATGGTCGAGATGATCGCCGCATAGGTCGACGGGCGACCAATACCGCGCTTTTCCATTTCCTTGACCAGGCTGGCTTCAGTGAAGCGTGCCGGTGGCTTGGTAAAGTGCTGGCTCGGATCGATCTGAATCAGCTTCAGCGCTTCGCCCTGGACCATCTCTGGCAGCACGTCGTCTTCGCCCGGCTTGCTCTGCTGCGGCAACACACGGGTATAACCGTCGAACTTGAGGATACGGCCCTTGGCACGCAGTTCGAAGTCGCCAGCAGCCACGGTGACGCTGGTGGACAGGTACTGCGCCGGCGGCATCTGGCAGGCCAGGAACTGGCGCCAGATCAGCTCGTACAGGCGCTCGGCGTCGCGCTCCATGCCACTGAGCTTGGTCGGGTGGGTGTTCACATCGGAAGGACGAATCGCTTCGTGCGCCTCCTGGGCCCCTTCCTTGCTGCCGTATACCAGCGGCGCATCCGGCAGGTACTGTTTGCCGAACTCGCGCTCGATATAGTTGCGCGCCATGTCCAGGGCATCGACCGACAGGTTGGTCGAGTCTGTACGCATGTAAGTGATGTAGCCGGCTTCATACAAGCGCTGGGCCATCATCATGGTCTTCTTCACCCCGAAGCCCAGGCGGTTACTGGCCGCCTGCTGCAGAGTGGAGGTAATGAACGGCGCCGATGGCTTGCTGCTGGTCGGGCGGTCTTCACGCTTGACCACGCTGTAGCTGGAAGCCTTGAGCTTCTCCAGCGCAGCCATGGTCTGGGCTTCGTTCAGCGGCTTGAAGGCCTCGCCCTTCTCGCGCGCCACCTCGAAACGCACCTTGGCGTTCTTGGCGGTACCGAGGTCGGCGTGGATCTCCCAATACTCTTCCGGGATGAATGCGCGGATTTCACGCTCGCGCTCCACCACCAGCTTCACCGCGACCGACTGCACACGGCCAGCGGACAGGCCGCGGGCAATCTTGGCCCACAGCAGCGGCGAAACCATGTAACCGACCACACGGTCGAGGAACCGCCGCGCCTGCTGGGCATTGACCCGGTCGATGTCCAGCTCGCCTGGCTGCGAGAAAGCCTCCTGGATGGCCTTCTTGGTAATTTCGTTGAACACCACGCGCTTGTAGCGGGTGTCGTCACCGCCGATGGCTTCGCGCAGGTGCCAGGCAATGGCTTCCCCCTCGCGGTCCAAGTCGGTTGCGAGATAGATGGTGTCGGCATCCTTCGCCAGGCGACGCAGCTCTTCGATCACCTTTTCCTTGCCAGGCAGGATCTCGTACTTGGCCTTCCAGCCGTGATCCGGGTCGACGCCCATGCGTGCCACCAGCTGGCGGCGGGCCTTTTCTTTCGGCGACAGCGCCGGAGCCTCCCCCGCGGCCTTGCCACGCTTGGCGGCTGGCTCTTTGCTTGCGCTGGCCGAACCGCTGGTGGGGAGGTCTCGGATATGGCCGATACTCGACTTCACCACGTACTGGTTGCCCAAATACTTGTTGATGGTCTTGGCCTTGGCCGGGGATTCCACAATGACCAGCGATTTGCCCATGGATCGGAGTATTCCTGAATCTGAAAATGAAAAACGCGTCAGGTACCAAACGCGGCACCGCTATATATAGTGGCAAAAGTGTGAGGTCAAGCTCGGGTGATCACTCGTGCGACTTGCCCAGCAACCCTGGCAGCCCTTCTTCGGCCTTGACCAAAGCAAAGCGTGGCACCTGCTCGCCGTCAACCTCGACAGACTCCTGGAACATCAAAAGGGGGCGCACCCAGAAGCTGTAATCACCATACAGGCATTGGTAGAACACCATCCACTCTTCGTTCTCGGAATGCCGCGCAACGCTGAAGACACGGTACTCAGGCCCTTTGTAATGCCGGTATACGCCTGGTTGTATCTGCATGTTGCCCACCCTCTTGAATTAATCCTGAAAAAACAAAACCGGGGCACAAGGCCCCGGTTGCTGTCCCGCAACGCGATCAGACGCGTTCAAAGACAGTGGTGATACCTTGACCGAGGCCGACGCACATGGTCGCCACCCCCAGGGTACCGCCATTCTGCTTCATGACGTTGAGCAGGGTGCCCGAAATGCGCGCCCCGGAGCAACCGAACGGGTGGCCCAAAGCAATGGCGCCGCCGTGCAGGTTAACCTTCTCATCCATCTTGTCGAGCACTTTCAAGTCTTTCAGCACTGGCAAGGCCTGTGCAGCAAAGGCTTCGTTGAGCTCGATGAAGTCGATATCGGCCATGGTCAGCCCGGCGCGCTTGAGGGCTTTTTGGGTCGACGGCACCGGGCCATAACCCATGATCGCCGGATCGACACCGGCCACCGCCATCGAACGGATCACCGCCAATGGCTGGATACCCAGGTCCATCGCACGCTGGCCGGACATGACGATCATGCACGAAGCGCCGTCGGTGATCTGCGACGAGGTACCGGCAGTGACGGTACCGCCTTTCGGGTTGAACGCGGGCTTGAGCGACGCCAGGCCTTCGAGGGTGGTTTCCGGGCGAATGGTTTCGTCGAAATCGAACACCTTCAGGAAGCCGTTCTCGTCATAGCCCTGCATCGGGATGATCTCGTCCTTGAACTTGCCTTCGACCGTGGCCTTGTGGGCCAACTGGTGCGAACGCACGCCGAACAGGTCCTGCTGCTCACGGGTGATGCCGTGCATCTTGCCGAGCATTTCCGCAGTCAGGCCCATCATCCCGGAAGCCTTGGCAGCATGCAAGGACAGGTGCGGGTTGGGGTCGACGCCGTGCATCATGCTGACGTGGCCCATGTGCTCCACCCCGCCAATCACGAATACATCGCCGTTACCGGTCATGATCGCCTGGGCAGCGGTGTGCAGTGCACTCATCGACGAGCCGCACAGGCGGCTGACGGTCTGCGCTGCAGAAGTGTGCGGGATCGGGGTCATCAGCGACGCCATGCGGGCGATGTTCCACCCCTGCTCCAGGGTCTGGTTGACGCAGCCCCAGATCACGTCCTCGACTTCCTTCGGGTCGACCTTGTCGTTACGCTCCAGCAGCTTGCTGATCAGGTGCGCCGACATGTCCTCGGCGCGGGTATTGCGGTGCATGCCACCCTTGGAGCGGCCCATTGGCGTGCGACCGAAGTCGACAATCACCACGTCTCTTGGATTAAGGCTCATATCAAATCTCTCGCTCTAGCTCGTTGACCGCTCAGTTGAAGAAGCGCTGGCCGTTCTTGGCCATTTCACGCAGCTTCGCAGTCGGGTGGTACAGCGGCCCCAGATCGGCGTACTGATCGGCCAGGGCGACGAATTCGGCCACACCGATCGAGTCGATGTAACGCAGCGCACCACCGCGGAAGGGAGGGAAACCAATGCCATACACCAGGCCCATGTCGGCTTCGGCAGCGGTTTCGACAATGCCGTCTTCCAGGCAGCGCACGGTCTCCAGGCACAGCGGGACCATCATCCAGTTGATGATGTCTTCGTCGGTGACTTCGCGCTGTTCGAACACGATTGGCTTGAGCACGTCCAGTACGGCGGCGTCGAAGACTTTCTTCGGCTTGCCGCGCTTGTCGGTTTCGTAGGCATAGAAGCCCTTGCCGTTCTTCTGGCCCAGGCGGTTCGCCTCGTACAGCGCGTCGACGGCCGAGCGGCGCTCGTCCTTCATGCGGTCCGGGAAGCCTTCGGCCATCACGTCACGCCCGTGGTGGCCGGTGTCGATGCCGACCACGTCCATCAGGTAGGCTGGGCCCATCGGCCAGCCGAATTTTTCCATGACCTTGTCGATGCGCACGAAGTCGACACCGGCACTGACCAGCTTGGCAAAGCCGCCAAAATACGGGAACAGCACGCGGTTGACCAAAAAGCCCGGGCAATCGTTGACCACGATCGGGTTCTTGCCCATTTTCTTGGCGTAGGCCACGGTGGTGGCGACCGCCACTTCACTGGACTTCTCGCCACGGATCACTTCCACCAGCGGCATCATGTGCACCGGGTTGAAGAAGTGCATGCCGACGAAGTTTTCCGGGCGCTTGAGCGCTTTTGCCAGCAGGTTGATGGAGATGGTCGAGGTGTTGGACGCAAGGATCGCATCCTCTTTCACCTGGCCTTCCACCTCGGCCAGCACGGCCTGCTTCACTTTCGGGTTCTCGACCACGGCTTCGACGACGATGTCGACATTGGCGAAATCGCCATAGGACAGGGTCGGGCGAATGGCGTTGAGCGCCTCGGCCATCTTGGCCGGGGTCAGGCGGCCCTTGTCGACGCGGTTGCCGAGCAGCTTGGAGGCTTCGTTCAGGCCCAGCTGAATGGCTTCCTCGCGGATATCCTTCATCAGGATCGGGGTGCCTTTGACCGCCGACTGGTAAGCGATGCCGCCACCCATGATGCCGGCACCGAGCACGGCGGCCTGCTTCACGTCATGGGCGATCTCGTCATGCGCCTTGGCCTTGCGCTTGAGTTCCTGGTCGTTCAGGAACAGGCCGATCAGGCTTTCGGCAACCGACGTCTTGGCCAGCTTGGCAAAGCCTGCTGCTTCGACTTCCAAGGCCTTGTCGCGGCCGAAGTTGGCGGCTTTCTGGATGGTCTTGATGGCTTCGACCGGGGCCGGGTAGTTCGGGCCGGCCTGGCCGGCAACGAAGCCCTTGGCGGTCTCGAAGGCCATCATCTGCTCGATGGCATTGAGCTTGAGCTTTTCCAGCTTGGGCTGGCGCTTGGCCTTGTAGTCCAGCTCGCCACTGATGGCGCGCTTGATCAGGTCCAGGGCACCGGCCTGCAGCAACTCAGGGGCGACCACGGCGTCGACGGCACCCACTTTCAGGGCGTCTTCGGCACGGTTTTCCTTGCCGGAGGCGATCCACTCGACAGCGTTGTCCGAACCGATCAGGCGCGGCAGGCGTACGGTGCCGCCAAAGCCGGGGTAGATGCCCAGCTTGACTTCAGGCAGGCCGATCTTGGCGCTGGTGGACATGACCCGGTAGTCGGCGGCCAGGCACATCTCCAGGCCGCCGCCCAGGGCGATGCCGTTGATGGCCGCAACGGTCGGCACTTCGAGGTCTTCGAAGGCGCTGAAGATGCGGTTGGCTTCCAGGTTGCCGGCGACCAGTTCGGCCTCGGGCAGCTTGAAGTTGTCGACGAACTCGGTGATGTCGGCGCCGACGATGAACACGTCCTTGCCACTGCTGACGATAACGCCCTTGACCGAGGCGTCGGCCTTGATGGCATCGACGGCCTGGCGAAGCTCGTTCAGGGTCAGGCGGTTGAACTTGTTGACGGACTCACCCTTGAGGTCGAACTTGAGCTCGACGATGCCACTTTCAAGAGCCTTAACCGTGATGGCTTTACCTTCGTAAATCATCAACTGATCTCCACGATATGGAAGCTGAACTGTACACGCCGATCGCTGCAGCAGAAGCAGGCCTAGCTGCCCTGCCCCAGGCACACCCGTCAGCGCGCTAGTCGGAAGTATGGCTTGGCGTCATGACATACAAACGCTCAATTCATACGCCCGTTTGATTTGGGTGTGCACACATTCTCCGAAAAGATCGGCGTTGTCAAATGCTCACGAGCACGGCGAAAACGCGACTTTCCAGTCACTTTGTATCGTCTGGGTACAAAACATGATGACAGTGATCGCCGACCATTCATGTCAGCGATTGACCACGGCCGATTGAATAACGCTGCGACTTTCGACTTGCGCGGCAACCCAAGGCGGCTACACTGCCACCTGCTTGAATGAATACCCGGCCTGCCTGGCCTTTTCTGCGCAGCAGAACGCAAAGCGGCGACTTGGCACCCCACCCCTTCAGGGTTCTGCCAAGCCGCCGCTTTGTCGTTTAAAGCCCTGAACGCCTGCGCCGTACCTGTAGGAGCAGCCTTGTGCTGCGAAGCGGCCGGTATGCCTGATAGAGGTGTTCCGGGCGTATCGGCCTCTTCGCAGCACAAGGCTGCTCCTACAGGTACGAGGTGGCCCCAGGGTTCAAGCCAGGGTTTCGAGGACGTAGGCAACATCCTGCAACACAGCCGTATCGCCCCGTTCAGTCCAGTACAGGGCGATCATCCGCGCATCGGCTTCGACCTTGTAGACGCTCGCCGGCAAGCGCGCCAGGGGCTCAATGAAGCGTGGATCTTCGCAGGGCTCACGCCACTGGTTCCACCATACCCCTGGGCTGATCTGCCAGAAGCTGAAGCTGTCTTCGTGCCCCCGACGCCGTGCCCGATGGTACTGCGGGCAAGGGCTTGGCGGCTCCTTTTCGAGCCAGTGCGGCCATTGCTGCGGCGCCAGCTGCATACCCAGCCCCATTCGCCGTGCCTCCAGGCGCAGCTTCATCTGCTCGCTCTGCTTGCGCGAGCCGCGCAGCCAGGAAAGCGGGCTGAGAATCAGCGCAAGGATTGACACCACCAGCAATACCGTCATATCAGTAGTTCCCATAAAGCGTTGCAAATGAGCTGGTTAGCCATTTTTCACGGAAGACCCGCCCGAAAGCGACCATACTTCTTCTATCGCGATTGCCAGGAGTACCGCTCATGCAATATGAACATTTGTTGGTCGCCGTCGACCTGACCGAAGAATGCGACCCGGTGATCAAGCGTGCCATGAAGCTCGCCGAGCCCTCAGGCGCCAAGGTGTCCCTGGTTCACATCGTCGAGCCGATGGCCATGGCATTCGGCGGTGACGTGCCCATGGACCTGTCGCAGTTGCAACAGCAACAGTTCGACCAGGCCAAGGAGCGCATGGACCGCCTGTTCAACAAATACCCTGAGATCAACCGGGGCGACTCACACCTGACCTACGGCCAGCCGCGCCAGGAAATCCACCAACTGGCCAAGGACCAGAAGTGCGACCTGATCGTGGTCGGCAGCCATGGCCGCCATGGCCTGGCGTTGCTGCTGGGTTCCACGGCCAATGACGTGCTGCACGGCGCACCGTGTGATGTACTGGCAGTGCGGCTGCAAAAGAAAGAATGATTTAACCTGCCCCGGCCCTATCGCCGGCAAGCCAGCTCCCACAGGGATACCACAAAGCTTGAAACCTGTGGTGCACCTGTGGGAGCTGGCTTGCCGGCGATAGGGCCAGTTCAGGCTGACGCCGATCAGCCTTCCAGCTCGGCCCAGCGCTCTACCAGCGCATCCAGCTCACCTTGGAGCTTCTCGATCTTGGCCAGCACTGCGGAAGTTTCAGTAATCGGCCGCTGGTAGAAGCCAGCCGCATTCACTTCTTCCTGAGCCTCAGCCATGCGCTGCTCAACCTGGTCGATCTGCCCTGGCAGCATCTCCAGCTCACGCTGCAGCTTGTAGCTGAGCTTCTTCTTCGAAGCTTCTTCCGCCACCGGCGCAGCAACTGGCGCGGGCTTGTCCTCGACTTTCTCCACCACTGCGCTGTTGAGCGCCGACTTGCCGCCTTTGCTCTCGGTCACGCCCAGCAGCTTCGGTGAGCCACCCTGGCGAATCCAGTCCTCGTAGCCGCCGACGTACTCACGCACCTTGCCCTCGCCTTCGAACACCAGGGTACTGGTGACGACGTTGTCGAGGAAGGCCCGGTCGTGGCTGACCATCAGCACGGTGCCCTTGTAGTTGGACAGCACTTCTTCGAGCAGTTCGAGGGTTTCAACGTCCAGGTCGTTGGTCGGTTCGTCGAGCACCAGCAGGTTGGCCGGCTTGCTGAACAGCTTGGCCAGCAACAGGCGCGCACGCTCGCCACCCGACAATGCCTTGACCGGCGTGCGGGCACGCTGCGGGCTGAACAGGAAGTCGCCCAGGTAGCTCAGCACGTGGCGGTTCTGGCCGTCGATCTCGATGAAGTCACGGCCTTCGGCCAGGTTGTCGATCACGGTCTTTTCCAGCTCGAGCTGGTGGCGCATCTGGTCGAAGTAGGCGACTTCCAGCTTGGTGCCGCTCTCGACCTTGCCCGACGTGGGTTCCAGGCCGCCGAGCATCAGCTTGAGCAAGGTGGTCTTGCCGGTGCCGTTGGCGCCCAGCAGGCCGATACGGTCCTGACGCTGCAGGACCATGGAAAAGTCCTTGACCAGCATTGGCCCGCCGGCGTGATGGAAGCTGACGTTTTCCAGCACCATCACCTGCTTGCCGGATTTTTCTGCCGACTCGATCTGGATGTTGGCCTTGCCCTGGCGTTCGCGGCGCTCACCACGCTCCACGCGCAAGGCTTTCAGCGCACGCACGCGGCCTTCGTTACGGGTGCGGCGGGCCTTGATGCCTTGGCGGATCCACACTTCTTCCTGGGCCAGGCGCTTGTCGAACAGCGCGTTGGCGGTTTCTTCGGCGGCCAGTGCGGCCTCTTTGTGCACCAGGAAGCTGGCGTAGTCACCGTTCCAGTCGATTAGGCCGCCACGGTCCAGTTCAAGGATGCGGGTGGCCAGGTTCTGCAGGAAGGACCGGTCGTGGGTGATGAACAGGACCGCGCCGTTAAAGCTGCGCAGGGCCTCTTCGAGCCAGGCAATGGCACCGATGTCCAGGTGGTTGGTAGGCTCGTCGAGCAGCAGCAGGTCGGGCTCGGACACCAGCGCCTGGGCCAGCAGCACACGGCGGCGCCAGCCACCGGACAGCTCGGCCAGGGTCTTGTCGGCCGGCAACTGCAGGCGGCTGAGGGTGCTTTCCACCACTTGCTGCAGGCGCCAGCCATCCCGGGCTTCCAGCTCGTGCTGGACGTGCATGAGCTTTTCCAGGTCTTCGTCGTTCTGGATATTCATGCTCAGGTGATGGAACTGTGCCAGCAACTCACCGACGCCATCCAGGCCTGCGGCCACCACATCGAAGACCGTGCGATCGTCGGCCACCGGCAGTTCCTGCGGCAGCTCGCCGATCTTCAGGCCCGGGGCACGCCAGACTTCACCGTCGTCGCCCTTCTGCTCGCCCTTGACCAGGCGCAGCATGCTGGATTTGCCAGTACCGTTGCGGCCGATGATGCACACCCGCTCACCACGAGCGATCTGCCAGGACACTTTGTCCAGCAGCGGCATGGCGCCGAATGCGAGGGACACATCGCTGAATTTGAGCAGGGTCATGTTGGTCTCCATAAATCGGGCGCGCATTCTACCTGACTTGGCCCTCGACGGCATCCGCTTGGCCACCCGACGAGCGCTTTGCGACATCTGGTCGAAGTTAATATCCCGATACAAGCACAGTGCTTTCACCCGCCGCCGGCAAACAGCTAAGCTAAGGCAATTGCTTCCAACAGTGCTGGCTCCGCCGTCACTTCCCCATGGTTCTACTGCCCGGACGTATCATGCGCAGCCGCCTGTTACACATTGCATCATGCCTGCTGCTCACCGCTGCCACCTGTGCAGCGCAGGCCTCCGACCTCACCCAGCAACGCCAGTACTACGACGAGGCCAAGCGTGCGCTGGCCAAAGGCGACAAAGGCCCGTACTTGCGCTATGCGCAAGCCCTGAGCGACTACCCGCTGACACCTTACCTGGCCTACGACGAGCTTACCGCCCGCCTCAAAAGCGCCAGCAACCAGGAGATCGAAGGCTTTCTCGCCAAGCATGGCGACCTGCCCCAGGCCAACTGGATGAAACTGCGCTGGCTACGCTGGCTGGCCGAACGCGGCGAATGGGACACCTTCGTCAAATACTACGACCCCAAGCTCAATTTCACCGAACTGGACTGCCTCAACGGCCAGTATCAGCTCAGCCATGGCCTGCGCGCCGAGGGCTATGTCACAGCTGACAAATTGTGGAACGTCGGGAAGTCGCAACCTGCCGCCTGCGATACGCTGTTCGGCATGTGGGCGGCCGAAGGCCAGTTGACCGAGGCCAAGCGCTGGGAACGCACCAAGCTGGCGGCCCAGGCGCGCAACTACGCTTTGGCCAACAACCTGGTCAAGACCCTGACCACCCTCGGCCCTCAGGGGCGGCTTCTGGTCGACGTGGCGCAAAAGCCAGAGCTGCTCAACCAGCCGTCGCGCTTTACCCCGGTCAACGAAGCCATGTCCGATGTCGTCAGCCTCGGCCTGCGCCGCCTGGCCCGGCAGGACCCGGAGCGGGCCATGGCACTGCTCGACGATTATGCCCAGCGCATGCACTTCTCTCGCAACGAGAAGGTGGCCATCGCCCGCGAAATCGGCCTGACCCTGGCTCGCCGCTACGACCCGCGCGCGCTCGACCTGATGACCCGCTACGACCCCGAACTGCGCGACAACACCGTCAGCGAATGGCGCCTGCGCCTGCTGCTGCGCCTGGGCCGCTGGGAAGACGCCTACGAGCTGACCAAGCGCCTGCCCCAGGACCTGGCCAGCAGCAGCCGTTGGAAATACTGGCAGGCACGCAGCCTGGAGCTGGCCCAGCCGAACAACCCGCAGATCCCGCTGCTGTACAAGACCGTGGCACGTGAGCGCGACTTCTATGGCTTCCTCGCTGCCGACCGGGCACAGACGCCATACCAGCTGAACAACAAGCCGCTGCTGCTAAGCCCGCAACTTGTCAAGAAGGTGCGCAACACGCCCGGCATCCAGCGTGCACTGGAATTCCACGCCCGTGGCCAGATCGTCGAGGGCCGCCGCGAGTGGTACCACGTCAGCCGCCACTTCACCCGCGACGAAATGGTTGCCCAGGCACGCCTGGGCTACGACCTGCGCTGGTACTTCCCGGCCATCCGCACCATCAGCCAGGCGCAATACTGGGACGACCTGGACATCCGCTTCCCGATGGCCCACCGCGACACCCTGGTGCGCGAAGCCAAGGTCCGCGGCCTGCATTCGAGCTGGGTATTCGCCATCACCCGCCAGGAAAGTGCATTCATGGAGGATGCGCGCTCGCCGGTGGGTGCCAGCGGCCTGATGCAGCTGATGCCGGCCACGGCCAAAGAGACCGCGCGCAAGTTCAGCATCCCGCTGGCATCACCGGCGCAGGTGCTGAACCCGGACAAGAACATCCAGCTGGGCGCGGCCTACCTGAGCCAGGTGCACAGCCAGTTCAACGGCAACCGGGTGCTGGCCTCGGCGGCCTACAACGCCGGGCCCGGCCGCGTGCGGCAGTGGCTGAAAGGCGCCAAGCATCTGAGCTTCGATGTGTGGGTTGAATCGATCCCGTTCGACGAAACACGCCAGTATGTACAGAACGTGCTGTCTTATTCGGTGATCTACGGGCAGAAGCTGAATTCGCCGCAGCCGCTGGTGGATTGGCATGAGCGGTATTTCGATGACATGTAAGGCCAGCTGAACCTGAACCGGCCCTATCGCCGGCAAGCCAGCTCCCACAGGTAGCGCACAAGTCTTCGAACCTGTGATGAACCTGTGGGAGCTGGCTTGCCGGCGATAGGGCCGGTTCAGGCAGCACATTCACTCCAGAACTTCCACCTGCATTCCTGGTTCAAGCCACCCACTGCCATCCACCGCCAGGTTCTGCCCGAACAGCACATCCCCCTCCTTCTCGCGGAAGGTCTTGAGGGTTGCCATCGGCTCGCGGTCGGCACTGCGCTCCCCGGTGACCGGGTCGATGGTCGTGAAGATGCACCGCACACTGGGCTTTAGCACGCGAAATTCCAGGCTGCCAATGCGAATCCGCTTCCAGCCATCCTCGGCAAACGGTTCTGCCCCTTGCACCACCAGGTTCGGTCGAAAGCGCAGCATTTCCATGGGCCGGCCAATACGCCGGTTAAGCTCGTCGAGCGAGCCCTGCCCAATCAGCAGCAAGGGAAAGCCGTCGGGAAACGCCGCCCGGTCACTGTTGTAGCCATAGCCATTGGGCAGGTAACGCGCGCGCTGCTCCGGGCAGTGCACCAGCCGTACGGCCTTGCCTAGCAACGCGCTCAACCAGGCCGCTGCTGCGTCGCCAGCGTCGGGCACGCGCAGGGTGTCGCGCCAGATCGTCACGCCACGCAGGCCGTCATCGCCTGCAGGTACAGGCACCCGCAACGGCACAAGCCCGGGCGCCTGCAGCAGTAACTGGCCGTTGTCGTCATCACGCGCGTCGATCTGGCCAAGTTGTGGCCAGGCTCGTTGGGTCAGGAAGCGTCCAGTTTCTTCCTCGACCACCATCCAGCGCCGGTCACCCTGCAACCCCAACAGCCCCACCCGTGATGCCTGCAAGCTTTGCGCCTGGCCCGACTTCACCGGGTATCGATACAACTCACTGAGAAACATCCCTGCCGCCTCGCGTCATGCCAAAAGCCAAGCTTATACCTGGCTGGCCCGGCGATCACGCAGTGGCAGTATCCAGCAGCAGGCGTTGCTTGACCACATCGACCAGGCGATCAGGCTGGAACTTGGACAGGAAGTTGTCGCAACCCACCTTCTTCACCATGGATTCATTGAAGCTGCCCGATAGCGAGGTGTGCAGCACGACGTAGAGCTGGCGCAAACGGGCATCGCTGCGAATCTCGGTGGTCAGCCGGTAGCCGTCCATTTCCGGCATTTCGGCGTCAGTGAACACCATCAGCAGCTTTTCGCACACATCCTCGCCCGCATCGGCCCAGCCCTTGAGCATGCGCAGCGCCTTCAGGCCGTCACTGGCCACGTGCAGCTTCACCCCCAACTGGGACAGGGTGTCACGCAATTGCGCCAGAGCCACACTGGAGTCGTCCACCAGCAGCACCTCGCGCCCGCGGGCACGGGCCAGCACCGGGTCGGCGAGCTTCTCGCCGGAGACCCGGGCGTTGTACGGCACAATCTCAGCCAGCACCTTCTCCACGTCGATCACCTCCACCAGCTTTTCATCCACCTTGGTGATGGCGGTCAGGTAGTGCTGGCGACCGGCGCTGGCAGGCGGCGGCATGATCGACTCCCAGTTCATGTTGACGATACGGTCGACACCACCCACCAGGAAGGCCTGCACCGACCGGTTGTACTCGGTGACGATGATGGTGCTGTCCGGCCCCGGCTGCAGCGGGCGCATGCCGATCGCCTGGGACAGGTCGATCACTGGCAGGGTCTGGCCGCGCAGGTTGACCACCCCGCAGACGAAGGCGTGGCGCTGGGGCATCAGGGTCAACTTAGGCAGTTGCAGCACTTCCTGCACCTTGAACACGTTGATCGCGAACAACTGGCGGCCGGCCAGGCGAAACATCAGAATTTCCAGGCGGTTCTCACCCACCAGTTGCGTGCGTTGGTCTACTGTGTCGAGAATGCCAGCCATTGGAAAACCCCCAGGCTTGAGTCAAAAAAGTGTAAGCATCCACCCTGTATCGGCGGCTTCACGCGCACCTTGACCCTTGCGGGAAAATGCCGCGAAGGCAATTGATATCACTTTACCATCATGCTTTACTGCGGGCATTACACGGCAAATCAGCAGCGCGACAAAAGTTCCCCACCTGAGCTCGATATCAGGGAAACCCCTACCTGCAATCGGGTGCAACCTGATGTTCGCGATATCCTTTAGCCATTAATGTGACGCCATTCTCAATGCATGAATGGAGTCAGGCTTTTGCTAGCTATCGTTTCGGCGTGCCCGCCCCCTGCGCCTGCCCTACGCGCGGGGACCTGATCATGGACACTGCCTTATCGTTCGATGACGCCCTGCAGGGTTATCTGCTGGATGCCCAGGTCTTGCTGACCCAGGCCCAGGAGTGTCTGCAGCATCTGGAACTGATCGACAATGATCCAGATGCCTGCCGCTGCCTGGACACCACCCTCGAGAGCCTTGCCAGGCAGGCTACACGCTTGGGCCTGCGTGAAGTCGCCCATTACACCAATGCCCTGCATCAGTTGCTTGCCCCCGCCTGTCACCGCGGCTGCCTGCAACGTGAAGCCCTGCCCGCGCTAGGGGCCTGCCTTACCTTGCTGGCCTGGCAACTGGAACTGGTCGATACCCGTACCGGGCGGCTGAACCTGGACATCGGCGAGCAACTGGTGCTGCTCAGCGACCTGGCCAAGGTCGTGAAGCAACCGTTTGCGCAAGCCTGTACCTCCTGCGACGAGCACGGCAGCGTGTGCCTCCACCCGCACGCTACAGTGGCACGCGGCACAGGCACAGGCCGGTGGAACCCACCGTATTAACCTGACACGAAGTGCAACTAAGCACGTTCGTTCATGCCCCACAAAGATCGAACTAGGGAAGTTAGCCAAGTTTTCGGGGGCCAAGATGAATCTCTAACGCGCTAGTTGCACTACAAGTACGTAATGCGCGATCAATGGGTGGCACTTTGCCACTCGCCAGTGCCCGACCCGCAGGCGTTTCAAGGCATTACCCCGCCGCGACCGATACAGTGCGAAGTGGTAATATGCGCCCCCATAAACGCTTGCAACCTGAATAAAGGTTGAACGATCACGTGCTCAAAAAAATATCGAAAGTACTGCGCCAAAGCCTCTGAGCAGCATTGTGCAAGGCCTCCATCAGCAATACTTCAGTGGCTTCCCTACCTATGCTTCCACGCTTGAAGACTTCTTTGCGTTGCTGCTCCCGCGTTGCCCTGCTGCGTTGGGTGACGGCCGCGTTATGCGTGGCCTCGCTGGTCGCCAACCTGATGCTGTACCTGGCCAACCAGGCAGCCCCGGCCAGCCTGCTGGTGCTGCAACTGGTCGCTACGCTGGGCACCGTCGTCTACCTGGGCCTGAGCGCCAAGTCGATCAGCCTGCGCCCGGCAGAACTGGCCGAGCGCATGCTCAAGGTCCAGGAAGACGAGCGCCAGCACTTGGGCCGGGAACTGCACGACGACATCGGCCAGCTGCTCACTGCCGCCAAGCTGCAGCTGCAGTGGCTGCAAAGGCGCATGCCCGACGAGCTGCAAGGCCACTGCAACACCCTGCGCAGCACGCTGGATGACACCTTGGACAACGTACGCGACGTGTCCGCCCTGCTCAACCCTCGGCAATTGGCCAGCCTGGGCCTGGAAGCCAGCCTGCGCGCGCACCTGGTGCGTACCCTGGCCAGCAGCAGCGTGCACTGGAGCCTGGCGTGCAACCAGCGCCTGGGCGGCATCGACGAAGCTGTGGCCATGGCGGTGTTTCGCATTACCCAGGAGGCCGTGACCAACATGCTGCGCCACGCCCAGGCAGATAACCTGATCATCCAGCTGCAGCGCACCCCTGAGGGGCTGGCGTTGTCGATCCACGACGATGGCCGTGGTTTCGTCCCGGCACGGCACCCGGCCGACGCAGGCCAGCGCGGCCTGGCTGGCATGCAGGAACGGGTCACCGCCTTGCAGGGTAGCCTCGACATCACCAGCCAGCTCGGCTTGGGTACGCGTATCGAGGCGGTGTTCCCGTGGCCTGCGCGTACCCAGCAACGCGCCGGGAGCAAGGCCACCCATGACCTGTAGACTGCTGCTGGTTGACGACCACTCGCTGATCCGCGCCGGTGTGCGCGCACTGGTCTGCGACATCCCCGGCTATGACGTGATCGGTGAAGCCGACGACGGCAGCCAACTGCTCGAACAGGTGCGCGCGCTGGCGCCCGACATCGTCTTGCTGGACATCTCCATGCGGTCGACCAGCGGCCTGGACGCCCTCACCCAACTGCGGGCAAGCGCAAGTACATGCAAGGTGCTGATCCTGTCGATGCACACCGACCCTGACCTGATCATGCGGGCCCTGGAAAGCGGCGCCCACGGCTACCTGCTCAAGGACACCAGCGCCACCGAGCTGGAGCAGGCCCTGAGCGCAGTGCGCAAAGGCGAGCGGTACCTCAGCCCGGCCATTGCCCACACCGTCATCAACCAGGCCCTACGGCACACCAAGCAGGGCAACCAAGCGACTGGCGAACGGCATAACCTCACTGCGCGACAACTGGAAATCCTGCGCCTGATCGTGCGCGGCAAGTCCACCCGGGAAATCGCCGCGGGCCTGGGCCTGTCGATCAAGACCGTGGAAACCCACCGCTCGCAAATCATGAAGCGCCTGCAGATTCATGATGTGGCCGGCCTGGTGCTGTTCGCTGTACGCGAGAAAATCATCAGCCTGGATGACTAAGCAGCGGCGACCCGGCCGGCAGGTGCAGGTGTAACGCGCCAGGCTTGGCCTGAAAGCGCAGGTTGCCGGCCTGCAACGGCTCGCCATCGAGGTTGATGTCCAGGCCCTGCGCGCTCTTGATCTCGACCCAGGGCAACCTGGCGCGGACGAAAAGCCCGTCACCGGCCAACAGGTCGCGCAGTGCCCCGACTACCTCTTGCGGCGCTGGCAGGATGGCAATGTCGAGCAAGCCGTCATTCACCACCGCCTCAGGGCACAGCACTTGCCCGCCGCCCGCCTGGCGACCATTGCCGATACCCAGCGCCAGCAGGCTCCCTTGCCACTGGAAGTCAGGCCCTTGCAGTTCCACCGAGGCTGCCTGCAGCTCGCTGAAGCGCGACAACCCGGTAAACAGGTAGGCCGCAGCACCCAGCACCTTCTTCAGGTCTTCGGAGGTGTTGGCGGTGACCTGGCTACCAAACCCGCCCGTGGCCATGTTGAGGAACAACTGGTCGCCGGCCTGGCCCAGGTCGATAGCCTGCGCCGGTGTATTCAGCAGCGCCAGTGCCTCTGCAGGCTCCAGGGGTATGCCGGCGGCTTTGGCGAAATCGTTGGCCGTGCCCAGCGGCAACAGCGCCAGGCTGGCCTCGGCATCTGCCAGGCCCATGGCCTCGGCCACATCCCGTAAAGTGCCGTCGCCACCGCCTGCGACGATATGGCTGTAGCCCGCCGCGAGCGCCTCGCCGACCAGGCGCTGCGCGTCACCCGCCTCCCAGGTGACACGCACATCCAGCACCCAGCCGGTATCGCGCAGGTCGCAAACGGCGCTGCGCAGCGCTTCATTCATCGCCTGCTTGCCATGCAGGATCAGCATTGCCTTGCGCCTTTGCATCGCGCTTCTCCGTGAAGTTGACCGACCCAGATCTCGACCATGCCCGCTCACCGATCGTTGCATGCCCACAAAAAAATACCGAAGCCAGCGTGGTCTTTTTCCCACACCCGACAATGCGCGCTATGCTCAGAAAATGAACTTTTGACAAGTTTTTGACCTAGGCAAACACAGCTACCTGGGAAGTCAGCCTTTTGACTTCTGTTTGCCGGGCTCGAAACCCTAGCCATGGACGCGCCCCGGCAGTGGTGTTCAGCACACTGCCGATGGGCGCGTCTTTTCATCCGCGGCCTTTCACGAGGATTCCGGGTCATGCGCATTCTCTGGACACTGCCCTACCTACCCTGGCCGACCACCAGCGGTAGCAAAACCCGGCAATACCACCTGATGCGCGCACTGGCACAGCAGGGCCACCGCATTACCCTGTTGGCGCAGTCGAAAATCCCCCTCAGCGATACAGCCCGCGAAGCCCTGGAGCCACTGCTCGAACGCCTGATCGTAATGCCCCGTCGGCCGTTGCACAGCCCGCTGAACCTATTGGCTTCGCCCATCATCGACTACCCCATGCGGGCCATCATCAACGGCCTGTCCCCTTGCCTGCGGCACCGTTTCGAGCAATTGCTGGACGAACCCTGGGACGTGATCCAGATCGAGCACAGCTACAGTTTTCAACCGTTCGAGAAGGCCCTGCAGGCCCGCGGGTTGCCCTACATGCTCAGCGAACACACGCTCGAGTCGGTGATGGGCGGTGCCTGCCATGACCGGCTGCCCCTGTGGCTGCGCCCACTCAACGCCTTCGACCGCTGGCGCTACCGGCGCTGGGAACAGCGGGTGCTATGCCAGCCCACCGAGCTGGTGGCAGTCAGCGCCCACGACGCCGAGCTGATCGCGCAGATCAGCGGGCGACCGGTGAATGTGGTGGTCAACGGAGTGGATTGTGACTTCTACCAGCACGTGGAGCCCGCGTTACACAGCCAGCGCCTGCTGTTCGTCGGCAACTTCGAATATGGCGCCAACCTCGAGGCCATCGAGTGGGCGCTGGAAGACATCATGCCGCAGGTGTGGATGAGCAACCCGGCTGTGCGCCTGGCAATAGCCGGGCATGCCCTGCCGGCCAGCTGGAAACTGCACTGGAACGACCCGCGCATCGAATGGTTTGGCTACCGCCCTGACCTGCGTGAGCTGCAAAAGCGTTCGGCACTGTTCTTCGCGCCGCTGCGCTATGCCGGGGGCTCCAAGGTAAAAATCCTGGAGGCCATGGCCGCAGGCCTACCGGTGATCACCACCGGCAAAGGCGTATCGGGCCTGACCGCAAACAACGGCGAGCACTATCTGGGCAGTGATGACGGCGACCAGTTGGCCCTGCTGATCACCCAACTGCTCAACCAGCCCTGGCGCATGAGCCAGTTGAGCGCTGCCGGGCGCCAGTTCGCCCGCCAACGCCACGACTGGAGCGTGGCCGCCCAGCAACTGGAGAACGTGCACATGCGCCTGGCCCAGGCAGCGCCGGCCGACGCCGCGCCGCTGGGCAGTGCCTGGCTGGGCCGCTCAGCCAAGTAGCTCGCTGAAGGGAATGAACGGCACGCTGTCGCCCTGTTTCGGCGTGCTGCCCTCTCGCACTTCCACCAAACCTTCGGCCCACGCTGCGCTGCGCAGCACACCGGAGCTCTGGTTCTTGTAGATACGCACCTGGCCCTGCTCGATGCGTGCACGCAGGTACTCGCGCCGCTTGCCGGCCTTGGGCCAGTCAAAGCCTGCCGGCATGTCGAAGCGCAGCGGCGTGACATCGCCCACGCCCTGGCGACGTAACAGATAGGGCCTGGTCAGCAGGCCAAAGGTGACCAGGGTAGAGGCCGGGTTACCCGGCAGGCCGATCACCGGTACGCCCTGGAAGTGGCCGAAGGTGAGTGGCTTGCCCGGCTTGATCGCCAGCTTCCACAAGGCCAGCTCGCCCGCCTCGCGTAGGGCTGCACCCAGGTAATCGGCCTCGCCCACCGAGACACCACCGGTAGACAAGATCAGATCAACGTCGCCAAGCGAGGCCAAACAGGCGCGGGTAAGCGCCAAATCATCAGGCAGGATGCCTGCATCGACCACGTCGCAGCCCAGCCGCTGCAACCAGCTGACCAGCAGCCGGCGGTTGCTGTTGTAGATTTGCCCCGGCCCCAGCGGCAGGCCGGGCTCGACCAGTTCGTCACCCGTGGACAGCACCGCCACCCGCACTTTGCGCACCACGTCCAGTCGGCCGTGGCCCAGGGTCGCCGCCAGGCCCAGTTCGATAGGCCCCAGCCGGGTGCCGGCGCTCATCACCTGCTCGCCCTTGCGGGTCTCCTGGCCTTGAGGGCGGATGTTCTGATCGGCATGCAAGGGCTCGAGAAAGCGCACCCGACCGTCTTCGGCCACTTCGGTGTTTTCCTGCATCTCGACGCAATCGGCACCTTCAGGCACTGGCGCCCCGGTGAAGATGCGCGCGCAGGTGCCCGGCTGCAGGGGCTGCGGCGCATGGCCGGCGAAGATCCTCTGGCTGACCGGCAGTGGCTCGCCCTGCCAGTCGGCCTTGCGCAAGGCATAGCCGTCCATGGCACTGTTCGGCCAGGGCGGCAGGTCGAGCGTGGCCACCAGGTCAGTGGCCAGCACGCGGCCCTCGGCCTCGGCCAACGGCAGGTTCTCGGTGTCACGGATCGGCGCCGCTTCGGCCAGCGCCAGCAGTTGCTCCAGGGCTTGCTCCACCGGCATCAATGGCCGGGCCTGGCTAGCCTCAGCCACGGCTGTCACAGGCCGCTGCCTGCTTCAGGTGCGGCACGAAGTTGCATGGGCGATGGCGTGCATCGAGCTGCTCCGCCAGGATGCCGTCCCAGCCGGTGCGCACCGCATTGGTCGAGCCCGGCAGGCAGCACACCAAGGTGCCGTTGGCCAACCCGGCCAGGGCGCGCGACTGCACGGTGGAGGTGCCGATGTCGGCCACGGAAATCTGCCGGAACAGCTCGCCAAAGCCTTCGACCTGCTTGTCCAGCAGGCAGGCCACCGCCTCGGGCGTGCTGTCACGGCCGGTAAAGCCGGTGCCACCGGTGATCAGTACCACCTGCACGTAGTCATCGGCAATCCAGGTGGCGACCTGGGCGCGGATCTTGTACAGGTCGTCTTTCAGCAGTACGCGCTCGGCCAGGCGGTGGCCCGCTGCGCTCAGGCGGTCGACGAACAGCTGGCCAGAGGTGTCGGTGTCGAAGGTGCGAGTGTCGCTGACCGTCAGCACGGCGATGTTCAGCGCCACGAAGGGGGTATCTGCCTTGGCTTTCATGGGTGTCCGTCACAACAGGATGAGATGGCCGCAGTTATATCACAGCGTACCTTTGCCCGGCGTTGCGCCATCAGCCTTGCCTTGGATCAAGAAGACAGATTTGTCGCTATGCTGCACTTGGAGTGAACTTACACTAATGTCCTGCGTCATAAATGTCATCTAGCACCATCGCACTTGGAGAAACACGATGATCAAACGGACCCTACCCGCCTTCCTGCTAGCCTTGGGCCTGGGCGCCCTCGCTGGCTGCTCGACCCCTACCGTCATCACCCTGAACGATGGCCGGGAGATCCAGGCAACGGATAAACCCTCCTTCGACGAAGACTCCGGTTTCTACGAATTCGAGCAACTCGACGGTAAGCGCACGCGCCTGAACAAGGACCAGATCCGCACCGTCAAAGAGCTCTGATCAAGCACCTGTTTTGGCAAAGGCCCCTACAACAACAAGGGCTTGTGGGCGAAAACGGGATGCAGTAGGATTTTGTTCATCGGAGTGTAGCGCAGCCAGGTAGCGCGTCTCGTTCGGGACGAGAAGGCCGCAGGTTCGAATCCTGTCTCTCCGACCAGATCCTTTTCAAAAAGCCCGCCTTGCGCGGGCTTTTTGTTGCCCCTGAAAAGTGTCAGGCGCTCAGGCGCGAGGTTACTTCGCCCAGCTGCCCGGACAACCCATGCAGGCGTTGCCCCGCCTGCTCGGTGTGCTGCACCGACTCCTGGTTGGCCGTGGCAATGCAGGTGATTTCGATCAGGTTGCGCGAGATGTCTTCGGCCACGCTGGTCTGTTCTTCTGCCGCCGTGGCGATCTGCCGGTTCATGTCGCGGATCGCCTCTACCGCCTGGGTGATGCGCTGCAGCATCTGCCCGGCCTGCTGCACCTGCTCGGCCCCCTCTTCGCTTCGCTGCTGGCCGCTTTCGATGGCCTTGACCGCTTCAACCGCACCTGACTGCACCGCTTCGATGATCTGATGGATCTCGGCAATCGAAGCTGCCGTGCGCTGGGCCAGGCTGCGCACCTCATCGGCCACCACCGCAAAGCCACGCCCGGCCTCGCCGGCACGGGCCGCTTCGATGGCCGCGTTCAGCGCCAGCAGGTTGGTTTGCTCGGCAATACCGCGGATCACTTCGAGCACTTTGCCGATGCGCGTGCTGTCGTGTTCCAGGTCGCGGATTACCGCCGCCGTGCCGGCGATTTCGCGGTTGACCACGCCAATGATATCGATGGTCTGCTGCATCACCTGCTCACCCGCCTGGGCACTGTGGTCGGCGTCATCCGCTGCGCGGGCAGCTTCAGCGGCATGGCGGGCCACTTCCTGGGCAGTGGCAGACATCTCGTGCATGGCCGTGGCCACCTGGTCGGTGCGCTGGAACTGGTCATGGGTGCCGCGGGCCATGTCGCCGGCAATGCTGCGCAACTGGCCACTGGCACCTTCCAGCTCCTGGGCATTGTCCTTCAGCCGGCCGACGGTGTCGGCGAGAAAGTCGCGCAAGGTGTTGGCCGCCCGCGCCAGGCGCCCCAGTTCGTCCTCGCGGCGGCTGTCCACGCGGGCGGCAAAACGGCCCTGGCTAAGCTGCGCGACGTACTCGATCAACTGGCGGATCGGCTCGATCAGGCTGCGGTTGACCAGCCACAGGCTGAACAGCCCCACCAGTACCGCCGAGGCCAGCATCACCAGCAAGCCCAGCCATACCGTGCGTTCGGCACTGGCGTTGATGCTGGCCGCACGCTGGCGGGCATCGGCACGCAGTTGCTCGACCAGTTCGCTCATCTGCTCACTGGCGGCGCGGTCTACACCCTTCACCGCCAGGTCGCCGGCTACCGGGTCGCCACCGGCGGCGAGGAAGGCCTGACGGCCCTGCGCATAGGCCTGGCCCAACTGCCGATGGCTGTCACGCAGTTGCTGCAACGGCGCCTTGAGCCTGGCGTCGCTGCTGTCGATCAGTTGCCCGAGCAGTTGTTGCACCTGCTGTTCGCGAGCCTGAAACTGCTGCCAGTACTTGTCCATCTCAGCCGGCTGGCGCCCGCGCAACAGCACGTTCTTCCATTCCTGCACCTGGATCTTGAACTGCAGGTTGGCTTCATCGATCAATTGCGAGGCCCGCAGCGGCCCCTCCACCAGCTCGGCATAACCGCGCACGCTGGACGACAAAAACTGGAAACACACCAGGGCGATCAACAGCATCGCCACCAGGCTGCCGCCGAGCAGCGAGAGAATTTGCACTCTGAGGGATTTACGCAACATCGTGGATCTCGAAACCGGAAGGAAAGGAACGGCGCGCATCCGCAACACCAGGTAAGACATTCCATGTCCTTGTTGGCAGGCCAAAAAAAAGCTGCCATCAAGCAATGGCAGCCAGGTCGAGCACTTACGCAACAGTTGAGCCAGATATTCTCAGGCAATTGCTACAAAATTGTTACAAACTCGCGAAGCGTTAGCCGCTGGTGAATTGCAAGGCCGCCAGCCGCGCATACAGCGGGCTTTCCTCGACCAGCTGGCGGTGGGTACCCACCGCCACCACCCGGCCCTTGTCGATGACCGCAATGCGCTCGGCATGCTGCACCGTGGCCAGCCGATGGGCGATCACCAGCGTGGTACGCCCGGCCATCAGGCTGGGCAACGCCTGCTGGATCAAGTGTTCGCTCTGCGCGTCGAGCGCGCTGGTGGCCTCGTCCAGCAGCAGGATCGGTGCATCCACCAGCAACGCCCGGGCAATCGCCAGGCGCTGGCGTTGCCCGCCAGAAAGGCCGATGCCACCCTCGCCCAAGGGCGTCTGGTAGCCTTGCGGTAGCTGCCGGATGAATTCGTCGGCATGGGCACCGTGCGCCGCTGCTTCGACTTCGGCCAGGGTCGCATCGGGCCGGCCATAACGGATATTGGCCTCCACCGTTCCGCGAAACAGTGAGGGGTTTTGCGCCACCAGGGCGAACTGGCGGCGCAACTGGTCGGGGTCCAGCTCGGTAACCGGCAGGCCATCGAGCAGGATGCGCCCTTGCTGTGGGTCGTAAAAGCGCAGCAGCAAATCGAACAGGGTCGACTTGCCCGCCCCCGAGGGGCCAACCAGGGCCACGGTCTGCCCGGGCTCGATGACCAGGCTCAGGCCATCGACGGCTGCCACCGAGGGCCGTGACGGGTAGGCGAACACCAACTGCTGCAACTCGATACGTCCACTGGCCCGTTGCTGCGGTAGCGCCTGCGCCACGGTGGGTGGCAGGATCGCACTGCGCGCCGCCAAAAGCTCGGCAATGCGCTCGGCCGCACCCGCTGCCCGTTGCAGCTCGCCGATCACCTCACTGAGGGTGCCGAACGCGCTACCGACGATCAGGCTGTAGAACACGAACGCCGCCAGTTCGCCTGCGGAGATACGCCCGGCGATCACATCCATGCCGCCGACCCACAGCATCACCCCCACTGCCCCCAGCACCAGCACGATCACCAGGGTAATCAGCCAGGCACGCTGGGCAATCCGCTTGCGGGCCACGCCAAAGGCGGCTTCGACCGTGTCGGCGAACCGTTCGCGGTCATGCGCCTGGTGGTTGTAGGCCTGTACCGTCTTGATCTGCCCCAGGGTCTCGGCCACGTAGCTGCCCACATCGGCCACCCGGTCCAGGCTCTGGCGCGACAGGCTGCGCACCCTGCGACCAAACAGCAGGATCGGTGCCAGCACCAGCGGCAAGGCGACCACCACGATGCTGGTGAGCTTGGGGTTGGTGATGAACAACAGCACCACACCACCAATGACCATCAGCGCGTTGCGCAGGAACATCGACAGCGATGAGCCGATAACCGATTGCAGCAAGGTGGTATCGGCGGTCAGCCGCGACTGGATCTCGGAACTGCGGTTGTCTTCGAAAAAGCCGGGGTGCAGGCCGATCAGGTGGTCGAACACGGCACGACGGATATCGGCCACGCAACGCTCGCCAATCCACGACACCAGGTAGAAACGGCTGAAGGTGCCCACCGCCAGGGCCAGCACCAGCAGCAGGAACAGGCCGATGGTCTGGTTGAGCTGGTGCGCCGAGCGGGTCATGAAGCCCTGGTCTACCAGCAGGCGGATGCCCTGCCCCATGGACAGCGTGATGGCGGCGGTAACCACCAGGGCCAACAAGGCCAGCAGCACCTGTCGACGGTACGGACGAACGAACTGCCAGGCCAGGCGCAAGGCTCGGCGTTGGCGAGGGGAAACCGAATCGGGCATGGCGGCGGCTACGATGGCGGGGAAACCGCAGACTACCACTCATCCGGCAGGGGGAATGCATGCAGGTTGCTATAACGCATCGGTCTAAACAGATGATGGAGCTTTCACAGGGTTTCTGTTGGACTGTTGCTGCCGTGACACAGAAGCTGTCACAGCCCAGTCACGGCGCAGGGCTACCCTGAACTTGAACCTGAAGAGGAGACAGTGCATGAGCTTGCAGCATGGCAGTGACAACCAGAAGCCTCAGACCACCCCGCCACCCCAGGCATGCGGTTCGATCATCGACGGCAAGGGGCGCGAAGTGCCAATTACCGAGCAGATGATCCAGCAGGCCTGCAAGGCCCTGGAAGAAAGCCGGGTCGAGCGCGTACACAAAGGTTGATCAGCGATTTTTTTGCAACCCGGCGCCTGCGCCGGGTTTTTATTGCCTGACAGCCGCTGTACGCCGCTCCTACAGGGGCTGTAAAAACCTGGGGGAATTGCGAGCTTGTCAGACCAACTCCGCCCCCAAGGCACTCACCAGCTGCGCCAACTGCGGCGACTCCCCACGCAAGCGCACTGCCAACCCTTCGATCTCGCGCCGCGGCGGGTATTGCTTGCGCAGCTGGTCGAACGCCGCACGCTGCTGCTGCGGGTCGTCACTCAGGCTGCGGCGGAAGTCGGCATCGTCGCGGCGTGGGTCGTACACCGCGCGGCACAGGGTCGCCAAGGCCCAGGCCGGGTCAGTGCTGGCATCCAGTTCGATTTGCGCCAGCGGCGGTCGGGGCAGCAAGTCGGCCAGTTGCACCTGCTCGTCCGCACCCAGGAACCGGCACAGCGCCTGGTAGATCTGCGCCGTGCCACGCTGGCGGCCGTCGAGGCTGTAGCCGGCAATGTGCGGTGAGGCCAATGTGCACAGGTCGGCCAGTTGCAGGTCGACCTGTGGCTCGCCCTCCCACACGTCCAGCACTGCGTGCACGTCTTCACGGTCCAGCAGCAGCTCGCGCAGGGCGGCGTTGTCCACCACCGGACCACGGCTGGCGTTGATCAGCCAGGCACCCGGCCGCAACTGCGCCAGCTGCGCTTGGCCTAACAGGTGCCAGGTCGGGTGCTCGCCATCGCGCTGCAACGGGGTATGCAGGCTGATCACATCGCACTGTTGCACGATGGTTTCGAGGCTGACGTAGTTGCCGCCCTCGGCGGCCTGGCGTAGCGGATCGCACACCAGCACCTTCCAGCCCAGGCCGTGCAGCACCCGCACCAGGCGGCCACCCACTTCACCCGCGCCCACCACGCCATACACCCGCTCGGGGAGTGCCGCGCCATCCAGCTCGGCCAGGGTCAACAGGCTGCCCAGCACGTAGTCGACCACACCGCGGGCATTGCAGCCCGGCGCACTGCTCCAGCAAATGCCGGCTTCGGCAAAGTAGTCCAGGTCCAGGTGATCGGTACCGATGGTGCAGGTGCCGACAAAGCGTACGCGGCTGCCTTCGAGCAACTGGCGGTCGACTTTGGTTACCGAGCGCACCAGCAGGATATCGGCGTCCTTGACGCTGGCGGCATCGAGACTTCGGCCGGGGTAACGGCGGATTTCACCGAAACCCTGGAAAAAGGCATCGAGCAGCGGGATGTTCTCGTCGGCAACTATCAGCATGGCGCTCTCCTGTCTGGGGAACGCAGTGTAGGCGCAACGTCGGGCGTGTTCCAGAGCGCTTCAGTCGGCTTTCTTGCGAATCCAGTACAGGAAGGTACCGGCGTCTTCTTGCTGCTGCAGCAGTTCGTGGCCGAGGAAGTTGCAGAACTTGGGGATGTCGCGGCGGGTCGACGGGTCGGTGGCGATAACCTTGAGCAGGCCGCCGGCGGCCAGGTCGCGCACGTGCTGGTGCAGCATCATCACCGGTTCCGGGCAGTTCAGGCCGGTGGCATCGAGGATGGCGTCGGGGGTGAAATCGGTCATGGGGGGCTCCGAAAATGATCGCCATTGTCGCGCATAGCGCGACGCGGTCCAAGCACCGCTTGAGAAATGCGCAGCTGCCCGCCAGCCCAGCTCTTGCTCTTGCTCTTGCTCTTGCTCTTGCTCTTGCTCTTGCTCTTGCTCTTGCTCTTGCTCTTGCTCTTGCTCT
>NZ_JAWRYH010000714.1:0-260 GCF_046534675.1 Pseudomonas sp. SIMBA_067 | reverse complement strand
GGCGGCTCCGGCTTCTCCACCAGCAGTCTGCTGACCGGGCTGCTGATCGGCAACATGCTGAGCAACAACCGCAACAGCTACAGCTCCGAGCCGGTGTATCGCTATCGCGATGATCGCGGCAACTACGCCTCCTCGACGCTCAACCAGCGCGTGTCCAATGGGGCCACATTCGGCCGCTCGAACCAGGCCCGGTACGGCAGCAGCAACTACTCGAACACGCTGCGCTCTTCGAGCAAGCCGGTGTCCGTTGCATCGTCCAC
>NZ_JAWRYH010000713.1:0-260 GCF_046534675.1 Pseudomonas sp. SIMBA_067 | reverse complement strand
AGCAGTTTTTTCGCCGGATTGGTACCGGAAAACAGATCGCGGAATCCCTGCATACCAGCCAGCATCAGCGCCGCACTGTGCTTGCGGCTACGCTCATACCGGCGCAGGTAAATGTACTGCCCGATGTCTTTCCCCTGACGATGCAACCGTTTCAGTTCAGCAATCAGCTCTGCAGCATCCATAAAGCCGAGATTTACTCCCTGCCCCGCCAGCGGGTGAATGGTATGCGCGGCGTCGCCCACCAGCACCAGACGGTGCGC
>NZ_JAWRYH010000712.1:0-260 GCF_046534675.1 Pseudomonas sp. SIMBA_067 | reverse complement strand
CATAACAAACTCTTTATAGGCTTCGTCCATGACCGATGGTTGGTCGGCAGAAGCCATGTTTGAACGGACATCCAGGTTACGCAAAAATTGCTGCTGTGAGTAATATCCCCCCAGCATATTCACCGTTGGACGATCGGTAATCGCCGTCGAGCTCCACTCCTGACGAGCAAAAAACGTATACGCCAGCGCGATTAACGCAAACGCCAGCCCCATGCCAATAATCCATAGCTTCCCAGCCCACAAGGTACGAAACAACCCAC
>NZ_JAWRYH010000711.1:0-260 GCF_046534675.1 Pseudomonas sp. SIMBA_067 | reverse complement strand
AGCGACCGCCGGTCTCACCACGGGTGAATACTTGCAGATCGTCCGGGCAGTAGAAGCCCCGGCGCACGATCAGGCCGATGATCATCATCACCATCCACGGCGTGGTGCAGGTGATGATCAGCACGGCGAAGGTCGAGACGCTTTGCACCAGGTTGGCGGCGAAACGTCCGATAAAGATGAAAGCTATCGACATCACCCCAATCAGCAATGTGGCCTTGACCCGCGACAGCAGGCGTGGGAACACGCTGGACATGTCCAGC
>NZ_JAWRYH010000710.1:0-260 GCF_046534675.1 Pseudomonas sp. SIMBA_067 | reverse complement strand
GATATAACGGCTATCACGCTTACCAGATTCGCGAGGTAGTTTTTTAACATGGCTGTTTTCAATCAATTGTTCAAGCGATATTTCAACGTCGTCAATACTGGTAAAGTCAGCTAAGCGAGCGCAACGGGTTTTTAATTCACCGGGTGTTTGAGCTCCCCGCAATAATAATAAACATATAATGGCGCGTTGTTGTGCGTTAAATTGTAAGTGGCTAAATTGTGTATTACAAAAGCGATGGTCGTATTTAGATACACGTCCAC
>NZ_JAWRYH010000709.1:0-260 GCF_046534675.1 Pseudomonas sp. SIMBA_067 | reverse complement strand
CGCTGGCAGCGTAAAAAACCGGACGCTTCGCTGTATACGTTGCTGAAAGTCTCGCCGCAGGCCAGGCAGAGCGAAGCGCAGATTGCTGAACGCTGCGTGATGATGATGCTGAACCAAGCGGCTCGCTGTCTTGATGAGCAGGTGGTTCGCTGCGCCCGCGATGGGGATATCGGTGCGGTGTTTGGCATCGGCTTTCCGCCTTTCTTAGGCGGCCCGTTCCACTACATGGACAAACTGGGCGCGGCGGAAGTGGTCAACAG
>NZ_JAWRYH010000708.1:0-260 GCF_046534675.1 Pseudomonas sp. SIMBA_067 | reverse complement strand
CTCGATCTATTGACGCACTGGGAAGGCCACGTGCAGAGGCACCAGCGAGCATGGCTAGCATGTACGACGCCGCAACTTGCGGCCTCAAAATGAGTACCTGTAGGCCCACTGGCAAGCGTGCTTGGTCCCTAGGCTTTTATCCTCAGGTAACGTGTGCTGTTCTCTCATGCTCCTTCCTTTCGAAGCTGTCGCCCATTGTTTATCTTGCGCTGACCCAGCCTTTAATTATTGGCATACCTATCGACATTATATTTTTTTAC
>NZ_JAWRYH010000707.1:0-260 GCF_046534675.1 Pseudomonas sp. SIMBA_067 | reverse complement strand
CCCCGAAGCACTGCCGTTGGCGCCATCCGAACGGGTGCGGAAATAGCGCAGGTCAGTCGTCAACGAGCTGTCATCAGTCAACACCAGTGTGTGATTGAGACCGGCGAACTGTTGCAGGTAATAGTCTTCGAGCTGACCGGCGTAATACTGCATCAGCAGCGAATCGGTGGCGCGATAGTCAGCACCGACAAAGTTGAAACGGTCACTCTCCTGCGTGCCGCCGCTTACGGCCATGCCCGTGAGGTCGGTCGAAGCCCGGC
>NZ_JAWRYH010000706.1:0-260 GCF_046534675.1 Pseudomonas sp. SIMBA_067 | reverse complement strand
AGCCTGTATCTGCAATTACTGGGCGGTAATCTAAGCCTAAACGTTCAAAAATATTACAGTAGGCTTTGTGCATTACTTGATACGTTGCATCTAAACATTCATCGGTTAAATGGAATGAGTAGGCATCTTTCATAGTAAATTCACGGGCACGCATAACACCAAATCGTGGGCGACGTTCGTCACGTACTTTAGTTTGTACTTGGTACAAAGTAATTGGCAGTTGTTTGTAGCTGTTAATTTCTTTACGAACAAAATCGGTG
>NZ_JAWRYH010000090.1:0-387 GCF_046534675.1 Pseudomonas sp. SIMBA_067 | reverse complement strand
TGAAACTGGTGTTCAGTCTATTTCTATCACATATCCGAATTTTTAAAGAACGATCTGACAAAAGTCAGAAATCAACATTCATCAACGAATGTTCATTTCTAAGTTCTGATCAAGTAAAGCGAGTGGTGGAGCCAAGCGGGATCGAACCGCTGACCTCCTGCGTGCAAGGCAGGCGCTCTCCCAGCTGAGCTATGGCCCCGCATATTGGTAGGTCTGGGCAGATTTGAACTGCCGACCTCACCCTTATCAGGCGTGCGCTCTAACCAACTGAGCTACAGACCTATATAGGGTCTTGATCGTCTTCGACAATGAATCAAGCAATTCGTGTGGGAGCTCATCAGCAGGCTGATGTCGTCGATTAAGGAGGTGATCCAGCCGCAGGTTCCC
>NZ_JAWRYH010000705.1:0-260 GCF_046534675.1 Pseudomonas sp. SIMBA_067 | reverse complement strand
ATAGCGGTCAGGATCAGCAGGAACATGGGCAAGGACAGCATGGCCAGGTAGCCCAGGCAGCCCAGGGTGACGGTCAGGGCGATCGCCAGGGGCGCGAAGGCGAAGGCGAAATCGCTGATGGTGTCTACGTCGTGCGTCAACACCGGGATCAGCCGATGGCTGCGATAGCGCTCGATTTGTTCGATGGGGGCCGACAGCACCTTCTCGCCTAGCGTTTTGCGCAAGGCGGCAATGATGTGCTGGCCCACTCGGTTGCTACC
>NZ_JAWRYH010000704.1:0-260 GCF_046534675.1 Pseudomonas sp. SIMBA_067 | reverse complement strand
AGTCGCGCTGGCCCGCACCGAGCAACTGGCAGAAAACAGTGGCGATCTTCCGCCAGAGATCAGCGATCAGTTTCGGGTTAACCGCGAACTCTCGGTTGCCCTGAATCAGCAGGCGCAGCGCATGGATCTGGTGGCGTCGCAACAGCGACTGGCCACCAACCAGATTATTCAGGTCCGTCAGGCGCTCTCTACCCTGCGTGAACAGTCGCAGTGGCTGGGTGCCTCTAATCTGCTGGGCGAAGCGCTACGGGCGCAGGTCG
>NZ_JAWRYH010000703.1:0-260 GCF_046534675.1 Pseudomonas sp. SIMBA_067 | reverse complement strand
GCGACATAGAGCGCCAGATCGTAATCGTTGCGGTTGCGCGAGAAGACCGGGAAACGCAGGTCGTAACAGATTTGCGGCAGGATGCGCCAGCCGCGCCACTCAAACACCTGACGCTGTTCGCCAGGCAGATAGTGGTGATGCTCGTCCGCCATGCGGAACAGGTGGCGCTTGTCATACTGATGCAGCGTGCCGTCCGGCTCCACCAGCAGAAAGCGGTTTACCGCGCCGTGTTCGGTCTGAATCGCCGCGCTACCGCCGAC
>NZ_JAWRYH010000702.1:0-260 GCF_046534675.1 Pseudomonas sp. SIMBA_067 | reverse complement strand
CATGACGCCCCCCGGACGCAGCAGATCGAACAGCGCTTTCAGCACCTTCTCCGGTTCAGCGACCCACTCAAGCACAGCGTGGAACAATACCAGATCCACCGGCTTATCCAAATGTTCGCCCACCTGCTGAGCGCTAATTTGTCTGAATTGCATGTTGTGGCTCACACCCTGTGCCGCTGCATTTTCCGCGGCCCGGCGCAGCATCTCGCTGGAAAGGTCGCACAGCAGAACCTGATGGCCCTGCGCAGCAAGCCCGCTGG
>NZ_JAWRYH010000701.1:0-260 GCF_046534675.1 Pseudomonas sp. SIMBA_067 | reverse complement strand
AGTAATACTTTCGCGAAGATTATTGCTGGAGAGGCCCCCTGTGTAAAGGTCTATGAGGATGATTTAACGCTCGCATTCATGGATATAATGCCGCAGAAGGATGGTCACGTATTAGTAGTACCCAAGGAACAAGCGGTCACAATTTACGATCTGTCTGCAGAAGCTGCTCAAGCATGCATGCTAACCGTTCAGAAAATAGGTAAAGCTCTCGAGCGCGCTATGGGGGTGACTGGGTCAACCATATTTCAGCACAATGGCTC
>NZ_JAWRYH010000700.1:0-260 GCF_046534675.1 Pseudomonas sp. SIMBA_067 | reverse complement strand
AAAGATGACGGCGGTGCAGATATTAAGGGATCTGTAGACGTTCAGGATCGTGATGGTTCTATCGAAATTGTTGGCTTCAGTCACGGTTTAAATATTCCAGTGGATAGTGCCAACGGTAAAATCACCGGCAAGCGATCACACTCTCCCATTATGATTGAAAAAGAGTTTGATAGCGCCAGCCCATACTTATACAAAGCCGTTGCTACTGGTCAGACGCTGAAAAGTGCGGAGATTCGCTGGTATCGCATTAACCATGCCGG
>NZ_JAWRYH010000699.1:0-260 GCF_046534675.1 Pseudomonas sp. SIMBA_067 | reverse complement strand
CCTACACAGATGGCCATGATCAATTTCAGTTCCTTTTGCACGGTGCTCAAGGACACGTGGAGTTGGTCGGCAATCTCTTGATAGCTGCAACCGTGCAGGCGACTGAGGATAAAGATCTGCTGCTGGCGGGCGCTCAACTGGCCGAGGCTGACGCTCAGGTGTTCAAGCAGTTGCTCGGCCTGGGTTGCATCTTCCGGGGTGCTGATGGGGGCGGCAACGCTTTGCAGGATATCCAGTGGGACATCTTCCTGCAGCGTACG
>NZ_JAWRYH010000089.1:0-389 GCF_046534675.1 Pseudomonas sp. SIMBA_067 | reverse complement strand
CGTTAAAGCCCAGCTGGTTCAGCAGCTCAGCGGTTGTGGCGTCATCGCAGTTCACCTGCAGCGATGACCACTCGCGGCGCTCCTGATACTGCTTGCGCAGGCGATCAAACTCGCCGGGTTTCGCCGCCACTTTACGCAGGGGGGCATCATCGCGGCGCACATCATACACCAGATGCGCCAGGCGTTTCAGCGTTGGCTGATCCAGCGGGCCATTCAGGGTGATTTCACTGAATTCCGGCACCGGCAGTAAGGTACTGAGCGGCACCTGCTGCGGCTGACCAATAAAGTCGCACCAGGCTTCAAACACCTGGGTGGTGCCGCGCGCTTTGCCTTCCAGCGTGTAGCCCGCGATGTGCGGCGTGGCGATATCGACCTTATCCAGCAGCGCC
>NZ_JAWRYH010000698.1:0-260 GCF_046534675.1 Pseudomonas sp. SIMBA_067 | reverse complement strand
AGACAGGCGATTGTTGAGCGCTGCCTGTAAGGCGTAAGGGGTGACAGCGATGTCGGGAGTGTGCCAGGCTAATGCGCAATTAACCAGGGAGAAACCGATGAGTATTACCCGCATTGACCCGGAACACCGTATGTCCGAAGCCGTGATCCACAACGACACGATCTATTACACCAGTGTGCCTGAGAATATGGATGCCGACGCAGTAGCGCAGACAGCCAATGCGCTGGCAGTGATTGATGCGATTCTGACACGGCTCGGTA
>NZ_JAWRYH010000697.1:0-260 GCF_046534675.1 Pseudomonas sp. SIMBA_067 | reverse complement strand
ATAATCCCCGTGTTTAAAGCAGGAACCTCCAACAATATGCATACCCATCATCAAATTCAGGCTGCCATTGGCACCCTCTCCCAGGCCTTCTCGCCGTTGAAGTGCCTTATCGTTGCCCCTCGCAAGGGCAGCTTCAGCTTCACCCTGGTAGACGAACACGGCGTCGCTTGCCACACCGAGCGCCTGTACCCTGAACAGTACAGCCGTAGCGAGCCGCTGCAGGCGGTCATCGCCCGTACTCGCCAATCGCTTACCGCGTG
>NZ_JAWRYH010000696.1:0-260 GCF_046534675.1 Pseudomonas sp. SIMBA_067 | reverse complement strand
GGCGAAGGTCACCGGGCAGGCCCGCTATGCGGGCGAATACCCCGAGACGGGCCTGCTGCACGGCAGCGTCGTGTCCAGTACCATCGCGCGCGGTCGGGTTCTCGAAATCGACATCTCGCTGGCCATGCGCGTGCCCGGGGTTATCGCCGTGCTCGACCATGGCCATCGTCCGCCTATCTCCAGTTATGACGACGACTACAGCGATGCCGACCCTGCCGAGGGCTCGCCGTTTCGGCCCTTGTTCAATGATCGAGTGCTCT
>NZ_JAWRYH010000695.1:0-260 GCF_046534675.1 Pseudomonas sp. SIMBA_067 | reverse complement strand
AGCCACTCTTCGTATTCAGTGTAGTTACCATCAAAGAAGTTAAGTTGGCCTTCGTCGCGGTAATCGAAAATGTGTGTAGCAATACGGTCAAGGAACCAACGGTCATGCGAGATACACATTACACAACCTGGGAATTCTAAAATAGCATTCTCAAGAGCACGTAATGTTTCAACGTCCAAGTCATTAGTTGGCTCATCCAGAAGCACCACGTTGCCGCCTGCTTTTAACAGTTTAGCTAGGTGTAAACGGTTGCGCTCACC
>NZ_JAWRYH010000694.1:0-260 GCF_046534675.1 Pseudomonas sp. SIMBA_067 | reverse complement strand
CGCTGCCAAGCGAGAAGCAGACCGATCTGCAAACCTACCTTACCGCCAACACGCCAAAACCGCTGCTGGAAGGCCAGGTAAACTACTGGGGCAACTACCCGAAATTCTTCGTCTCTATGATGAAGGCCTTCTTTGGTGATAAAGCGACGGCGGAAAATAGCTGGGGCTTTGACTGGTTGCCGAAGTGGGATAAAGGCTACGACGTCCTGCAATACTTCGAGATGATGAAAGAGGGCAAGGTCAATGGCTATATCTGCCAG
>NZ_JAWRYH010000693.1:0-260 GCF_046534675.1 Pseudomonas sp. SIMBA_067 | reverse complement strand
GCCGGATATTCTGAAACTGGTAAAACGCATCCGCGCCGAGTGTCCGGGTAAAGACATCTGGGTGTGGACAGGCTATAAACTCGACGAACTCAACGCTGCGCAAATGCAGGTTGTTGATTTGATTAACGTACTGGTCGACGGCAAATTTGTGCAGGATTTAAAAGACCCTTCCCTGATCTGGCGCGGCAGCAGCAATCAGGTGGTGCATCATTTGCGATGATAAGTTCCCTGTTGCCTGCACTCAGGTAACAGGGAACTTA
>NZ_JAWRYH010000692.1:0-261 GCF_046534675.1 Pseudomonas sp. SIMBA_067 | reverse complement strand
GGTATCACCTTTTGGTGATGCGGTAGAGGAGCGTTCTGTAAGCCTGTGAAGGTGAGTTGAGAAGCTTGCTGGGGGTATCAGAAGTGCGAATGCTGACATGAGTAACGACAATGCGAGGGAAAAACTCGCACGCCGAAAGACCAAGGTTTCCTGCGCAACGTTAATCGACGCAGGGTTAGTCGGTCCCTAAGGCGAGGCTGAAAAGCGTAGTCGATGGAAAACAGGTTAATATTCCCGTACTTCCAGTTATTGCGATGGAGG
>NZ_JAWRYH010000691.1:0-261 GCF_046534675.1 Pseudomonas sp. SIMBA_067 | reverse complement strand
CTCTGAGGTCTACAAGCTTCCGCCCGCCGACGCTCTATTGAAAGTCGGGGCTCAGTTGGACTCGTACGAAGCCCGCCTGGGTTTTTTCATGGAGCATGAAGAGCTGTTCAAGGCTTTCAAGAATCCAGGGCAAACCCTGGAGCAGAGCTTCGAGGACTTCAACCGCAACTCTGTCAACCTGACCCTGCCGGACCCGAAGAAGTCCGACTCGCTGAGCAACTATATTCGCCTGGAACTGCAGTACCCGACGGACGTTGATGG
>NZ_JAWRYH010000690.1:0-261 GCF_046534675.1 Pseudomonas sp. SIMBA_067 | reverse complement strand
CCTGCAGATTATTATAGGGTGCAAAAGAGGCCCGCAGCGTGCCGCTGACGCCCAGCGCCGCCAGCAACGGCTGCGCGCAGTGCTGGCCAGCGCGCAGGGCGATTCCCTGCTCAGCCAGCAGCGTCACCAGATCGCTGTGATGCAGGCCAGCGAATTCAAATGCCAGCAGGCTGGCATTTGAACAGCGGAAGCTGCGGAAACCGGGTAATTCCGCCAGCTGCTCTTCCGCCAGCGTCGCAAGATGCTGACTCCAGCGCTCCG
>NZ_JAWRYH010000689.1:0-261 GCF_046534675.1 Pseudomonas sp. SIMBA_067 | reverse complement strand
GACGGGCGATCTGGCGTGGCGACAACCGGTGCAGCACATGCCCTTCAAGTACATAACCGATCTGCCCATCACCGACCCGAATCGATCCGGCGTTCATCTCTTCAAGATGATTGATGCAGCGCAGAAACGTGGATTTACCGGAACCAGATGGCCCGAGGATCACCACTACTTCGCCGGGCCAGACATCCAGATCGATCCCTTTCAGAACCTGATTGTCGCCGTAATTCTTCTGCACGTTGCGGGCGCAGACCAGGGGTTCAC
>NZ_JAWRYH010000688.1:0-261 GCF_046534675.1 Pseudomonas sp. SIMBA_067 | reverse complement strand
GTCGACGTGCTTGGCCAGTTGCGGGTTCTTCTCCCAGATATGCCATTGCTCGGAGGTGGTCACCGGCACTTTCACGGCGGCGCGCACCCGGTCCAGCAGCACGATCAGTGCTTCCGGGGTGATTTCCTCGCGGAACAACGCCTCGTTACCCACCACTACGCGCACGACACTGCGCGAGCTGTTGGCAATCTCGATGGCGCGCTGGATTTCGCGTTCGTTACGCTCAAGGTCCGGGCTGATCCAGATGCCCAAGGTCACCCG
>NZ_JAWRYH010000687.1:0-261 GCF_046534675.1 Pseudomonas sp. SIMBA_067 | reverse complement strand
CCCGGCCGCATCCGGGCCGAAGCGGCACTCGCCAGCGGCGCGTGGATCGCCAGCACCGTCGGCGACGCGATGCGCGCGACCGCACAGCGACATCCGGCGCGCAGCGCGTTCATCGGTCACGACCGCACGATCGACTTCGCCGAACTCGACGAGGCCACCGAGCGACTCGGGGCCGCGCTGCTCGCGCTGGGCCTCGCGCCCGGCGACCGTGCGATCTTTCAACTCGGCACCACGGTCGAAACCACGATCGCGCTGCTCGCC
>NZ_JAWRYH010000088.1:0-391 GCF_046534675.1 Pseudomonas sp. SIMBA_067 | reverse complement strand
ATTTAAGCATAGACTGGCAACAAGTCGACCCTGCTATTTCATTAAAGCTTAAAGGCATTGAGGGTCAAGTTATTATGCAAAGTGACTTTAGTCTTTCAAGTGTTAGTCCTTATAAATAGCATCACAATTTAAATAATAAACGCACTGCGGTTCAAGCTGTGCGTTTAAAAGTTCATCTATCGGCGGGCTAACTTGCTGATTTATTAATGCCAATTTCCCCTTAGCGCTACCGCTTAAATTGAAAATATCTTACACTGGCCTTATCTCAAGTAAGGCTGGTATCGTATGCTCAATATTATTCAATCAAACCGTATGGAAGCCCTGCAAGCGCAGTTTCATCAGCTATTAAAAATAAACCCATTGCAAAGCCCATTTGATAAAGAAGTGGTGT
>NZ_JAWRYH010000686.1:0-261 GCF_046534675.1 Pseudomonas sp. SIMBA_067 | reverse complement strand
GCTGACTGGGTGACGGTAATTTGCTGTGCGGATATCAACACCGCCAAAGGCGCGCTGGACGTAGCAAAAGAGTTTAACGGCGACATGCAGATCGAACTGACCGGCTACTGGACCTGGGAACAGGCGCAGCAGTGGCGTGACGCAGGCATTCAGCAGGTGGTTTATCACCGCAGCCGTGACGCGCAGGCCGCAGGCGTAGCGTGGGGCGAAGCGGACATTACCGCGATCAAACGTCTTTCCGATATGGGCTTCAAAGTCACC
>NZ_JAWRYH010000685.1:0-261 GCF_046534675.1 Pseudomonas sp. SIMBA_067 | reverse complement strand
CTATCACTTCAATGAAAACCTGTTGGGGTACGCGACGCTGTCCCATGGCGAAAAATCCGGTGGGGTCAATTTGGCCGTGGGTTCCGCGCCGACCGCCGGGGCGGACTCCTTGCTGATCGGCACCGAGCGTGCCAACAACGCCGAGTTGGGCTTCAAGAGCACGCTGTGGGATCGCCGCCTGCAGCTAAACGCCAACCTGTTCTGGACCCAGGTCAACGGCTACCAGACCAACGCCTACGATCAAGACAACCGCGTGCAGTA
>NZ_JAWRYH010000087.1:0-392 GCF_046534675.1 Pseudomonas sp. SIMBA_067 | reverse complement strand
ATCCTGCTCGACCACGAATACGCCCACACCCTGGCGAGCGATCAGGCGCCCGCCAAGGCGCAGCGAGGCCACCGCCTCGCGGATGACGGGGCGGCTGACGTTGAACTCTTTGCACAGCTCCTGTTCGGACGGCAGTTTGTCGCCCGGGCCGTAGGTGCCGTTGTCGATCCGGCTGGAAAGCTCCTGGATCACGGTTTCCGCCAGGTTGGCGCGGCGCGTGCCTAACGACGCATTCATAGAAGGGTTGCTCCTGAAACTGATTGGCTCATCACGGTTGATTCTCCGGCAGGTTGCGCGCAGCCCTGATGCCCCTTGCGGCGGGATCCGTAGCCAACCAGCGGTGATGGTGTCGGCATATGTTATCAAACATCTTACTAGTCAGGCTCATGCCC
>NZ_JAWRYH010000684.1:0-261 GCF_046534675.1 Pseudomonas sp. SIMBA_067 | reverse complement strand
GCGGGGATGAGCCCATGCAGGTGGTATCGGGCCGGCTTGACCGACCGACCGTGCATTTCGAGGCGCCGCCACGCCTGGGCCTTGAGCAAGCGCTGGAGGAGTTCCTGGAATGGTTTGAAAGCAGTCGTAATCAACCGGAACTGGACCCACTGGTCCGCGCCGGCGTGGCACATTTCTGGTTTGTCACACTGCACCCATTCGATGACGGCAACGGTCGCCTGACCCGTGCCATCACGGATTTGGCGTTGGCCCAGGGCGAGC
>NZ_JAWRYH010000683.1:0-261 GCF_046534675.1 Pseudomonas sp. SIMBA_067 | reverse complement strand
CAGCTGCATGGTGTGTGGGTGTTCAAGCCGCTCGGTGAAAAGGCCTGCAAGATCAGCCTCGACCTGTCCTTCGACTATGCCGGGCCGATTGTGCGCGCCACGTTGGGCCCACTGTTCAACCAGGCGGCCAACACGTTGGTTGATGCTTTCTGCCAGCGCGCCAAGCAACTGAATGCCTGATTGAAACGGGCGAAAACAAAAAGCCCGGAACACGTCCGGGCTTTTTTGTCCCTGCTGGCCCTATTAGCGGGTTTCCAGCGG
>NZ_JAWRYH010000682.1:0-261 GCF_046534675.1 Pseudomonas sp. SIMBA_067 | reverse complement strand
GGTGGGCCGGGCCAAGGGCTACCGCGTGGTGCTGGTGGTGCCCGACAAGATGTCCACCGAAAAGGTCCTGCACCTCAAGGCCATGGGAGCCGAAGTGCATATCACCCGCTCCGACGTCGGCAAGGGCCACCCCGAGTACTACCAGGACGTGGCCGCACGCCTGGCCAACGACATTCCCGGCTCGTTTTTCGCCGACCAGTTCAACAACCCTGCCAACCCCATGGCCCACGAAACCAGCACCGCGCCGGAGATCTGGGCACA
>NZ_JAWRYH010000681.1:0-261 GCF_046534675.1 Pseudomonas sp. SIMBA_067 | reverse complement strand
CTCTACGTTGGTTTTAGTCGTTAGCTTTTGTTTGACCTTTATTGAGACATGTGCAGAAACTAAGCTATTTAAAAAATCATCTCCAAAGTCAACGTTATACCCTTTAATCACACCACTTTGCTCCAACTTAAGCATGCGACTTTGCACTGTTGAGCGGGATAAATTTAAATGCCTTGCAAGGTCAGAAATACTTGCTCTAGCGTTCGTTTTTAATACTGATAGTAGCTTTTTATCTTGGGGAGTTATCATAATGCTAATAAG
>NZ_JAWRYH010000680.1:0-261 GCF_046534675.1 Pseudomonas sp. SIMBA_067 | reverse complement strand
ATTAATGCAAAAAGCGAGCTTTATTTAAGCTCGCTTTTTTATGCTTGAACAAGTAGTAATTTAGTTAATAGATTTATCAACTTTCTGATCACCAACCACTTATGTTGACTATCTACCGCTAAAAAGTGGCTTGTTCGAAGTAGCTAATATCATCTAGGGTTTTACTAATAATCATCGCACCCTCTAATAAGCTCACTGTTTGTATTGCCGCGCGAGCAGGATTTTCTTCACCATTCGTAGCGTGTGCTTGAGTTAACCAGG
>NZ_JAWRYH010000679.1:0-261 GCF_046534675.1 Pseudomonas sp. SIMBA_067 | reverse complement strand
CTAAAATTGGGTCTATTTTTCCCGCTTTTGCTTGAGCGGTTAAATCTACGGTAAATTGATCTAAGCTTGGTGTTTTAGATGAACCATTTGCAGGTGTTGTAGCACTTGCAGTTGTGGTATTACGTTCTTGCGATTGGGCAACAATTTCAGGCCATGCATGTAGTAGTTGTCCAGGTTCTATATTATTGAAAAGCTTGCTACAACGCGTTACTAAACTAGACAAGGTATCGTCTTTTGTAAGCGTGTAAATAACGTAAGCAC
>NZ_JAWRYH010000678.1:0-261 GCF_046534675.1 Pseudomonas sp. SIMBA_067 | reverse complement strand
CCTTGGGCGGCAAAAAGATCTTCGACGGCAAGATTCCAGAAGACCCAGGCCAGAAAATCAAGGAGTGGCCTCGGGACCTGGCGCTCAAATACAACAGTGGCCTGGGCGACATTTGGAACAATGCCGCGCAGGTGTTCGTTATCCGGCGCGCTGACCGCGAGATCTGGATTCATTTGTGCAGCTACCCTTTCGGCGGCGGCCTGCTCATCGTCGAAACCAAACCACTCCAGATAACCGCCAGCCTGTTGCCGGCCAGTGAAC
>NZ_JAWRYH010000677.1:0-261 GCF_046534675.1 Pseudomonas sp. SIMBA_067 | reverse complement strand
ATGGCGGTTAAGGTGAGCGCGGCGGCACCGGAAGACCATTGCGTATTGATCCAGAAGGCGCAGCCCAGCACGATAACGCAGAAGGTACGCAGGGCGCTCCAGCCCGCCTCGGCGCTGTCACTGTCGCGCGCCAGCGCCGGAACCGGCGGTGGCTGAAAGCGGGTGTCGGCATCGGCGCGATCCAGCAGGCGGATCCAGCGCAGCACGTTGAGGTACATCCAGCAGAAGTAGCGCAGCCGCTGACAAAAAGCGCGCTGCCGG
>NZ_JAWRYH010000676.1:0-261 GCF_046534675.1 Pseudomonas sp. SIMBA_067 | reverse complement strand
ATCTTCGTAATGGGTTGTATTGAATGACGTCGAAATAGAGATATCTCTCCAGTCACCAATATCAACATTAAAACCTGCCGTGATGTTGGCGGTCGTGGAGGCGTCTGCATTCCACCAGGTTTGATGTAGCAGGTTGGCGTAAAGATTGAGGTTTAGTGGGGTAATCGGTTGGCCCACAGATAAGCTGATCGTCTGTTTTTCGTCCTGCGCATCGCTGTCGTTGTATTTGTGATCCAGATAGTTGGCGTAGCTGTGAAAATG
>NZ_JAWRYH010000675.1:0-261 GCF_046534675.1 Pseudomonas sp. SIMBA_067 | reverse complement strand
AAAGATGTTTGCCGAGCTGGCGGCTGCCTATACCCGTCTGGAAGAAGATCCTGAGCTGCGCGTAGTCGTGCTGGATGCCGAAGGCGACCACTTTACGGCTGGCCTGGACATGCCGAAGTGCGCGCCACTGCGCAAGGAAGGTAAACCCTACATACCACCTGCCGAAGTCGACCCTTTCGGCCTGCGTGACCCGATTCGTACCAAGCACATGGTCATGGCACTGCAGGGCATCAGCTTCACTGTTGCCATCGAGTTGATGCT
>NZ_JAWRYH010000674.1:0-261 GCF_046534675.1 Pseudomonas sp. SIMBA_067 | reverse complement strand
CGGCTTGGCCCTGATGTTCGGTGTCATCGAAACGTGCCTTGAACGCCTGGGCGTCGGTCGCCAACTGCGCCGCCAGTGTATTCATATGCCGTACGCACAGTTCCAGGAAGCGCTGGGCCTCGTCCACGCTTTCCCAGTCGGGATTTTGCCCACCCCAGATCGCCGGAAACCATTCGCCGACTTCCACCTGCGCGGGGCTGGAGACCAACGCCGTGAAGTAGCCGTCGAGTTCGGCCAGGTTCAGCACCGAATGAGCGTCGC
>NZ_JAWRYH010000673.1:0-261 GCF_046534675.1 Pseudomonas sp. SIMBA_067 | reverse complement strand
CTACCAGGACACGTGGTTGCCGCCGTTCAGTCGCCTGCTGGCGCAGCCGGGGGTACTCGATTTTTCGTGGAACTACCTGCTCGAACTGCTGGGCCGTTTCATCAACTGGAATCTGATGGGCGCGCTGGCACTGCTGTTGGTGGGGTATCTGTACCTGCGCCATTGGCTGCGCCTGAGTACCCTGAGCCTGTTAGGGCTGGGCTGGCTGGCCGTCGGCGGGCTGCCGTCACTGGGGTTCACTGCGGGCCAGGCGCCCGGCAC
>NZ_JAWRYH010000672.1:0-261 GCF_046534675.1 Pseudomonas sp. SIMBA_067 | reverse complement strand
AAAGTGCAATTGTGGTGGGCAGTACAGGCAACATTATTTGCCTGGTCGCCACAAGTATTGTATCGCTGGCGGGCATTTTTATTACGTTTATTCGGCGCAAAAATAGGGAAAAACGTAGTTATTCGTCCGTCAGTAAAAATTACCTATCCGTGGAAATTAACCTTAGGTGATTACGCGTGGGTCGGCGATGACGTCAATTTATATACCCTCGGTGAAATAACCATTGGCGCACATTCGGTGATATCGCAAAAAAGTTATTTA
>NZ_JAWRYH010000086.1:0-393 GCF_046534675.1 Pseudomonas sp. SIMBA_067 | reverse complement strand
GCAGCAGCCCGCCACCGAGCGCGGCATTGCTATGGTGTTTCAGTCTTATGCGCTCTACCCCAACATGACGGTGCGCGGCAACCTGGCCTATCCGCTTGAGGTAATGAAAAAGTCCAAAGCGGAGATCAACGAGGCGATTGCCCGGACGGCCGCCCGCCTGCATCTCACCGAACTGCTCGACCGCCTGCCGCGCGCGCTCTCTGGCGGACAACGGCAGCGCGTGGCGATTGGCCGGGCAATTATCCGTCATCCGCGTATTTTCCTGTTCGATGAGCCGCTCTCTAACCTCGATGCCGAGCTGCGTTTGCAGATGCGGATTGAGATTGCGCGGCTGCACGCCTCGCTCGGCAACACCATGATTTATGTCACCCACGATCAACTGGAGGCGATGAC
>NZ_JAWRYH010000671.1:0-261 GCF_046534675.1 Pseudomonas sp. SIMBA_067 | reverse complement strand
GGAGTTACCCAGTAAAAGCAATGCAAACGCTTAAATTTGTAACCGGCCGTGGTGGCTCCCGTGCTTATATTGCGGTAAAAGGCGGTATTGAATGCCCAGAGGTTATGGGTTCTAAATCTACCGATTTAGGGGCAGCCATTGGCGGCTTTAATGGCCGTGCACTGCAAAGCGGCGACGTGCTAGCCATAAGTCCTTATACTAAACCTTGGTTATGTAATAAGGGCGCCCTTACCCCACCTAAACGTAATATTATCCGTTTAC
>NZ_JAWRYH010000670.1:0-262 GCF_046534675.1 Pseudomonas sp. SIMBA_067 | reverse complement strand
GAACAAGGTGGTGGCGGTGGTCACGGTGGCTTTGGTGGCGGTCAAGGTGATTTTGGTGATATTTTTGGTGATGTATTCGGTGATATTTTTGGAGGCGGCGGTGGCCGACGCCAATCTCGCCAGCAGCGTGGTTCAGATTTACGTTACAACATGGATTTAAGCTTAGAAGAAGCGGTTCGTGGTAAAGACGTTGAAATTAAAGTACCGACTTGGGTTAGTTGTGACCCGTGTGATGGCAGCGGTGCCAAAGCGGGTTCTAAGC
>NZ_JAWRYH010000669.1:0-262 GCF_046534675.1 Pseudomonas sp. SIMBA_067 | reverse complement strand
CTACTGCTTCCAATTGTCTCTCTTCGAGCCTATTTCGTTGTGTTTGCCAATCATAATTTTCGCCTAACTCATTGGCCCCTGCACAAAATAGCCAGCGAAAACGCTCCTCGACATTTTTTGGTGTTAGTGAAAGAAATATAGCATCCAACGGTGCTAATTCTTGTTCAGACAGAGCCCATGGAGCATCTTTGAAGCCACGGTTTCTCTGTAAAAAATGCCGTAACTCATTCCACAACCTTTCTTTTTCATCAGAAGATGTGAG
>NZ_JAWRYH010000668.1:0-262 GCF_046534675.1 Pseudomonas sp. SIMBA_067 | reverse complement strand
GCCTCCAGTACCGTCACGCGAAAACCGTTTTCCAGCAGGAACAGCGCGCTGGAAAGACCGGTGTAGCCGGCGCCGATCACGCATACATCGGTTTCGACTTCGCCTTGCAACGTCGGACGAGGCGGGACCGCATTGGCGGACGCTGCGTAATACGACTGGGGGTAGGGGGTGTTCGCCATCCTGGAACCTCTGTTTTATATTTTTTACGAGTGCTCCGATCCTACCTGAGTTGAAAATTGCCTGCCAGCCACCCAAAAATCAC
>NZ_JAWRYH010000667.1:0-262 GCF_046534675.1 Pseudomonas sp. SIMBA_067 | reverse complement strand
AAAACCCTGCGCGCCTGGGAAAAAGACTTCAAGTCGATCAACAGCCAGCACGAGATCCGCTTTCTCGGCGGCAGCGATGTGCAACAGATCATCGGCTCCAATGCCTACACGAGCGCCCTGCTGCACATGGGCGGCGGGCATGTGCACTCGCTGAACCTGCTACTGGGCGAAGCCACCGCCCTGGCCGGCCATGGTGTACGGATTTTCGAGAACAGCCCGGCGCTGGAAGTCCGCTATGGCGAGCGCATCACCGTGCGCACCG
>NZ_JAWRYH010000666.1:0-262 GCF_046534675.1 Pseudomonas sp. SIMBA_067 | reverse complement strand
AAGGTTAGCAATGGAATAATGCTTGAGTTTCTTACCTGAACCATTTCAGGGCAGAAAAAGAGCGAAATTGTCATTTTGCCGGATTGAGCAGACACGCAGCAATGGCGTAAGACGTAATGCGAAATCAGGCACTTAGCGGGCTGCGGGTTGCGGCCTGGACAACAGTATGGGATGCACGGGTTTTCTTTATTCTCTCAGGCATTTCCACTATCTGGTGCTGTTTTCCCTTATGAAAAACAGGCCACCGACGTTATTTGCGCCC
>NZ_JAWRYH010000665.1:0-262 GCF_046534675.1 Pseudomonas sp. SIMBA_067 | reverse complement strand
ATTCTCCAGCATCTCTTTTGCCAGGGTTAATACATCTTTACCGCGCGTTCCTGTACGCAGAAATAACGCCAGCAGCTCGACATCCGTTAAGGCGCTAATACCAAACTTCAGCATTTTTTCGCGCGGCATCAACAGCTGTGCATTGTTTTTCACCTTCACCTCCTTTGTGGTGCTCGCATCCTGTCATAGCCGTTCCGTTAAATCGACGGCCAGTTTTCAATCCTGGAAAGCGCCTCGCAAAGTGAATCTCAGGTGAAGGCAC
>NZ_JAWRYH010000664.1:0-262 GCF_046534675.1 Pseudomonas sp. SIMBA_067 | reverse complement strand
CGATCATTTACTTAAATTTGGCTTTGCAAATGGAGATATAAATCGCAGTGAATCACTGGCTTTAGGTAGCGCATCTATCACTCCAATAGAGTTAGCTCGTGGCATGAGTACTTTTGCCAATGGCGGCCACTTAATCGAACCTTACTTTATTTCAGAAATTCAAGATGCCATGGGCAACACCTTATTTAAAACTAACCCGACTATAATTTGTGATAATGAAACGACAACGCCTAGCTCGCTAATGCTAAGTGAGCAAGTAGCA
>NZ_JAWRYH010000663.1:0-262 GCF_046534675.1 Pseudomonas sp. SIMBA_067 | reverse complement strand
CTTATACCAAGGTGAGAAAGTTTTACCATAAACGTTTTTGCCAACTAGCTGCTCTGTGGCATGATTAGCACAGAGCAAAACCGAATTAGAGCGCTATGTTAGTTAATTTTTCCAAAATGCACGGCTTAGGTAACGACTTTGTTGTGATTGATAACATTACACAAAACGTTTTTTTATCTCGTGATCAAATCAAAAAGCTGGCCGATCGCCATTTCGGCATTGGGTTTGATCAACTACTGATGGTTGAAGCCCCTTACTCACC
>NZ_JAWRYH010000010.1:0-218740 GCF_046534675.1 Pseudomonas sp. SIMBA_067 | reverse complement strand
AGAAGACTCGAACTTCCACGACCTTGCGGTCACTGATACCTGAAACCAGCGCGTCTACCAATTCCGCCACCTGGGCACACATTCGAGATTAAAAGATGCTTTACAGCGCCGTTCATCTCTACTACAACGTCGGGGTTGTCCGTCGTTGTGGTGCGCACTATACGGACGCTCCCCAAGGCTGTAAACCCCCCAATCAAAAAAAATTTCAAAAAATTCAACTTGTTGATTCCACAGGCCTATTACCGTTCTGGATGCACAGCAGTGGGGGCTGTCCAAGGCAGACATTTCCGGTTTCAATAGGCCTATGCCAGAATTCATATCTATATACCCCAAGGTGAACCCCTTCTGATGGCCGATTGGCAATCCCTCGATCCCGAGGCCGCTCGCGAAGCGGAAAAATACGACAACCCCATTCCCAGCCGTGAGCTGATCCTGCAGCGCCTTGCCGACCGCGGCGAGCCCGCCGCGCGCGAGGAGCTGGCGAAAGAGTTTGGTCTGTATGAAGAAGACCAGATCGAAGCCCTGCGCCGCCGCCTGCGTGCCATGGAGCGCGACGGCCAGCTTATCTATACCCGGCGCGGCACTTATGCCCCGGTGGACAAGCTCGACCTGATCTGCGGCCGTATCTCCGGCCACCGCGATGGGTTTGGTTTCCTCATTCCCGATGATGGCAGCGATGACCTGTTCCTCAGCCCGTCGCAGATGCGCCTGGCCTTCGACGGCGACCGCGCGCTGGCGCGTGTTTCCGGTACTGACCGCCGTGGGCGCCGTGAAGGCGTGATCGTCGAGGTCATCTCCCGTGCCCACGAAAGCGTGGTCGGCCGCTACTTTGAAGAAGGCGGCATCGGCTACGTAACCCCGGACAACCCGAAGATCCAGCAGGAAGTGCTGGTGACTGCCGGGCGTAACGGTGGTGCCAAGATCGGCCAGTTCGTCGAGATCAAGATCACTCACTGGCCAACGCCGCGCTTCCAGCCACAAGGCGACGTGGTAGAAGTCATCGGCAACTACATGGCGCCGGGCATGGAAATCGACGTTGCCCTGCGCAGCTACGACATCCCGCACGTCTGGCCCGAAGATGTGGTCAAGGAAGCGCGCAAGTTCCGCTCCGAAGTCGAAGACAAAGACAAAGAGAAGCGCGTCGATCTGCGTCATTTGCCGTTCGTCACTATCGACGGTGAAGACGCCCGCGACTTCGATGACGCTGTCTATTGCGAACCGCTGGGCAAGCTGCGCCTGTTCTCCGGTGGCTGGCGCCTGTATGTGGCCATCGCCGACGTGTCCAGCTACGTGCGCCTTGGCTCGGCCCTGGACGTCGAGGCCCAGCAGCGCGGTAACTCGGTGTACTTCCCCGAGCGTGTGGTGCCGATGCTCCCCGAAGAGCTGTCCAACGGCCTGTGCTCGCTGAACCCGCACGTCGACCGCTTGGCCATGGTCTGTGAAATGACCATGAACAAAGCCGGCCAGATGGTCGACTACCAGTTCTACGAAGGTGTCATCCACTCCCACGCCCGCCTGACCTACAACAAGGTCAGCAGCATGCTCGAGCACGCCCGCACCCGTGAGGGCAAGGCGCTGCGCGAGGAGTACAAGGCGGTCGTGCCTGACCTGAAGAACCTGTACAACCTGTACAAGGTGCTGTTGGATGCCCGCCACACCCGCGGTGCCATCGACTTCGAGACCCAGGAAACTCGCATCATCTTCGGCGATGAGCGCAAGATCGCGGAAATTCGCCCGACCGTGCGCAACGAAGCCCACAAGCTGATCGAGGAATGCATGCTGGCGGCCAACGTGGCCACCGCCGAGTTCCTGCAGAAGCACGGCGTGCCGGCACTGTACCGCGTGCACGACGGCCCGCCGCCGGAGCGCCTGGAAAAACTGCGTGCCTTCCTGGGCGAGCTGGGCCTGAGCCTGCACAAGGGCAAAGACCCGTCGCCGAAGGATTACCAGGCCCTGCTGGCGAGCATCGCCGGGCGCCCGGATTTCCACCTGATCCAGACCGTAATGCTGCGCTCGCTGAGCCAGGCGGTGTACAGCACCGAAAACAACGGCCACTTCGGCTTGAATTACGAGGCGTACACCCACTTCACCTCGCCGATCCGCCGTTACCCGGACCTGCTGGTGCACCGCGCCATCCGCAGCATCATCCGTTCCAAGGTCGACACCCCGCACGTCAAGCGTGCCGGCGCCATGAGCATCCCCAAGGCGCGCATTTACCCGTACGACGAAAACACCCTCGAGCAGCTTGGCGAGCAGTGCTCGATGACCGAGCGCCGGGCTGATGAAGCCACCCGTGACGTGGTCAACTGGCTCAAGTGCGAGTACATGAAGGACCGCGTGGGCGAAACCTTCCCAGGCGTGATCACCGCGGTGACCGGCTTCGGCCTGTTCGTCGAGCTGACCGATATCTATGTAGAAGGCCTGGTGCACGTCAGTGCGCTGCCGGGCGACTACTACCACTTCGACCCGGTCCACCACCGCCTGTCCGGTGAGCGCACCGGGCGCAGCTTCCGCCTGGGCGACACGATTGAAGTCAAGGTCATGCGTGTTGACCTGGACGAGCGCAAGATCGACTTCGAAGTGGCCGACAAGACGCTTGCTGCGCCGATTGGCCGCAAGCAGCGCGGCGCCGCGCCGGCTGCCGACAAAGCCGACAAACCCGAGCCAGCACCGGTCGAGGCCCGGGCCACGCCGAAGCCGCGCAGCCGCAAGAGCGAAACCTCCGAGGCGTATTTCCCGAAAGACGCCGTGCAGCGTAACGCCGAAGTGCGCAAAAGCCGTGAAATGAAAAAGGCGCTGATGAGCGATGCCCGCACCGGCGGCTCGTCCAGCAGCAAGTCGGACAAAGGTGGCAAGGCCGCCGGCAAGCCGACCAAGCACCGTAAAGGCCCGCCGAAGTCCGGCGCGCCACGCAAGAGCAAGAGCAAGTCATGAGTCAGCTGGAAAAGATCTACGGCGTGCACGCCGTGCAGGCGTTGCTGCAGCACCATCCGAAGCGGGTCAAACAGATCTGGCTGTCGGAAGGGCGCAGCGAGCCACGCCTGCAGACCCTGCTGGCGCTGGCTGCAGAAAACCGTGTGCAGGTTGGCCAGGCCGAGCGCCGTGAGATGGACGCCTGGGTTGAAGGCGTGCACCAGGGCGTTGTCGCCGAGGTGAGCCCAAGCCAGGTGTGGGGCGAATTGATGCTCGAAGAGTTGCTCGAGCGCACCGAAACGCCGCCGCTGATCCTGGTGCTGGACGGTGTTACCGACCCGCACAACCTCGGCGCATGCCTGCGCACGGCCGATGCGGCCGGTGCCACGGCGGTGCTGGTGCCCAAGGACAAGTCGGCGACCCTGACGCCTGTGGTGCGCAAGGTGGCGTGCGGCGCGGCAGAGGTGATTCCGCTGGTGGCCGTGACCAACCTGGCGCGCACGCTCGAGAAACTGCAGCAGCGTGGCCTGTGGGTGGTGGGTACCGCCGGCGAGGCCGAGCAGGAGATCTACCAGCAGGACCTGACCGGGCCTCTGGTGATGATCATGGGCGCAGAAGGCAAAGGCATGCGCCGGCTAACCCGTGAACATTGCGACTTCCTGGTGAAGTTGCCGATGGGCGGTAGCGTCAGCAGCCTGAACGTTTCGGTGGCCACCGGGGTTTGCCTGTTCGAAGCCGTGCGTCAACGCCAGGCCAAGCGCTGATCTTCAGCCTGTTCCGGCCCATTCGCGGGCGCGCCCGCTCCCACAGGTAATCTGCAATGCCAGAGGCATCAGTAAACCTGTGGGAGCGGGCGTGCCCGCGAATGGGGGGTGATGCATTCTGAATATGTTTCAGACTGTTCAAATATTCGCCAATTGCCTTGCTTGTGCGCCACGCCTTCTCTACAATTGCGCCCCTTGCCGAGCTGGCAGGCGCTCATGTGCCTCCCCTCCGTGCAAGACATACAGTGTCATTCACTCCTTGTCTGACCAGATACGCTGGCAGACTACTAACCCGTAAGGAGCATTCATGCGTCATTACGAAATCATCTTCCTGGTTCACCCGGACCAGAGCGAGCAAGTCGGCGGCATGGTTGAGCGTTACACCAAGCTGATCGAAGAAGACGGTGGCAAAATCCACCGCCTGGAAGACTGGGGCCGTCGTCAACTGGCCTACGCAATCAACAATGTTCACAAGGCTCACTACGTGATGCTGAACGTTGAGTGCACCGGCAAGGCCCTGGCCGAGCTGGAAGACAACTTCCGCTACAACGATGCCGTTATCCGTAACCTGGTCATCCGTCGCGACGAAGCCGTTACCGGCCAGTCCGAGATGCTGAAGGCTGAAGAAAACCGCAGCGAGCGCCGTGAGCGTCGTGAGCGTCCTGAGCATGCTGACTCCGCCGAAGGCGACGACAGCAATGACAGCGACTCCAGCGATAACGCTGACGAGTAATCCACGGACCTTTAGAGGAGCCTATTAAATGGCACGTTTCTTCCGTCGTCGTAAATTCTGCCGCTTCACTGCTGAAGACGTGAAAGAGATCGACTTCAAAGATCTCAACACCCTGAAAGCTTACGTATCCGAAACCGGCAAGATCGTTCCAAGCCGCATCACCGGTACCAAAGCTCGTTATCAGCGTCAGCTGGCTACCGCTATCAAGCGCGCCCGCTTCCTGGCCCTGCTGCCCTACACCGACAGCCACGGCCGCTGAGACCGGGTCGTCGACAAGCAGTAAGGGATTAGCATGCGAGCGTTAGCAAGTTTCATCATGCGCGGTCGTGTGCAGGCCACCCTCGTGGTGGTCATCAGCGCGGTACTGCCGCTGCTGTTCTGGTTGAGTGCCGCTGCATGCAGCTTTGTGCTGCTGCGGCGTGGTTTCAAGGATGCTACAACGGTCATCGCCGGCGGCCTGCTGGCCGGGTTGGCTGTGTGGGTCATGGGCGATCCCATCACCTTTCTGGTGATTGCAGGAGCCCTGAGCCTGGCCGCCCTGTTGCGAGCCGAGCATCCCTGGAGCCGGGTGTTGGTGGTCAGTGCCGTGTTCGCCGTGGCTTTCAGCCTCGTGCTCGATCTGGCGCTGGCGCAAACCTTCGATGTGCTGGCCAAGGCGTTTGCCGAAGCCATGCCGAAAATCGAGGGGCAACCCGTGCTCTCCGGTGAGCTGATCCGCCCTGTGCTGGTCGCTTCCACAGCAGTGACGGTGCAATTGTTCAGTGTGCTGGCCTTGGTGCTGGCGCGCTACTGGCAGGCAGCGTTGTACAACCCTGGAGGCTTCGGTCGCGAGTTTCGCGCCCTGAAGTTGCCAAAACAGACCATGGCGGTCTTGGTGGCAGTGATGGTGGTGGCTCCGTTTATCGGGCCGCAGTTCATCATCCTGGCATCGGCTTCGAGCCTGGTACTGGTACTGGCCGGCATCGCTTTGATGCACGGGCTGGTGGCACAGGGCCGACTGGCCGGTTTCTGGCTGGTGGGCATGTACGTGACGCTACCGCTGATCATGCAGCTGATTTATCCGTTGCTGGTGGTTTTGGCCATTGTCGACAGCCTGATTGATTTTCGCGGTCGCAAGTCCCCCAAGGGGAATGACTCCGCGAACGGTGAAGGTTAAAAGTTAAGAGGTTTTACCAAATGGAACTGATCCTGCTGGAAAAAGTCGCTAACCTGGGCAACCTGGGCGACAAAGTAAAAGTTAAGGCTGGTTACGGCCGTAACTTCCTGCTGCCATTCGGCAAGGCCACCGTTGCCAACGCCGCCAACCTGGCTGCGTTCGAAGAGCGTCGCGCCGAGCTGGAAAAAGCAGCTGCTGACCGTAAATCGTCGGCTGAAAGCCGCGCTGCCCAACTGGCCGAGCTGGAAGTGACCATCACTGCCACCGCTGGCGACGAAGGCAAGCTGTTCGGTTCGATCGGCACCCACGACATCGCTGACGCCCTGACCGCCTCCGGCGTTGAAGTGGCCAAAGCTGAAGTTCGTCTGCCGAACGGCACCATCCGTCAGGTTGGCGAATACGACGTAGCCGTGCACCTGCACAGCGACGTTGAAGCCACCGTACGCGTGGTTGTCGTAGCTGCCTAAGCTGCGCTAACTGGCTGGCTCCTTGCGGGTCAGGCGGTTAACATCGGGCACGGTCCTGTTTTATGCAGGCCGTGCCCTTTGTCTTTTTCATCCTCCAGAATTCTTTCGTGGCCATGAACGAGATCACCACCTCCGAACAGCTTGACCTGCAAACCGCCGCCCTGAAGGTGCCGCCGCATTCCATCGAGGCCGAACAGGCCGTGCTCGGTGGCCTGATGCTGGACAACGACGCCTGGGAGCGAGTGCTGGACCAGGTGTCGGACGGCGATTTCTACCGGCATGACCACCGGCTGATCTTCCGCGCCGTGCACAAGTTGGCTGATGCCAACCAGCCATTTGATGTGGTGACCCTGCACGAGCAGCTGGACAAGGAAGGCCTGTCCTCGCAGGTAGGCGGCTTGGCGTACCTGGCCGAACTGGCCAAGAACACCCCGTCGGTGGCCAACATCAAGGCCTACGCCGCGATCATTCGCGAACGGGCCACACTGCGCCAGCTGATCAGCATCAGCACCGATATTGCCGACAACGCGTTCAACCCGCAGGGGCGCAACGCTGCAGAGATTCTGGACGATGCCGAGCGGCAGATCTTCCAGATCGCCGAGGCACGGCCAAAGACCGGCGGCCCGGTAGGCGTCAACGAGCTGTTGACCATGGCTATCGACCGTATCGATACGCTGTTCAACTCCGACAGTGATATCACCGGTATTTCTACCGGCTACACCGACCTGGACGAGAAAACCAGCGGCCTGCAGGCAGCCGACTTGATCATCGTCGCCGGCCGTCCGTCGATGGGTAAAACCACCTTCGCCATGAACCTGGTGGAAAACGCCGTGCTGCGCAGCGAAAAGGCGGTGCTGGTGTTTTCCCTCGAGATGCCAGGTGAATCGCTGATCATGCGTATGCTGTCGTCCCTGGGCCGTATCGACCAGACCAAGGTGCGTTCCGGCCAGCTGGACGACGACGACTGGCCGCGGCTTACCTCCGCAGTCAACCTGCTCAACGACCGCAAGCTGTTCATCGACGATACCGCTGGCATCAGCCCGTCGGAAATGCGTGCGCGCACGCGTCGTCTGGCGCGTGAGCACGGTGAAATCGGCATGATCATGGTCGACTACCTGCAGCTGATGCAGATCCCGGGCTCTTCCGGTGACAACCGCACCAACGAAATTTCTGAAATCTCCCGCTCGCTCAAGGCCCTGGCCAAGGAGTTCAACTGCCCGGTCATCGCCCTGTCGCAGCTGAACCGCTCCCTGGAACAGCGCCCCAACAAACGCCCGGTGAACTCCGACTTGCGTGAATCGGGTGCAATCGAGCAGGACGCCGACGTGATCATGTTCGTGTACCGGGACGAGGTTTATCACCCCGAGACCGAGCACAAGGGGATTGCGGAAATCATCATCGGTAAACAGCGTAACGGCCCCATCGGTTTCGTACGCCTGGCATTTATTGGCAAGTACACCCGCTTCGAGAACCTGGCGCCGGGGATGTACAACTTCGATGACGACGAATAAGCCTGACTAAGTATCGCGACACCTTTCGCTCGCCTCGACGGTGACCAAGAACAACTGCCCTATGATTGCTCTTTCGAGACTTAAAAGCCCCTGCGGCGGTGTCCCAAATAGCGGCCGGTCAACTCCGGCCGCAGAAGGGGCAAGGCTCGGTGTAGTTTATTTGGGATCCCTGATCGTACCGATCGTGACTTTGGTTGAAGTGAAGCCGGGTAATAGCTTGAAATGTTTGTATGCGATAAATTCATCGCCGTTCCTAGCTCTGGTTACTGACACACGGGTTGCATAACCGGAGGAAGCTGCTCCAGTCAATTTGCTCATATCCTCGATGAGTGACGTACCGGACTGCGGGGCAGGCGCGCTGGAGTGACAGCTCAGAAAATGAGTTGGCCGACCCGACATATCAATATCACGATCCAGCTGTCGGTAAAGACGCGCAGCGTTGTACCCGTCCTTGCTACTGCCGATCACCGAACCTGGTGCGCCATGGGCGCTGATATACAAGGTCGATGGCCTGTACCCGTTTGGTTGTTGCTCCATAAAGGCGACGACTCCATCGAATTCAACGAAAACCCTCCCACGATAAGCCTTCTGCGATAGCGTTCTGCCTAGTAGGGTGCCAAATTCTGGAGCCTTTCCTGTAGGGTCGCTGCCATTGATCGGGTCATTGAGGGCAAACGCATAGCAGTTCAATCCTCCTGTTTCAAAAGGGCTTTCCCTGTCCGGGCAGGTGAATCGCATCAGGCCAGGGCTGTAGCTACGATAGCCATTACCCAATAGGTACTGATCAGTAAAAGGCTCCTGATATTCGCCTTTGAAACCTATGGCGGTATTGGCCCTGACGCTGCAGCCGTAAGCGCTGAAAGCTCGTTGCGTCAGTCTCGGTGGCGCGGCGGTCAGGCAAGAGGTGGTAGGCGAGATTTTCATGTCCGAGCCTTTGATGATGCCGATGCAGTTGCAATGCTAGCGTTGCCCTGAGCCGGACGAAACTGTCAAATCTGGCAGGTGCAAAGGCTACAGGTAAAACATCCGACCACCATCGTCGGATTTGGTCAAAATTTGTGCTATATTCCGCGCCCGCGATTTCCCTGCACACCAGAACCGGTCACTGACATGCAAGCAGCCAAACCACTCTACGACTATCCCAAGTACTGGGCCGAATGCTTCGGGCCAGCACCTTTCCTGCCAATGAGCAGGCAGGAGATGGATCTGCTCGGCTGGGATTCCTGCGACATCATCATCGTGACCGGTGATGCCTACGTCGACCATCCGTCGTTCGGCATGGCCATCATCGGCCGCCTGCTGGAAGCCCAGGGCTTCCGCGTGGGCATCATCGCCCAGCCGAACTGGCAGTCGAAAGACGACTTCATGAAGCTTGGCGAGCCGAACCTGTTCTTCGGCGTGGCCGCGGGCAACATGGATTCGATGATCAACCGCTACACCGCAGACAAGAAGATCCGTTCCGACGACGCCTACACCCCAGGTGGCCTGGCCGGCAGCCGTCCGGACCGCGCCAGCCTGGTGTACAGCCAGCGCTGCAAGGAAGCCTACAAGCATGTGCCGATCGTACTCGGTGGCATCGAGGCTTCCCTGCGCCGCATCGCCCACTACGACTACTGGCAGGACAAGGTGCGTCACTCGATCCTGATCGACGCCAGCGCCGACATCCTGCTGTTCGGCAACGCCGAGCGTGCGGTGGTCGAGGTAGCCCAGCGCCTGGCCAGTGGCGAGACGATCGAGAGCATCACTGACATCCGCGGCACCGCGTTCGTGCGCCGTGATACCCCGCAGGGCTGGTACGAGATCGACTCCACGCGCATCGACCGCCCGGGCCGCGTCGACAAGATCATCAACCCGTACGTGAACACCCAGGACACCCAGGCCTGCGCCATCGAGCAGGCCAAGGGCGACCAGGAAGACCCGAACGAAGCCAAGGTCGTGCAGATTCTCGACAGCCCGAGCGTGACCCGGGAAAAGTCGGTAATCCGCCTGCCGTCGTTCGAAAAAGTACGTAACGACCCGGTGCTTTATGCCCACGCCAACCGCGTGCTGCACCTGGAGACCAACCCGGGTAACGCCCGCGCCCTGGTGCAGAAGCATGGCGAAGTGGATGTGTGGTTCAACCCGCCACCCATCCCCATGACCACCGAAGAAATGGACTACGTGTTCGGCATGCCCTACGCCCGTGTGCCACACCCGGCCTATGGCAAGGAGCGCATCCCGGCCTACGAGATGATCCGTTTCTCGGTGAACATCATGCGTGGCTGCTTTGGTGGCTGCACCTTCTGCTCGATCACCGAGCACGAAGGCCGCATCATCCAGAACCGCTCGCACGAGTCGATCCTGCACGAGATCGAAGAGATGCGCGACAAGGTGCCGGGCTTCACCGGCGTGGTCTCCGACCTTGGCGGGCCGACCGCCAACATGTACCGCATCGCCTGCAAGAGCCATGAAATCGAGAAGCACTGCCGCAAGCCGTCGTGCGTGTTCCCGGGTATCTGCGAAAACCTCAACACCGACCACAGCTCGCTGATCGAGCTGTACCGCAAGGCCCGTGCCCTGCCAGGTGTGAAGAAGATCCTGATCGCCTCGGGCCTGCGCTACGACCTGGCCGTGGAGTCGCCGGAGTACGTCAAGGAGCTGGTTACCCACCACGTGGGCGGCTACCTGAAGATTGCCCCGGAGCACACCGAGCGTGGCCCGCTGGACAAGATGATGAAGCCTGGTATCGGCTCGTACGACCGCTTCAAGCGTATGTTCGAGAAGTATTCGAAAGAGGCGGGCAAGGAGCAGTACCTGATCCCGTACTTCATCGCCGCGCACCCGGGCACCACCGACGAAGACATGATGAACCTGGCCCTGTGGCTGAAGGGCAACGGCTTCCGCGCTGATCAGGTGCAGGCGTTCTACCCGTCGCCGATGGCCTCGGCCACGGCCATGTACCACTCGGGCAAGAACCCCCTGCGTAAAGTGACCTACAAGAGTGAAGGGGTGGAGATCGTCAAGAGCGACGAGCAACGCCGCCTGCACAAGGCGTTCTTGCGCTACCACGACCCGAAGGGCTGGCCGATGCTGCGTGAAGCGCTGGAGCGTATGGGCCGCGCCGACCTGATCGGGCCGGGCAAGCACCAGCTGATTCCGCTGCACCAGCCGCAGTCCGACACGTACCAGAGCGCGCGCCGCAAGAACTCGACCCCAGCGGGCAGCCACAAGGTGGGCAAGGACCAGAAGATCCTCACCCAGCACACCGGCCTGCCGCCGCGTGGTAGCGATGGCAGCAAGCCGTGGGACAAGCGTGAGAAGGCCAAGGCCGAGGCGTTTGCGCGTAACCAGCAGGCGGCCAAGGAGCGCAAGGAAGCAGCCAAGGGCGGCAAGGGCAACAAGAAGCCGCGTCAGCCCGTTATTCCGCGCTGATTGATCTATTTGGGGCTGCTTTGCAGCCCTTTCGCGGCACAAGGCCGCTCCTACAAGAAACCGCGATTCCCTGTAGGAGCGGCCTTGTGCCGCGAAAGGACCGCAAAGCGGTCCCAAAAATCTCAGCTTTAGTCAGGCTGCTTGTCGACCCACTTCGGCACCACCGGCGCCACAAAGCTGTCCATCCCGTCCAGCAGCGCGTCCGGCTGCTGCCCCAGCAGCAACATCGCCCGATGTTGCGGCCGCACAAAGCCTTCTTCGACGATATGGTCCAGGAACCCGCCCAGTTTCGTGTAGAAGCCGTTCACATCCAGCAGCCCCAACGGCTTGGCGTGATAGCCCAGTTGCCCCCAGGTCCATACCTCGAACAATTCTTCCAGCGTACCCAGCCCACCCGGCAGTGCGATGAAGGCATCGCTAAGCTCGGCCATGCGTGCCTTGCGCGCATGCATGCCGTCGACCACTTCCAGGCGGCTGAGGCCCTTGTGGCCGATTTCGGCGTTCATCAGGCTTTCGGGAATGATTCCGATCACTTCGCCACCGGCCGCCATGGCCGCGTCGGCAACGGTGCCCATCAGGCCGACCGCGCCACCGCCATAGACGAGGGTCAGGCCGCGGCGCGCAATGGCCTGGCCAAGTGCGATGGCTGCTTCACGGTAGGCAGGGTTGGCGCCGATGCTGGCGCCGCAGAACACACAAACGGAACGTACGGGCATTGCTCATCTCCTGTCACTCAGGTGGTCAGGGTACGGCGCATGCCCGTCGCTTCCAAGGCCACGTTCATTCCGGGCGGGAGAATTCGCAGATGGCGCCCGTTGCCCCGTGGGCATAGGCGGCGAGCAGGCTGTTGATAAATGCAGAGATGGGCATTTGGTATTGCTCCTAAATGAGAGGTTGTCCCATCGTCTATTAAAAGGGCATGATGTGCTCTTAGATTGGTTGTATACAATCCATTGAACAATTCTACTGGCTGGCCTGTTGACACCCCCTTGACCCATATCAGCAAGGGGCTGAACGGTTTCAGGCAGTCTCGCAATTGATAAAACCCTGCCAAGGAGATTCATGATGTTTGCGAAAGCTGTAGCGGTATCCCTGCTGACCCTCGCCAGCGCCTCTGTCTTTGCAGCCGAATGCTCGGTGACTGTCGAATCGACGGACCAGATGTCCTACACCACCAAAGAATTCACCGTCGACAAGAGCTGCAAGGAATTCACCGTCAAACTGACCCACTCCGGCAACCTGCCGAAGAACGTCATGGGCCACAACCTGGTGATCAGCAAGACTGCCGACATGCAGGGCATTGCCACTGAAGGTATGACCCAGGGCATCGATAAGGGCTACCTGAAGGAAGATAACGCCAACATCATCGCCCACACCGCGATGATCGGTGCACCGGAAAAAGAGACCGAAGTGAAGTTCGACACTTCCAAGCTGGAAGCCGGTGGTGACTACAGCTTCTTCTGCACCTTCCCGGGCCACATCTCGATGATGAAAGGCAAGGTCGTCGTCAAGTAAAGACAGCTGTGTAGGCCTCTCGGGCCTATTCGCGGGCACGCCCGCTCCCACAGGTTAATCACTGTTTTCAAGGGCAGTGAAAATCCTGTGGGAGCGGGCGTGCCCGCGAAGCTTTTACGGGGCGAACGGCAATTCGCGCTTGTGCTGGGTCTTGCGGTAGGTAGCAACGATGATATCGAACGCCGCCTGATCAACCGGCAACCCATGCAGGAAGGCATCGATCTGCTGGTAGGTCACGCCATGTGATGCTTCGTCCGGTTTGCCCGGCTCCAGGTCCTCAAGGTCGGCAGTCGGCACCTTCTCCACCAGTGACTCCGGCGCGCCAAAGCTGCGTGCAATGGCCCGTACCTGGTTCTTCACCAGCCCGCTCAGGGGCGCCAGGTCGCAGGCACCATCACCAAACTTGGTAAAGAAGCCCATTACCGCCTCGGCGGCGTGGTCGGTACCGATCACCAGGCCCGCGCGGGCCCCGGCGATGGTGTACTGGGCAACCATGCGGGTACGTGCCTTGACGTTGCCCACCACGAAGTCCACCAGCGTCGGCGAGCCGTTCTTCAATTCCACCACTTCAGCGGCCAATGCCCGCACCGCCGGGGCGATATCCACGGTGTGCACTTCATCGGCCTTGATCACGTCCAGACAGGCCTGGGCGTCATGCTCGTCATGCTGCACCTGGTAGGGCAGGCGCACGGCAATGAAGGTGTATGCCTTGTCGCCGGTTTCGGCCCGCAGTTCATTCACGGCGCGCTGGGCGAGCAAGGCGGCAGTCAGCGAGTCGACACCGCCGCTGATGCCCAGCACCAGGGTCTTGAGCCGGGCGTTGGCCAGGCAATCCTTGATGAACGCCACACGCCGGGCGACTTCGGCCTCGAGCGCTGCAGCGTCGGCGAACGGCGGCTGTACCTTCAGCGCCTGGGCAATCTCTTGCTGAACCGCTTGCATGGGTTACTCCTTGCTGGGGACTTTGAATACGTGGCGCATGTAGGCGACGAAGTTCTCGTCACGGCATTGGGTCTTGGCAGCTTCATCCGAGATCTTGGCCACTGGCGCGCCGTTGCAGTCGGTCATTTTAAGCACGATGTTCATCGGCGCCACACCCGGTATGTCGCAGGTCAGGTTGGTGCCGATGCCAAAGCTGACGTTGATGCGACCGCGTAGGGCACGGAAGATCTCCAGTGAGCGGGTCAGGTTGAGGCCGTCGGAAAACACCAGGGTCTTGGTCATCGGGTCGATACCCAGTTTCTGGTAATGGGCAATGGCCTTCTCCGCCCAGGCCACCGGCTCGCCCGAGTCGTGGCGCAGGCCGTCGAACAGCTTGGCGAAGTACAGGTCGAAATCGCCAAGGAAGGCATCCATGGTGATGCAGTCGGTCAGGGCGATGCCGAGCAGGCCGCGGTACTCGCGCACCCAGCAGTCCAGCGCGGCGATCTGGCTGTCGATCAGGCGCGGGCCGAGTTGCTGGTGGGCCATGATCCACTCATGGGCCATGGTGCCCAGCGGCTTGATATCCAGTTTCCATGCCAGGTCGACGTTGCTGGTGCCGACGAAGCGGGCCGGGAAGTCGTCGCGCAGCACCCGCACCACGTCTTCCTGCACACGGCTGGAAAAGCGCCGGCGGGTGCCGAAGTCGGCTACCTGCAGGTTGGCCAGTTCGTCATCGCTGGCATGCGCGCGCAGCCAGTCGAACTTGCGGTACAGCTGGTCGCGGGCCTCGGCCAGGCGCATGTGCGGGTGCAGATGGCGGTTGCGCACTTCGCTGATGATGGCCAGCAGTGGCACTTCGAACAGGATCACATGCAGCCACGGGCCTTTCAGGCGCAGGAACAGCTGGTCGTTTTCAATGCCGACGTGCACGTAGCGCAGGTTGAAGCGGAACAGGCGCAGAAAGCGCAGGAAGTCGGGTTTGAGGAAGCTGATGCGTTCGAGGAAGGCCAGCTGGCCATCATCCAGGGTGAGGTCGCTGAGCAGTTCGAGCTGGTGGCGGATCTCGCCCAGGTAGGGGCGCAGGTCCTCGCCGTTACGGCAGCGGAATTCCCATTCGACGTCGGCGTCCGGGTAGTTGTGCAACACGCCCTGCATCATCGTGAGTTTGTAGAAGTCGGTGTCGAGCAGGTTGTGCACGATGCGCTCGGCGAATGCGCTCTCGCTCATCAAGGGGGCTCCGGAAGCGGCGAATGGCCGACATTGTGCCAGCCTTTTGGGCCTTGTTGTGTCTGGGCTGGCCTCTTCGCGGGTGAACGCGCTCCCACAGGGCTGCGTATGTGCCAAAACAGAGGTGTTTTTCCGTGCACCGGCTAGCCTTCAAACGGTGCCGCCTGTAGCAGTCGCGCACCAGCGGTGTGCACTTCGGTGACGTCCGCTGTTACAGGGCGGTTGCACGTAAACACTTGCCAGGGTTGCAATGATGGCACATGGCGGTTGCTCCTTGTCTGTACGTGTGGTGGCGCCTGCCGCGCGGCAGACGGTTGCACGCTCAATAAAGAAAAGGCCGTCGGTCGCCTGCAGTGCACCTGCGCAGTGTGTTTTCCCGGAAGACAAAACCTATGGCACGGCCCTTGCTCTGAGCACAGGGTTGAGAAGTTGTAGTGCCAACCAAAAAAAAACTCTAGGAGCACCACCTCATGTCGCAGACGTTTTACAAGAAAGGTTTCCTGGCTCTGGCCGTAGCTACGGCCCTAGGTGTTTCTTCGTATGTTCAGGCCGACGTCAAGATCGGTGTAGCGGGCCCGATGACCGGGGCTAACGCGGCGTTTGGCGAGCAGTACATGAAAGGTGCGCAGGCAGCGGCCGACAAGATCAACGCCGCCGGTGGCGTGAACGGCGAGAAAATCGTCCTGGTCAAAGGCGATGACGCCTGCGAACCGAAGCAGGCCGTGGCCGTGGCCAACCGCCTGGCCGACCAGGACAAAGTGATCGGCGTAGTGGGCCACTTCTGTTCTTCCAACACCATTCCGGCGTCCGAGGTGTATGACGAAGCGGGCATCATCGCCATTACCCCGGGCTCGACCAACCCACAAGTGACCGAGCGCGGCCTCAGCGCCATGTTCCGCATGTGCGGCCGTGACGACCAGCAGGGCATCGTGGCCGGTGACTACATCGTCGACGTGCTCAAGGGCAAGAAAGTCGCGGTGCTGCACGACAAGGACACCTACGGCCAGGGCCTGGCCGATGCGACCAAGGCGCAGCTTGAGAAGCGCGGCGTCAAGCCGGTGCTGTATGAAGGCCTGACCCGTGGCGAGAAAGACTTCAGCGCCGTGGTTACCAAGATCCGTTCCACCGGTGCCGACGTGGTGTACTTCGGCGGCCTGCACCCAGAGGCCGGCCCGCTGGTCCGCCAACTGCGCGAGCAGGGCCTGAAGGACGTCAAGTTCATGTCCGATGACGGCATCGTCACCGACGAACTGGTGTCCACCGCCGGCGGCAAGCAGTACGTCGATGGTGTGTACATGACCTTCGGCGCCGACCCACGCCTGTTGCCAGACAGCAAGGCCGTGGTGGAAGAGTTCCGCAAAGGCGGTACCGAGCCCGAAGGCTACACCCTGTATGCCTACGCTTCGGTACAAGCGCTGGCCGCAGCCTTCAATGGCTCCAAATCCAACAAGGGCGAAGACGCCGCCAAGTGGCTCAAGGCCAACCCGGTGCAGACCGTGATGGGCGAGAAGAAGTGGGACAGCAAGGGTGACCTGACCGTGTCCGACTACGTGGTCTACCAGTGGGACAAAGACGGTAAATACCACCAGCTGGAAAAACAAAAATAATAACGGCCCACGGCCCGGGCTGATGCCCGGGCCCAAGCCTCTGCGGTACCTGTCTTTATTCGGAGATCTGCACGGTTCTGCACTGCGGGGGCCGCTTTATCCGTGGCCTGCCGTGGTCGGCGCTCGTGCAATCTCAATCAGGTGAGATTGCGTTATGGATGGTATTTTCCTGCAGCAACTGGTCAACGGCCTGACCCTCGGGTCGGTCTATGGCCTGATCGCCATCGGCTACACAATGGTCTATGGCATCATCGGCATGATCAACTTCGCGCACGGCGAGGTGTATATGATTTCCGCGTACCTCGCGGCAATCAGCCTGGCATTGCTGGCCTATTTCGGCGTCGAGTCGTTCCCGCTCCTGATGTTGGGCACGCTGTTGTTCACCGTCGTCGTCACGGGCGTCTATGGGTTCACCATCGAACGCATCGCCTACAAACCCCTGCGTAACTCCACCCGCCTGGCGCCGCTGATCAGTGCCATCGGCATCTCGCTGATCCTGCAGAACTACGCACAGATCAGCCAGGGCGCCCGCCAACAAGGCGTGCCCACCCTGCTTGAAGGGGCCTTGCGTGTCGAAGTCGGCACCGGCTTCGTGCAACTGACCTACACCAAGATCTTCATCCTGATCGCCGCCTTCGTGGGCATGGGCCTGCTCACCTACGTGATCAAGTACACCAAGCTCGGCCGCATGTGCCGTGCCACACAGCAAGACCGCAAGATGGCCTCGATCCTGGGCATCAACACCGACCGGGTGATTTCGTACGTGTTTGTCATCGGTGCGGTAATGGCCGCCTTGGCCGGTGTGCTGATCACCATGAACTACGGCACCTTCGACTTCTATGCCGGCTTCATCATCGGCATCAAGGCGTTCACCGCCGCAGTGCTCGGTGGTATCGGCTCGCTGCCTGGCGCCATGCTTGGCGGCATCATCCTGGGGATTTCCGAGTCGCTGTTCTCTGGCCTGATCAACTCCGACTACAAGGACGTGTTCAGCTTCTCGCTGCTGGTGATGATCCTTATCTTCCGCCCACAAGGCCTGCTGGGTCGCCCGCTCGTGGCTAAGGTGTGAACATGTCCGTTGCCAAAACTGCCTCTGCTTCCGAAACCAAGGGTTTCGACCTTAAACGCAGCCTGCTGGAGACCCTCGTCGCCGGCCTGCTGGCACTCATTGTGTTTGGCCCGGTCGTCGGCGTGGTGCTCGACGGCTACACCTTCAATGCCGAGCCGCGCCGCGTAGCCTGGCTGGTCGGCGGGGTGATGGTGGGGCGCTTCCTACTCAGCCTGTACCTGCAGACCGCCGCTGGCGTGCGCATGCTCCAGGGCTTCGATAACGGTGGCTCTGGCGTGCATGTGAACGCGCCGGACTACAAGTCGCGCTTGCGCTACATCATCCCGGCGCTGGTGGTGATTGCCATCGTCTTCCCGATCTTCGCCAACAAGTACCTGCTGACCGTCGTCATCCTCGGGCTGATCTACGTGTTGCTGGGGCTTGGCCTTAACATCGTGGTCGGCCTGGCCGGCCTGCTCGACCTGGGCTACGTGGCGTTCTACGCCATTGGCGCCTACGGCCTGGCACTGGGTTACCAGTACCTCGGCCTGGGTTTCTGGAGCGTGCTGCCCCTGGCGGCCATCGCCGCCGCGTTGGCGGGGTGCATACTGGGCTTCCCGGTGCTACGAATGCACGGTGACTACCTGGCTATCGTGACCCTGGGCTTTGGCGAGATCATCCGCCTGGTGCTGAACAACTGGCTGTCGTTCACCGGAGGCCCCAACGGCATGCCGGCGCCTTCGCCAACCTTCTTCGGCCTGGAATTCGGCCGCCGGGCCAAAGATGGCGGGGTACCGATCCACGAGTTCTTCGGCTTCGATTACAACGCCAACCTCAAGTTCGTGTTCATCTACGCGGTGCTGTTCCTGGTGGTGTTGGCCGTGCTGTACATCAAGCACCGCCTGACCCGCATGCCGGTAGGCCGCGCGTGGGAAGCGCTGCGCGAAGACGAGATCGCCTGCCGCTCGATGGGCCTGAACCACGTGCTGGTCAAGCTTTCGGCGTTTACCCTGGGTGCCTCCACGGCTGGCCTGGCGGGGGTGTTTTTCGCCACCTACCAGGGCTTCGTCAACCCGTCGTCGTTCACCTTCTTCGAGTCGGCGCTGATCCTCGCCATTGTCGTGCTGGGTGGCATGGGCTCGACCGTGGGCGTGGTGATTGCAGCGTTCGTGCTGACCGTGGCGCCCGAACTGCTGCGCAGCTTCTCCGAATACCGGGTGCTGCTGTTCGGCGTGCTGATGGTGCTGATGATGATCTGGCGACCGCGTGGGCTGATCCGCATCAGCCGTACCGGTGTGACCCCGCGTAAAGGAGTGGCGCCATGAGCGACGATATCATTCTCTCTGTCGACAACCTGATGATGCAGTTCGGTGGCATCAAGGCGCTGAGTGATGTCAGCCTGAAGGTCCGGCGCAACCAGATCTTCGCCCTGATCGGCCCCAACGGCGCCGGCAAGACCACGGTGTTCAACTGCCTGACCGGCTTTTACAAGGCCAGTGGCGGGCGCATCGAGTTGAACGTGCGCGGCACCCACACCAACGTCATCCAGTTGCTTGGCGAGCGCTTCCAGGCGGCGGACTTCGTGTCGCCGGCGCGCTTTGCCAACCGCCTGTATTACAAGATGTTCGGCGGCACACACCTGGTCAACCGCGCAGGCCTGGCGCGCACCTTCCAGAACATCCGCCTGTTCAAGGAAATGTCGGTAGTGGAAAACCTGCTGGTGGCCCAGCACATGTGGGTCAACCGCAACCTGCTGGCCGGGGTGCTCAACACCAAGGCCTACCGCAAGGCCGAAAGCGACGCGCTGGACCATGCGTTCTACTGGCTGGAAGTGGTCGACCTGGTTGACTGCGCCAACCGCCTGGCCGGCGAGCTGTCGTACGGCCAGCAGCGCCGCCTGGAAATTGCCCGGGCCATGTGCACGCGGCCGAAGATCATCTGCCTGGACGAACCGGCGGCGGGCCTGAACCCGCAGGAAACCGAAGCCCTAAGCCGCATGATTCGTGTGCTGCGTGACGAGCATGACATCACCGTGGTGCTGATCGAGCACGACATGGGCATGGTCATGAGCATTTCCGACCATATCGTGGTGCTGGACCACGGCAACGTGATTGCCGAAGGCGCGCCGCAGGAAATCCGCCACAACCCGACGGTGATCGCCGCCTACCTGGGTGCAGATGAAGAGGAACTGGTATGAGTGCACCCATTCTCGAACTGAAGGACCTGGACGTGTTCTACGGGCCGATCCAGGCGCTGAAAAAGGTTTCGATGCACATCAACGAAGGCGAGACGGTCAGCCTGATCGGTGCCAACGGTGCCGGCAAGTCCACCCTGCTGATGTCGATCTTCGGCCAGCCGCGGGCGGCATCCGGGCATATCGTCTATCGCGGCACCGACATTACCCGCAAGTCGTCGCACTACATTGCTTCCAACGGTATTGCCCAGTCGCCGGAAGGACGCCGGGTATTCCCCGACATGACCGTCGAGGAAAACCTGATGATGGGCACCATCCCCATCGGCGACAAGCATGCCGCTGAAGACATGCAGCGCATGTACGAACTGTTCCCGCGGCTGAAGGAGCGGCGTACCCAGCGGGCCATGACCATGTCCGGTGGCGAGCAGCAGATGCTGGCGATTGCCCGGGCGCTGATGAGCCGGCCGAAGTTGCTGTTGCTGGATGAGCCCTCGTTGGGGCTGGCACCGATCGTGGTCAAGCAGATCTTCTCGACCCTGCGTGAGCTGGCCAAGACCGGGATGACCATTTTTCTGGTGGAGCAGAACGCCAACCATGCCTTGAAGCTGTCCGACCGGGCTTATGTGATGGTCAACGGGGAGATTCGCATGACCGGCACCGGGCAGGAGCTGCTGGTCAACGAGGAAGTGCGCAACGCCTATCTTGGCGGGCACTGAGTTACATCCGGGGCTGCAAAGCAGCCCCATTCCCATGTGGACAACTTGCCGCGCCTTATTCGCGATACACGCCAATACCCCCTCGCAAGCCCTTGTTTCCACAGGCTTGATCTTGTCCACGGATAATGTGGAGCCGCCTGTGGAAAACATGGTGGCATCTCGCTCCAGCCCTTTGGTTACAAGCCCTGCAGCGATGCGATCATTTTTTGATCACATGGTTCCTGTTGATGACTTTTCAGGGTTTTTCACAGACCCGAAAGCACCTGGAAATCAATGCCAAAGCTGTGGATAACTCTGTGGGAAAACCTTGGACAGACTGCTGCAGGCTGCATGCTTGAAAGCTTTGCATCCTCAACGAAAAGATATCCACCGACCACCCAACGCTGAAAGGGTTCCGCACTGTGGACGAGTTGCCCCCAATCTGTGGGGAAAGCCTTGTGGATAACATGCGCATAGCTGGCGCCGAGCCTTCTGCCGCAAGGGTTTGCCGGACATGTACAAAAAATGTACAGCGCCCTGAACGGCTTGCTGCCCGCGCGCGGCGCGGGCATGCTGCAAAGCTGCCGATGACAACCTACCGTGAGGAACAGAGCATGACGTCCACCGTATTCATCACTGGCGCCACTTCCGGTTTCGGCGAGGCCACCGCCCGCCGCTTTGCCGAAGCTGGCTGGAAGCTGGTGCTCACTGGCCGCCGCAAGGAGCGCCTGGATGCCCTGTGCGCAGAGCTGTCGGCCAAGACCGAGGTCCACGCCCTGGTGCTCGACGTGCGTGACCGCAAGGCCATGGAGCAGGCCATCGCCAGCTTGCCGGCCGGGTTCGAGAAGATTCGCGGCCTGGTCAACAACGCCGGCCTGGCACTGGGTGTGGATGCGGCGCAGAACTGCAGCCTGGACGACTGGGAAACCATGGTCGACACCAATATCAAGGGCTTGATGTACACCACCCGCCTGCTGCTGCCACGCCTGATCGCCCACGGTCGCGGCGCGTCGATCCTCAACGTAGGTTCTGTGGCGGGCAACTACCCGTACCCGGGCAGCAACGTGTATGGCGGCACCAAGGCCTTCGTCGGCCAGTTCTCGCTAAGCCTGCGCTGCGACCTGCGCGGCACTGGTGTGCGCGTGAGCAACATCGAGCCGGGCCTGTGCGAGAGCGAGTTCTCGCTGGTGCGGTTCGGCGGTGACCAGGCCAAGTACGACGCCACTTACGCGGGTGCCGAGCCGATCCAGCCGCAGGACATTGCCGAGACCATCTTCTGGATCCTCAACCAGCCAGCGCACATCAACATCAACAGCCTGGAGCTGATGCCGGTGAGCCAGGATTGGGCAGGGTTCTCCATCGACCGTTCGGTCAAGGGCTGATTCAGGAAAGTGGGGCCGCTTTGCGGCCCATTCGCAGCACAAGGCTGCTCCTACAGGCATTGCGCAGGTTTCGGTAGGAGCAGCCTTGTGCTGCGAAAGCGTCAGCTCAGGCGCTGCAACCCTTCCAGGCAAGTCGCCAGATGGTAGGGCGTAGTAGAAGGCATATCATGTCGGCTGACGTTGCCCTCACCATCTCGGCACTCATACCAGCCCGCTTCGCGCAAGAACCGCGCTTGCAGCGCCTGCAACTGGTCAACCAGCTTCGCCTCACTCCCCGCGCGCAGCACCAGCGCCCGCAGGTACTCCGCCTGGGCCCAGATGCGTTGCGTGGCATCCAGCACCCGGCCATCCACATCCAGCATTGCCAACACTGCCCCATTCTTCACCCCGAACTGCTCGGCAAAGCCGAACGCCCGGTCAATGGATGCATGCAGTGGCGTGTCACGCAGTAGCGGTGAGGTGTGCAGCAGGTAGAACCACTCGAACTGATGCCCCGGCTCGAACCAGTTATCCACAGCCCCGCGTGGCTTTTCCAGCATCAGGCCATGGGCTGGTTCGACGAAGTGCGCCTGCAGCGCTTCACACAACTGCAGCAGCGACTGCTGGGTATGTTCATCAACGCGCACCGCCAGCACCTGCAGGAACGCCTCGGCCAGGTGCATCTGTGGGTTCTGCAGCGGGCCGCTGCCCAGGTCAGCCCAGTCTTCGCCCAGGCTGGCCTCGTACAGGCCATCGTCACGGGCGAATTGCTGGTCGATGATGCCCAGCGCAGCGTTCAGGGTGGATTCCACCAGGCTTTCGCGCACCTTGCCCCAGTAGTGCGCGCAGGCAAAGACGATGAATGCGTGGGTGTACAGGTCCTTGCGCCGGTCCAGCGGCTTGCCTTGGGCGTCGATGCTGTAGAACCAGCCACCGTGCTCGGCATCGTGGAAGTGCTTTTGCAGCGAGCGGAACAACGCCGCCGCGCGCTCGGCCGCGCCCGGTTGCCCGATACGGCTGCTGAACAGGTACAGCTGGCGGGCGCAGGCCATGGCCCGGTAGCGCTGCGCCGGCAACGGTTGGTGCTTGGCGTCTAGCGCCTCGTAGGGCAGGGCCATGTCGGCATTCCAGCCTGGGCCTTGCCACAACGGCACGATGCATTCGGCGAAGTGCTGGTTGAAGCGGGCCAGTTCAGGCAGGGTGGGGCGGGGGTTGGACATTTCGGCGCTCGTCGCTGTCGGGCAGGGCGCCATGGTAGCAGAACTGGGGTTTTCGGTAGCCTGTGCCGGCCCATCAGCCCGGGTTGCCGAGCCCTTGCCAATGCCGCGCGCCGACGAAGATGAAGCGCAATTGCTGGGTGATCTTTTCCTGCGCCGTCAGCGCCTGTGGATAACCCGATTCGGGGCTGTCGATAAGCTCGGGCAGGGTCGCGAACACAGTCTTCACCACAAGGTCGGCCATCACTGACAGCGCGGCGTTGTCCAGGTGCTGCCAGCGCTTCATGCGCGCCAGGTCGGTGGCCAGATCGTCGCTGATGTCCTGGCGCAGGCGGGCAATGGCCTGGCGCACGGCCTGTGAGCCACCGTATTGCTCGCGGGCCAGAAACAGGAACTGCGCGCGGTGAGCAGCCACCACGTCGAGGAAAATGCGCACCGAAGCGTCTGTGATGCCGCCCAGTTCGAATTCGTTCTGGCGCACCAGGCGGATGGTCTGGCGGAAGGTGGTGTCGATTTCGGCCACCAGGGCCAGGCCGAGGGCGTCCATGTCGGGAAAATGCCGGTAGAAGCCGGTGGGCACGATGCCGGCCGTCTTCGCCACTTCACGCAGGCTGATACTGCCGAAACCACGGCCACTCTCCATCAGCAGGCAGGCGGCATCGAGCAGGGCCTGGCGGGTCTGTAGTTTCTGTTCGGCGCGCGGCAGCATGGTGCGGGCTTCTGTGGCGGTAAGGCTGGGCACTCTAGATAAAAAAACAAAGCCCGGTCAATGGACCGGGCCTGGAGGGGAGCACGCGTTGTGACTCAGGTTGTTCTTTTCGGCCATGGCGATCAGCTCACACGGCTGAGTTCAACCAGGCGATCCGAGCCACCTTCAGCGACGCGGCCACTGCGTTCGATCAGGCGATCCGAGCCACCTTCAGCGACGCGGCCAGTGCGTTCGATCAGGCGATCCGAGCCACCTTCAGCGACGCGGCCAGTGCGTTCGATCAGGCGATCCGAGCCACCTTCGGCAACACGGCCACTGCGTTCGATCAGGCGGTCAGAGCCCCCTTCGGCAACGGTTTTCAGCGGCTGGGCGATTTCGGCAGCGCTGGAGCGGGATTCGGCGGTCAGGTGTTGTTCGTCGGCTGGCAGGGCAAAAGCATTGGCAGCCAGGATGGACAGGGTCAGGGTCAGCAGGTGGCGTTTCATGATTTCGGTGCTCCTCTCGGGGGCTGGAAAGTGGGTACGGAGCCAATGCTACGCTCGGTAACGCCAGAGAGAAGTTCATACGGGTAATGGTAACAATCGACCGCATTGATAGAGGTTTGCAAGCGCTCTAGGCAGCGCCATACAGGTCGGGTGATGACGATTTTGGTTGGGCTGTTGCCGGGTAGCAGGCATCGCTTGGCGCGACGTATTGCTGAGCAAAAGGCCAGGAAAACTTCGCTATCATGGCGCTCTCGATAAAACCCCACGGGTTTTCCACAGTCCGACATATTGACTGCCATCGCTGCACCCGTTTTGTGCCATACCGCAAGGAGAATCACGCAATGACGCGTCCCGCCAGAATCCTCCTCTGGGCCCTCGCCACCCTGTTAACCCTGCTGGCGATTCTGGTGGTGGTGATCGCCACCTTCGACTGGAACCGCGTAAAACCCCTGCTCAACGAAAAGGTTTCCGAGGCCCTGCACCGGCCCTTCGCAATCAACGGCAACCTGGCCGTTCACTGGCGCACCGAGCCTGAAGAGGGTGGCTGGCGTGCCTGGGTGCCATGGCCGCATTTTATTGCCGAGGACCTGACCCTGGGCAACCCGGACTGGCTCAAGGAACCCAAGATGGTCGGCCTGGAGCGCGTGGAGTTCCGCCTGGCGCCGTTGCCGCTGCTGTTCCAGCAGATCAGCATCCCGCGCATCGACCTGACCAAGCCCACTGCCAGCCTCACCCGCCTGGCCGATGGCCGTGCCAACTGGACGTTCGACTTCGGCCCCAAGGATGAAAACGCAGAACCGTCCAAATGGCAGCTGGATATCGGTGCGATCGGTTTCGACCAGGGTAATGTCAGCTTCGACGACCAGACCCTGAAAACCAGCATGAAGGTGCAGATCGACCCGCTGGGCAAGCCGATCCCGTTCAGCGACATTGTCGGCAAGGCCAGCGCGGAGAAGGCCGGTGGTGCACAGGATTACGCCTTCGGGCTCAAGGCCCAAGGCCGCTACAAAGGCCAGCCGGTGTCCGGCACCGGCAAGATCGGCGGCCTGCTGGCCCTGCAGGACGCCAGCCAGCCTTTTCCGCTGCAAGCCGACGTGCGCATCGCCGACACCCATGTAGTGCTCGCCGGCACCCTGACCGACCCGCGCAACCTCGGCGCGCTCGACCTACGCCTTCGCCTGTCCGGTGCCAGCCTGGGTAACCTCTACCCATTGACCGGGGTAACCCTGCCAGATACCCCGGCCTACTCGACCGACGGCCGCCTCAGCGCCAACCTGCATGCGCCGCAAGGCGCAACGTTCAACTACCAGGGCTTCAACGGCAAGATCGGTGACAGCGACATCCACGGCGACCTGGCCTTCGTCGCCAGCCAGCCACGGCCCAAGCTGTCCGGCAACCTGGTGTCCAACCAGTTGCTGTTCAAGGACCTGGCGCCACTGATCGGCGCCGACTCCAACGCCGAGCAGAAGGCACGTGGTGGTGCCAGCAAGCAGCCGACGGGCAAGGTGCTGCCGGTTGAAGAATTTCGCACAGAGCGCTGGCGCGCGATGGACGCCGACGTCACCTTTGCCGGCAAGCGCATCGTGCACAGCACGCAACTGCCGTTCAACGACCTTTCGGCCCATGTGATGCTTGAGGACGGCCTGCTGCGTCTGGAGCCCCTGCGTTTTGGTGTGGCCGGCGGCAACCTGGCCTCCAAAATCCGTCTGGATGGTCGCAGCGTGCCTTTGCAGGGCCGCGCCCAATTGACTGCCCGGGGCTTTAAGCTCAAGCAGCTGTTCCCCACTTTTGCGCCGATGCAGACCAGCTTTGGCGAGCTGAACGGCGATGCCGACATCAGCGGCCGCGGCAATTCGGTTGCGGCCTTGCTGGGGACGGCCAATGGCGACCTGCGCATGCTGATCAACGATGGCGCGATCAGCCGCAGCCTGATGGAGATCGCCGGCTTGAACGTGGGCAACTATGTGGTCGGCAAGCTGTTTGGTGATGAGGATGTGAAGATCAATTGCGCGGCGGCTGATGTGGGTATCAAGGATGGCCTGGCGACTACGCGGCTGTTCATCTTCGATACCGAGAACGCGATCATCTACATCAACGGCACGGCCAATTTTGCCTCCGAGCAGTTGGACTTGAAGGTGACCCCGGAATCGAAAGGCCTGCGGCTGTTCTCGCTGCGTTCGCCGCTGTATGTGCGCGGGCCGTTTGCCAAGCCCAATGCCGGCGTGCAGGCGTTGCCGCTGGCACTGCGCGGGGCGGGAATGGTGGCGCTGGGTGTGGTGGCCGGGCCGGCAGCGGGGTTGCTGGCGCTGATTGCGCCCAGCAGCGGGGATGATCCCAACCAGTGCACGCCGCTGTTGCAGCAGATGAAGGCGGGCAAGGCGCCGGCTGCAGTGAAAGGGCGGAAATAGCGGGGGCCGCTCTGCGGCCCATTCGCGGCACAAGGCCGCTCCTACAAGGGATCGCTTACCCCTGTAGGAGCGGCCTTGTGCCGCGAATGGGCTGCAAAGCAGCCTAGCGATTACAGCCCTTGCAGCAGGTCGGACATGTCGTCCGCGTGCTCTTCTTCCTGGGCCAGGATGTCTTCGAAGATGCGTCGGGTGGTCGGGTCCTTGTCGCCGATGTACTGGATGATCTCGCGGTAGCTATCAATGGCAATCCGCTCAGCCACCAGGTCTTCCAGCACCATCTCCTTCAACGAATTACCCGCCACGTACTGGGCATGGGAGTTTTTTGTCAGGTTATCGGGGTTGAAATCCGGCTCGCCGCCCAACTGCACGATGCGCTCGGCCAGCTTGTCGGCATGTTCGGCTTCCTGGTTTGCATGCTCCAGAAATTCCTCGGCAGCCACGCTGGCCTTGATGCCACTGGCCATGAAGTAGTGGCGCTTGTAGCGCAGCACGCAGACCAGCTCGGTGGCCAGCGATTCATTTAGCAGGCGCAGGATTTCCTGACGGTCGGCGTGGTAACCCTCGGTCACCGCGCCTTGCTCCACATGCTGGCGGGCACGTTCGCGCAGGGTTTTCACATCGGTCAGTTCAACGTTGCTCATGTTTATCTCCAGGCGGATCAGGGTCAGGGTGGTGACGCAGGCTTACGCGCCGGGGACGGCGTCGCTGTCCTCTTGGCGTTGTTTACAGGTCTTGAACCCTTTGGCATCGACGTGGCCGGTGGCATCGAAGCGCACGTAGTAGGGCTGTTGCTTGCCGTCACGGTTGAGGATGTAGTCGTTGCAGGTACCCCCGTGCGGCAGGTCGATCACGTTCGACGGGCTGCCGCCGATGGCGATGACCTTCTGCATGGTCATGCCGTGCTCCACCTGCTTGACCAGCGGTTCGTCGCGGTAGGTGACGTAGTCCACCGGGTTTTCCGGGCGGCTGCCGCAGGCGGCCAAGGTGGCGCTTGCCAGAAGGATTGCCAGGGTCTGCTTGTACATGGTCCCGCTCCTTGCAAAGGGTCTGTGTGGTTTGGAACCACAGCGCGCGCCGGGAGTTCGATTGCGATGGTCATGATTGGCGCTGTAGTGTTGGCCGGTCGTCCACGGAAAGGGGCTGGGGCAATGCAGCAGGAATTGGCCACGCGATACCCGTTGGTGCTGGTGCCGGGCATGCTCGGGTTTGTCCGGCTAGTGCTCTACCCCTACTGGTTCGGCATCGTGCCTGCCCTGCGCAAGGGCGGGGCGCAGGTGTTCCCGGTGCAGGTTTCGCCGCTGCATTCCAGCGAGGTGCGCGGCGAGCAGTTGCTGGCGATCATCGAAGACATCTGCCAGCGCACCGGCGCCGACAAGGTCAACCTCATCGGCCACAGCCAGGGCGCCCTGAGCGCCCGTTACGCAGCGGCCAAGCGGCCTGGTCGGGTGGCTTCGGTCACCTCGGTGGCCGGCCCCAATCACGGCTCGGAACTGGCCGACCACCTTGATCGCACGGCACCGGGCCATTCACCCCAAGGGCGTATCCTGAAGGCCGTGCTGCATGGCTTTGCCGTGTTGCTGGTGTGGCTGGAAACCGGCTGGCGCCGCGACCCGCTGCCGGTCGATGTGCATGCCTCGCACCAGGCGCTGACCAGCGCCGGGGTCGCGCTGTTCAACCAGGCTTATCCACAGGGCCTGCCTAACACTTGGGGCGGGGAAGGGGCCTATGAGGTCAATGGCGTGCGCTACTACTCGTGGTCCGGCACCTTGCAGCCCGGGTTGACTGACCAGGGGCGCAACCGCTTTGACGGCAGCAACCGCTTCTGCCGCCTGTTCGCGCGCAGCTTCGTCAAGGAAAAGGGCCAGTGCGACGGCATGGTCGGGCGTTTCAGTTCGCACCTGGGGCAGGTGATCGGCGATGACTATCCACTTGATCACCTGGATATCGTCAACCAGTCGCTCGGCGCCGTGGGCAAGGGCGCCGAGCCGGTGCGGCTGTTCACCGAGCATGCAGCCCGGCTCAAGGCAGCCGGGCTTTAGCGGCGTATCGGCGTGGTCCAGCGCTCAGCCAGCACCACACCGACCAGGGTCAGCACGCCGCCGACCAAGTGGTAACTGGCCAGTTGCTCGTCCAGCACCACGGCGGCGATCAGTGCGGTGACCAGCGGCAGCAGGTTGAAAAACAGCGTGGTGCGGCTTGGGCCCAGGCGGTGCACGGCCTGCATCCACAGCAGCGGCGCGATCATCGAAGCCAGCACGCAGGCGTACAGCACCAGGCCGATGTTATGGCTGTGCAGGCCCGTCTTTTCCGACAGCAGGTACAGCGGCAGCAGCACCACGATTGCCACCAGCACCTGCAAGTACAGCAACTGCAGCGGTGGCAGGCGCAACTGCCATTTCTTCAGCAGAAAGCTGTACAGCGCGTAGGCCAGGGTGGCCACCAGCATCAACAGGTCGCCGCCGTTCAGGCCCTGTTCCAGCAGGCTGGCGGGGTAGCCGGCACTGACCACTTCCAGCACGCCGAAAAATGACACCACCGCCCCCAGCAGGGCGCCGTAGCTCAGGCGCTGGCCCAGCCAGGCGATGGACAGCGCCAGCGACATCAGCGGCATCAGCGAGAGGATGATGCCCATGTTGGTGGCGCTGGTGATGCCGGCGGCGAAGTAGGCCAGGCTCTGGTACATCGCCATGCCCAGCACGCCCAGCACGAACACTTTGCCCAGGTGCGGGCGAATGGCTGCGCGGTTGCGCCACACGGCGGGCAACAGGAACGGCGTGAACAGCAAGCCGGCCAGCAGCCAGCGGTAGAAGCCGATTTCGGCAGGGTGGATGGCGCCAGCGGACATCTTGGTGACCACGGTGTTGCCGGCCCAGATGAGGATGGCGGTGAGGGGGAACAGGTAATTCATGTTGCAGGTACTCGGTATGGCGGTTTTGGGGCGAGTCGTACTGCTTGCGCGGTCCCTGTAGGAGCAGCCTTGTGCTGCGAAAGGGCCTGTGTGGGCGAAAGATCTTTCATGACGGTGCCGGCCTCTTCGCAGCACAAGGCTGCTCCTACAGGGGCTCGATGTGGCTGCCGGCCCCGGTACCAGCCATTATCAACTGTCTGTTCATAAGCCTATACTCCTATCCAGACAACCCACCCCGCAAAGCAGACAGCATGCCGCGCAAACTCCTGGATATCCCCCAATTCACCCAACTGCCGGCCCCGGTGTACTTCCGCCACGACGAGTTCGTTGCCGACACCCACAGCGCCGTGCACTGCCACGCCTGGGGCCAGCTCAACTACTCCGCTCACGGCGTGATGCACCTGGATGTGGCCGGCCAACGTTTTCTGTCACCGCCGCAATACGCTGTTTGGGTACCGCCCGACACCGCCCATGGCTGCTACAACCCGCAGGCCATCGTCTACCGCTCCATCTATCTCGACCGCAGCCTGTGCACAGCCCTGCCGCAGCAACCGTGCAGCCTGATGATCAGCGATATCCTCAAGGCCATCCTTGGCGACTTCGCCCGGCGTGACCTGAAGGTGGCCGAGGACGAGCGCGACCAGCGCCTGGTGCAGGTACTGCTCGACCAGTTGCTGCTGGCGCCCACCCAGGCCTGCTACCTGCCGTTTGCCCACAGCGATGGCCTGCGCCAGGTACTCGATGGCCTCGGTGCCGAGCCCGGTGACAACCGCCCGCTGGCCGATTGGGCCGCCCGCGTGCATGTCAGCGAACGCACCCTGGCCCGCCAGTTCTTGCGCGAACTGGGCATCAGTTTTGGCGAATGGCGCGTGCGCCTGCGTTTTCTGCGTGCCATCGAAGCGCTGGAGGCTGGCCTGCCGATTCAGGCGATTGCTTTCGACCTTGGCTACAGCAGCGCGTCGGCGTTCATCGCCATGTTCCAGCGCCAGGCCCAGTGCACCCCCGAGCAGTACCGTCGGCAGGCCCGGGCGGGGCGCTGAAATTCTTGGCTACACTCTGCTCGACCCCCGTGCGTCGGGCACGGAGCCAAGGAGACCACTCCATGAAAGTGCTGCAAATTCCATTGCTGGTGTTGGCGGTGTTGTTCAGCGCCCAAGGCTTCGCGGCCAATACCGCGCAGCAGGAAAAAATGAAAACCTGCAACGCCGACGCCACTACCAAAGCCCTGAAGGGCGATGAACGAAAAGCCTTCATGAGCACCTGCCTGAAGAAGGACGTGCCACAAACCCAGCAGGAGAAGATGAAGACCTGCAACGCCGACGCCACCACCAAAGCCCTGAAGGGTGACGAGCGCAAGGCGTACATGAGCGACTGCCTGAAGAAGAAATGACCTGCGCCTATGCCTGCGCCGCCAAGGCTGGCAGACTGCGGGCATTCCCGCTGTCTGCCGTCGAGGCTGTATGACCTTTACCCCCCGTCAGATCACTCTGGCCAGCCTGATCATCGTCATGGCTGGCCTGCTGCTGGCTTTGCCGCTGAAGTTGTTGCCCAGCCTGCTGGCCGGCCTGCTGGTGTTCGAACTGGTCAACATGCTGACCCCGCGCCTGCAACCGCTACTGGCCGGCCAACGCGCGCGCTGGCTGGCCGTAGCGCTGCTCGGTACGTTGGTGGTCATTACCTTGACGCTGTTGATTGCCGGTGCCTTCAGCTTCTTGTTGCACGAGGCGGAAAACCCCGGCGCCTCGCTGGACAAGTTCATGGCCCTGGTGGAGCGTGCCCGCGGTCAGCTGCCGCCCTTCATCGAGGGCTACCTGCCCGCCAGTGCCGCTGAGTTCAAGGTGGCCATCGGTGACTGGATCAAGAGCCACCTGAGCGACTTGCAACTGGTGGGCAAGGGCATGGCACACATGTTCGTGACGCTGCTGATCGGCATGATCCTCGGCGCGATCATCGCCTTGCAGCGCATCCCCGATGTTTCCCGGCGCAAGCCTCTGGCGGCAGCGCTGTTCGAACGGCTGAACCTGCTGGTGAAGGCGTTTCGCAACATCGTGTTCGCGCAAATCAAGATCTCGCTGCTCAACACGGCCTTTACCGGCATCTTCCTGGCGGTGGTGATGCCGCTGTTCGGCGTGCACCTGCCGCTGACCAAGACGCTGATCGTGCTGACCTTCCTGCTGGGCTTGCTGCCGGTGATCGGCAACCTGATGTCCAACACCCTGATCACCATTGTCGGCCTGTCGCTGTCGATCTGGGTGGCGGCGGCAGCGCTGGGTTACCTGATCGTCATCCACAAGGTCGAGTACTTCCTCAACGCGCGGATCGTTGGCGGGCAGATCAGTGCCAAGGCTTGGGAACTGCTGCTGGCGATGCTGGTGTTCGAGGCGGCATTCGGGCTGCCCGGCGTGGTGGCGGGGCCGATCTACTATGCCTACCTGAAGAGTGAGCTGAAGCGCGAAGAGCTGGTCTGACAGATTGCCGGGGCTGCAAAGCAGCCCCAAAAATGGCTCAGGCTGCGCCGTAACGCTTGCGGGCTTCGATGGCCAGGCCGCTACCAATGCTGCCAAAGATGTTGCCTTCCACATGCCGCGCATTCGGCAACATCGCCGACACACTGTTGCGCAGCGCCGGAATGCCGCTGGAACCGCCCGTGAAGAACACTGTGTCAACCTGGCTTTCGCTCACGCCAGCCTTGGCCAGCAGCTCGGTCACACTGCCGCGCACGCGCTCCAGCAGGCCTTCGATCGCCTCTTCGAACAGCGCACGGGTCAGCGCTGCGGTCAGTTCGGGCTCGACACGGCGCAGGTCGATGTGGCGGCTGTCTTGCTCGGTCAGCTCGATCTTGCTGGCCTCCACTTCCATCGCCAGCCAGTGCCCGGCGCGCTGCTCGATCAGCTTGAACAGGCGGTCGATGCCGAAACTGTCCTCGATGTCATAGCGCATGCTGCCCAGCGCCAGCTGCGACTTCTGCGAGTACAGGGTGTTGATGGTGTGCCAGGTGGCCAGGTTAAGGTGATAGCTGGTGGGCATCAGCGCGCCGCTTTTCATGCGGCTGCCGTAGCCGAACAGCGGCATCACGCCTTGCAGGCTCAGCTGCTTGTCGAAGTCGGTACCGCCGATGTGCACGCCGCCGGTGGCGAGAATGTCGCTTTGGCGTTCGGCGATCAGGTGGCGCTCGGGCGACAGGCGGATCAACGTGAAGTCCGAAGTACCACCACCGATGTCGACGATCAGCACCAGTTCTTCACGGCTGATGCCCGACTCGTAGTCGAAGGCCGCAGCAATCGGCTCGTACTGGAACGACACATCCTTGAAGCCGATCTTGCGCGCCACGTCGGCCAGGGTGTCCTCGGCCTCCTGGTCGGCAGCCGGGTCTTCGTCGACGAAGAACACCGGGCGGCCCAGCACCACCTGGTCGAATTCGCGGCCAGCGGCGGTTTCGGCGCGCTTTTTCAGCTCACCGATGAACATGCCCAGCAGGTCCTTGAACGGCAGGGCACTGCCCAGCACGCTGGTGTCGTGCTTGATCAGCTTGGAGCCCAACAGGCTCTTCAACGAGCGCATCAGGCGGCCTTCGTAGCCTTCCAGGTATTCGTGCAGTGCCAGGCGGCCATACACCGGGCGCCGCTCTTCGATATTGAAGAACACCACCGAAGGCAAGGTGATCTTGCCGTCTTCCAGGGCAATCAGCGACTCCACGCCAGGGCGGTGCCAGCCGACCGTGGAGTTGGAGGTGCCAAAGTCGATGCCCAGGGCGCGGGCCGGGGATACGTCAGACATGGGAAATCAGCTTCCGGAAGGAAAACGGCCGCGCAGTTTATGCCACTTGGCTACAGAATCAAGACCAGTCGTCTGCCATGGCGCAAACCCAAGGCGGTCTTGAAAGGCTATGCTTGACCCCTATCTTCTGTTGCAACACGCACATTCACATTGGTGATCCACAGATGGACTTCAAAGACTATTACAAGATACTCGGCGTAGAGCCCACGGCGGACGACAAGGCGATCAAGGCCGCGTACCGCAAGCTTGCGCGCAAGTATCACCCCGATGTCAGCAAGGAGCGCGACGCCGAGGACAAGTTCAAGGAGGCCAACGAGGCCTACGAAGTGCTGGGCGACGCGCAAAAACGTGCCGAGTTCGACGAAATTCGCAAGTACGGCGGCCAACATGGCCGGCCGTTCCAGGCACCACCGGGCTGGGAGAGCCGTGGCGGTGGCGGCGGCTTCGAGGGCGGCGACTTCTCCGACTTCTTCAGTTCGGTCTTCGGTGGACGGGGTGGCAACCCCTTCGGTGGTGCCCGGCAGCAGCAACGCAGTGCCGGCAGGCGAGGGCAGGATGTGGAGCTTGAACTGGCTGTGTTCCTTGAAGAGACCCTGAGCAAGGAGTCCAAGCAGATCAGCTTCCAGGTGCCGCAAACCAATGCCTTGGGCCAACGCACCGGCTTCACCACCAAGACCCTGAACGTGAAGATCCCGGCCGGTGTGACCGACGGTGAGCGTATCCGCCTCAAGGGCCAAGGCGCGCCAGGCAGCGGTGGTGGGGCCAATGGTGACCTGTTCCTGACCATCCGCATGGCACCGCACCCGCTGTTCGATGTCGAAGGACATGACCTGATCATCACTGTGCCGCTGGCACCGTGGGAGGCGGCGCTGGGCACCAAGGTTGCGGTGCCGACCCTGGAAGGCAAGATCAACCTGACCATCCGCCCCGACAGCCAGAGCGGCCAGCGCCTGCGTGTACCGGGCAAGGGCCTGGCGAACAAGAGCGGCGAGCGCGGCAACCTTTATGCGCAACTGAAAGTGGTCATGCCGCCGACCTCCGACGAGGCTGCCCGCGAATTGTGGGCCAAGCTTTCCGAGAAAGCGGCGTTCAACCCGAGGACACAATGGAGTAAGTGATCATGAGCAGCACCCTGATCGTTCAACTGGACATGCGTACCTTGTGTCAGGAAGCCGATGTCACGGCGGACTGCGTGATCGAGATCGTCGAACACGGCATTGTCGAACCCTCCGGGCGAACGCCTGAGGACTGGTTGTTCGACGATCAGGCGCCGTTGGTGGCCAAGCGCGCGGCGAAGCTGCACCAGGAGCTGGAACTGGAGTGGGAAGGGGTGGCGCTGGCGCTGGAGCTGTTGCAGGAAGTGCAGCAGTTGCGCAGCGAGAACACCATGCTGCGCCAGCGGCTGGGCAGGTTTACCCAGATGTAAACGCTGCATCGTCCCCTGTAGGAGCGGCACAAGGCCGCTCCTACAGGGATCGCGTCAGGCCTAAGTGCTCAGTTGGGTTCGGCTCCGGGGTTCAGTACCAGCTGCATGAAGGTCAGGTCCAGCCAGCGGCCAAACTTCACCCCCACCTGCGGCATCTGCCCGGTCACCACGAAGCCCAGCCGCTCATGCAGGCGCACCGACGCCGCATTGCCACTCTCGATGGCCGCCACCATCACATGCTTGCCACACCCGCGCGCACGCTCCACCAGCGCTGCCATCAACACCGGCCCCAGCCCTTTGCCACGCTGGTCTGCGCGGATATACACCGAGTGCTCAACGGTGTTACGAAACCCTTCAAACGGCCGCCAGTCGCCAAACGAGGCATACCCCAATACACCCGTCTCATCCACTGCCACCAAAATGGGATACCCCTGCTGCGCCCGCGCTTCAAACCAAGCCTGACGGTTGCCGAGGTCAACCGGCGTTTCGTTCCAGATCGCCGTGGTGTTGCGCACCGCGTCGTTGTAGATGTCGAGGATGCCCGGCACGTCGGTGGGCAGGGCGTCGCGGATTTCGTAACTCATGACAGCGTCTCGCAGGGTCGTTGCTCGCAGATTAAATGGTTACCAGCCCGCGCACACCTTCGGCTTGCATGTTTTCGCCGCGGCCATGTTGCACGATCTCGCCACGGGCCATGACCAGGTACTGGTCGGCCAGTTCTTCGGCAAAGTCGTAGAACTGCTCCACCAGCAGGATCGCCATGTCGCCACGCTGGGCCAGGCGGCGGATGACCGCGCCGATCTCCTTGATCACCGAGGGCTGGATACCTTCGGTGGGCTCGTCGAGAATCAGCAGCCGTGGGCGGCTGGCCAGGGCGCGGCCGATGGCCAGCTGTTGCTGCTGGCCGCCAGACAGGTCGCCGCCACGGCGCTGTTTCATTTGCTCCAGCACCGGGAACAGTTCGTAGATGAAGGCGGGCACTTCGCGGGCCTCACGGGCCGGGAAGCGTGACAGGCCCATCAGCAGGTTTTCCTCGACGGTAAGGCGCGGGAAGATTTCACGACCCTGGGGCACGTAGGCGATGCCGGCCTGGACCCGTTGCTGGGGCTTGAGGCTGGTGATCGGCTTGCCCTCCCATTCGATGCTGCCGTCACGGGCGGGTACCAGGCCCATCAGGCAGCGCAGCAGGGTGGTCTTGCCCACGCCATTGCGGCCCAGCAGGCAGGTGACTTCGCCGACCTTGGCTTCGAAGGACAGGCCGCGCAGGATGTGGCTGCCGCCGTAGTACTGGTGCAGGGTGTCGATCTTGAGCATGTGAGTGTTCCTGAAAGAGTTACTGTGCCTGTACTGGCCCTTTCGCGGGCTTGCCAGCTGCCACAGGTGAAGCGCAAAGCTTGCCGGCGATAGGGCCGGTACAGGCTTCAATGTCTAGCGGCCCAGATACACCTCGACCACCCGCTCATCCGCCTGCACCTGCTCCAGCGACCCTTCTGCCAGCACACTGCCCTGGTGCAGCACGGTCACATGGTCGGCAATGCTGCCGACAAAGCCCATGTCATGCTCCACCACCATCAGCGAATGCTTGCCAGCCAGGCCCTTGAACAGCTCGGCGGTGAACTCGGTCTCGGCATCGGTCATGCCGGCCACCGGCTCATCTAGCAGCAGCAATTGCGGCTCCTGCACCAGCAGCATGCCAATCTCTAGAAACTGCTTCTGCCCGTGCGACAGCAAGCCGGCCTGGCGCTGGGCCAGGGGCAGCAGGCGCAAGGTGGTCAGCACTTCTTCGATGCGCTGGCGCTGCTCGCCACCCAGGCGCGCGGCCAGGCTGGCCCACACCGACTTGTCGGTCTTCAGCGCCAGCTCCAGGTTTTCGAACACCGTCAGTGCCTCGAACACCGTGGGCTTCTGGAACTTGCGGCCAATGCCGGCCTGGGCGATCTGGTATTCGCTCATGCGGGTCAGGTCGAGGGTGTCGCCAAAGTAGGCGCTGCCAGTGTCGGGGCGGGTCTTGCCGGTGATCACGTCCATCATCGTGGTCTTGCCGGCGCCGTTGGGGCCGATGATGCAGCGCAGTTCGCCCACGCCGATATACAGGTTCAGCCCATTGAGAGCCTTGAAACCGTCGAAGCTGACGCTGATGTCCTCCAGGCTCAGCACCGTGCCGTGGCGGGTGTCGAGGCCGGCCTTGCGGCTTTGGCCCAGGCCGATCGCTTCGCGACCACTGCCGAGGGTGTCGAACACCGGTTCGAGCATGAACTCAGGGTGTACCGGGGGCACGCCTCTCATGGCTGGCTCCTTTTCTTCAACAGGCCGACCACGCCCTTGGGCAGGTACAGGGTGACAAGGATGAACAGCGCGCCGAGGAAGAACAGCCAGAACTCCGGGAAGGCCACGGTGAACCAGCTTTTCATGCCATTGACCAGGCCGGCGCCGAGCAGCGGGCCGATCAGCGTGCCGCGCCCGCCCAAGGCTACCCACACGGCGGCTTCGATGGAGTTGGTCGGCGACATTTCGCTGGGGTTGATGATGCCCACCTGCGGCACATACAGCGCGCCCGCCAGGCCGCACAGCACGGCGCTGAGCACCCACACCAGCAACTTGAAACCGCGTGGGTCGTAGCCGCAGAACATCAGGCGGTTTTCGGCGTCGCGCACGGCGGTGAGCAGGCGGCCGAACTTGCTGCGGGTCAGGCGCCAGCACAGGTACAGGCTGGCCAGCAGCAGGCCGACAGTGAGCAGGAACAGCACCGCGCGGGTACCTTGGGCGGCTATGTCGAAGCCGAGGATGGTGCGGAAGCTGGTGAAGCCGTTGTTACCGCCAAAGCCGGTTTCGTTGCGGAAGAACAGCAACATGCCGGCAAAGGTCAGGGCCTGGGTCATGATCGAGAAGTACACGCCCTTGATCCGCGAGCGGAAGGCGAACCAGCCGAACACCAGTGCCAGCAAGCCGGGCGCCAGCACCACCAGGCACAGGGCCCAGGCGAAATGCTGGGTACCGGCCCAGTACCACGGCAGCTCGGTCCATGACAGGAAAGTCATGAACCCCGGCAGGCCGTCACCCGCCGCCTGGCGCATCAGGTACATGCCCATGGCGTAGCCGCCCAGGGCGAAGAACAGGCCGTGCCCCAGCGACAGCAGGCCGGCATAGCCCCAGACCAGGTCCAGGGCCAGGGCGACGATGGCGTAGCAGAGGATCTTGCCGACCAGGGTCAGGGTGTACGCCGACACCTGCAGCGCGTGATCCGCCGGCAGCAGCGACAACAGCGGCAGGGCCAGCAACAGCAGCACGACGATGGCGCCGATGGCCAGGGTCAGGCGCGGCCCGGCCTTTTGCGTAGCGGTGACAAGCAGTGGCTGGTTCATCAGTCGATTACCCGTCCCTTGAGGGCGAACAGGCCTTGCGGGCGCTTCTGGATAAACAGAATGATCAACGCAAGGATGAGGATCTTGCCGAGCACGGCACCGATCTGCGGCTCCAGCAGCTTGTTGGCGATGCCAAGGCCGAACGCGGCCCAGAGGCTGCCGGCCAGCTGCCCGACACCGCCCAGCACCACCACCAGGAACGAGTCGATGATGTAGCTCTGGCCCAGGTCCGGGCCGACGTTGCCGACCTGGCTCAGGGCCACGCCACCAAGCCCGGCGATGCCAGAACCCAAACCGAAGGCAAGCATGTCGACGCGCCCGGTGGACACGCCGCAGCAGGCGGCCATGTTGCGGTTCTGGGTGACTGCGCGCACGTTCAGGCCCAGCCGTGTGCGGTTGAGCAGCAGCCAGGTGAGCAGCACCACGGCCAGGGCGAAGCCGATGATCACCAGGCGGTTGTACGGCAGCACCAGGTTGGGCAGCAGCTGAATGCCACCCGAGAGCCACGCCGGGTTGCTCACCTCGACGTTCTGCGCGCCAAACAGTAGGCGGATGGCCTGGATCAGCATCAGGCTGATGCCCCAGGTGGCCAGCAGGGTCTCCAGCGGGCGGCCGTACAGGTGGCGGATCACGGTGCGTTCCAGCGCCATGCCGACCCCGGCACTCACTGCGAAGGCCACCGGCAGGGCAATCAGCGGGTAGAACTCGATGGCGCCCGGGGCATAGCGCTGCACCAGCACTTGGACCATATAGGTGCTGTAGGCGCCGAGCATCAGCATCTCGCCGTGGGCCATGTTGATCACCCCGAGCAGGCCGAAGGTGATGGCAAGGCCGAGCGCCGCCAGCAGCAGGATCGAGCCTAGCGACAGGCCGCTGAAGGCCTGGCCGAGCAGTTCGCCCACCAGCAGCTTGCGTTTGACCTGGGCCAGGCTGGTTTCGGCAGCGGTGCGCACGCCCGGGTCGGCTTCAGCGTTGGGTTGCAGCAGCGCTTCGAGGCGGGTGCGGGCCAGCGGGTCACCGGTTTCGCCCAGCAGGCGCACGGCGGCCAGGCGTACTGCCGGTTCGCTGGCGCCCAGTTGCAGGTTGGCCAGGGCCAGGCCGATGGCGGCGTGCACGGCGGCATCCGGCTCGCTGGCGAAGCGCCGGTCGAGGAAGGCCATTTGCGCGGGCTGTGCGCTTTTTTGCAGTTGCTGGGCGGCGGCCAGGCGCGTTTCGCTGTTGTCGCTGAGCAGCTGGTGGCTGGCCAGGGCGTTGTCGATCAGGCCGCGCAGGCGGTTGTTCAGGCGCACCTTGCGGGTGTCGTCAGTGGCAATGCGGCCCTGGCGCAGGTTGTCGAGCAGTGGCAGGCGCGCGGCATCGGGTTGCGCCGCCCAGCTTTCGAGCAGGCGGGCCTGCTCGGCGGGCTTGGCGGTGAGGAAGAATTCGCCCTCGCTGGCCTGGGTGGCCATGGGGAGTAGCAGAAGCAGGGTGAGCAGCATTCTGAGCATGCGGGCAATCCTGGAATACAGTGGTGGATTCTTCGCGGGCTTGCCCGCTCCCACAGGTATTTCACTGGTCCAGAGGGCAGTGGGGACCTGTGGGAGCGGGCAAGCCCGCGAATGGGCCGCATAGCGGCCCCAGTGCACTCAGTTACCTTTCACTGCGTAGTCAGGTCGCTTGTCATTCCCTGGAATGAACGGGCTCCAAGGCTGCGCCCGCAGCGGCTGCTCGGTTTCCCACACCACACTGAACTGCCCGTCATCCTGGATCTCGCCGATCATCACCGGCTTGTGCAGGTGGTGGTTGGTCTTGTCCATGGTCAGGGTGAAGCCCGACGGTGCCTTGAAGCTCTGCCCGGCCAGTGCTTCACGTACCTTGTCGACGTCGGTGGACTTGGCCTTCTCGGCGGCCTGCGCCCACATGTGGATGCCCACGTAGGTGGCTTCCATCGGGTCGTTGGTCACCGCCTTGTCAGCGCCTGGCAGGCCCTTGGCCTTGGCGTAGGCCTTCCAGTCGGCGACGAACTTCTGGTTCACCGGGTTATCCACCGACTCGAAGTAGTTCCACGCTGCCAGGTGCCCCACCAACGGTTTGGTGTCGATGCCGCGCAGCTCTTCTTCGCCCACCGAGAACGCCACCACCGGCACGTCGGTGGCCTTCAGGCCCTGGTTGGCCAGTTCTTTGTAGAACGGTACGTTGGAGTCGCCGTTGACCGTGGAAATCACCGCCGTCTTGCCGCCGGCGGAGAACTTCTTGATGTTGGCAACGATGGTCTGGTAATCGGCGTGGCCGAACGGCGTGTACACCTCTTCGATGTCCTTGTCGGCCACGCCTTTGCTGTGCAGGAAAGCGCGCAGGATCTTGTTGGTGGTGCGCGGGTAGACGTAGTCGGTGCCCAGCAGGAAGAAGCGCTTGGCGCTGCCGCCGTCTTCGCTCATCAGGTATTCGACGGCAGGAATGGCCTGCTGGTTGGGGGCGGCGCCGGTGTAGAACACGTTCGGCGACATCTCTTCACCCTCGTACTGCACCGGGTAGAAGAGCAGGCCGTTGAGCTCTTCGAACACTGGCAGCACTGACTTGCGCGACACCGAGGTCCAGCAGCCGAACACCACCGCGACCTTGTCCTGGGTCAGCAGCTGGCGGCTCTTTTCAGCGAACAGCGGCCAGTTGGAGGCCGGGTCGACCACCACCGGTTCGAGCATCTTGCCGTTCACGCCGCCCTTGGCGTTGATCTCGTCGATGGTCATCAGCGCCATGTCCTTGAGCGAGGTCTCGGAAATGGCCATGGTCCCCGACAGCGAATGCAGGATGCCAACCTTGATGGTCTCGGCGGCCTGGATGCTCCAGCTCAGGCCCATCGCCGCAATCGATGCGCTGAGGGTAAAAGCCTTGATCAGACTGCGACGCTTCATGTGCTCTCTCCGCTGAGTTTTTTAGAGTGTTGGGCAAGCGGGGAGGGGCGTTGCAAGGGGTGTGCCTAGTGGCGAAATGGGCGTAATAGAGGGGTTGTGCGAGGTGTTGGGGCGTTTGCGAGGTCCAGGTTGGTGCCTGGGACATTGATGTGCACAGGATTGGGGCTGCAGAGCAGCCCCCGAGGCTATCAGCCGTTGCGCACAGCCGAACGCGGATGGCGCCTGCTGCGTACAAACTGATAGGTCACCGCCAGCAATACGAACCAGATCGGCGTTACCACCAGCGCTGAACGCGTGTCTGCCTCCAGGCTCAGCAACACCAGAATGAAGGCAAAGAACACCAGGCACACGTAGCACATGAAGCGCCCGCCCGGCATCTTGTACTTCGACGCCTGATGCAGCGCCGCGCGGTTTTTGCGGTACTTCAGGTACGACAGCAAAATCAGCGTCCACACGAACATGAACAGCACCGCCGAAACCGTGGTCACCAGGGTGAACGCCTCGACCACGTTCGGCACCAGGTAGATCAGCACTGCACCGAGCAGCAGGCAGGTGCAGGAGAAGTACAGGCCGTTGGCCGGCACCGAGCGGCTCGAAAGCTTCTCGAACGCCTTGGGTGCATCACCCTCCTGGCTCAGGCCGAAGAGCATGCGGCTGGTGGAGAACACGCCGCTGTTGGCCGACGAGGCCGCCGAGGTCAGTACCACGAAGTTGATGATGCTGGCCGCCGCTGGAAGGCCGGCCAGCACGAACAGCTCGACGAACGGGCTCTTGCCCGGGACCACGTCGCGCCATGGGGTGACGGCCATGATCGCGATCAGCGCCAGCACATAGAACACGATGATGCGGATCGGGATCGAGTTGATCGCCCGCGGCAGGGTGCGCTCCGGGTTTTTCGCTTCGGCGGCGGTGGTGCCCACCAGCTCGATACCGACGAAGGCGAACACGGCGATCTGGAAACCGGCGAAGAAACCCATCAGCCCATGGGGGAACATGCCGCCGTCATTCCACAGGTTGGCCAGCTGTGCAGTGCGCCCGCTGGGCGAGGTGAAGCCGGTGATGACCATGTACAGGCCGGTAGCGACCAGGCCGAGGATGGCGATGATCTTGACCAGGGCGAACCAGAACTCCATCTCGCCGAACATTTTTACCGTCACCAGGTTCAGCGACAGCAGCAGCCCTACGCAGGTCAGCGCCGGTATCCACTGCGGCAGGTCGGGGAACCAGAACTGTGTGTAGGCGGCGATGGCGACCACGTCGGCGATACCGGTGACCACCCAGCAGAACCAGTAGGTCCAGCCGGTGAAGTAACCGGCCCAGGGGCCGAGCAGGTCGGCCGAGAAGTCGATGAACGATTTGTAGTTGAGGTTCGACAGCAGCAGTTCGCCCATGGCGCGCATGACGAAAAACAACATGAAGCCGATGATCATGTAGACGAAGATGATCGACGGGCCCGCCAGGCTGATGGTCTTGCCCGAGCCCATGAACAGGCCGGTACCGATCGCGCCGCCGATGGCGATCAGCTGGATGTGGCGGTTGGTCAGGTTGCGTTGCAGGTGCTGCTCTTCTTGTGGTTTTGGTGAAATTGCGGTCATAAGCTGCATTCCCTTGAAAGTCGCCGGCTAGGCTAACACGGGCGTTCCAATTCGAGATCGCGACAGATCGCCACGATTTTCAGATGGCAGCCGTGCTTCAGTAGGAAAAGTTCGACACCTTCGCCGGCCTCTTCGCGGGCAAGCCCGCGAAGAGGCCAGTGCAGGTTATGCAGGGCTCAGGCGCTGGCCAGCTCCCGACGGCGGCGCACCACCAGGCTGTCCACCACCCACATCACCACCATCGATACGCCCACCAACGGGAACATAAGCCCCAGCACCAGCATCACCCCCACCGCCGCCTTCCAGCGCGGCAGGTCATGGCGCAGCGGCGGCACACCCAGCCCGCCTTCAGGCCGGCGCTTCCACCACATCACCAGCCCGCTCACCGACCCCAGCAGAATCATCAGGCACACCAGCAGGATGATGATCTGGTTGAACGCCCCGAACATCTTGCCCTCATGCAGCATCACCCCCAGCTCGGTGGCGCGGGCGACCGGGCTGTAGTCCTGCCAGCGCACATCGGCCAGGACCTTGCCGGTGTACTGGTCGACATGCAGGGTGGCGTCGTTGCGAGGGTCGTCGGCGAACACGGCAATGGTGAACACACCGTCTGCCGTGGTCGGCAGGGTAATGCTGTAGCCCGGCTCGACCTGGCGGGAGGTGGCGATGTCTTCGACCTGCTGCACGCTCACCTGGGGCGCTGCGGGCATGTCCGACATCATGTGGTGCCCGGCGTGTTCGGCGTGTGCGCCGGACTGCGGCATCGGCGTGTTTTCCACCGCCCAGGGCACGGTCTGGCGGTGGGCACTATTAAGCTCACCCGCCTGCTGGTCCGACTTGGGCACGTCGTTCCACATGGCTGCCGGGAAACGGTTCCACAAATCGGCGTACTGCTTGCCCCAAAGCCCGGTCCAGGTCATGCCGCTGACCAGCATCAGCAACAGCAAGGCCGAGCCCCAGAAGCCGGTAACCGCGTGCAGGTCGCGCCAGAACAACCGGCCGCGTGCCGACAGCCGTGGCCATAGCACGCCAGCGCCATTGCGCCCGCGTGGCCACCAGAGGTACAGGCCCGACACCACCAGCACGATGCCCCAGCCTGCGGCCAGCTCCACCAGGCGGTCACCGACCGTGCCGACCATCAGCTCGCCATGCAGGGCGCGGGCAATGGCCTGCAGGTTCTGCTTGGCGTCCTGCTCGCCGAGGACCTTGCCGCTGTACGGATCGACGAACACGTTCAGTTCGCGCCCGCTGTCATGCACCACGAACTGCGCACTGCGCTCGGCGTTGATGGGCGGCAGGTACTGGCCGACGTGGCCTTTGGGGTAAGCCTGGCGCACTTCCGCCAGCATCGCATCGGCGCCCTGTCGGTGGTGGCCGGCTTCGACCACCATCAGGTTGCGGTACAGCAGCGGGTCGAGCTGCGGCTTGAACAGGTAGATGATCCCGGTGATCGCCAACAGGATCATGAACGGGGCCACGAACAGCCCCGCATAAAAGTGCCAACGCCAGGCCAGGTTATAGAAATTGGTGCGTGTTCCTCTCATGGGAACCTCCTGTTTGACCAGCAGATGGGCGCAACCGAGGCTGCGCCCGTGGTTGTTGTCAGAAGCTGAAGTCGACCTTGGTCCAGAAGGTCCTGCCTGGCTCGTTGACCGGCTGTGGATCGGTAGCCGGGTAGCCGAACCCGGCGTTCCCGGCCAGGTTCAAGTGCTCGGCGTAGGTTTTGTCGAACAGGTTGTCGACCCCTGCGCTGAGCTTGAGGTTTTTGTTCACCTTGTAGGCGCCGTTCAGGGAGAACACGCCGAAGCCGGCGCTCTTGTCGTAGTCCTTGCCGACCACGTTGCCCTGGTTCTCGGCAATGCGGTTTTGCGCCGCCACCAGCCGCCACAGTGCACCGACGCTCCATACATCGCGGCTGTAGGTCAGGCCGAGGCGGCTTTCCAGGGGTGGCATTTGCGGTAGCGCTTTGCCATCACTGCTGTTCTTGCCCCAAGCGTAGGCCAGCGTGCCGTCGGCCTTCCAGTTTTCGGTCAGCTGGTAGGCGGCACCCAGTTCGCCGCCCATGATGCGGGCGTCGATGTTCTGTGCCTGCGAGGTGCTCATGCCCATCATGCCCGTGCGGTAGTCGAACAGGATGTAGTCGCGGATTTGCCCGACATAGCCCGAAGCCCAGGCTTCCAGGCGCTCGGTGCGGTACTGGATGCCGAAGTCGAGCTGGGTGGTCTTCTCTGGCTTGATGCCGTCAAAGGCATTTGCTGCACCGGGCGGTGCCAGCTTGGGCGAGAACAGCTCCCAGTAATCGGGGAAACGCTGGGCATGGCCGAGGCCGATATAGGTGGTGGCCGGGATGGCTGCCAGGTCGTGCTCGTAGCGTATGAAACCGCTGGGCAGGGTGTCGGCGCGGCTATCACCTTCTGTGGCGCTGCCTTTACGGAAGTCTCGGGCCGAGGGGCGGTCCAGGCGGGCACCGGTGATCAGCCGGTCTTCACCGCTGACGTACCAGGTCAGTTCGCTGAAGGCACCGTAGTTGTGGAAGTCGGCGTCCTTGGTCCAGGCCTGGCCCTTGTGTGCGTCTACGCCCATGCCCCCACGCTGGCGATGTTCGTTGGTTTGCGCGTCGATGCCACTGATCAGCTGCACATCGGCCCAGCGCCAGGTGGCCTTGATGCGTGCGCCCATGGTGCGACGGTCGACGTTGCTGACCATCGGCATGCCCATCATGCCGCTGCCCGATGGGGTACGCAGGCTGTAGTTGTCCATCACATGGTCGGCGTAGTTGTAGTAGACCTGCGCCTCGACCTTGTCGAGCACCTCACCAAGGTTGGACTTTTCAAAGCGCAGGCCCAGGCTTTCACGCTTGAACTGCGAGCCGTCCATGCCGCGCCCGGCATAGCGGGCCTCGCCATCGCCCTTGCCGGCCGTCAGCTCCAGCAGGGTGTCCTGGTCGGGCGTCCAGCCGAGGGCGACATCGCCGTTCCATTTTTCCCAGCGCGACGGCACGGTGTCGTTGTTGCCGTCGTGGTAGTCATCCGAGCGCGACTGGTTGCCGACGAAGCGGGCGTAGGCCTGACTGTTGCCGGCGGCGGCATCCAGCACCTTGTCGAAGCGGCCGTTGGAGCCGGCCAGCAGGCTGGCGTTTACCCGGCTGCCGAGGGTGCCGAACTTTTCGGGTTCACGTTCGAAAAGAATGGTGCCTGCCGAACCGCCCGGGCCCCAGATCACGCTTTGCGGGCCTTTGATCACGGTCAGGCGGTCGTAGGTTTCCGGCGAAATATAGGACGTGGGCGCGTCCATGCGGTTGGGGCAGGCGCCCAGCATCAGGCCGCCATTGGTGAGGATATTCAGGCGCGAGCCGAACATGCCGCGCAACACCGGGTCACCGTTGGTGCCGCCGGCACGGATCGCCGAGAAGCCGGGGATGGTCTTCAGGTAGTCGGCGCCGTCGCTGGCCGGCACTGGCTGGCGCGGGTCTTTCGGGTTGGTGACCACGGTCAGCGGCGAGCTCGGGGCCACGGCGGTGATTACCGTCGGGCTCAGCTCGGGTGCGTCGTGCGCATGGCCTTCATGGCCAGTTTCGGCGGCCAGGGCCACGGGCGCGAGCAGCGAGCCGCACACGGCGGCGAGGGCCCCACGCAGGGACAAGGCAAAAACAGGGGTACAGCCGGACATAATGATTCCAGTCGATCAGTCATGAGTTAGCGCGAAGCCTCCTGGCTCCGTGCGCAAAATGTGGGTTCAGACGCTGATCGAGGAGGGTGGGGCGCGGCTGCGCGCACCGGGGAATACAGCCTGCCGGGCATGGCCCTGGTGCGTTGGCGCAAGCAGGTGGGTGGTGGGGACGACGCTGCCGGCGCTGAGCGGGCTGAGGGCCTGGGGCAGGGCCGGGCAGTTGAACAACAGGCTGCAGTAACCGCATTTTTCCCACATCACGTGCAGCTGGCCATCGCCGCCGTGGCCGTGATGGGCGTCGCCGCCATGCTGATGGGCAGCCGCCATCGGCATGTCCATCGGCATGCTCATGCCGGCGTGCTGGTCCATCGGCATCGACTGGGAAATCAGCGGGCCGATGAAGATCATCCACATGGCGAACAGGCTCAGCCATCCGCCACCGGCGCGCCTGCGGTCAGGGCGGGTGGTACGGCTGATGCTGTTGCGCGGCAGGCTCATGGCGAGTGCCTGTCAGCAGGTGTCAGTGCGCGTGTTCGTGGGCTTGCGGCTGGTCCGCTGGCGCCTGCTTCTGCACGGCCACTTCGACGGTGACGTCGCCGGCCTTCTCGAAGTGCAGGGTCAACGGGAAGCGCTTGCCGTCGCTGAGCAGGCTGCGGTCCTTGGGCTGCATCAGCATCACATGGTAGGCGCTGGGGGCGAAGGTCAGGTCCTTGCCGGCAGGCACTACCACGCTGGGTACTTGCTGCATCTTCATGGCACCGCTGGCGCTCATGGCATGCTCGTGCAGTTGCGCGTCATCGCTGATGGGGCTGTCGACACTCAACAGGCGGTCATCGGCCTGGCCATTGTTGTGCACCACGAAATACGCGGCGACATTGGGGGCGTTGGGCGGCAACTGCAGCGACCAGGGGTGGGCTATGTGCAGGTCGCCCACGCTGTATTCGTGGGCATTGGCAAAGGCGCCGGGCAGCAGCAGGGCGGCCATGACGAGGGCGTGCTTGAGCATGGTGAATCTCCGTTCTGTTCAGGTTCAGGCAGACAGCGTGATGAACTCAGGCCAGCGGAGAGGCACGGGGGTTTAACGCAGGCCAGAGCTGGCGCGGCGTGGGTTGGTAGTCGGCGGGGGGCGGCAGCAGGCCGGCAAACAGTGTTGGCGGGTTGTGCAGCTGCGGCGGGTAGCCGGGCAGGGCCAGCAGTGGTGCAGCGCCCGAGCAACACCAGCAATTCATCATGCTGGCGCTGTCGTCGCTTTGCGGGCCGAGGTCGATCTTGGCCAGGGCCTGGACGTCGACATTGGCCTTGTTGGCCATGCTGGAACAGAAAGCCCCCCACAGCAGCTGCTCGGCCGGGCCCTTGGGCACGGCAGAGGCCAGCGGCATGGCCAGCAGGTTGAACAGCACTGCAAGGCAGGCTATCCAGGCGATGTGCCGACGTGGGGGCATGGAGAGATCCGGTCAGGAATCGTGGTGGCTATTGTAAGGCGCAGTATAGGTAAAAATGGCGGGGTGCGGTGAAGTGACGCAGGTGGTCGGGTAATGGGGGCTGCTGGGCAGCCCATCGCGACGCAAGGCCGCTCCCACAAAGACCACGTACCATTAGGGATTGTGCGGCCCCTGTAGGCGCGAGGTTATGTCGCGATGGGGCGCAAAGCGCTCCTGACAATCTCAAGCCTTGTTACGGCCCATCAGGCCACGCACGGTTTCCTGCAGGTCCGCCGGCAGCACCACCACCTTGGCGTTGCTGCTGCTCGCCAGGTTCTCCATGGCCCCGACATAACGCTCACCCAGCAAATACATCGCCGGCACGGTCTCGTTGCCCACCGCTTCCTTGACCAGCGAAATCGCCCGCGCCGAAGCCTCGGCCAGGCTGATCTGTGCTTCGGCATCCAGCCTGGCCGCTTGCAGGCGTGCTTCCGCTTCGAGGATCGCGGCCTGCTTGGCACCTTCGGCGCGGGTTACATCGGCCTTGCGCTCACGCTCGGCCGCCGCCTGGCGCTCCATGGCCAGTTGCATGTTTTCCGAAGGCTTGATGTCCTGGATTTCCACCGAGCGCACGGTCACGCCCCAGTCTTCGGTCTGCTCCGACATCGCCTCGCGCAGGCGTGCCTTGATCTGCTCGCGACTGGACAGCGCTTCGTCCAGGTCCATGGCACCGACGATGGCGCGCAGCGAAGTCATGGTCAGGCTGGTGACGGCGAACGAGAAGTTCTGCACGCCATAGGAGGCTTTCTGCGGGTCGACCACCTTGGCGAAGCACAGGGCGTTGGCGACGATCACGGCGTTGTCTCTGGTGATGATTTCCTGCTGCTGCACATCGAGGATGATGTCCTTGGTCGGCAGGCGATAGGCGACCACATCCATGTACGGGATGAGGATGTTCAGGCCGGGCTTGAGGGTGCTGTGGTAGCGGCCCAGGCGCTCGACGATCCATTCCTCGCCCTGGGGCACGATACGTACCCCCTTGAACACGGTGATCAGGACGAACAGGGCGATGGCGGCGACAACGATGAGGCTGGTCATGATGCGAAATTCCTTTTAGTGCGGATTCAGGCCCGGATGACACGGGCTGTGTTGCCCTCAATGGCGGTAAGGCGCACCCGTTCGCCAACCGGGATCTCGCTGTCGGCGATGCAGGTCCATTCTTCGCTGCCAAGAATCGGCTTCTGGAAACGCACACGGCCTTTCTGGAACTCCGAAACGCCAGCGGTCAGCAAGCCCACTTCGCCGATCACGCTGTCGGCGGTCCAGCGCACATCCGGCTGCTTGCGCCGGAACACTTTGAACCACAGCGCGGTGGTGGCGGATGACAGCAGCACCCACAGCAGGACCTGCATGTCCAGTTGCAGGCTGGGTGCGGCGAGCGAGATGAGCGAGACCAGCACGGCACCGATGCCGAACCAGAGGATGAAGAACGTCGGCAGGACCAGTTCAAGCAGGATCAGCGCGACACCGAAGACCAGCCAGATCCACCATTGCATTTCCATATGGGTGAAACCTTCCGGGGGAGGGGCGTCGAGTTTAAGGCAGCAGAGCGGCAACGGGCCACTGGGTTAGTTGGAAGAAAAGTCTGAAATCGTTGTAGGAGCGCCTTTGTGTCGCGAAAGGGCAGCGTCTAGAGGGCGAGCGCTGTTGCCAGGTCCGCCAGTGAGTCGAATGTTCGGTCCACCTCCGGCAGTGTCGGACGTTTCAGGACAAGCACCGGCACGCCAAGCTCCCGCGCTACCTCCAGCTTCGGCTCGGTCGCCACACTGCCGCTGTTCTTGCTGATCAGCACATCGATGTGGCGGCGCTGGAACAACGCCCGCTCATCTTCGATATGGAACGGCCCACGCGCGCCAATCACTTCGCAGCGCTCGTTACCAGGGCACGCTTCCAGCGCACGCAGCGTCCAGAACTGCTCCGGCGGAATCTCGTCCAGGTGCTGCAGCGGCTCGCGCCCTAGCGTGAACAGTGGCCTGCGGAACGGCTTCAGTGCATCGATCAACCCTGCCCAATCCTCGACTTCTCGCCAGTCGTCCCCTGCTTGCGCCTGCCAGGCGGGACGACGCAAGGCCCAGCACGGGATGCCGGCGTTGCGTGCGGCGCTGGCGGCATTGCGGCTGATCTGCGCGGCATAGGGATGGGTGGCATCGATCAGCAGTGTGATACCCGCCTCGCGCAGGTAGCTGGCCAGGCCCTCGGCACCGCCAAAACCCCCGACCCGCACCTGGCATTGCAGGTCCTGCGGCACGCGGCCGATACCGGCCAGGCTATAAACATGCTGTGGGCCGAGGCGGCGGGCGATGGCGAGGGCTTCAGTAACACCGCCCAGCAGCAGGATGCGCGTGGTCATTGCACACCTGCCTGGCCAACGATGCCGCCTTGGCGGTCGATGGCGAACACTTCCACTTGCACCTGCGCCGGCACGACGCTGCGGGCGAAGGCCAGGGCGTGAGCACACACTGCATCCCCCAAGGCGATACCGGCTGTATGCGCGAGGGCGAGCGCTTGCTGGCTGGTGTTGGCGCCGATGATGGCCGTTTGCAGCGTTTCGTCAGCGCCAATGTCTGCCGCCCAACCGGCCAGTTGCGGCAAGTCGATGCTGGAGTGACGGCTGTGCAGGTCCATGTGCCCGGCGGCCAGTTTGCTGATCTTGCCGAAACCACCGCACAGGGTCAGGCGTGGCACCGGCACCTTGCGCAGGTGCTTGAGCACTGCGCCGACGAAATCGCCCATTTCGATCAGGGCGATTTCCGGCAGGCCGTAGACCCGTCGCATGGTGTCTTCACTGGCGTTGCCGGTGCAGGCGGCGATGTGCGTGTAGCCGTTGGTGTGGGCCACGTCGATGCCCTGATGGATCGAAGCGATGTAGGCCGCACAGGAGAACGGCCGCACGATGCCGCTGGTGCCGAGGATCGACAGCCCGCCGAGGATGCCCAGGCGCGGGTTCATGGTCTTGAGGGCGAGTTGGTCGCCGCCCTGCACATTGACCGTGACCTCGAAACCACCGAGGTAGCCGCACTCGTCGGCCAGGCGTTGCAGGTGTTCAGTGATCATGCGCCGTGGCACCGGGTTGATGGCCGGCTCACCCACCGCCAGCACCAGCCCCGGGCGGGTCACGGTGCCAACGCCGGCCCCGGCGACAAAGCGGATACCCGGTTCGCCCAGCAGGCTTACCTGGCTGTAGAGCAGGGCGCCGTGGGTCACGTCCGGGTCGTCGCCAGCATCCTTGAGGGTTCCGGCTTCGGCACGCTCGCCAATCAGGCGGCAGAATTCCAGGCGCATCTGCACCACCTTGCCCTTGGGCAGGGTAATGCTGACGGCGTCGCTGCTTTCGCCGTTCAGCAGCAAGCGAGCGGCTGCCAGGCTGGTGGCGGTGGCGCAGCTGCCGGTGGTCAGGCCGCTGCGCAGGGGCGCGGGCTGTTCACGGGTTTCTTCACGCATCGACGGGTTTCACCACTTCCAGCAGGGTGATCGGCAGCGCCTGGCGCCAGGTGTCGAACGCGCCCAGGGGCTGGGCATGGGCGACATGGATGCGGGTCAGCTCACCACCGTGCTGCTCGCGGAAATGCGCCAGGGCCAGTTCGCTTTGCAAGGTCACTGCATTGGCCACCAGCCGCCCGCCTGGGCGCAGGTTGGCCCAGCACAGGTCCAGCACGCCTTCGCGGGTGACGCCGCCGCCGATGAAGATTGCATCGGGCTGCGCCAGGCCTTGCAGTGCCGCAGGCGCCTTGCCGCAGACCAGTTGCAGACCGGGTACACCCAGCGCGTCACGGTTGTGTTCGATGAAGCCTTGTCGGCCTTCGTCGGCCTCGATGGCCAAGGCGCGGCAGGCCGGGTGGGCGCGCATCCATTCGATGCCGATCGAGCCGCAGCCCGCGCCCACGTCCCACAGCAGTTCGCCGGGCTGAGGCGCCAGGCGCGCCAGGGTGATGGCGCGCACGTCACGCTTGGTCAGTTGGCCGTCGTGCCGGAAGGCGCTGTCGGGCAGCCCGGCCAGCCGGTGCAGGCGTGGCGCATCGGGTGCGGCCAGGCACTCGATGGCCACCAGGTTGAGCGTGGCGATATCGGCGTGCGGCCAGTCCTGGGCGGTACCGGCCAACTCGCGTTCTTCCTGGCCACCCAGGTGCTCGAAAACCCGCAGGCGGCTTGGCCCGAAGCCACATTCGCGCAGCAGTGCGGCAATTGCCGCCGGGCTGTCGCCATCGTTGCTCAGCACCAGCAGGCGCATGCCGCTGTGCAGGTGGGCATTCAGCGCCGCCAGTGGCCGCGCCACCAGCGACACAACCTGCACCTCCTGCAACGGCCAGCCCAGGCGGGCAGCGGCCAGGGCGCAGGAGGAGGGCATCGACAGCACGCGCATTTCATCGGCGGGCACCTGCCGCGCCAGGCTGGCGCCGACGCCGAAGAACATCGGATCGCCGCTGGCCAGCACGCACACCGGTTCGCCGCGCAAGGCTAGCACCGGGGCCAGCGAGAACGGGCTTGGCCAGCCCAGCCGCTCGCCGGGCACGCAGCGCGGCAGCAAGGCCAGCTGGCGCGGGCTGCCGAAGACCCGCGCAGCGCCCAGCAGCGCGCGCCGGGCCTGTTTGCCCAGGCCACTGAAGCCGTCTTCGCCGATGCCTACTACTGTCAGCCAGGGTGCCATGTATTTCATTCCGCCATTTTTTGGGGCCGCTTCGCGCCCCTTCGCGGGCACGCCCGCTCCCACAGGTACAGCGCAGCCATTGAGGGTAGCGATGATCCTGTGGGAGCGGGCGTGCCCGCGAAGAGGGCGAAACAGCCCTGAATTTCTCCTCAATCGCTGAGGATGCTCGACCACCGGCTTTTCATGCCGCCGGACAAAGCAGGCATAATACCGCGCCTTCTACACTCAAGCGCATTTTCACAGATTGCCGGACGCCCCTTTGACGCAGGCCCATGCCCTCAACGTTTCGCCCCGCCCCTCGGCCTGCCCGGGGTTGTGGCGCATTGTCAGTGCCCGTGATGGCGGCATCTGCCGCATCAAGCTGCCGGGCGGCCTGCTGCTGGCCGAACAGGCTGAAGCGGTGGCGACGGCGGCCGAGCGCTTCGCCGGCGGTGTGATCGAGGCCACCAACCGTGGCAATTTGCAGATTCGCGGCATTGGCAACGAGCATCGCGCCCTGGTCGAGACCCTGCTCGCCGCTGGCCTGGGCCCGCGCGACGCGGCCGGTGACGATGTGCGCAACCTGATGCTCAGCCCGCTGGCCGGGCATGACCCGGCGATGCTGCTGGACGCACGGCCTTTGGCGGGGCAGATCCTCGACCTGTTGGAAGGGACCCCGCGCTTTCACCAGTTGTCGGCCAAGTTTGCCGTGCAGCTGGATGCCGGCGAGCGCCTGACCATGCTCGAACACCCCCACGACCTGTGGCTATCGGCCCTGCGTCTGGAGCAGCAGACCTGGCTGGCGTTTGGCCTGGCGGGCTGCCCGGCGGACGGCCAGGTGCTCGGCGCCGTGCCACTGGCGCAGGGCCTGGCGCTGGTGCGTGCGGTGCTGGAGCGCTTCCTCGACCTGGCAACCCCGATGCAATCGCGCATGCGCCAGCTGCTCGAGGTGTGCCCGGCAAGCGATTTCGTCGATGGGCTCGGCCTGGGCATCCGCCGCGATGCCGTCGTGCTCGCCTGGCGCCGTGAACATCACCGCGCCTCCTGGCTGGGCACGCTGCCGCAGGCAGATGGCGTTGCCCTTGGCGTCGCCCCGCCGCAAGGCCGCCTGACCCCGGCCATGCTGCGCGGCGCCGCGCAGGTTGCCCGTGAGCGGGGCGATGGCAGCTTGCATCTCAGCCCATGGCAAAGCCTGGTGCTGACCAACCTGCAAGCCGACTTCATCGACCAGGCCCAGGCTGAACTCTCGGCCCTGGGCCTGCTGTGCCACGACCACGAGCCGCTGGCGCGTATCAGCGCCTGCACGGGTGCCAGCGGCTGCGCCAAGGCCCTTGGCGAAACCAAGGCCGACGCCGTTGCCCTTGCCGCGCTGCTGGGCCCTGGCGTGCCTGCCAGCGTGCACTTGTCCGGCTGCCCCCGTTCCTGCGCCGTGGCCCATGTTGCCCCGGCCACCCTGCTGGCCCGCTCGCCGGGCCGATATGACCTCTATCTGCGTGACGCGCGCCAGCCGGGCTTCGGCGCCCTGCGCGCCACCGACCTTACCTTGAATGAAGCAGGCGCCATGCTCGACCTGCCGACGGAGCACCTTGATGATTGACTACATCCGCGATGGTCAGGAGATCTATCGCAATTCCTTCCGGATCATCCGTGAGGAAGCCCGACTCGAGCGGATCCCCGCAGACCTCGAAAAGCTCGCCGTACGCGTTATCCACGCCTGTGGCATGGTCGATGCCATCGATGGCCTGCAGTTCTCCGAAGGCGCCGGCCGGGCCGGGCGCGAGGCGCTGCTTAACGGCGCGCCAATCCTGTGCGATGCGCACATGGTCGCCGAAGGCATCACCCGGGCCCGCCTGCCAGCCGACAACAAAGTCATCTGCACCCTGCGCGACCCAAGCGTACCGGGCCTTGCCAAGGACGCCGGCAACACCCGTTCTGCCGTAGCCCTTGAACTGTGGCGCCCGTACCTGGAAGGCAGTGTGGTGGTGATCGGCAATGCGCCCACCGCCCTGTTCTACCTGCTGGAGATGATTGACGCCGGTGCACCCAAGCCGGCGCTGATCCTCGGCTTCCCGGTCGGTTTCGTCGGTGCTGCCGAGTCCAAGGCGATGCTCGCCGCCGACAGCCGTGGTGTGCCATTCGTGATCATGCAAGGCCGCCTGGGCGGCAGCGCGATGGCCGCCGCCGCGGTCAACGCCCTGGCCACGGAGGTGGAGTGATGGCGCCGCGTGGACGTCTGCTTGGCCTGGGCGTGGGCCCGGGCGACCCTGAACTGATCACCCTCAAGGCCCTGCGCCTGCTGCGCGAAGCGCCAGTGGTCGGCTACTTCGTGGCCAAGGGCAAGCGTGGCAATGCCTTCGGCATCATCGAGGCACACTTGCAAGCGCAGCAGACGCTGTTGCCGCTGGTGTACCCGGTCACCACCGAAGCCCTGCCGGCGCCGCTGTCCTACGAGCAGGTGATCAGCGACTTCTACGACGAAGCCAGCGTGCAGGTGGCCGAGCACCTGGATGCCGGTCGCGACGTGGCGGTGATCTGCGAAGGTGACCCGTTCTTCTACGGGTCCTACATGTACCTGCACGACCGCCTGGCCCAGCGCTATGAGGCTGAAGTGATCCCTGGCGTGTGCTCGATGCTCGGTGGCGCCTCGGTGCTGGGTGCGCCGCTGGTGTACCGCAACCAGAGCCTCTCGGTCTTGTCTGGCGTGTTGCCCGCCGAGGAGCTCAAGCGCCGCCTGGCCGACGCCGATGCAGCAGTGATCATGAAGCTTGGGCGCAACTTCCCGAAAGTACGCGAAGTACTGACCGAACTGGGCCTGGACGGGCGCGCGTTGTATGTGGAGCGGGCCACCATGGCCAACCAGAAGATCGTGCCGCTCGATCAGGTTGATCCACAGTCGTCGCCGTACTTCTCGCTGATCATCGTGCCGGGGGAAAAATGGCAGGGCTGAACATCCACAAGGCGCCGGCGATCATCATTCTTGGCCCGGGCAGCCTGGCGACGGCGCAGCGTATCCAGCACTGTTATCCACAGGCCACGATCCATGGCCTGGAGGGGCGTGTCGAGGGTGCAGACCAATCGTACAGCACGTTCGGCGACACCCTGCGCGGGTTGTATCAGCAGGATACGCCGATCATCGCCCTGTGCGCTGCGGGAATTGTCATCCGTAGCCTGGCCAGCCTGCTCAGCGAGAAGGGCAGCGAGCCGCCGGTTCTGGCCGTGGCCGAAGATGGCAGTGCGGTGGTGCCGCTGCTCGGTGGCCTGAGTGGCGTGAACGTGATGGCACGCGAAATCGCAGAGGTCCTGGGCGTTGCTGCTGCGATTACCACCAGTGGCGAGCTGCGTTTCGGCACTTGCCTGCTGAACCCGCCGCAGGGTTATGCACTGGCGGATATCGAGCAAGGCAAGCGCTTTGTCTCTGATTTGCTGGCTGGCGAGGCGGTGCGTGTCGAAGGCGATGCACCTTGGCTGGAGCAGGCGCAGCTCCCCGCCAGCGAGAGCGCCCGGCGCACCATCCATGTCGGCCATCAGGCACGCCCGAGCAGCCGTGATGAGCTGCTGATCCACCCGCGTTCGGTGGTGGTGGGCGTCGATACCGCTGACCTGCAAAGCATCCGCGCCGCGCTGCAGGCGGCGGGTATCGCCGAACAATCGCTGGCTTGCCTGCTGGCTGGCGAGCACGCCATGGCTGATGCAGCCTTGCACGAGGCCGCGCAGGCCCTTGGCGTGGCGCTGCGTTTTGCGGCCAAGCCTGGCGACCTGCGAGGCATGCTGGCCCAGGCGCTGCCCGGCGCCGAGCTGATCGAGCAGGCGGATACCGTCATCGCCGTGGCCCCGGCGCCGGTGGATGCCGCGCAGGTCGGCCGCCGTCGTGGCCGGCTGGCGGTGATCGGCCTCGGCCCCGGCGCTGCCGAGCTAATGGTGCCGGCGGTCAAGGCAGAACTTGCACGCGCCGAGGACATCCTCGGCTACGAAACCTACGTGCGCATGGCCGGGCCGTTCCGTGACGACCAGGTGCTGCACTGCACCGACAACCGTGAAGAGATGCAGCGCGCCCGGCATGCCTTCGAGCTGGCGGCACAAGGCCGTTCGGTGGTGGTGGTCTCGTCGGGCGACCCAGGCGTGTTCGCCATGGCCGCTGCAGTGCTCGAAGCGCTGCACGAATCCAGCGACCCCGCCTGGCATCGCGTCGACCTCGAGATCTTGCCAGGGGTGTCGGCCTCGCTCGCTACCGCTGCGCAGGCGGGGGCACCGCTGGGGCATGACTTCTGTGTGATGTCGCTGTCGGACAACCTCAAGCCCTGGTCGATCATTGAAAAGCGCCTGGACCTGGCGGCCCAGGCTGACCTGGTGCTGGCCTTCTACAACCCGATTTCCAAGTCCAGGCCGCACCAGCTCGGGGTGGCCCTGGAAGTTGTGCGTCGCCACCGCGAGGGGAACACGCCTGTAGTCCTTGGGCGCGACATCGGTAGGCCGGGGCAGACGCTTAAGGTAGTCACCTTGGCCGAGCTGCTGCCGGAAATGGTCGATATGCGCACCATGGTTCTGGTCGGCTCCTCTACAACCTGTGTATTCCCTCGTCTGTCGGGCGGGGTGTGGGCCTACACGCCGCGTTGGTACCCCACTGCCAACTAGTTGCGTCGGAAACTCTTCAGCGCGCTTTGTGGCCAGCGCGCTGGCTAAGGTGATTGCCCCTGGTTCAAGGGGCAACCATCAAGGAGTTTCCAGATGTCCGATGCAACCCAAATCACCACCACCGATGCCGCCATCCTGGTAGACGGCAACCTGCTTGCCTGCGGCGCGGGCATGTCTGCGCAGAGCCGTCATGATGTGAAGAATGCCTTCCACTTCGCCACGTTGGTCGCCGACAAAGCTTTTGACGCCGAAAAGCAGAGCCGGGAGTGGTACGACAAATTCATCGATGTCATGCGAGACCTTGGCTTTACCATCCCACGTCGTAGCTTCGAACTTGAAACTTCGGTGGAACTGTCCGTCACCGTAGGCGCCGTGGCCATCCGCACCATAGGTGTGGTTGGCAATGCGGTGCTGGGTGGCACCAAGCTGGGTGAAGTGGCAAAGCGGGCCTTCGACAAAATGACCACTGTCGAAAACGACGCTAAGGTGCTCGACCACAAGCGCAAGAACAAAGCCAGGGGCATGGTTGGCATGGCCGCCTGTATTGAAACCGCAAACAACGATGTGGTCATGGTGGTGAGCTGCATCCAGACCTCTGCCCCAACACTGGACGACGACGTGCTGGGCATCCAGTGGAAGCTGGACAGGGCCGCTTACTACGCCGGCACGGCAGTGCTCACCCTCAATAACTTTGTCTACGACAAAGTCCGCGAAACCGTAGAAAACAAACTCGGCGTGCGCAGTGTCGAGAACGTGCTCGAGTACGACATCTGATTGCTCGGCGGCGTAGTCGCAACGCCGCCTTGTTCGGTTCTTTGTGACGAGGTAACACGATGGATAGAGCAGCTGAGCAACTGATGTTGATTGGCGGAACAGCATTGCTGTATTCGCCAGGCGCAGTCGAGGCACAACGCCAGGCCGCTTTCGATTCAGTCCTGTACGCGCAGTTGGTAGCCAACAAGCACGCCGGTTCACGCGTTGACAATTATGAAAACTGGTATGCCGCGTATCGGGAGGCCTACCGCCAACTGGGCTGGATCAAGCTGGCCAGTACCCATGACCTGAAACCGTTGGGGCGACCTGTGCGCAACGCGCATATACAGCCACTTGAAGCGTGGCTGAAGATGCGTTCGCTTCGCCATGAGGCTGTGCTCGCGGCGATAAAAACGGGCCTTGGCCAGTCTGCCGAAGGCTTCCGGCACTTGCTGAGTTTCTGCGCGCATGATCTGGCGCAGTGCTCCACCCTGGTCATCGAACTTGGCGTACTCAAGCCGGGGCCGGCGCTGGACTTGTGCAGCATCTCGCTGCAAATCGATAAGCCACTCTCGCTGGTTTCGCTGGAGACATTTCTGGGCGAACAAGTACTTGAGGGCGAGGCCGAGTTCAACGGCGTTTCCCTGGCGTTGGATGAAGGGCGCTTTCAACGCCAGCGTGATGAATTGCAGACCTTGATGAAAACCAAGGATGCACAGGCCGTCTACCGGTTCGACCCTTACGCACAACCCACAGGAGCAGCATCATGAGTGAAACCACGTCTGCCGTGATCGGCGCTGGGATTGTTTCGTTCTTGCCGGGCGTCGACGCCGCGCAGAAAAACAAGGTGAAGCTGGCCTTGGCAATGGCCGAAAGAGCCACCGAGGCCGCTTTCAAAGAGGGGCTGATTAAAGACTGGTTCGCTTATTACCGTAACCAGCTCAAATTCATGGGGTGGGATGCGGTAACGGCTGAGCAGATTCATTGGCCGGACAAGACGCGTACGCAACAGACGGACCACGTGCTGCAGACCCTGTCTAAAACTGCCGGGGACAGCTTTGCGTCGTCGGTCAAAGTGTCCATTCAAGCGTTGCTGACCAAGCCGTCGGTGCTGAAGGAACTTGAGAAAAAGGCATTCGAGATGCAGCACTTTCAAGTGTTGGCCTGCGCGCCGGCCGGTAATAACCGTGTCGACATGGTGATTTACCACGAAACGGACAAGCAGTCTGTTTTCAGTGCAGGGTTCATCAGCCGCAAGCGCAGTTACAAGAATGTGCGTGCGGAGCTGGTCCGGTTCAATATTCTGGCCTTCGAGAACAGCGTAATGCCAAAAGTGCAGGAAAGCGTCGTCAAGGTATCTCTCGCGCGCATTCATGACTATGCCATCTAAGGCACCAGGTACCCTTTGATCCCGGTAAAAATGATCTGCGCCGCCAGGGCACAGACGAACAGCCCCATCAGACGGCTGACGATCTGCAGGCCCTGGTCGCCCAGGATCCGCTCGATACCGTGCGACAGGTAAAGCACCAGGCCGACAGTGAAACTGGCCAGCGCGATACTGACGATGGCCAGCAGTTTGTCGTCCCAGTGCGGCTGGCTCACACCCATCACCAACAGGGCCCCGATGGTACCGGGACCAACCGTCAGCGGAATGGTCAGTGGCACGATGGTCACATCCTGCTGCACGTTGTCGGCCTGCACCGCCGGCTTGCCCTGGGCCATACCCAATGCCGAGATGAACAGCACGCTGCCGGCACCGATGCGGAAGGCGTCGGCGGTGATGCCGAAAATGCCGAAGATCACCCGACCGAACAGGTACAGCAGCACGCTGGCGAGCAGGGCTGCGAAGGCTACCTTCCAGGCCAGTTGCTTGCGCTCCTTGCTGGAGTGGCCGCGGGTGAGGCTGATGAAGCACGACAGCACGAAGAACGGGCTGTAGAGCACAAGCATTTTCAGGTAGACGCTGAACAACTCATGGAGCATGAGTGCTGATCCTCGGAAACTTAAAAAGGATGCGCGCTCGGTGCACAAGTGCGCTATCTCTGTGGGAGCGGGCATGCCCGCGAACACCGGCAGAGCCGGTGCCATACAGCGAGGTGGCTTCTTCGCGGGCGCGCCCCCTCCCACAGGGGCCGTAGAGATCTTGTGAGCAGTGTTCACTGCTCGACAGCGTAGTCTAGGACGTATGCGCCGGGTCCACCTTGGCTTCCCGGTGATTGGCCCAGTACTGGATCAGCTCGCGCAACTGCGACAGCTCGACCGGCTTGGCCATGTGGCCGTCCATGCCCGCCAGACGGGCGCGTTCCTTGTGTTCTGTAAGAATGTGCGCGGTCAGTGCCACCACCGGGGTGCGTTGGCGCTGGTTGGCGGTTTCCCAGGCGCGCAGCTGCTGGGTGGCCGAGAAACCGTCCAGAATCGGCATTTCGCAGTCCATCAGCACCAGGTCATAGCGCTGGTTTTTCATCGCCTGCAGGGCCTCTTCGCCATTGCACGCGGTGTCGGGCTCAAGGTTCAGCTTGCCAAGCATGCCGCGTATCACCTTGGTGGAAATGCTGTTGTCTTCGGCAACCAGCACGCGGAAGTCGCCGGGCAGGTCCAGTGCCTGCGGGACACCGGGCAGGCTGGCCGGCACTGCCTGATCGCGGCCGCGTTGGGCCAGTTCTTCGGCCAGGGTGGTTTTCAGCGTGTAGCCGGCCACCGGCTTGGCAAGTATCCGCTTCACCCCGGCATTGCGTGCGATGACCTTGCTCGGCGCATTGCTGATGCCGGTGAGCATCACCACCAGGATGTCGTGGTTCAGGCTCGGGTCTTCCTTGATCTTGGCGGCCAGCTGCATGCCGGTCATGCCGGGCATGTTCTGGTCCAGCAGCACCGCGTCGAAGTAGTCGCGCAGGTGGGCCTTGGTGCGCAGAAGGGCCAGGGCTTCCTTGCCTGATGGCACTGCGCTGACATTCATGCCCCACGCGCTGCATTGTTGCACCAGCACCTTGCGGCAGGTGTCATTGTCGTCCACCACCAGCACGCGGGCATCGCGCAGCGGGCTGTCGAGGTCGGTCGGTGGCTGTTCCAGGCGAGAAGGGTCCAGCGGCAGGGTCAACCACAGGGTGTTGCCCATGCCGGTGCTGCTCTTGATGCCGAACTCGCCCTGCATCAGGCCGATCAGCTGTTTGGCGATGACCAACCCAAGGTGGCCACCCAGCTTGTTGCTGGACAGGAAGTGGTGGCTGTGCAACTCGGCCTGCAACAAGGCTTCACGGTCTGCGGCGGCCAACGGCTCGCCGCTGTCCTGCACGGCGATGCGCAGGCGCGGTAGCTCACCCCGTTGGTCCAGTGCCACGACCAGCAGGATCTCGCCCTGGTCGGTGTTTTTCAGGGCGTTTTCCAGCAGGCTCGACAAGGCTTGGCGCAGGCGTGTCGGGTCGCCGCTGATCACCCGCGGTACTTGCGGCTGGGTAAAGCTGATCAGCTCGATGTTCTGCTGCTCGGCCTTGGCGCGGAAGATGTTCAGGCAGTCCTCGATCAGCGCGTTGAGGTCGAACTGCACGTCATCCAGTTCGATCTGCCGGGACTCCAGCTTGGAAATGTCGAGAATCTCGTTGATCAGCGTCAGCAGCTCGTTGCCGGCGCTGTGGATTGTCTGCACGTAGTCACGTTGTTTGACGGACAGCGGTGTGCCCAGCAGCAGCTCGGTCATGCCCAGTACCCCGTTCATGGGGGTGCGGATTTCGTGGCTGATCTTGGCCAGGAACTCGGCCTTGGCGTTTATTTCGGCATCGCTGGCGGCCAGGGCGCGGCTGGCGCTGAAGCGCTCCTCGCTCATGCGGCGCAGGCGCTCGCTGACTGCCAGGTTGAGCAGCAGGCCGCTGGCCACGGCCAGCCCCAGCAGGACGCACAGCAGCCAAGGCGTCGAGGTGCGGGTCAGGCCCAGCAGTGCCGGCAGCAGCACCAGGCCGCCCAGGTTGAACACCACCATGGCCAGGCTGAACAGGCGCCCAGGCGCGTAACCCCGGTACCAGTGGTAGCTGCTGACCAGCAGCATGCTCACGCTGCCCAACGCCATCAGGGCGTAGGTCATCAGGTTGAGGGGGAGGGTGTCGACAAACAACAGCACCAGCCCGCTGACCCCCACCACCAGCATTTCGCCCTGCAGCAGGCGGTTAAGCCGGGGTGAGTTGCACGGGTTGAAGAAGTGTTGGGTGAAATACAGCCCCGCCAGGCCGGCCAGTACCAGAGTCAGGTAGGCGGCCGGGGTTTGCGCGTTGTGCCAGACGTGCCACCAGGGGCCGCTGAGGTTCAGCAGGATCAGGCCGCTGAGCAGCATCAGGCCGTGGTACAACGCCAGGATCAGGGTGGTGGTGGAGCGGCTGTAGAGGAAGCGGATCAGGTTGTGCAGGATCAACATGACCAGGCCGCCGAACAGCATGCCGAACAACAGTGGCTGGCTCTGGTCCGAGGCGGCTACGGCCGCAGGTTCCAGGCTGATGGCTGGGCGCAACTGGTGCTCGGAGACCAGGCGCAGGTAGATGTCCAGCGGTTGCTTGCTGTTGGGCAGGGGCAGTACATGGTCGCTGCCACGCAGGGTCGGGCTGGCATTGCCGGCCTGGCGCCCGTGGTGCAGCTGACGCAGAAGTTGGTCGCCTTCGAGGGCGTAGAGATCAAGGCCAGACAGGTCGGGGGCGAATACCCGTAGCAGTTGCTCCTGGTCGCCTGGTTCCAGGCGGTAGTGCAGCCACAAGGCCTGTTCCGGCGGGGCGGCATCCAGCTCGGTAAGCACCAGCGGGCTGAACTGGTTGCGGTAGCGCTCCGAGCGTACATCGCTCAGTTGCAGGTTGGCCTGTTCGTCGAGCAAAACGGTCCAGCCTGCGTCATGTTCGGCTGCAGCCGGGAACATGCAGAGCAGGGTCAGCAAGGTGACGATCAGAGCTGAGGCAATCCGAAGCCGACGCACTACGAGATCCCTTCTTAGCCGATGTGCCGGGTACTAACTATGCGCGGCGCGCCAAGTCGAAGGCAAGGCCCGTGCCGGGCCTTGTCGACGAGCCGGATGCCGTGCGCCGGGCGGTTGACAGCCCTGGGCGGCACGGCGTTCCGGTAATGCTTACTGCTGGTGCTCACCGCGCTCGCGGGCAATGGCCCGGTAGCCGATGTCAGTGCGGTAGAAGCTACCGTTCCAGCTTACTTCCCTGGCCAGGCGGTAAGCCTGCTGCTGCGCATCGGCAACCGTGCTGCCCATTGCCGTGGCGCACAGCACGCGCCCGCCGTTGGTGGCCACTTGGCCGTCCTTGAGCGAAGTACCGGCATGGAATACCTTGCCTTCGATCTTGGCTGCTGCGTCCAGGCCGCTGATCACGTCGCCCTTGGCGTAGTCGCCCGGGTAACCGCCAGCCGCCAGCACAACGCCCAGGCTCGGGCGTGGGTCCCACTGGGCTTCGACCTTGTCCAGCGCCTTGGCGAAGGCGGCTTCGATCAGCAGCACCAGGCTCGACTCCAGGCGCAGCATGACTGGCTGGGTCTCGGGGTCGCCGAAGCGGCAGTTGAACTCGATGACCTTGGGGTTGCCTGCCTTGTCGATCATCAGGCCAGCATAGAGGAAGCCGGTGTAGACGTTGCCTTCCTCGGCCATGCCGCGCACGGTTGGCCAGATTACCTGGTCCATCACGCGCTGGTGCACGTCGGCGGTAACGACCGGGGCAGGGGAGTAGGCACCCATGCCGCCCGTGTTCGGGCCGGTGTCCTGGTCGCCGACGCGCTTGTGGTCCTGGCTGGTGGCCATGGGCAGCACGTTGTGGCCGTCGACCATGACGATGAAGCTGGCTTCTTCGCCGTCGAGGAACTCTTCGATCACCACACGCGAACCGGCTTCACCGAAGGCGTTGCCGGCCAGCATGTCACGCACGGCGGCTTCGGCTTCTTCGAGGGTCATGGCGACGATCACGCCTTTGCCCGCAGCCAGGCCGTCGGCCTTGATCACGATCGGCGCACCTTTTTCCTGCAGGTAGGCCAGCGCCGGCTCGATTTCAGTGAAGTTCTGGTAGTCGGCGGTCGGGATCTTGTGACGCGCCAGGAAGTCCTTGGTGAAGGCCTTGGAGCCTTCCAGCTGGGCCGCACCCTTGGTTGGGCCGAAGCAGTCCAGGCCACGGCTGCGGAACAGGTCGACCACACCGATGACCAGCGGTGCTTCCGGGCCGACGATGGTCAGGTCGACGTTCTTTTCGGCGAAGTCGGCCAGTTGTTCCAGGGCGCACACGTCGATGGCGACGTTCTCGCACTTGGCTTCAATGGCGGTACCTGCGTTGCCTGGGGCAACGAAGACTTTCTCGACGCGTGGGTCCTGGGCAACTTTCCAGGCCAGGGCGTGCTCACGGCCGCCGCTGCCGATGATCAAAACTTTCATGTCAAAACCTCGAATTCTTTCGGGCGCAAGGCGAAGCCTCACGCTGTACGAGGTCGCAATGAAGCAGGTAGATGCAAGGCGGGGCCGGTTCCGATGAGCGGAGTTGCCTTCTGGCAATGAGCATCAGCGGAACCGGCCCCAACGCAGCAGATGCCTGCTTCAGTGCGGCCGATTGCCGTAAATCAGTGGCGGAAGTGGCGCATACCGGTGAACACCATCGCGATACCTGCCTCATCGGCAGCGGCAATGACTTCGGCATCACGCATCGAGCCACCCGGCTGGATCACGGCGCTGATACCCACTTTAGCCGCATTGTCGATGCCATCACGGAACGGGAAGAACGCATCCGATGCCATGACCGCGCCCTGCACTTGCAGGCCAGCATGCTCGGCCTTGATTGCAGCAATGCGGGCGGAGTTGACGCGGCTCATCTGGCCAGCGCCGACGCCGATGGTCTGGCGCTGCTTGGCGTAGACAATGGCGTTGGACTTGACGAACTTGGCCACTTTCCAGGCAAACACCAGGTCGTGGACTTCTTGCTCGGTCGGGGCACGCTTGGTGACGATCTTCAGGTCGTCTGCGGTGATCATGCCGATATCGCGGCTTTGCACCAGCAGGCCACCGTTGACGCGCTTGAAGTCCCAACCGGCAGCGCGCTCAGCTGGCCACTCGCCGCACTCCAGCAGGCGTACGTTCTGCTTGGCAGCTACCACGTCGCGGGCGGCCTGGGAGATTTTCGGGGCGATGATCACTTCGACGAACTGGCGCTCGACGATGGCCTTGGCGGTTTCGCCGTCCAGTTCGCGGTTGAAGGCAATGATGCCGCCGAAGGCCGACTCGGTGTCGGTGGCGTAGGCCAGGTCGTAGGCCTTGCGGATGCCGCCTTCGTCTTCAGGCACAACGGCCACGCCGCACGGGTTGGCGTGCTTGACGATGACACAGGCTGGCTTGACGAAGCTCTTCACGCACTCCAGTGCGGCGTCGGTGTCGGCCACGTTGTTGAACGACAACTCCTTGCCCTGCAGCTGGGTGGCGGTGGAAATGCTGGCTTCGCCTTTTTTGGCTTCTACGTAGAACGCCGCGCTCTGGTGCGGGTTCTCGCCGTAGCGCATTTCCTGGGCCTTGACGAACTGGCTGTTGAAGGTGCGCGGGAATTCGCTGCGTGCGGAAGTCGAAAGGGTGTCCTTGGCCTGGTCGATGGTGCCCATGTAGTTGGCGATCATGCCGTCATAGGCAGCAGTGTGCTCGAACGCCTTGAGCATCAGGTCGAAGCGCTGGGCGTAGGTCAGGCCGCCGGCCTTGAGGCCTTCGACGATGCCGGCGTAGTCGCTGGCGTTGACCACGATGGCGACGTCTTTGTGGTTCTTGGCTGCCGAACGGACCATGGTCGGGCCGCCGATGTCGATGTTCTCGATGGCGGTCGGCAGGTCACAGCCAGGCTTGGAAATGGTGGCTTCGAACGGGTACAGGTTGACCGCAACCAGGTCGATCGGCTTGATGCCGTGCTCGTTCATGATGGCGTCGTCGGTGCCGCGACGGCCGAGGATGCCACCGTGGATTTTCGGGTGCAGGGTCTTGACCCGGCCATCCATCATTTCGGCAAAGCCGGTGTAGTCGGCCACTTCCACCGCGTTCACGCCGTTGTCCTTCAGCAGCTTGTAGGTGCCGCCGGTGGACAGGATCTCGACACCGAGCTGCTGCAGCTCACGGGCGAATTCGAGGATACCGGTCTTGTCGGAGACGCTGATCAGGGCGCGGCGGACTGGCAGGCGGGTAGTCTGGTCGGTCATTTCGGGTTCCAATAACGCGGTGGAGTCTGCAAAAAAGGCGCCTCTGTTCAGGGAGCCGCCTTTTCTGGTTGGGATTCTGGCTTACAGCAAGTCGTACTGCTTGAGCTTCTTGCGCAGGGTGCCTCGGTTCAGCCCGAGCATCTCGCTGGCCTTGGTCTGGTTGCCCTTCACGTAGTTCATCACGCTTTCGAGCAGTGGCGCCTCCACTTCGGAGAGCACCAGGTTGTACACGTCCGTCACGGTCGCGCCTTCCAGGTGGGCGAAGTAGTTGTGCAGCGCCTTCTCGACGCTGTCGCGAAGGGTCTGGCCCTCTTCGCTCGGCGTGTTGAGGTGCTGTTTCAGGTTGGCGTTGTCGCTCACGGGCGTTGTTCCACTCACAAAATTCTCGGTCATCATCGTCATGCGGCCACCCCTTGTCCGTCCTCTGTCTCAAGGCTCTGTCGACGCTCGCTGAAAAACGCACGAACGTTGGCGCACTGCGCTTGTGTCTCTTCCAAAGCGTTGAACCGGGAGCGAAACTCCTTGCCGCCGGGTCGTGTTGCCAGGTACCAGCCAACGTGCTTGCGGGCGATACGTACGCCCATCACATCGCCATAAAAGGCATGCAACGCGGCCAGGTGCTCCAGCAGGATGCGTTCCACTTCGTCCAGTTGCGGCGCTGGCAGGTATTCGCCAGTGCGCAGGTAATGCTCGATCTCGCGAAAGATCCATGGCCGCCCCTGGGCAGCCCGGCCGATCAACAGGCCGTCGACCCCGGTGGCATCCAGCACCGCCCGGGCCTTTTCTGGCGAAGTGATATCGCCATTGGCAAAGACCGGGATAGACACCGCTTGCTTGATGGCCGCGATGGTGTCGTATTCGGCTTCGCCGGTGTACAGGTCGGCGCGTGTGCGGCCATGCACCGCCAGCGCCTGGATGCCGGCCTGTTCGGCGATCTTCGCCACGTTCAGGCCGTTCTTGTTTGCCCGGTCCCAACCGGTGCGGATCTTCAGGGTCACCGGGACGTCCACAGCGCCGACCACGGCGTTGAGGATCTCGCTGACCAAGGCTTCATCTCTCAATAAAGCAGAGCCTGCAGCTTTGTTGCAGACTTTTTTTGCCGGGCAGCCCATGTTGATGTCGATGATCTGGGCACCCGCCTCGACGTTGGCCTTTGCTGCCGCAGCCATCATCTGCGCATCACCACCGGCGATCTGCACCGAGCGTGGCTCGGGATCACCTTCATGGATGCGGCGCAGGCTCGACTTGCGGCTGTTCCACAGGCTCATGTCGCTGGAGACCATCTCCGACACCACCATGCCCGCGCCCAGACGCTTGCAAAGTGTACGGAAAGGCTGGTCCGTGACCCCGGCCATGGGCGCGAGGATCAGGTTGTTACGTAGTGTGTATGGGCCGATGCGTACCGCCGACATAGGTGATCCCTGTTGTGGGGCCGAATCTTGGAGTTCGAAAAAGGGTGGGCATGATACCCGCTCTCGGTGACCGGATAAAGATGGATTTGGATAAAATCTGAACAGTTGTCGGCTTATGACTTTTGGTATGAGCCAAGACCCGGGTATCGCGCGGACCCCTGTGGGAGCGGGCGCGCCCGCGAAGCAGACGCCGCGGTGCATGGCACGGGCTTTGCCCGTGTTCGCGGGCATGCCCGCTCCCACAGGGTTGTGCTGACTATTCCGGCGAGCGGAAGCTGAGGCTGTAGTTCACGGCCTTTGGCCCCGGGTCGAGGATGTCCAGGGCGATATGGATGGGCGTCTGGCTTGGCATGTCGCCACGCCCGGCCAACTCGCCGGACAGGTACTCGCTGGGCTTGAAGCGCCGGCTGGCGATCAGCTGGCCATTGAGGTCGGCAAAACGCAGTTCCAGCAGCGGGAACGGTTGGGCGAACGGTGCACGGTTGTAGATGATCGCATCGACGATCAGTGCGCCCTTGAAGTCCGGGTGGCTGCGCACCACCAGGTTGCTGCTCTTGATTCTTGCGATATCGACGCGGGTCGGCACCTGGCACCCGACGATCGGGCAAATTTGCTGGAAGATCGGCCGGTACTGGTCCTGGCGGGCCATTTCGTCGAAGTGGAACCACACATACTGGAATGCCAGCAGGCCAGCGGCCAGCAGGGTCAGGAAGCCCCACAGCAGGCGCTTGCCCCAGTTGGGCGCGGGTTTTTCCCAGCCCAGTTGCAGCGGGTCGTCCACCACATCGACCAGCGGCTCCTTGCGCGCCGGGCGCTCGGGCTTGCTGGCAAGGCCTGGCTCCAGGCGTTCACCCGGCAGCGGCTCGACAGGGTCGTCGTCGCGCGCCGACAGGTGCAGCGCCAGCGGTTCATCGTCGCGGGCGCTCAGGCCTTTTTCCGGGATTTCGTCATCACGGGTGCGCAGCGGTTCGCTGAAGGCGGGCTGGTCGTCGATTTCAGCTGCGCGGTGTACGGGCGGCTCGTCATCGATGTCCAGGTCAAGGTTACGGCCCAGGGTCGGCTCGGTGCGCTCGCCGGGTACGGGCTCCAGGTCCAGCTCCAGCGGCTGCGGCTCCAGCAACACAGGTGCGGGCTCTGCCGGCGTTTGCGGCTCGAAGGGCTCATCGGTGGCGTTGCCGAACAGGTCGTCCGCATGCTCGTCCGGGTGCAGTTCGTCACGGCGCGCCTGCAGCCCGCCATCCAGGTTGGCGGGGCGTGCCGGGGCCGGCTGGCCGCGCCGCTCCAGGCGTGCCAGTTCCTGGTCGAGGTCGAGTGCGTCCAGCGCCTGGGCGGTCAGGGCCCAGTCCTCGTCAGGCGTGATGCTGCGCTCGCGGGTGACAGGCTCGGGGGTAACCGGCGGCTCGACCACTGGCTCGGCAGGTGCCGCTGGCACAGGCGCCGCTACCGGCACCTCAGGTGCGCTGGCGCGGTTCTGCTCCAGCAGTTGCTTGGCGGCATTGAACACCTGCAGGCAATGGCCGCAGCGAACCACGCCGCGGGCCACGCTCAACTGGTGGTGGGTGACGCGAAAGCTGGTCTGGCAATGCGGGCACTGGGTGACGAAACTGTCGGTCATGCGGCAATCCGGAAGCTATGCAGAGAGATATTCTAGGCCCGCTTAGCGGCGGCGACCACTGATGCGCACCCAGCCGTCGCGGACGACGATCGGGTCCAGCTCGAAGTCGGCGGCGTAGGCCGCGGCCACCTCCTCGCCCTGTTCGGCCAGAATGCCGGACAGTGCCAGCAGGCCACCAGGGCGCACCAGGCCGGACAACTGCGGCGCCAGCGACACCAGCGGGCCAGCGAGGATGTTGGCGACCAGCACGTCTGCCTGCATGGCCGGCATGTGCTCGGGCAGGTACAGGGCCAGCTTGTCATCGGCGATGCCGTTGCGCTGGGCATTGTCGCGCGAAGCCTCGATGGCCTGCACGTCGATGTCGGTACCGACTGCTTCACGGGCGCCCAGCAGCAGCGAGGCGATGGCCAGGATGCCCGAGCCGCAGCCGAAGTCCAGCACCTGGGTGCCTTCGAGTTGCTGGCCGTCGAGCCATTCCAGGCACAGGGCCGTGGTGGGGTGGGTGCCGGTGCCGAAGGCCAGGCCCGGGTCCAGCAGCAGGTTGACGGCGTCCTTTTCCGGGGCCTCGTGCCAGCTTGGCACGATCCACAGGCGGCGGCCGAAACGCATGGGCTGGAAGTTGTCCATCCAGCTGCGCTCCCAGTCCTGGTCCTCGATCACTTCAGCCTGGTGCTGTGGCAGCTCGGCGCCGGTCAGCAGGCGCAGGTGAGCAAACACCTGCTCGGGCTCGGCATCGGCCTCGAACAGGGCCAGCAGGTGGGTGTGCGACCACAGCGGGGTGGTGTTGAGGTCTGGTTCGAAGATCGGTTGATCTTCGGCGTCCATGAACGTGACCGAGACGGCGCCTACTTCGAGCAGGGCATCTTCGTAGGTTTCGGCTTGTTCCGGGCTGATGGCCAGGCGTACTTGCAGCCAGGGCATGGCGGGCACCTTTGGTAAATCGACAGGGGCAGCCCTAGGCTGCGCGGAGGCTGGCAGTCTACGCGAGTGCGGAAGATTTGTGGATCGGGGGCTGCTGTGCAGCCCATTCGCAGCACAAGGCTGCTCCTACATGAGATCGCATACCCCTGTAGGAGCAGCCTTGTGCTGCGAATGGGGCGCGTAGCGCCCCCGGGGATAAATCAGACGAAACAGAGCGAGAGCGACTCAGCTATATAAGCAGGCTTCTCTTCACCCTCGATTTCCAGCGTGGCAATCGCCTTGAGCAACCACTGCCCCGGCTTTTTCTCCACCACTTCGGCCAGGTCCACTTTCAGCCGAACCTGGCTGTTGACCTTGACCGGCTGAATGAACCGTACGCTGTCCAGCCCATAGTTCACCACCATCTTCAGCCCTTCTGGGAGGACCAGGATGTCCTCGATCAGCTTGGGGATCAGTGACAATGTCAGGAAGCCGTGGGCAATTGTGCCGCCAAACGGGGTTTTGGCCGCCTTTTCAGGGTCGACATGGATGAACTGGAAATCGCCCGTCGCCTCGGCGAACAGGTTGATGCGCTGCTGGTCGATTTTCAGCCACTCGGAGCGGCCCAGTTCCTTACCAACATATTGCGAAAGCTCTGTAACCGGTACATAGGGCATCGCGGACTCTCCAGGTTGTCAGTTGGTACGAAAGTGCAAGATCAGCACGGCGAACCGTTTCAGTCAAGTTGTGTGCTTTTCGGCGAATATCGGTCTATAGCTGCGCGTGCTTATAATGGCGGCCATGCCCGAGGGAGATGCTTATGCTGTTGCGTGGTTTGACCTGGCTGGTGCTGTTCCAGCTGCTGGGGACGGCGATCAATCACCTGTTGGTGCCATTTCTGCCGGGGCCGATCATCGGCCTGGTGCTGCTGTTGTTCTTCCTCATGGCCCGTGGGGAGGTGGGCAAGCCGCTGAACGAGGCGGCCAGCAGCCTGCTGCGATACCTGCCGCTGTTGCTGGTACCGCCAGCAGTGGGGGTGATGGTATATGCCAAGGACATCGCCGCTGACTTCTGGGCGATTGCCGGCGCCTTGCTGATTTCCTGCCTGTTAACGCTGGTGTTTGTTGGTGTGCTGATGCAAAAGCTCATGCATCGCCAGGGCAAGCGCGAGGAGCAGCCATGATGCTCGATTGGCAAGGCGCGCTGAATGCCGTGGTGCACCATCCTTTGTTCGGTATCGGTATTACGCTCGGTGCCTACCAGGTGGTGCTGGCGGCCTACGAGAAAACCCGCTGGATCTTCCTGCAGCCGGTATTGGTGTCGATGTTGCTGGTAATCGGCGTGTTGCTGCTGTGCGGCATCGAATACAGCGAGTACCGCAACAGCACCGAAATCATGAACATCCTGCTGGGCCCCGCCACCGTGGCGCTGGCCGTGCCGCTCTATCTCAACCTGCGGCGTATCCGGCAGCTGTTCTGGCCCACATTTACTACGCTGGTAATCGGGGGGCTGTTCGCCACGCTCTGCTGCCTGTTGCTAGGCTGGTGGTTCGGTGCCGAGCACATGATCCTGATGACCATGGCACCCAAGTCGGTGACCTCGCCAATCGCCATGCTGGTCGCAGAGCAGATTGGTGGTGTGGCGGCGCTGGCGGCAGTGTTCGTACTGATCACCGGGGTGATCGGCGCGATCTTCGGCCCGGCGCTGCTGAGCCGCTTCGGCGTGCACAGCCCTGAGGCGCGCGGCATGTCGTTGGGTGTGACCGCGCATGCGGTGGGTACTTCGGTCGCCCTGCAGGAAGGTGACGAATGCGGCGCTTTTGCCGCGCTGGCGATGAGCTTGATGGGGGTAGCCACGGCAGTGTTCCTGCCGTTGGCGGTCAGCCTGGTGGCTTGAGGAGTTGTGATGACACTACCGCTGTTTCCGCTCAATACCGTGCTGTTCCCGGGTTGCTTTCTCGATTTGCAGATTTTCGAGGCACGCTACCTGGACATGATCGGGCGCTGCATGAAGCAGGGCGAAGGCTTTGGGGTGGTCTGCATCCTGGAGGGCGAGCAGGTTGGCAAGGCGCCACCGATGGTCGCGTCGATCGGCTGTGAAGCAGTGATCCGCGACTTCGTGCAGCAGGACAACGGTTTGCTGGGGATCCGCGTCGAGGGCGTACGGCGCTTCAACCTGGAAAGCACCGAAGTGCAGAAGGACCAGTTGCTGGTGGGGCAGGTGCAATGGCTACCGGAGCAGGCGGACAGCCCGTTGCTCGAGGCCGATGACGACCTGTTGGCGCTGCTGGTGGCGCTGGGCGAGCACCCGATGGTCGAGGCGCTGGACATGCCGCGCCCGGTGGACGGGCGCCAGGCGCTGGCCAATCAGCTGGCGTACCTGCTGCCGTTCATGGAAGAAGACAAGCTGGACCTGCTGACCCTTGACTCGCCGCAGCAGCGATTGGGGGAGATTCAGAAATTGCTGGAGCGGATTCAGGGTGAGCTTTTCGCCTGACCTCTTTGTGCTGCTTGGGCTGGCCTCTTCGCGGGCTTGCCCGCGAAGAGGCCAGTGAGGGCGACATCAGTACTGGTATCTGAGCAAAGCCTGCGGCAGCGCATGCATGGCAAAGAACGCCAGCAGCGCGATACATGCCGGCAACACCAGCCACCACACCCGCAGCGGCAGGGCCGGCAGTGTTTGCTGGCGCTGCACCACTGCCAGGCTAAGCGCACACACGCAGCACGCCAGCAGCGCCCCAGCCAGGATATCGGTCGGCCAGTGCGCCCCCAGGTACACCCGTGACAGGGCAATCGCCAGCGCCGGAATACAACCCAGCATCACCCAAGTCAGGCGCATCCGTGGCGGCTGGCCGCGCCCTGCCAGTACCGCCATCACCAGAAAGAACGCAAACGACGCCGAGCTGTGCCCGCTGGGCATGCTGTAGCTGGTCAGTGGGTCGGTCAGCACTTCCGGCCTTGCGCGGGCGAACAGCCATTTCAGCGTACCGTTGGCGATTGCCGTGCCCATCAGCGCGCCGGCAGCAAAAAAGGCTTGCCGCCATTGCCGGGCAAGCAGCAGCAGGCCGGTCAGCAGGCCGCCAAGAAACAGTTGCGTGCGGAAATCGCCCAGCCGGGTCACCAGTACCACGGCGCCATCGATGGCCTGGCTGCGATGTTCCTGTACCAGTGTCATCACGCCTTGGTCGAACTCGTGCAGGTAAGGCCAGCCAAAAAATACTCCGGCCAAGGCAGCGAAGCTCATGCCGGCGATCAGTCGTGTTCCATGGCGCTGGTCGCGAATGCTGGTGGTCAGGCTAAAGCCGATGATGACTGCCAGGGTGCCGGCGATGATGCCAGCATCCAGCCAGAAGCCTTCCGGCAGCGGCAGGCGCATGGCCGCGCCGGTGGCCCAGCCTGGCAGCAGGTAGGCCACCGACCAGCCGGCGCCGGCCACCAGGCTGACGGCGATGAAGCGCGGCAGGGGCATGTCGAACATGCCGGCGACCATTGGCAGCATGGGCCGCAGCGGCCCGATGAAGCGCCCCACCAGCAGGCTGGCGATGCCGTAGCGCTGGAAGTAGGTTTCGGCGCTGCCGATCCACTCAGGGTGATGGCGCAGCAATGGCAGGCGGCGAATGTTCTGGTGGAAGTGCTTGCCCAACGTGTACGACACCGCGTCGCCCAGCAAACCGCCGAGAAAACCCAGTAGTAATGTTTCGCCCAGGCTGAAGGCGCCACTGCCGGCCAGTACCGCGACGGCGAACAGCAGCACGGTGCCAGGCACGATGATGCCGGCAATGGCCAGGCACTCGATGCAGGCCACCAGGAAAATCGCCAGGCCAAGCCACTGCGGGTTGGCGCTGAGCCAGCCGGTCAGGCTGTCGAGCCATTGGCCCATGTTCAGCTTCCTTGTTCCAGAATGAAGAAGTCACGGCCTTCGACTTGGCCGCGACGTAACGGGTTCCGCGTGCAGAAACGGGCGTACTCGGCGTCGACGAAGCGGTAGGGCAGGTGCTCGTCGCGCCCGTGCGGGATGCCCAGCCGTGCAGTCTGGATCACCCTTGGTACGGCATTGCCGCAATCGTCCACGTACAGCCGCTCGGCGTCAAAGCGCTGGGCGTCCCAGTGGGGCACTTTCAGGCCCAGCGCCCGGCAGAGCAGGGTCTGGCCGGCGCACAGGCGCGCATCCGGGCGCAGCTTGCCGCTGGCGTCGGGGTTATTCAGTTGCATCTGCGCCAGGCTGTTGGGGCCCGAGCGGGCGTCCTGCCAAGGATAGGCAGACTTGATCAGCACCGCGTTACCCGGGCCTTCGGCGCTGAAGTTCAGCGAGTCGCCGCCGCGGGCGTAGTACATGTAGATGTGCCCGCCATCGAGGAACAATGCCTTGCGCTTTTCGGTGTAGCCGAGCGAGGCGTGGCTGCCCTTGTCAGTGAGGTAGTAGGCCTCGGTCTCAATGATGCGCGCAGCCAGCCACAGGTCGCCGTGGCGATGGCGGATTACCTTGCCCAGCAGCGCCTTGGCCACGGTCTGGGCATCACGGTTGAAAAAGCTGTCGGGCAGGGCTGGCATGCGGGCGGTTCGTGGCTGGGGAGGCGGGGATGATAGCAATGAATGGCTTAATCGAGGCTGAATCGGATATCGAAGTTGGCAGTGCCGGCCTCTTCGCGGGTGAACCCGCTCCCACAGGTGTTTCATAGGGCTCAGGCCGTGTGGAATCAGCGTGGGAGCGGGTTCGCCCGCGAAAGGGTCGGAGCAGGGAGAGGAATTTTCGATAAGTGCAGTTACATCTTTCCTGCGCATTGCCTCAGCCATTTTCTACCATCCGCCACCCGCCGCTGGGCGTACACCTGCGCGGCAGTTATAATCAGCCGATTTCCCCTTCGCCAAGACACCGAACCCATGACTGAGTCCGTTCTTGACTACATGACCCGTTTGGGTCGCGCTGCCCGTGAGGCTTCCCGGGTGATCGGCCGTGCCAGCACCGCGCAGAAGAACCGCGCCCTGCAAGCCGCTGCCGATGCGCTGGATGCTGCCCGTGCCGAACTGACTGCCGCCAACGAGCTGGACCTGGCCGCCGGCCGCGCCAATGGCCTTGAGCCGGCGCTGCTCGACCGCCTGGCGCTGACCCCCGCGCGCATCGACGGCATGATCACCGGCCTGCGTCAGGTCGCCAGCCTGCCGGACCCGGTCGGTGCCATCCGCGACATGAGCTACCGCCCATCCGGTATTCAGGTCGGCAAGATGCGCGCACCGCTGGGGGTGATCGGGATCATCTACGAGTCGCGCCCGAACGTGACCATCGATGCCGCCAGCCTGTGCCTGAAGTCGGGTAACGCAACCATCCTGCGTGGCGGCTCCGAAGCCATCCATTCCAACCGCGCCATCGCCACCTGCATCCAGCGTGGCCTGGCTGCTGCGGGCCTGCCGGCCGCCGTGGTGCAGGTGGTCGAGACCACCGACCGCGAAGCCGTGGGTGCGCTGATCAGCATGCCGCAGTTTGTCGACGTCATCGTGCCGCGTGGCGGCCGTGGGCTGATCGAGCGCATCAGCCGCGATGCCCGCGTTCCGGTCATCAAGCACCTGGACGGCATCTGCCACATCTATGTCAGCCAGCATGCCGACCTGGACAAGGCCTGGAACGTGGCCTTCAACGCCAAGACCTACCGTTATGGCATCTGCGGCGCCATGGAAACCCTGCTGGTCGACCAGCAAGTGGCCGAGCGCTTCCTGCCGGAGATGGCCCGCCGCTTCCAAGAGAAGGGCGTGGAGCTGCGTGGCTGCGAGCGTACCCGCGCGCTGATCGAGGCCAAGCCGGCCACTGAAGACGACTGGCACACCGAGTACCTGGACGCGATCCTGTCGATCCGTGTCGTCGATGGCCTGGACCACGCCATCGAGCACATCAACCACTATGGCTCGCACCACACCGACTCGATCATCAGCGAACACCAGGGTGAAGCCCGCCAGTTCATGGCTGAGGTCGACTCGGCGTCGGTCATGCTCAACACCCCGACCTGCTTCGCCGACGGTTTCGAGTACGGGCTGGGTGCGGAAATCGGTATTTCCACCGACAAGCTGCATGCCCGTGGCCCGGTCGGCCTGGAAGGCCTGACCTGCGAGAAGTACGTAGTGATCGGCGACGGCCAGCTGCGCGGTCAGGAGTCCTGCTGAGTTGAGCAAGGCCCAGGCAGTCCGGCGCATCGGCATTCTAGGCGGCACCTTCGACCCCGTGCACATCGGCCACCTGCGCAGCGCGCTGGAAGTGGCCGAGTTCATGGGGCTGGACGAGCTGCGCCTGTTGCCCAACGCCCGGCCGCCGCACCGCGACACCCCGCAGGTGGGCGCGCAGGATCGCCTGGCCATGGTCCGCGAAGCGGTGCAAGGCGTTGCTTGCCTGAGCGTCGATGCCCGCGAGCTGGAAAGGAACAAGCCGTCGTACACCATCGATACGCTGGAATCGATCCGCGCCGAACTGGCCGGCAACGACCAGTTGTTCCTGGTGCTGGGCTGGGATGCCTTCTGTGGCCTGCCTGGTTGGCACCGCTGGGAAGAATTGCTGCAACATTGTCACATCCTGGTGCTGCAACGCCCGGATGCCGACGTAGAACCCCCTGACGAGCTGCGCAACCTGCTGGCTGCGCGCTCGGAGAGCGATCCCGCCGCCATGTCCGGCCCGGCGGGAAATATTTCGTTCGTCTGGCAGACGCCGCTTGCGGTGTCGGCTACACAGATCCGACAGCTGCTGGCCAGCGGCAAATCGGTGAGGTTCCTGGTGCCGGACGCCGTACTGGCCTACATCGAGGCGCACGAACTGTATCGTGCGCCTAACTGACGGTGCCTCTGGCGCCTCATCCAACGAGTTGAACGAGTTTTATATGAGCAAGCAGAAAACCAATGGCATCAGTGGCGAAGAACTGGTCAAACTGACCATTAGCGCTCTGGAAGACGTCAAAGCCCAGGACATCCAGGTTATCGACGTCCGCGAAAAGCACAGCCTGACCGACTACATGATCATTGCCACCGGTACCTCCAACCGCCAGATCAACGCGATGCTGGAAAAGGTCCGTGAAGCGGTCAAGAAACAAGGCGCGCAGCCGCTGGGCGAAGAAGGCAAGGGCGACAGCGACTGGGTTCTGCTGGACCTGAATGACGTCATCGTGCACATGATGACTGCCGCTGCCCGCCAGTTCTACGACCTGGAGCGTCTGTGGGCGGGTGCCGAGCAGAGCCGTGCTGCTGATGCCAAGCATCACAGCCCGGAAAACGCCAGCGCCTACTTCGATGACAAGATCAAAGACCGGGAATAAGGAAGCGTCGTGCGTCTGCGCCTGATCGCGGTCGGCTCGCGCATGCCGAAGTGGGTCGAGGAAGGCTGGCATGAATATGCCAAGCGCCTGCCCGCCGAGCTGTCGCTGGAGCTGGTGGAAATCCCGCTGAATACCCGTGGCAAGAATGCCGATGTCGCCCGCCTGATCCGTCAGGAAGGCGAAGCCATGCTGAGCAAGGTTCAGCCTGGGGAACGCATTGTCACCCTCGAGGTCCATGGCAAGCCTTGGAGCACCGAGCAGCTGGCGACCGAGCTGGACCGCTGGCGCCTGGATGCGCGCACGGTGAATTTGATGGTCGGAGGCCCGGAAGGCCTGGCGCCTGAGGTTTGCGCGCGCGCCGAGCAACGCTGGTCGCTGTCGCCGCTGACCCTGCCGCACCCGTTGGTAAGGATACTCATCGGCGAGCAGATCTACCGCGCCTGGACCGTGTTGTCCGGGCACCCTTACCACAAATGAGCCTGTAAGCAGTCAGATGTCGCAGCCGATCCGCCTCAAGGACCACGAGAAAGACGCCCGCCTGGTGCGCAACCGCGTCGTGGTCGGCGCAGTGGCGATCGTGCTGCTTATTTGCGTGCTGATTGCGCGGCTGTACTACCTGCAGATCATCCAGTACGACTACCACTCGACGCTCTCGGAGAACAACCGGGTGCATGTGCAGCCGATCCCGCCGACCCGCGGGTTGATCTTCGACCGCAACGGGGTGATCGTTGCCGACAACCGGCCCAGCTTCAGCCTGTCGATGACCCGCGAACGTGCGGGTAACTGGCAGGAAGTGCTGGACACCATCGTCGAAGTGCTGGATTTGACAACCGACGACCGGGCCCTGTTCGAGAAGCGCATGCGCCAGGGCCGTCGGCCGTTCGAGCCGGTGCCGATCCTGTTCGAACTCAACGAAGAGCAGATCGCCCGGGTGGCGGTGAACCAGTTCCGCCTGCCAGGCGTGGAAGTGGTGGCCCAGCTGGTGCGGCATTACCCGCAGGGTGCGCATTTCGCCCACTCGGTGGGTTATGTTGGGCGCATCAACGAGAAAGAGCTGAAAACCCTCGACCCGGTGAACTACAGCGGCACTCACCATATCGGCAAGACCGGCATCGAGCGCTTCTACGAAGACGACCTGCACGGCCAGGTCGGCTACGAAGAAGTCGAAACCAACGCTCGGGGGCGCGTGCTGCGGGTGCTCAAGCGCACCGACCCGAAACCGGGCAAGGACATTGTGCTGAGCCTGGACATCAAGCTGCAGGAGGCCGCTGAGGCCGCCCTGGGTGGCCGGCGTGGCGCAGTGGTAGCACTCGACCCACGTACTGGCGAGGTGCTGGCGATGGTCAGCCAGCCAAGCTTCGACCCCAACCTGTTCGTCACCGGCATCAGCTTCAAGGCCTATGCCGAACTGCGCGATTCGATCGACCGGCCGCTGTTCAACCGCGTGCTGCGTGGCCTGTACCCGCCTGGTTCGACCATCAAGCCGGCGGTGGCCATCGCCGGCCTGGACAGTGGCGTGGTCAATGCCAGCAGCCGGGTGTTCGACCCGGGCTATTACCAACTGCCCAACTATGACCACAAATACCGTAACTGGAACCGCTCCGGCGATGGCTGGGTCGACCTGGACACCGCGATCATGCGTTCCAACGACACCTACTTCTACGACCTTGCGCACAAGATGGGCATCGATCGGCTGTCCAGCTACATGAACAGGTTCGGCATCGGCCAGCGGGTTTCCCTCGACATGTTTGAGGAGTCTGCCGGGTTGATGCCGTCGCGCGAATGGAAGCGTGCCACCCGCCGCCAGGCCTGGTTCCCTGGTGAAACCCTGATTCTCGGTATTGGCCAGGGCTACATGCAGGCCACGCCGCTGCAGCTGGCCCAGGCCACTGCGCTGATCGCCAACAAGGGCGTGTGGAACCGCCCGCACCTGGCCAAGACCATCGAAGGCCAGCAGCCTGTGGACGAAAACCCCATGGAAAACATCGTGCTGCGTGACAAGTCCGACTGGGCCAAGGTCACCCATGGCATGGAGCAGGTAATGCACGGCGCCCGCGGTACTGCGCGCAAGGCTGCCGCCGGCGCCCAGTACCGCATTGCCGGCAAGAGCGGTACCGCCCAGGTGGTGGCGATCAAGCAAGGCGAGAAGTACGACCGCAACAAGCTTCAGGAGCGCCACCGCGACCACGCCTTGTTCGTCGCCTTTGCCCCGGCCGAAGCCCCGAAAATCGTGGTATCGGTGATGGTCGAGAACGGTGAGTCCGGCTCGGGCGTGGCTGCGCCCGTGGTACGCCAGATCATGGACGCCTGGCTGCTCGACGAAAATGGCCGGCTCAAGCCCGAGTTCGCGCCTGCCACCGTTACCCAGGAATCGGCCCTGTGATGAACAATTTCGATCGCATGCTCTCCAGTGAGGATGTGATGCGTCGGCGCGCCAGCTTTCTGCAGCGCATCCATGTCGACGGCCCCTTGCTGATCATTCTGCTCACCCTTGCGGCCGGCAGCCTGTTCGTCCTTTATTCGGCCAGTGGCAAGAACTGGGACCTGCTGCTCAAGCAGGCCACCTCGTTCGGCATCGGCCTGGTGTCGATGTTCGTCATCGCCCAGCTGGAGCCGCGCTTCATGGCACGCTGGGTGCCGCTGGCGTACCTGACCGGGGTGTTGTTGCTGGTGGTGGTGGACGTGATGGGCCACAACGCCATGGGCGCCACGCGCTGGATCAACATTCCCGGCGTGATCCGCTTCCAGCCCTCGGAATTCATGAAGATCATCATGCCGGCGACCATCGCCTGGTACCTGTCCAAGCGCACCTTGCCGCCCCACTTGAAGCACGTGGCGATCAGCCTGGTGTTGATCGGCGTGCCGTTCATCCTGATCGTGCGCCAGCCCGACCTGGGCACGGCGCTGCTGATTCTCGCCTCCGGCGCCTTCGTGCTGTTCATGGGTGGCCTGCGTTGGCGCTGGATTCTCAGTGTGCTGACGGCGGCGGTGCCGGTGGCGGTGGCGATGTGGTTTTTCGTCATGCACGACTATCAGAAGCAGCGGGTACTGACCTTCCTCGACCCGGAAAGCGACCCGCTGGGCACGGGCTGGAACATCATCCAGTCCAAGGCGGCGATCGGTTCGGGCGGGGTGTTCGGCAAGGGCTGGCTGCTCGGCACCCAGTCGCACCTGGATTTTCTGCCGGAAAGCCACACCGACTTCATCATCGCCGTACTGGGCGAGGAGTTCGGCCTGGTCGGTATCTGCCTGCTGCTGATTGTCTACCTGCTGCTGATCGGCCGTGGCCTGATGATCACCGCCCAGGCGCAGACCCTGTTTGGCAAGCTGCTCGCGGGCAGCCTGACCATGACCTTCTTTGTATACGTGTTCGTCAATATCGGGATGGTCAGCGGCCTCCTGCCCGTGGTGGGCGTGCCGCTACCCTTCATCAGCTATGGCGGAACATCGTTGGTGACGCTGCTTTCAGCGTTTGGCGTTCTGATGTCGATCCACACGCACCGCAAATGGATCGCACAGGTTTGAATAAGGTGAAGAATTTCATGCAAGCAGTGCGTAACTGGGCTGCCCGTTGTGCGCCGTGGATCGGCGCGGTGGGCCTGTTCGGCGCTGTACAGCTGGCCCATGCCGGCGATTACCAAGGCTCACCGCAGGTGGCCGAGTTTGTTGGCGAAATGAGCCGCGACTATGGTTTTGCCCCTGAGCAGCTGATGGGCGTGTTCCGTGAAGTGCAGCGCAAGCAGTCGATCCTCGACGCCATCTCGCGCCCGGCCGAAAAGGTCAAGCCGTGGAAGGACTACCGGCCGATGTTCCTCACCGACGCGCGTATTGCCCGTGGTGTGGACTTCTGGCGCCAGCACGAGGCCGTGCTGGCCCGTGCCGAGCAGGAATACGGCGTGCCGGCGCAGTACATTGTTTCGATCATCGGTGTGGAAACGTTCTTTGGCCGCAACACCGGCAACTACCGGGTGATCGACGCGCTGTCGACGCTGGGCTTCGATTACCCGCCGCGGGCCGAGTTCTTCCGCAAGGAACTGCGCGAATTCCTGCTGTTGGCCCGTGATGAACAGCTCGACCCGCTGACGCTCAAAGGCTCCTACGCCGGCGCCATGGGCCTGCCGCAGTTCATGCCGAGCAGTTTTCGCAACTACGCGGTGGACTTCGACGGCGATGGCCACATCAATATCTGGAATAACCCGGACGATGCCATCGGCAGCGTCGCCAGCTACTTCAAGCGCCATGGCTGGGTAGCGGGCGGGGGCGTGGTCAGTCGCGCCTGGGTGGACGGTGCACGTGCCGACCAAGGCCTGACCACCGGTATCGAGCCGGTGAAGACGGTAGGGGAGTTGCGCGCGCTTGGCTGGTCGGTTCATGATTCGCTGCGCGATGATCTGCCGGTTACTGCCTTCCGCCTTGAGGGCGACAATGGCCCCGAGTACTGGGTGGGCCTGAAGAACTTCTACGCGATCACTCGCTATAACCGCAGCGTGATGTATGCCATGGCGGTGCATCAGCTTGCGCAACAGCTGGTTCAAGCACGGGGCGTCAAGTAATGCGCGCAATCATTTCTGCCAATTCCTTCAAGCTGTTGACCTGCCTCGCCGTTGGCGTGCTGCTGGCCAGCTGTTCATCCAGCCGCCCGCCCCAGCAAAGCAGTGGCAACGTCGTGCGTGCCCAGCCGGGGCTGGACATCAACCGGGCCCACAAGGACGGCGCGCCGTGGTGGGACGTGGATGTGAACAAGATCCCCGATGCCACGCCGACCGTGCACACCGGCAACTACAAGGCCAACCCCTACACGGTGCTGGGCAAGACTTATTACCCGATGCAGGACTCGCGCAATTACCGCGCCGAGGGCACCGCGTCGTGGTACGGCACCAAGTTCCACGGTCAGAACACCGCCAACGGCGAGCTGTACGACCTGTATGGCATGAGCGCGGCGCACAAGACCCTGCCGCTGCCGGCCTACGTGCGGGTGACCAACCTTGCCAACGGCCGGAGCGTGATCCTGCGGGTGAATGACCGTGGCCCGTTCTATTCGGACCGCATCATCGACCTGTCCTACGCGGCAGCGAAAAAGCTCGGCTATGCCGAGACCGGCACCGCGCATGTGCGTGTCGAGGGTATCGACCCGCAGCAGTGGTGGGCCCAGCGTGGCCAGACGCCGCCGATGGTGCTGAAAGAGCCGCAGGTGGCCCAGACCCAGGCGATCCCGGCCACTACCGGGCGTGTCGAGCAATGGACCCCGCCGGCCCAACAGCATGCAGCGCCGGTAGTGCCGGTGCAGGTCGGGGGCAACAACGTACCTGGCGGCAATGGCGGCAGCTTCCTGCAGGTGGGCGCCTTCGCCAACCCGGACGCCGCCGAACTGCTGCGCTCCAAGCTCAGCACCATGGTCAGCGCACCGGTGTTCATCAGCTCGATCGTGCGCAACCAGCAGACCCTGCACCGCGTGCGCCTGGGGCCGATCGGCAGCCAGGGCGAGATCCAGCAAGCACAAGACAGCATCCGCCTGGCGAACTTGGGGCAGGCCAAGCTGGTCACAGCAGACTGACCGCGTCGTCTTCTTCGCGGGCACGCCCGCTCCCACAGGGGTATGCGACACCCTGTGGGAGCGGGCGTGCCCGCGAAGAAGGCAACACCAAACTGTCGGTTTTGTCATGAATTGCCGGGCGCGGCCATGTACAATGACGGCTTTTGCCCGCAGCGACATAAAGCCGCACATGCGGGCCAGGCCAACGGCCATAAAACTAGACTGACTGGCGCTGGGCACACGATCTTGCCCAGGGAACATCTCAGACCATTAGCGATTTTCGAGAGACGGATGAACATCACCAACCTTGCCAAACGACTTTGCCTGCCTGTACTGCTGATGATCACGCCTGCCGCCTTCGCGGCAGAGCAGATGACGCCGGCACCACCGCAACTGGCAGCCAAGTCCTACGTACTCATGGACGCGTCCAGCGGCAACGTGCTGGTCGAGAACAACGGTGACGAGCGTCTGCCGCCAGCCAGCCTGACCAAGCTGATGACCGCCTACATCGCCACCCTGGACATCCGCCGCGGCCAGATCGGTGAGAACGACCCGGTTACCGTCAGCGAAAACGCCTGGCGTACCGGCGGTTCGCGCATGTTCATCAAGGTCGGCAGCCAGGTGACTGTCAGCGACCTGCTGCACGGCATCATCATCCAGTCCGGCAACGACGCCTCGGTCGCCCTGGCCGAGCACATCGCCGGCAGCGAAGATGCCTTTGCCGACATGATGAACAAGACGGCTGCCGACCTGGGTATGAGCAACAGCCACTTCATGAACCCGACTGGCCTGCCGAACCCGGAGCACTACTCGTCGGCGCATGACATGGCAACCCTGGCCCGTGCGATCATCACCGTCGACCCGGCCCACTACGCCATCTACTCGCAGAAAGAGTTCTTCTGGAACAACATCAAGCAGCCTAACCGCAACCTGCTGCTGTGGCGTGACAAGACCGTCGATGGCCTGAAGACCGGCCACACCGACGAAGCCGGCTACTGCATGGTGGCTTCGGCCGTTCGTGATGGCCAGCGCCTGATCGCCGTGGTGTTCGGCACCAACAGCGAGCAGTCCCGTGCTGCCGAGACCCAGAAGCTGCTGACCTACGGTTTCCGCTTCTTCGAAACCCAGACCTTCTACCAGAAGGGCACCGAGCTGACCCAGGCCCCGGTCTGGAAGGGCGCGACCAGCCAGATCAAGGCTGGCCTGGCCGACGACCTGACCATGACTATGCCTAAAGGCCAATTGAAGCGCCTGCAGGCTTCGATGACCATGAACCCGCAGCTCACCGCGCCAATCGCCAAAGGTGACGTGATCGGCAAAGTGGAAGTCAAACTGGACGAGAAAGTGGTTCACAGCGCCGACCTGATCGCCCTCGATGGCGTCGAGGAAGGTGGTTTCTTCCGCCGTATGTGGGATAGCATCCGTCTATTCTTCTTCGGGTTGTTCAACTGATACGTGACCTGCATGCCCCCGCGTATCTAGCGGGGGTGTTGTTGTTGCCACGGCTTACGAGGCCGTTTCCGCCATGAGCGAACCAGACGTCAAGTCGCACAAGATCGAATTCCCTTGCGCTGATTACCCGATCAAGGTGATCGGCGATACCGTTGTCCATTTCAAGGACACGGTCGTCGAGATCTTGAAGAAATATGCTGAGGTCGACATGAAGACCTTGGCTGAGCGCCAGAGCAAGGAAGGCAAGTACACCACCGTGCAATTGCACATCGTTGCCACCAGCGAAGACCAGTTGCACGACATCAATAGCGCCCTGCGCGCTACCGGCATCGTGAAAATGGTGCTCTGATGTCCGCCTGTCTCGGTTTTCGCGAGCTTGGCCTGCAGCCCTACGAACCGGTGCTGGAGGCCATGCGTCGCTTTACCGAGCAGCGCAGCCCGGACAGCCAGGATGAAATCTGGCTGGTCGAGCACCCCGCAGTCTTCACCCAGGGCCAGGCCGGCAAGGCCGAGCACCTGCTGGTGCCGGGCGACATCCCGGTGGTGCAGACCGACCGCGGTGGCCAGGTGACCTACCATGGCCCCGGTCAGCAGGTGGCCTACCTGCTGCTGGACGTGCGCCGGCTGGGCTTTGGCGTACGCGAGTTGGTCAGCCGTATCGAACAGGCCCTGATCGGCCTGCTCGCCAGTTACGACGTGCAGGCATCGGCCAAGGCCGATGCCCCGGGCGTCTATGTCGACGGAGCGAAGATCGCCTCCCTCGGCCTGCGAATTCGCAACGGCCGTTCGTTCCACGGCCTTGCCCTGAACGTGGACATGGACCTTGCGCCATTCCGCCGAATCAACCCCTGCGGCTATGCGGGGCTGGCCATGACCCAGCTGCGCGACCTGGCAGGTCCGATCGAACTCGACGAGGTCAGGACAAGGCTGCGCGGACAGCTGGTCAAGCACCTCGACTACGCTGAGCAGACGACCCTCACGGGCGGAATCGACTGAATATGACAACTGTGCAAGAAGCCGTGCCGAACCTGATACCTACCCTGGATGCCACCCCGCGCCAAGCGCCGAAAAAGGTGGAAGCCGGGGTCAAACTGCGTGGTGCCGACAAAGTCGCGCGCATCCCGGTAAAGATCATCCCGACCGATGAGCTGCCGAAAAAGCCTGACTGGATCCGCGTGCGTATCCCGGTTTCGCCCGAGGTAGACCGCATCAAGCAACTGCTGCGCAAGCACAAGCTGCACAGCGTGTGCGAAGAGGCCTCCTGCCCGAACCTGGGTGAGTGCTTCTCTGGTGGCACCGCCACCTTCATGATCATGGGTGACATCTGCACCCGTCGTTGCCCGTTCTGTGACGTTGGCCACGGCCGACCGAAACCGCTGGACCTGGACGAGCCAAAAAACCTGGCGGTCGCCATTGCCGACCTGCGCCTGAAGTACGTGGTGATCACCTCGGTGGACCGCGACGACCTGCGTGATGGCGGCGCCCAGCACTTTGCCGACTGCATCCGCGAAATTCGTGCGCTGTCGCCGGGTGTGCAGTTGGAAACCCTGGTGCCGGACTACCGTGGCCGCATGGACGTTGCGTTGGCGATCACTGCGCAAGAGCCGCCAGATGTGTTCAACCACAACCTCGAGACCGTGCCGCGCCTGTACAAGGCCGCGCGCCCGGGTTCCGATTACGACTGGTCGCTGGACCTGCTGCAGAAGTTCAAGCAGATGGTGCCGCACGTACCTACCAAGTCGGGCCTGATGCTCGGCCTGGGCGAGACTGACGAAGAAGTGATCGAGGTGATGCACCGCATGCGTGAGCATGAAATCGACATGCTCACCCTCGGCCAGTACTTGCAGCCATCGCGTAGCCACCTGCCGGTGCAACGTTTCGTTCACCCGGACACCTTCGCCTGGTTCGCCGAGGAAGGTTACAAGATGGGCTTCAAGAACGTCGCCTCCGGCCCGCTGGTGCGTTCTTCGTACCACGCTGACCAGCAAGCTCACGAAGCCAAGATCAAGCTCTGAGCCAAAAGCAGAGCTACGTATGCCGATGCACGCCGAAAGGCGGCATCGGCATTTTTATTTGTGCCACCTGCGCTGCAAGGAGCCGCGATGAATTGCGCCGAAACTGTCCAACCCAGCCTGTCAGCCGCGCTGCCGGCTAACGCCTGCTTTGCCATTGTCGCGCCGGCAGGCGCGGCGCGTCTGGATACGTACAAGGTCAGCCAGTGGTTTGCTGACCGCGGCTACCGTTGCCGTATCTACCCAGGTGCCCTGCAAGCGCAGGGTTACCTGGCAGGGCCGGACCAGCAGCGCCTGCAGGACCTGCACGATGCCTTTGCCGACCCGGCCATCGACGCCATCCTGTGCATGCGCGGGGGCTATGGCAGCATGCGTTTGCTCGATCAGCTCGACTTCGAGCTCATTCGCCGCAACCCTAAACCGTTGATCGGCTACAGCGACATTACTGCACTGCACACTGCTATCTACCGGCATTGCGGCGGGCTGGTTACCTTCCACGGGGGGATGCTGAATGCCGATCTGCTGGGGGCCAAGTTGCCGCCGACCGAATCGTCGTTGTTGGCACAGTTGGGTGGGCTTGTGCGGGGCGGCGAGCAGATCGCGCACCCGGCGGACTATGCCTTGACCACGGTGTTGCCGGGTGTGGCCAGCGGGCCGCTGCTGGGCGGCAACCTGTCGATGCTGGGGGCGACCATGGGGACGCTTGCCGAGCTGGATACTCAGGGCTGCATCCTGTTCATCGAGGACGTCAACGAGCCGTTGTACCGGGTGGACCGGCTGCTGACCCAGTTACGCCTGGCGGGCAAGCTGGAGGGGATCAAGGGTGTGCTGGTAGGGGACTTTGCCGGGATCACCCCGGCGGCGTTGGCGCCGTTGCTGGAGGATACCTTCGCGCCCTTGGGTGTGCCGGTGCTGGCGGGGTGGCGCAGTGGGCATTGCGACCCGAATGTGTGCTTGCCGCTGGGGGCTCGGGTCAGGCTGGACAGTGATCGGCAGAGCCTGGTGCTGGAGCAGGACCTGTTCAAGGTTTGAGATTGTCGGGGCTGCTTTGCAGCCCATCGCGGCACAAGGCCGCTCCTACAGGGAATTGCGATACATTGCAGTTACGCGGTTGGCTGCAGGAGCGCCCTCAGCAATCTCACGGCTGACGCAGGCTCTCGAGCAGCTTGTGGGTCGGGTAGCCATCTGCTGGCCACCCCAGCCCCTGCTGGGCGGTGCGAATGGCCTTGCGGGTATTGGCGCCGATGATGCCATCGGCATTGCCGGCCTCGTGCCCACGGCTGTTCAGCAAGTTCTGCAGCTCCATGCGCTCGCTGCGGCTCAATGGCAGGTCTTCTTTCGGCCAACTGCCGGCAATGAAGCCCCAACCACTGAAGCGATCCCCCAGCAGGCTCACCGCCAAGGCGTAGGACGACGAGTTGTTGTACTTGAGGATTGCACGGAAGTTGTCCAGCACCAAAAACGCCGGGCCACGTGCGCCCGCTGGCAGCAGCAGGGCGGCTGACAGCTGGTTGCTGTTGGCGGGCAATTGCGTGCCTGCAGGCAGTGTCACACCCATCGCCAGCCACTCGCTGACCGGTTTGCGCAGCGCGCCATCGGCTTGCCAGAAATCGAAACCAGCCGGCACTTGTACCTCGAAGCCCCATGGCTGACCACGCTTCCAGCCCGAGCTTTGCAGGTAATGCGCCGTCGAGGCCAGGGCATCCGGCGTACTGTTCCAGATGTCGCGACGGCCATCGCCGTCGAAGTCCACGGCATGGGTGTTGTAGGTGGTCGGGATGAACTGGGTCTGGCCCATGGCACCGGCCCACGAACCACGCATGGCTTCAGGCTGGATGTCGCCATGCTGGATAATTTGCAGCGCGGCGATCAGCTGGTCCTGGGCGAACTGCGGGCGACGGCCCTCATAGGCCAGCGTGGCCAGCGAGCGAATCACCGACTTGTTGCCCTGGAACTGGCCAAAGTTGCTTTCCATGCCCCACACGGCGACCAGCACCTGGCGGTCGACGCCATAGCGTTGCTCGAGGCGGGTCAGCAGCTCGGCGTTCTGCTCCAGCAGCTTCTTGCCATTGCGCACGCGCAGAGGCGACAGGGCGCCTTCAAGGTATTCCCATACCGGGCGGGTGAACTCTGGCTGGCTGCGGTCAGCCTTGATCACGTCCATGTCGGGGGTGACGCCGAGGAAGGCGCTGTCGAACGTGCTCGGCGAGATGCCGGCTTGCAGGGCTTGCTGGCGGAAGCCTGCTTGCCATTGGGCGAAGGTTTGCAGAGGCTGGATTTCAGTGCTGACGTCAGGCGTTGTGCCGGGCACAGTCACCACTGGAGCGGGTTGGGCAGGGGCCAGCGGCAGTGCGTCGGCAGCGGTGGGTTTTTCCGCGCAGGCCACGAGCAGGATGAAGCTGGAGGCCGCGATCAGCTGGCGGGTTTCCCAACGGGGGAGAAGACGGAAGAGCATGCACAGATCCAGAATTGCAGGTCAGGTGACGACCATACCATGCCTGCGCTTGCGATGCTTTCATGCTGCCAAAAAGTAGGAAGCCTCCCAATCTCTCGATTGGAAGGCTTCGCGGCGGTAGCTGCCTTTGCCCTTGTCCGGTTGTTCCTGGCGGCAGCGGAACAGGGGTTGGGCGACGATGGACTTGGCCTTGTTGGGGCCGTGCTTTTTCGGCTTTTTGCTCATGGTGGGCTTCCCGGGTTGGGTGGGGATTCGGGGCGCACTGTAGGGCTTGGTGCGGGGTGGGGCCAATTGATTGTGTTTATGGCTTGGATCTTGGGGCCGCAAAGCGGCCCCGGCTATTGCGAAGGTAACGACAGGCGCTGACCCGCCATCAACAGCGACAAGCGCGCCAGACCTGTCCAGGGCGAACCCTCGGCCTGGCCCTTGATCTGCGCATCGATACGCTGGGCATCCTGCAACAACTGCCCCCAGCGTTGCGCTGACAAGCGTTGCAGGGCTTTGCTGACCAGCGGTCGGCGTTTGTCCCAGATCGGCGGGCGGGCCTGGCTAAAGGCTTTGTCCAGCGGCACGCCTTGGCTGAACTGTTGGGCCAGCCCGGCCAGTTGGCGCAGTTCACGGGCCAGGGCCCAGAGGATCACGGGCGGCTCTACGCCTTCACCACGCAAGCCTTCGAGCATGCGCAGGGCATGCGCCGCTTCGCCGTTGAGAATGGCGTCGACCAGGCCGAAGACATCGAAGCGGGCGCTGTCGGCGACTGCAGCCTGCACGGTTTCCACGGTGATCTGGTTGCCGTCGGCGAGCAGCTTGAGCTTTTCGATTTCCTGCGCGGCGGCTAGCAGGTTGCCTTCCACGCGCGCAGCGATCAGGTCGACAGCGTCCCGTTGCGCCGACAGGCCGGCTTGCTGCAGCCGCTGGTTGATCCACTGTGGCAGCTGGTGCACATCCACCGGCCAGATCTGGATGAACTGGCAGTGGGCACCTTCGATCAAGGCCTTGCCCCATTTGGTCTTCTGCGCGCTGCCGTCGAGCTTGGGCAGGCTGACCAGCAGCACGGTGTCTTCGGCGGGCCTGGCGCAGTATTCGATCAGCGCGGCGGCGCCCTTGTCACCAGGCTTGCCCGAGGGCAGGCGCAGTTCCAGCAGGCGGCGCTGGGCGAACAGCGACAGGCTGGCGCCAGCCTGGAGCAGGGTGCCCCAGTCGAAGTTGGCGTCGGCACTGAATACCTGACGTTCGTCGAAACCTTGCTGACGTGCCGCGTTGCGGATGGCGTCAGCGGCTTCCTGGCACAGCAGCGGGTCGTCGCCGCTGACTACGTAGACCGGTGCCAAGGCGCCTTGCAGGTGCTTGTTGAGTTGGGCGGGGGCGAGTTTCATGGGAAACAGGTGGGGCACCCGAGGGTGCCCCACGCGGGCTTAGTTGCCCGGCACTTCCAGTGGCGACTGCTGAGGCGTGTCGGCCTGCTGGCGGCGCGCAGCTTCCAGCGCGTCGGCTTCGGCCTTGGCGCGCTCGTCGGCTTTACGCTGCAGCTCGTCCAGCTGGGACGGGCTCAGCATCTGCAGGCGCACGACCATGGCATTGACCAGGTCGCGGCGCATTTCTTCACGCGCGCGGTTGGCTTCCTGCTCGGAACCGGTGATGTTCGAGCCGTCACGCACGTAGATCTTGCGCACTTCCAGCTTGTCGCTCAGCAGTTCCAGGTTGTTCAGGCCTTGGATGCTGTAGTTCAGCTCCGTGGTCAGCTCGTACTCGGCGGTACGGTTGCCGCTGCTGTAGGTTGCCGAGCGCTCGCGCTCCTGCTCGTTGGTCAACACCAGGCGGTAAGGCGCGCCGGCATGCACGTTGACACCGCTACGCTCCAGTACCTCTCGGAGCTGGACCACGGTCGGGCCGTAGGCATTGCGTGCGCTGACGTCCATTTCCTTCACACTCAGCTCGGTGGAGCCGGTGCCGCGCAGCTGGAAACCGCAGGCGCTGAGCATGACCGCCAGGCCGATTACCAGCAAATTGCGTTTGATCATGTTGTTGCTCCCTTGTGGGCCTGTACCGCCCACCCGCAGCCACTGCGGGTGGGCGTTTTCATCAGTTGGCGACGATGTTGACCAGCTTGCCCGGTACCACGATGACCTTGCGGATGGTGAGGCCATCGATGAAGCGCAGGACATTCTCGTTGCTGCGGGCGGCGGCTTCGACTTCTTCGCGGCTGGCTGCGGCAGGCATCTCGACCTGGCCGCGCAGTTTACCGTTGACCTGAACCACCAGGGTAACGGTGTCCTGCACCAGTGCCTGCTCGTCGACGCTCGGCCAGGCGGCATCGATTACCGACCCTGCGTGGCCCAGGTGCTGCCACAGCGCGTGGGAAATGTGCGGGGTGATCGGCGACAGCAGCAGGGTGACGGCTTCCAGGCCTTCGTGCAGCAGGGCTCGGTCCTGCTCGCTGGCTTGCGGGGCCTTTTCCAGCACGTTCATCACGGTCATCACCTGGGCAATGGCGGTGTTGAACTTGTGGAACTGGCCTACATCATTGCTGGCCTGCTTGATGGCGGCGTGGATGGCGCGGCGGATGACTTTCTGCGCGTCGTCCAGGCCGGCGACATCCAGCTTGCCCGGCAGGCCCTGGCTGACGTGAGCCTGGGCCAGGCGCCAGACACGGCGCAGGAAGCGGCTGGCACCTTCGACGCCAGAGTCGGACCATTCCAGGCTCATGTCGGGCGGCGAGGCGAACATCATGAACAGGCGGCAGGTGTCGGCGCCGTAGGCTTCGATCATCGATTGCGGGTCGACGCCGTTGTTCTTCGACTTCGACATCTTCTCGGTGCCGCCGATTTCCACCGGCAGGCCGTCGGTCTTCAGGCGGGCGCCGATGATCTTGGCCTTGGCATCGCGCTCGATTTCGACATCGGCCGGGTTGAACCAATCCTTGCCGCCGTTGCTGGCCACGCGGTAGTAGGTTTCAGCGACCACCATGCCCTGGGTCAGCAGGTTCTTGAACGGCTCGTTCGAGGTGACCAGGCCTTCGTCGCGCATCAGCTTGTGGAAGAAGCGCGCGTACAGCAGGTGCAGGATCGCGTGTTCGATACCACCGATGTACTGGTCGACGGGCAGCCAGTGGTTGGCGGCTTTCGGGTCGACCAGGCCCTTGTCGTAATTAGGCGAGGCGTAGCGGGCAAAGTACCAGGACGACTCGACGAAGGTGTCCATGGTGTCGGTTTCGCGCTTGGCCGCGGTGCCGCATTTCGGGCAGGTGCATTCGTAGAATTCAGGCATGCGCGCCAGTGGCGAGCCGGCACCGTCCGGTACCACGTTCTCCGGCAGAGTGACCGGCAGCTGGTCTTCCGGCACCGGTACGTCGCCGCAGGACGGGCAGTGGATGATCGGAATCGGGCAGCCCCAGTAGCGCTGGCGGCTGATACCCCAGTCGCGCAGGCGGAACTGGGTACGCGACTTGCCCAGTTCCTTGCGGATCAGGGCGGCTTCGATGGCGTCGAAGGCGCCGGCGAAGTCCAGGCCGTCAAACTCGCCGGAGTTGATCAGTTGGCCGTGCTCGCCATAGGCGGCCTGCCACTCGCTGCCGACTTCATCGCCAGCGCTGTTGCGTACCACGGCCTTGACCGGCAGCTTGTACTTGTGGGCGAACTCGAAGTCGCGCTCGTCGTGGGCCGGCACGGCCATTACCGCGCCATCGCCGTAGTGCATCAGCACGTAGTTGGCGACCCATACCGGCAGCTTCTCGCCGGTCAGCGGGTGCTCGACCAGCAGGGAAGTGGCCATGCCCTTCTTCTCCTGGGTGGCCATGTCGGCTTCGGCAACGCTGCCGCTCTTGCACTCGTCGATGAACGCCTGCAGCGCCGGGTTGCCCTGGGCGGCCTGGGTGGCCAGCGGATGCTCGGCGGCGACGGCGACGTAGGTCGCGCCCATCAGCGTGTCCGGGCGGGTGGTGAAGACCTTCAGGGTGCCTTCGTGGCCGATGCTGGCCTGGTCGTACGGGAACTGTACTTCCATGCCGCGCGACTTGCCGATCCAGTTGCGCTGCATGGTCTTGACCTGCTCAGGCCAGCCCGGCAGTTCGTCGAGGCTTTCCAGCAGCTCGTCGGCGTAGTCGGTGATGCGGAAGTAGTACATCGGGATTTCGCGCTTTTCGATCAGCGCGCCCGAACGCCAGCCACGGCCGTCGATGACCTGCTCGTTGGCCAGTACGGTCTGGTCAGCCGGGTCCCAGTTCACGGTACCGTTCTTGCGGTAGATGATGCCTTTCTCGAACAGGCGGGTGAACAGCCACTGCTCCCAACGGTAGTAGTCGGGTTTGCAGGTGGTCACTTCACGTGCCCAGTCGATGGCAAGGCCCAGACTCTTGAGCTGGGTCTTCATGTAGTCGATGTTTTCGTAGGTCCACTTGGCCGGGGCGACGTTGTTTTTCATCGCCGCGTTTTCCGCGGGCATGCCGAAAGCGTCCCAGCCCATCGGCTGCAGGACGTTCTTGCCCAGCATGCGCTGGTAGCGGGCAATCACGTCGCCGATGGTGTAGTTGCGCACGTGGCCCATGTGTAGCTTGCCGCTCGGGTACGGGAACATCGATAGGCAATAGTAGGTGTCTTTGCCTGGCTGTTCGGTAACAGCGAACGATTGTTGCTCGTCCCAGAAGTTCTGGGCGGCGGCTTCGATATCACGGGGCGTGTATTGTTCGTGCATGGCTACTTTTGGCTGAGAGAGAAGAGACCTTGTTCCAGGCAGCGGAACCTCGCTGCAACCGGTACTCCGGTGTCGTTTAGAGTGAACGCCGTAGCATACAGCAGCGTTGCGCATCGTGGGAAACCTTCGTTGCGAATGCCCGCTGGTCGCGGCAGGCGGCTGCTTTTCATTGCGCCGCTAAGCTCAGGTGTGGGGGGAGATATTCTTTATCTTCAATGAGGTGAACGGATGGGAGAGACGCAGCTACCCGCAATCAAGCCGGAGCTTTACGAACGTCTGATCGACCGGCTTGGCCTGGCGCTGGAAACCGCCAGGACCTCGGTTCGATTGCGCGACGAGATGCCGGCCGAGCTGGAATTGCGCGGCCTGAGCCACGCAGAGTTCGAAGTGATCAAGGCCTACCTGGAATCGCTCCCGGTGCGCCAGAGTGCCTGTGCCGGCAGTTACCCACAAGCGGAGCCGACATCGGCCAAGATCATCTGGCTCAAGGACAAGAAACGCCCCGCCAATACGGCGAGATCCAGGACGCTGCCACATCGCTAGCCGTTCAGGATGCCAGCCGCAGGCCATCGCGCGCCGGTTCTTCAATATCACACAGCTCACGATTGGCGCCGGTCGCACCCTTGTTGACCGGCGCCGATCCTTTTAGGCTGCACCCCTGCCAAGGAGGTGTGGCCGATGCCGATCCGATTCTTCATCAAACAATGGCTGATGCCGCCGGGCATCCTGTTGCTGCTGTTGCTTGCGGCGTGGTGGCTGCGTGCACGGCGGCCACGGCTGGCGGCGCTGTGCTTTGCCATGGGGCTGGGTGGCCTATGGCTGATGAGCCTGCCGCTGGTGGTGCAGGAAACCGCCCGTGTGCTGGAAAGTGAGCCGCCGCTGGCCGTGAGCGACTGGGCGGGCCTGGCGAGCCGGGCGGATGCCATTGTGGTGCTGGGCGCCGGGCGCGAGCGCGGGGACCCGGCCTGGGGTGGCGGTGACCAGCCCACGGCCACGGCACTGGAGCGTATGCGCTTTGCCGCGCGGCTGGCCAAGGCCTCGGGCCTGCCAGTGTTGACCAGTGGTGGACTGCATTACGGCACGCCGCCCAGCGAGGCGAGGCTGATGGCGGAACGCCTGCATGAAGATTTCGCTGTCGAGGTGAAATGGCGCGAAGAGGCCAGCCGCACGACCTGGGAAAATGCTCAGCTGACGGCCAAGGTCTTGCAGCCTTTGGGGTTTCGCCGGGTGGTGCTGGTGACCCAGGCCTGGCACATGCAGCGCTCACGCTGGAGTTTTGAACAGGCGGGGTTCGAGGTGGTGCCAGCGCCGGTGGGGTTCCTTGGGCGCGATCATGCGCGACCGTTTGCCGGGCTGCTGCCCGAGAGCCGGGCGATGTGGCAGAGCGGTCAGTTGCTGAATGAGGTGGTGGGGCTGGTGGGGTATCGGGTGTTCTATTGAAACTTGTGCTACCTGTACCGGCCTCTTCGCGGGCTTGCCCGCTCCCACAGAATTAGCGCAGCCTTCGAGGCGTGTGCAGTACCTGTGGGAGCGGGCAAGCCCGCGAAGAGGCCGGTACAGGTAGCATCATCAGACAGTTTTGGCTATGCGCCCTGCCAGCAACGCCCAGCCCAGCAGCAGCACACAGACAATCGCCAGCGGCCACGAGCGCCATTTCAGGTACGGCGTCAATTGCTGCATCGGCACCACTTCGCCATACAGCACCGCCTGCTCGAACTGCGGCACCTGCGTGGTAATGCGGCCAAACGGGTCGATAAGGGCGGTCACGCCGTTGTTGGTGGCGCGGATCATCCAGCGGCCGGCTTCCAGGGCGCGCATCTGTGCCATCTGCAAGTGCTGCAAAGGACCGATCGATTTGCCGAACCAGGTGTCGTTGCTGATGGTCAGCAGCAGGTCGCTGCGTGCGGCCAGGCCTGCGGCAAACTCGGGGTAGACCACTTCGTAGCAGATGTACGGCGCAATCTGATAACCCTTGGCTTGCAGCAGCGGCTGATCTTCCGGCCCGCGGGCGAAGTCGGACATGGGCAGGTTGAAGAACTCGATCATCCCTCGCAGCATGTCCTGCAACGGCACGTATTCACCAAACGGCACCAGTTTCTGCTTGAGGTAGGTGCCATCGCCTTCACCGGTGACGGTGATGCCGTTGTAGTAGCGGCGCTGATGATGCACCACTTCACGCACCGGCACGCCGGTGATCAGCGCCGAATGCCTCTCGGCAGCGAAGCGCCCCATCACGTCGATGTAGCCCTGTGCCTGGTCCTTGAGCACAGGCACTGCGGTTTCTGGCCAGATCAGCAGGTCCACAGGTTTGGAGCTGAAGCTCAGGTCACGGTACAGCGCCAGTTGCGCGTCGATGTGCGCCGGGTCCCATTTCAGGTCCTGCTCGACGTTGCCTTGAATGGCTGCCACTTTCAGCGGGTCACCTGCCGGTTTGGTCCAGGCATGGCCCTTGAGCGCCAGGCCCAGTACCCACGGGGCCAGCAACAGCAAGCAGGCCACGGCAAGGAACGAGGGGCGGGCGCGCAGGCGGTGCAGGTTGCACAGCAGGGCCGCAGTGAGCGCCAGGGTGAAGGAAACCAGCCACACGCCCCCCAGTGGTGCCAGCCCGGCCAATGGGCCATCCAGCTGGCTGTAGCCGGCATAGAGCCAAGGGAAACCGGTCAGGAACCAGCCGCGGAAGGCCTCTTGCAGCAGCCAAAGGGCGGCGAAGCACAACGCGTCGGCCAGTGGCGCTTCATTGCGCCTCAGCCAGCGTGCCCACAGCCAGGTGGGCAGGGCAAAGAACCAGGCCAGGGCGGCGAAGAACGCCAACAGCAGCAGGATCGCCAGCAGCGGCGAGGCGCCGCCGTAGGTGTTCATGCTGACGTAGATCCACCAGGTGCCGGCGCCATACAGGCCGAAACCGAACCACCAGCCCCGCCACATGGCCTGGCGCGGGGTGAGCTCGCGCAGGCCAAGGTAGAGCACGGCGATGGACAATATGGCCAGCGGCCAGATGTCGAACGGCGCCAGGGCCAGAAGGGTGGAAGCACCGGCCGCCAGGGCCAGCAGGTTACCGGGCCAGCCGGGGCGGGTGATCCAACGCATGTTTGTCCTTAACGGGTGATCGGGGTCAGGCGCAGCAAGTGTATCCGCCGGCTGTCGGCGTTGAGAATACGGAACTTGTAAGACCCGATCTCGGTGGTTTCGTTGCGCTTGGGCAGGTGGCCAAAGGCGCTCATCACCAGCCCGCCAACCGTGTCGAACTCGTCATCGGAGAACTCGCTGTCGAAGAACTCGTTGAAGTTCTCGATCGGGGTAAGCGCCTTGACCAGGAAGTCACCGCTTGGCAGCGGCTTGATGTAGCTGTCTTCCTCGACGTCGTGCTCGTCTTCGATGTCGCCGACAATCTGTTCCAGCACGTCTTCGATAGTCACCAGGCCTGCCACGCCGCCATATTCGTCGATGACGATGGCCATGTGGTTATGGTTGGCGCGGAACTCGCGCAGCAACACGTTCAGGCGCTTGGACTCGGGCACGAAGGTGGCCGGGCGCAGCAGGTCCTTGATATTGAAGCTGTCGCCGTTCTCCTTGAGGATCAGCGGCAGCAGGTCTTTGGCAAGCAGGATCCCGAGCACATCGTCGTGGCTTTCGCCGATCACCGGGTAGCGCGAGTGCGCGGCGTCTATCACCGCTGGCAGAAACTCGCGAGGCGACTGGCCGGCCTTGATGCTGTTCATCTGCGAGCGCGGCACCATGATGTCGCGCACCTGCAGGTCGGCGACCTGGATGGCGCCTTCGACGATGGTCAGCGCTTCGCTGTCCAGCAATTTGTTCTGATGGGCTTCGCGCAGCAGCTCAAGGAGCTCCTGGCGGTTTTTCGGCTCATGGGCAAAAGCCTGGGTCAGTTTGCCCAGCCAGGACTTTTGCCCGTTGCTCGATCGATCTTCGCTCATGGCGGTTCTCGTGATCCTTCGTGTTTCAGTGTGTGATTGAGTCGGTTTCATCGTCGGCATACGGGTCGGGGTGACCCAGTTCTGCCAGCAATTCCCGTTCCAGGCTTTCCATTTCTTCGGCTTCCTCATCATCGATGTGGTCGTAGCCGAGCAGGTGCAGGCAACCGTGAATGACCAGGTGCGCCCAGTGGGCGTCGAGCGACTTGCCTTGTTCGGCCGCTTCGCGCTCGACCACCTGGACGCAGATCACCAGGTCCCCCAGCAGCGGAATATCGAGCAGTTCGTCGGGCACATCGGCCGGGAAAGACAGCACATTGGTCGCGTAGTCTTTGTGCCGGTAGGTGTGGTTCAGCTCACGGCCTTCGGCTTCGTCGACCAGGCGAATGGTCATTTCCGAGTCGGCGCTGCGCTGGCGCAGGGCCAGTTCGCACCAGCGGTGGAAGGCGGCGTCATCCGGGGCGGCAGCGTCCGTGGCCCGTTGGATATCAAGTTCAAGCATCTTTGCCGGGCGCCTCGGGCTTGGCCTGGCGGGCTTCGAAGCGGTCGTAGGCTTCGACAATACGCTGCACCAGTGGGTGACGAACCACATCCTTGGGTTGGAAGTGGGTAAAACTGATGCCCGGAACGTCTTTCAGCACCTCGATGACGTGTGCCAGGCCCGACTTGGTGCCACGTGGCAGGTCGACCTGGGTGATGTCGCCGGTAATCACCGCGGTGGAGCCGAAACCGATGCGGGTGAGGAACATTTTCATCTGTTCCAGCGTGGTGTTCTGGCTTTCGTCGAGGATGATGAAGCTGTTGTTCAGGGTACGGCCACGCATGTAGGCCAGCGGGGCGATCTCGATCACCTGGCGCTCGATCAGCTTGGCAACGTGTTCGAAGCCGAGCATTTCGTACAGGGCGTCGTACAGCGGGCGCAGGTACGGGTCGATCTTCTGTGCCAGGTCACCGGGCAGGAAGCCAAGCTTTTCGCCTGCCTCGACCGCAGGGCGCACCAGCAGGATACGGCGCACCTGTTCGCGCTCCAGCGCATCCACGGCGCAGGCCACGGCAAGGTAGGTCTTGCCGGTACCGGCCGGGCCGACGCCGAAGTTGATGTCGTTGGCCAGTATTTCCTTCACGTAGCGCTGCTGGTTGAGCCCGCGCGGGCGGATGTTGCCCTTGCGCGTACGCAGCGACACGCTGACCTCGTTGACGGCCGGGTTGTCGATGTTTTCGACAGCCGACTCCTGCAGGTACAGGTGCACGGTTTCCGGCGACAGGTCGGTGGCCTTGGTCTCGCGGTAGAGACGGCGCAGCAACTGTTCGGCCGCAGAGGTGGTCTTGGGTTCGCCGATCAGTTCGAACTGATTGCCGCGGTTGCGGATTTCGATGGCCAGGCGCTGTTCGATCAGGCGCAAGTGCTCGTCGAACTGCCCGCACAAGTTGGCGAAACGGTGGGCCTCGAAGGGCTCGAGGATGAAACGATGAGGTTCTATGGGTGCGTTCAAGGTCGTTTTTAGCCGCTCGACGGCAATGGGTGTGAACTCAAGAATAACCCTTGAATGCCAGTGGCGAAAGCACTGAAACGTTCAACGGTATGTACTGCCTGTTCTGGCCTCTTCGCGGGTGAACCCGCTCCCACAGGTTGTGTGCATGACCTGTGCGAGCGGGTTCACCCGCGAAGAGGCCGGAGCAGGTATCATGCCTGCCTTTTCTTACGCATGTGTTATCCCTCCCATCATGAGCAAACGCGAACCTGCCATCTATAAAGTGATCTTCCTCAACCAGGGGCAGGTCTTCGAGATGTATGCCAAGCAGATCTACCAGAGCGACCTGTGGGGCTTCCTGGAAATCGAGGAGTTCGTGTTCGGCGAGCGCTCGCAACTGGTGGTGGATCCGAGCGAGGAGAAGCTAAAGAACCAGTTCGAGGGCGTGATCCGCAGTTTCGTGCCGATGCACTCGATCGTGCGGATTGACGAAGTGGAGCGGCTGGGCACGGCAAAGATCAGCGAAGCCAAGGGCGGCGGCAACGTGATGCCGTTCCCGATGCCAATGCCGGAAAAGTAACCGTCAGGGGAGTGGCGAGAACGGCGTGCGCCCTTCGGCGTTCTGCAGTTCCAGCAGGTATTTGCGGAAGATCTGGCCGAGCACCTGGGTGGCATGCTCCAGTTCGTCGCGGGGCATTTGCTCGGTGATTTCGTCGGCCATGTCCAGTGCATCTTCGGCGCCGTTGACCGCGGCCATCTTCAGCAGGATGTAGGCTTGCACGTTGTTGGCCTTGACCCCTTCGCCATGGAAGAACATCGCACCCAGACGGTACTGGGCGTCGGCCTGGCCTTGCAGCGAAGCCTTCTGGAACCAGTCCAGGGCTTTGTCGAGGTTTTTCGGCGTTTGCGTGTAGTAGTACTCGCCCAGTTCGAATTGCGCCTGGGCATCCCCCGCGGTAGCCGTCTGCTCGCAGGCCTTGAGGGCGTTTGCCAGGTCTTCAGGCTGAACATTCAAGGTGCAGCGGCCCGTCGCCGGAATCAGCAACGAGTTACCGCCCTCCGCCAAGGCCAGCAGGGGCTGAAGAAGCAACAGGCAGCCCAGGGTCAGGGCGCGGCCGGTGCGGTTCATGGGGATCGACTTACCTCTGCAAAGCTGCGGCCAATGTCTCTGGTGGCACATTATGGGATAAGCAGCGCCAACCTTACAAAGTTTTACTCGAATTTCTGCTTGGTTGGGGAAGTCAGCTGATTGTGCATGCGTAATTATTGCCTGTACCGGCCTCTTCGCGGGGCAAGCCCGCTCCCACAGAGGCCGATGCAGGCTGGCAGTTACTTCAATGCAGCAAAGGCCTTCTCAGCCGCATCCAGGGTGATTTGCAGCTCCTTGTCGCCATGGGCGATGGAGGTGAAGCCCGCCTCGAATGCGCTGGGTGCCAGGTACACGCCGCCTTCCAGCATCAGGTGGAAGAAGCGCTTGAAGCGTTCGGCATCGCTGCTCATCACGTCTTCGAAGGTGACGATATCGTCGGCGCCGCTGAAATACAGGCCGAACATGGCACCGGCCTGGGTGGTGACGAACGGTATGCCAGCGGCATCGGCACGTTGCTGCAGGCCATCGAGCATGCGGCTGGTGTAGTCGGTCAGCTCATCGTGGAAGCCCGGGCGGCTGATCAGCTTCAGGGTGGTCAGGCCAGCGGCCATGGCCAGCGGGTTGCCCGACAGGGTGCCGGCCTGGTAAACCGGGCCGAGCGGGGCGATGCAGCCCATGATTTCGCGCTTGCCGCCGAAGCAGCCGACCGGCATGCCGCCACCGACGATCTTGCCGAAGGTGGACAGGTCCGGCTTGATGCCGTAGTGGCCCTGGGCGCCGCCCAGCGAGACGCGGAAGCCGGTCATCACTTCGTCGAAGATCAGCACCACGCCGTGTTTGTCGCACTGCTCGCGCAGGCCTTCAAGGAAGCCCGGCGCCGGCGGGACGCAGTTCATGTTGCCGGCCACGGGCTCGACGATGATGCAGGCCACGGTCTGGCCGACGTCTGCCAGGGTTTTCTCGACCGCGGCGATGTCGTTGAACGGCAGGGTCAGTGTGTGCTTGGCGAAGTCTGCCGGCACGCCGGCCGAGCTTGGCACGCCTTGGGTCAGCAGGCCGGAACCGGCTTTTACCAGCAGGCTGTCGGAGTGGCCGTGGTAGCAGCCTTCGAACTTGATGATGGCGTCACGGCCGGTGTAGCCACGGGCCAGGCGGATGGCGCTCATGGTGGCTTCGGTGCCCGAGCTGACCATGCGCACCATTTCCATCGACGGCACCAGCGAGCAGACCAGGTCGGCCATGTCGGTTTCCATGGCGGTCGGCGCGCCGTAGGACAGGCCGTGCTCCAGCTGCTTGCGTACCGAGTCCAGTACGTCCGGGTGGCCGTGGCCGAGGATCATCGGGCCCCAGGAGCCTACGTAGTCGACATAGCGCTTGTCGTCTTCGTCAACGACGTAGGCGCCTTCGGCATGCTTGAAGAACAGCGGCGTGCCGCCCACGCTTTTGAAAGCGCGCACTGGCGAGTTGACGCCGCCGGGGATGTGCTTCTGGGCTTTGGCGAACAGGTCTTCGGAACGGGACATGAAAGGCTCTCTCGAAATCAGGATGCGAACAAGGCATTGAAGGCGCGGGCGCGGCGGGTAACTTCCTGCGCGCTGTCGGCACCGAACAGGCCATGGATCACCGCCAGCAGGTCGGCGCCGTGGGCGACCAGCGGGGCGGCGTTGTCGAGGGTGATGCCGCCGATCACGGCAATCGGCAATTTCACCTGGGCACGCGCCTGCTCCAGCAGTTCGACGTTGGCGGCGGGCGCGCCCGGCTTGGTAACGGAATTGAAGAAGCGGCCAAAGGCGACGTAGCTAGCGCCTTCGCTGGCGGCCTGGGCGGCCAGGTCGAGGCTGGCGTGGCAGGTGGAACCGATGATCGCCCGGCGGCCGAGCAGGGCGCGGGCCGGGGTCAGCGGGCCGTCGGTCTGGCCCAGGTGTACACCGACACCCAGGCGTGCGGCCAGTTCGGCGTCGTCGTTGATCAGCAGCTGGGTGCCGTAGCGCTCGCAGAGCTTCATCAGCCCTTCGGCTTCACGCAGGCGGCGCGCCGCGTCGTCACTTTTGTCGCGGTACTGCAGCAGGCACACGCCGCCTTCCAGTGCCGCCTCGACATGGGACAGGAACCGGCCGGCGAGCAGCTGGCTGTCGGTGATTGCATACAGACCGCGTAGCTTCATTGAAAGCCTCGTATCAGGAACAGAAGTCCAGGGGCAGGCGGCGCGGCACGTACTGGCCCCTGCCCAGCTGCTCGGCGTCACGCAGGGTGCGCCAGGTGTAGTCCAAAGCGCTGCGCACGGCGCTTTCCAGCTGCTCGCCGAGGGCCAGGCGGCCAGCCAGGGCGCTGGCCAGGGTGCAGCCCGAGCCATGGTAGCTGCCCGGCAGGCGCTGGCAGGTCCAGGTGTGGTGCTGACCGTCCTGGGTGTACAGGCGGTTGTGAATTTCGTCTTCGTCGCCGTGACCGCCGGTAATCAGCAGGTGTCTACAGAACGGCAGCAGCTTTTCGGCACATTCGTCGGCGGTGCCTTCGGGCAGCTCGGCGAGGATGCGCGCTTCGGGCAGGTTCGGCGTGGCGATGGTCGCCAGTGGCAGCAGGCGTTCGCGCACGGCGTAGCCCACCTCGTCCTTGCCCAGGCGGCCACCGCCGCCGGCACGCAGCACCGGGTCGCAAACCAGCGGCAGGTGCGGGTGGGCGGCCAGCAGTTCGGCGACGGTGTCGACCATCTCGATCGAACCGAGCATGCCCAGCTTGACGGCGGCCACCGTGGAGTCGGCCAGTACGGCATTGGCCTGGGCCAGTACCCACTCGCGGTCGAGCACGCGGAAGTCGGAAACGTTGACGGTATCCTGCACGGTCAGGGCGGTCACTGCGGGTGCAGCGTGACAGCCTTGGGCGATCAGGGCTTCGATATCTGCCTGCAGGCCGGCGCCGCCACTGGGGTCGTGGCCGGAGAGACAGAGGACAACGGGGCGGGAGCTGTAGGTATTCATGGTCGGCGAGCTTACCACCAAACCTGTTTGGGCGGATCGTCCGACAAACGAGTTTTACTGATCGATCGGTCAGATTTTAATTTTATGAACTTCTGAAAGTATTGATTTAGAGCCTTTTCTTTGGTTTTTGATATGGCCGATTGCCAGGTTGCGAAGCTATGCTAGAGTGCTCGGATAACTCGACAAACGGGTTCTGCCGGATAACGTCGTCTCAAACGGATGGGAGGCTACCGCGACGCGACCGGACAGGCCATGCTGGGGCTGTATGCGCTATTTGCTGATTGTGCTTCTGGGCTTGCTGCCCGTGCTGGCCGGAGCGGTCGATTTCGACGACGCTACCCGGCATCTTCCATTGGGCAAGGCCATGCAGGTTTACGAAGACCTCGATGGCAGTGCCAGCATCGCCCAGGTCAGTGCCCCCGGGTTTGCCAAATTCTTCCGCCCCCACCATGAAGACGTGCTGAACGCCGGTTATTCCACCTCGGTGTTCTGGCTCAAGGTCGAGCTGCGCCCCGTTGCCCCGCCCGGCGCTGCCCCGCGGCAGTGGCTGCTGGAGCTGGCCTATCCGCCGCTGGACCACCTCGAGCTGTACTTGCCCGACGGCAGCGGCGTATACCGCCTGGCGCAGCGCACCGGCGATGCCTTGCCCTACGACAGCCGGCAGATACGGCAGAACAACTACCTGTTCAAGTTGCAGTTGCCCCCTGGCAAGGTGACCACCGCCTACCTGCGGCTGCACAGCCAGGGTTCGGTACAAGCGCCGCTGGCGCTGTGGTCCCCTGAAGCCTACCTGGAAGAGCAGCCCACGCGCCTGTACGTGCTGGGGATCATCTACGGCGTGTTACTGGTGATGCTGGTGTACAACCTGTTCATCTACCTCAGCGTGCGCGACGTCAGCTACCTCTACTACATCCTCTATATCGCCTCGTTCGGTTTCTACCAGGTATCGGTGAACGGTGCAGGCGTGGCCTACTTCTGGCCGGACAGCCCCTGGTGGGCGAACGCCTCGACGCCGCTGTTCATTGGTGCGGCCGGCCTGTTCGGCTGCCAGTTCGCCCGGCACTTCCTGCAACTGGGTAACATCAGCCGTGGTTTCGACCGGCTGCTGCAGCTACTGATGCTGGGCGGCGCTTTGGTCATGGTAATGGCGGTGAGCATGCCCTACGGCATTGCCCTGCGCATGGCCACGCTACTGGCGTTGCTGTTCACCGTGAGCATCTTCAGCGCCGGCCTCTACGCCTGGTGGCGTGGCTTGCGCGTGGCGCGCTGGTTCATCATCGCCTGGACGGCGTTCCTGCTTGGCGGGCTGGTCAACACCCTGATGGTGCTGGGCCACCTGCCAAATGTGTTCATCACCATGTATGCCAGCCAGCTCGGTTCTGCGCTGGAGGTAGCATTGCTGTCGCTGGCGCTGGCCGACCGTATCAACAGCCTGCGTGAGCAACAGGCGCAGACCTTGCGCGAGACTGGGCGCACGTTGGAGCAGCTGAACCTGCAACTGGCCAGGAGCAACCGCCTGAAGGACGAGTTTCTGGCCAGCGTGACCCATGAGCTGCGCACCCCGATGAATGGCGTGATCGGCTCGCTGGAGCTGATGCACACCCTGCCGATGGAAGCCGAGATGGCCCAGTACCACCGCACGGCGGTGGGGTCGGCGCAAGGCATGATGGACATGGTCGACGCCATTCTTACCCTGTCCGAGCTGCAGGCAGGCCGCCTGCGCGCGCAGCCGGCGCCGTTCAGCCTGCGCGCACTGCTGCAGGGCTTGCGCGCCGGTTATGCAGGGCAGTCCCTGCGCAAAGGCTTGTACCTCAGCCTGGACATACCGGCCGACCTGCCGGACGGGCTGCTGGGTGACGGGAAGAAACTGGCCCAGTGCCTGGGCTGCCTGGTGGACAACGGTTTGAAGTTCACCCATCAGGGCGGGGTGATGATCCAGGTGCGCGGCCGCCGGTTGGGGCCGGGCGACCTGGCCTTGACCTTTACCATCAGTGATAGCGGTATCGGCTTCGATGACCTGGAGCAGTCGACCCTGTACCAGCGGTTCTTCCAGGTCGACGGTTCGATGACCCGGCGGTATGGCGGCCTGGGGATTGGCTTGTCGATCTGCCGGCAGATGGGGGAATTGCTGGGGGCCAGGTTGGCGCATGAATCGACGCGCGGGTTGGGGAGCCGGTTTGAATTGAGTTTGAACGTGGCGATTTCGCAGGTGCAGATGAGCCCGAATATAGTGCAGACGCGGCGCTTGCTTTGAAGGCATAGCGTTCGTGAGGGCTGGCAGGTGTTCGCCGGGGGCAGGTGCAGCGCCTATGAGATCGAGCGCCGCCCGCGCGGCGCTTCGCAGCACAAGGCTGCTCCTACGTTTGTCTCGGGCCAGTAACACCTGGGCCAACGCGCGCGACCGCCTGGTTTGCCCGACACGATATCGAGGTGAACACCAAGGGGCCGCGCGCCTCTGCCTCAGGAACCACTGGCCCGAAACAAATGTAGGAGCAGCCTTGTGCTGCGAAGCGCCGCGCGGGCGGCGCTCGATCTCATAGACGCTGCACCTGCCACGGCGAGCAGCTTCAGCCCTGATGCCTCCCAAGGTATGCGCCACCCCCACCACACGTTTAGTCATTAATGCCCCTTTGACTCCCCCGCAAGCAGTGCTTCACTGGGTCTCTCAAGCCTACCCGGATCCAGGAGCCCCCCGATGAACCTGCACCAGTACGCTGAAACCCACGAAGTCACCAACCAGCCGCCGCCTCTCGACGGTGCCAACCTGTACCGCCTCGACCTGCCTTTGCAGGAATGGTCCCGGCGTTTCGGCGCGGGCTGGGCCGAGTCGCGGATAGATGCCTACGGCGCCCTGGCGGGCGGCCCGCTGATGCAGGCAGGTTTCCTGGCCAACGCGCACAAGCCGGAGCTCATCAGCCACGACCGCTATGGCCATCGCATCGACCTGGTCGAGTTCCACCCGGCCTACCACGAGCTGATGCGTACCGCCGTCGAGCACGGCCTGCCTTCTTTGCCATGGGCCGAACCCCGCGCTGGCGCCCATGTGGCACGCGCGTCGATGACTTACCTGCACAGCCAGGCCGAAGCCGGTACTGGGTGCCCGCTGACCATGACCTTCGCTGCCGTGCCGGCGCTGCGCCTTCAGCCCGAGCTGGCCGAGTACTGGCTGCCGAAAATCCTTGCCTGCGAGTATGACCCGCGCAACGTCGGCGACCGGCACAAGGCCGGGGTCACCCTGGGCATGGCCATGACCGAGAAGCAGGGCGGCACCGATGTGCGCGCCAATACCACGCGGGCCTACCCGGTAGGGGCACCTGGCCCGGGCCAGCCATATGAGCTGGTCGGGCACAAGTGGTTCTGCTCGGCACCCATGTGCGATGCCTTCCTCACGCTGGCGCAAACCGAAAAAGGCCTGAGCTGCTTCCTGCTGCCGCGCCATCGCCCGGACGACAACCGCAACCAGTTCTACATCCAGCGCCTGAAGAACAAGCTGGGCAACAGCTCCAACGCCTCCAGCGAGGTGGAGTTCCGTGGTGCGCTGGCATGGATGATTGGGGAGGAAGGGCGGGGTGTGCCAACCATCATCGAGATGGTCGCCATGACCCGTTTCGACTGCATGGTCGGCTCCAGCGCCCTGATGCGTCAGGCGTTGACCCAGGCGGCCCATCACTGCGCGCACCGCAAGGTCGGCGGCCGGTTGCTCAATGAGCAGCCGCTGATGCAGAACGTGCTGGCCGACCTTGCCCTGGAAAGCGAGGCGGCACTGGCCCTGAGCCTGCGTATGGGGCAGGCACTGGAGCAACTCGACGACCCGCAGCAGGCGCATTTCGCCCGGCTGGTCACGGCGGTTGGCAAGTACTGGATCTGCAAACGGGCGCCGGCCATGATCAACGAGGCCGCCGAATGCCTGGGCGGTGCGGGTTATGTCGAAGACAGCATCCTGCCACGGCTGTACCGCGAGGCACCGGTCAATTCGACCTGGGAGGGCTCGGGCAACGTGCAGTGCCTGGATGTGCTGCGGGCCTTGTCCAAGGAGCCGGGCGTGCTCGATGCGCTGTTCGCCGAATTGGGCGACGGGCATGGGGATCCGCGGCTGGCGGCGCATATCGGCAACCTCAAGGGGGCGTTTGCCGACACCGGCGACATACAGTACCGCGCGCGGCAGCTGACCGAGGATATCGCGCTGGCGCTTCAGGCCAAGCTGTTGCTGGAGGCGGGCAACGCGGTGGTCAGCGATGCGTTTATCGGTAGCCGCCTGACGGGTGGTGGACGGGCGTATGGGGCGCTGCCACGGGGTGTGGATGTGCAGGCATTGGTGATCAGGGCAACACCTGCCTGGCCGAGTTGAGGTGTGTTTGAAGGCCCTATCGCCGGCAAGCCAGCTTCCACAGGTAATGCGCAATGTTCGATACCGGTGGAGGACTTGTGGGCGCTGGTTTGCCGGCGATAGGGCCGGTACTGACCGCCGGGGATGTAATTGCCATGAAACGCAGGCAAGATGGTTCACATGCATGTCCAGACAGGAAGCACAGTGTGAGCCACGCTTTTGTAGTCGTTGATACCCCCGAACAGGCCGTCGACCGTCTGGCGGCCCTGCATGAACAGGCTACCGGGGCCCTTAGCCAGGCCCTCAAGCGTTACCTGAAGGATCGTACCGAGCCGGGCGCCGATGAGCGCGACCTGTTCCGCTACCCGGCGCTGCGCCTGACCTACTACAGCCACGGTGAGGTCGCCGCCACCACGCGGGCCTATGCCAAGGTGCAGGTGGCCGGCACCTACAGCGTCACCGTCACCCAGCCCGCTGCTTTCCGTGGCTACTTGCTGGAGCAGTTGCGCCCCCTGATGCACGACTACACCGTCACGGTAGAGGTAGGCATCAGCGAGCAGAACATTCCATACCCTTACGTAGTCGACCAGGGCGACGAACTGGCCGGCAGCGGCATTACCGCCGCGCAGCTGGCGCGGGTGTTCCCTAGCACCGACCTGTCGGCCGCCACTGACAACATCGCCGATGGCCTGTACGACTGGGACCGTGCCGAAATTTTCCCACTGGCGCTGTTCGACGCCGCGCGCGTCGACTTTTCGCTGCGCCGCCTAGTGCACTACACCGGCAGCGACTGGCGCCATGTGCAGCCGTGGATCCTGCTGACCAACTACCACCGTTATGTCGACCAGTTCATCAGCCACGGTCTGGAGCAACTTCGCGACGACCCGCGCTTCGTGCGCATGGTGCTGCCGGGCAACGTGGTGATCGAAAAAGCCATGGATCACGGTGAAACCCAGGCCCTGGTCGCCAGCGTGATCTGGCACCGCTACCAGATGCCGGCCTACCACCTGATCGCCGCCGACGGCGACGGCGTGACCTTGGTCAACATTGGTGTCGGCCCGTCCAACGCCAAGAACATCACCGACCACCTGGCCGTGCTGCGCCCGCACTGCTGGCTGATGATCGGCCACTGCGGCGGCTTGCGGCAGTCGCAAACCATCGGCGACTACGTGCTGGCCCACGCCTACATGCGCCGTGACGGCATTCTCGACCGGGTGGTGCCGCCGAACATCCCCATTCCAGCCCTGGCCGAAGTGCAACTGGCCTTGCAGGAAGCGGCTGCGCAGGTTACCGGCGAACGTGGCGAACAGCTGAAGAAACGCCTGCGCACCGGCACCGTGCTGACCTACGACGACCGTAACTGGGAGCTGCGATGGGCCCAGGAACGGCCGCTGATCAACCTGTCGCGTGCCGTGGCCGTGGACATGGAAAGCGGGACCATTGCCGCACAGGGTTACCGTTTGCGCGTGCCGTACGGCACCTTGCTGTGTGTGTCCGACAAGCCGCTGCACAGCGAGATCAAGCTGCCGGGTTCGGCCAACGCCTTCTACAACCGGGCGGTCAGCCAGCACCTGAAGATCGGCATTGCCGCCCTCGACCTGTTGCGCACCGAGCTCAACTCGCTGCACTCGCGTAAACTGCGCAGCTTCGATGAGCCGCCGTTCCGCTGAGGATCCATGTCACTGCCACCCCGTAACAAGCCGCGCCGCCCCCAGGCGCGGCCTGCCGCCGGCCCGCGTCGCCAGCCCAAGGCGCCACCGGCCGAGCCGCGCCTGATCCTGTTCAACAAACCGTTCGACGTGCTGACCCAGTTCAGCGACGGCGAAGGGCGCGCGACCCTCAAGGACTTCATCGACATCGCGGGCGTGTACCCTGCCGGGCGGCTGGACCGCGACAGCGAAGGCCTGCTGTTGCTGACCAACGATGGCGGGCTGCAGGCGCGTATTGCCGACCCCAAGCACAAGCTGGCCAAGACTTACTGGGTACAGGTGGAGGGGGAACCGAGCGACGAGCAGTTGCAGCGCTTGCGCGATGGCGTGGAGCTGAACGATGGGCCGACTTTACCGGCCGAGGCGCGGCGGCTGGAAGAACCCGACTTGTGGCCACGCAACCCCCCGGTACGCTTTCGCAAGAGCGTGCCGACCAGCTGGCTGGAACTGGTGATTCGCGAGGGGCGTAACCGGCAGGTACGGCGGATGACGGCGGCAGTGGGGCTGCCGACCTTGCGTTTGGTGCGGGTGCGGATTGGTGACTGGGCGCTGGATGGGCTGGAGCAGGGGTGCTGGCGCGAAGTGCCGGCGAAGTTGCAGCGCTCCCGCCATTCCTGAGCCTTAAACGCCTTCGAGAAACCCCACCACCACGCTCTTGATGATAAAGGCCAGCACCCCCAGCCCCAGCACGAAGAACAGGATCAACGTCCCGAACTTGCCTGCCTTGGACTTTTTCGCCAGGTCCCAGACGATGAAGCCCATGAAACCGATCAATACGGTAACCAGGATGATCATCATCCACTCTTCGAATACGGCGGGATCCATCTGTGTTCTCCAGGCAGGCTTAACAGCCGATTATACGCCGGCTACCGTGGGCATTTAACGCAGGTGGGTCAATGGCAGCTCGGTGCTGGCCAACACCTGGTTGAGCACGAAGCTTGAACGCACGCTGGTGACGCCTTCGATACGGGTCAGGCTGCCTAGAAGCAGTTTCTGGTAATGGTCCATGTCCGGCACCACCACTTTGAGCTGGTAGTCGGCATCCATCCCGGTGACCAGGCTGCATTCAAGCACCTGCGGCAGGATGCGGATGGCCGCCTCGAAGGTTTCGAAGCGCTCCGGGGTGTGGCGGTCCATGCCGATCAGCACGTAGGCGGTGAGGCTCAGGCCCAGCTTCTTGCGGTCGAGCAGCGCTACCTGGCGCGAGATGTAGCCGTCGTCCTCCAGTTGCTTGACCCGACGCGAGCATGGCGAAGGCGACAGGCCTATGCGTTCGGCCAGTTCCTGGTTGGAAATGCGCGCATCGCGCTGCAATTCGGCGAGGATGCTCAGGTCGTAGCGGTCAAGTTTGCTCATGGCATTTGCCCTTTTCTGTTCGTATTGCGGCGAATTATCAATCCAGGGTGAAAAATTGCGCAAGTGCTATTTATCTGAGCAATCTTCGCAATCCTCTGCCGCAACCTGTCCGGTATCTTTATCCACAGAATCACTGCCCGGACATCAGTCCACAGCGACGCGCCCTAGGCGGGCGGTCGCGGCCAGCCATCCAACAGGATGCACTCGGCCCCCGGGCTACACACCCTCCAGAAGACGGTGTGAGGTGAGCCGGCGCCACAAGTGCCGAGCACGGACGACAATTTCAGAAGGGAGGCCCTGTGGCCTCCCTTTTTTCTGTCTGGAAATTTAATTGGCCTGTGGTGCCGTCACGGTAGACTGGCTCTAGTTGCCGTATTTTCTACCGTGAGGAACACCATGAAGTCGCGCATCTGGCAGTTGGCAGGTGTTGGTTTGCTGGGTTTGAGCATCAGCCTGGGGGCCTTGGCCGAAGGGCCGGCCGAGGGGCATGGCGAACGAGGCCAGCAGGGGCAGGCAGAAGGCACGCCTGGCCGCTCATTGAACTCGCGCGACGAAGTGCGCCAGACCCAGCCGCCAAGGGAGGGCTATTACCAGGACATTCCCCGGCGCCACGGCGATAACCATCAATGGGAAGCTGGCGGCCCAGGGCAACGTCCCGGTGGCGACTGGCAGGGGCGCCCGGATGGCCACGGCAATGGCTGGGGGCCTGGGCCGCAGTATCGACCGGGTCACACTGTCGATCATTTCCCCGACCGCTACTGGAAAGTGCCTTACCGGGGGGCGGACTACTTCTACTCCGGTGGCTACTGGTATCGCCCCCATGGTGGCAGTTACATCGTCGTGACCCCGCCTTACGGCGTGCGGGTCAATTACCTGCCGCCCTATGCGCAGGAGGTCTGGCTGGGTGGGGCGATGTTCTTCCTGGTGGCCGACACCTATTACCAGTACCTGGCTGACAGCCGGGAGTATGTGGTGGTCAACCCACCTGTCGCCGCCCCGGCCCCCGTACCGGTGGCGCCGGCAACCGGCGGGTATGACGTGGTGGCTTACCCGATGAACGGGCAGGGGCAACAGCAGCAGGAGCAGGACCGCTACCAGTGCCATCGCTGGGCGGTGAGCCAGTCGGGGTTCGACCCGGCGACGGCGACCTACGCACCGGCGGCCAATGTGCTCGACACCTATCGCCGGGCGCTGGGTGCCTGCTTCAGTGGCCGGGGTTACAGCATCAACTAAGCCAGATGTGCTGTCTGTCCCGGCCCTGTCGCCGGCAAGCCAGCTCCCATGGGTATTGCGCATGCCTCCAGGCCAGTGCAGGCCCTGTGGGAGCTGGCTTGCCGGCGATAGGACCCTTGCAGATTCAAACAGGGTCGGCGTGCACCATCACATCCGCCAGTGGATAACGCTGGCGGATCACCCGCGAGGCCTCCACGCACAAACCATGCGCATCATGCAGCGGCAACTGCCCCGGCAGCTCCAGGTGCAGCTGCACGAACCACTGGTTGCCCGACACCCGCGTACGCAGGTCATGCACACCTTTCACCCCGGGTATGGCCAAAACCAGTGTGGTCATGTCCTCGCCAACATCACCGGGCAGCTCCTTGTCCATCAGGATTGCCGTACTCTCGCGGGCAATCTGCAACGCGCTCCAGAGGATGTAGCAGGCAATGCCCAGGCCGAACAGTGCATCCAGTTGTGGCCAGCCAAAGCGTGCCAGCAACAGGGCCAGCAGAATGCTGCTGTTCAACAGCAGGTCCGAGCGGTAATGCAGGGAGTCGGCCCGCACTGCGGTGGAGCCGGTCAGGCGAACGACCTTGCGTTGCAGTGCCAGCAAGGCAAAGGTCAGCCCCAGCGACAGCAGCATCACTGCAATGCCGACGCCGGTATCGCCCAAGGGTTGCGGCGTGTGCAGGCGTTCGGCCGCCTGTACGCCAATCAGCACCGCACTGACGCCGATGAACAGCGCTTGCGCCATACCGGCCAAGGCTTCGGCCTTGCCATGGCCAAAACGGTGGTCGTCGTCGGCCGGGCGCAAGGCGTAGTGCACCGCGAGCAGATTGATAAACGAGGCGACAGCATCCAGTGCCGAGTCGGTCAACCCGGCCAGCAGGCTGATCGAGCCGCTCAGCCACCAGGCCAGCGCCTTGCTCAGCACCAGGATACTGGCCACCGCCAGTGAGGCGCGGGTGGCCAGGCGTAGCAGGCGCTGGTGTTCGGCTGGGGTGATCATCCGTGGTCAACGTCCGTGCGTGGGGTTCAGGCTGCCGGCACCAAGCCCAGGCTGGCCAGCTGTTCGACGCTGCCGCGGTGCTGGATCAGCCGAGGGTCGTTCAGCGGCAGGCGCTGGCCCAGTTCGCTTTCGAGAATGGCCTGCAACTTCAGGTTGTCGACCTTGCCGTCGGGGCTGACCGCTTCTTGCAGCTTGGCCGGGTCGACCTGGGCGGTGCGGCCACCCGGGTAGTAGATGGCGCCAGTGGCGAAGTCGATGCCGAAGGCAATCAGCCCCGGGATGACGTAGAACAGAATGCCGATGGCGTCCATTGCGGCTACCACGGGGTCGATCTTGCCGCCGATCTGGCCGCGCCGGTCCGGGTAGAAAATGGTACCGCAGGCCGTCAGCTGGGTCAGCAAGGTGGCGATGAGGGCGCCGCCGATGACGCGGGATGGGATGCGCATGTAAATCTCCGAGAAGGTATTCAGCAGGGCAAGCGAAGCGCCTGCGCCTGAAGCTTAAGACCATGATAGAGCAGGCTGGGTTCGCCGTTATACTCGCCAGATTGTTCGAGGACCACCATGATTTCATTACCGATCGATGCCGTCTTGCCTGCTTTGCGCCATGCCCTGGAAAAACGTGACGAAGCTGTGCTCGAAGCGCCACCCGGCGCCGGCAAGACCACCCGCGTGCCGCTGGCGCTGCTGAACGAGCCGTGGCTTGCCGGGCAGACCATCCTCATGCTCGAACCGCGGCGCCTGGCGGCGCGTGCGGCAGCCGAACGGCTGGCCAGTGAACTGGGCGAGCAGGTGGGTGAAACGGTGGGATACCGCATCCGCCTGGACAGCAAGGTCGGGCCGAAAACCCGTATCGAGGTGGTGACCGAAGGCATTCTTACCCGCCGCCTGCAAGCCGACCCGGCGCTGGAAGGCGTGGGCCTGCTGATCTTTGACGAATTCCACGAACGCAGCCTGGATGCCGACCTGGCCCTGGCGCTGAGCCTCAACGGCCGCGCGTTGCTGCGTGACGACCCACCGCTGAAGATCATGCTGATGTCGGCAACCCTGGAAGGCGAGCGCCTGTCACGGCTGCTGGACGACGCCCCGGTGGTCAGCAGTGAGGGCCGCATGCACCCGGTGGACATCCGCTGGGGGCGGCCCTTCCAGCCGGGCGAGTTCATCGAGCCACGGGTCGTGGACAGCGTGCTGCAGGCGCTGGCCGACCAGACGGGCAGCGTGCTGGTGTTCTTGCCGGGCCAGGCCGAAATCCGCCGGGTGCATCAGAGCCTGCAGGAAGCACTGGGCGAGCGGCCGGAGATTCTGCTGTGCCCGCTGCATGGCGAACTTGACCTCAATGCCCAGCGTGCAGCCATCGACCCGGCGCCCAAGGGCCAGCGCAAGGTGGTGCTGGCCACCAACATTGCCGAAACCAGCCTGACCATCGACGGCGTGCGCGTCGTGATCGACGCGGGCCTGGCCCGGGTGCCGCGTTTTGACCCTGGCAGTGGCATGACCAGGCTGGATACACAGCGTATCTCCCGCGCCAGCGCCACCCAGCGTGCCGGCCGTGCCGGCCGCCTGGAGCCGGGCGTGTGCTACCGGCTGTGGTCCGAAGCCCAGCATGACCAACTGGCTGCCCATGGCAGCGCCGAAATCCTCCAGGCCGACCTGGCAGGCCTGGCCCTGCAACTGGCGCGCTGGGGCGTCGCCCCCCATCAGTTGAGCTGGCTCGACCAGCCGCCCAGCGCAGCGTTTACCCAGGCTCAGGACCTGCTGGCGCGCCTGGGGGCATTCAAACCGGGCAGCCGCGACAACCTCAGCGACCACGGCCAGGCCATGGCCGAGCTGCCGGCCCACCCCCGTATCGCCCATTTGTTGCTGCGGGGGCAGAGCCTGGGTTTGGCCGCCATGGCCTGTGATGTGGCGGCGTTGCTCGGTGAGCGGGATATCCAGCGTGGCGGCGGTGCCGACCTGCACAGCCGGCTGGCCCTGGTCAGCGGCGAGAGCAAGGCCAGCCGTGGCGGCCAGGGTGGCGTGCAGCGCGCCCGGCAGCTTGCGCGTCAGTACCGTGGCCTGTTGCGCGGCAAGGCCGGGGCCGCCGTCGCCGACCCCGATCATCCGCGCTGGCTTGGCGCCTTGCTGGCGCTGGCCTATCCCGACCGGGTCGCGCAGCAGCGGCGTGCAGGGGGCGCCGAGTATCGCCTGGCCAACGGCCGTGCTGCCTTGTTCGGCGAGGTCGATGCGTTGATGAAGCACCCGTGGTTGGTGATCGCCGACCTGGGCAGCCGCCAGGGCCAGCGCGAAGAGCGCATCTACCTTGCCGCAGAATTTGACCCGGCGCTGCTTGATGATGTGCTGGCCGAGCAGGTCGAGCGTGTCGATCTACTCGACTGGGACGAGCGTGAGCAGGTGCTGCGTGCCGAGCGGCAAACCAAAGTCGGTGAGCTGATACTAAGCCGTGAACCACTGGCGGGCCTGACTGACGAAGCGCGGGCCAAGGCGCTGCTTGGCCTGGTACGGCGCAAAGGCCTGAACCTGCTGACATGGACCCCGGAACTGCGCCAGTGGCAGGCGCGGGTGGCACTGTTGCGCCAGCTGGACCTGGACAGGGACGGGCAAAGCGAATGGCCCGACCTGGGTGACGAGGCGCTGCTCGCCAGCCTGGAAGACTGGTTGCAGCCCTACCTTGGCAAAGTGTCCCGGCTCAGCCACTTCAGCGCGCTGGACCTGCCGTCGCTGCTGCGCAACCTGCTGCCCTGGCCGCTGCCGCAACGCCTGGAAGAACAGGCCCCCGCGCACCTGGCCGTGCCGTCCGGCTCGAATATCCGCCTGGACTACAGCGAAACCCCGCCGATTCTCGCCGTGCGCCTGCAAGAACTGTTCGGCCTGGCCGATACCCCGCGCATCGCCAATGGCCGGCAGCAGGTCAAGTTGCACCTGCTGTCGCCGGCACGCCGACCGGTGCAGGTGACCCAGGACCTGGCCAACTTCTGGCGCACGACCTATGCCGAAGTGAAGAAAGACCTGAAAGGGCGGTACCCCAAGCATTACTGGCCGGACGACCCTCTGGTGGCCGAAGCTACGGCGCGGGCCAAGCCTCGGGGTACCTGATTACGGTGCTGCCTGGCCGAAACGCGGGCCTGGGCATCACGCCCCGGCTTCGCCCTCCAGCAGCATGAACAGGCGGTACAGCACCACGGTGCTGAACAACTGCAGGAAGCCGCTGAGGCTGTCCATGGCCAGCTCCATGCCCGGCGATGGCTCGGGGAAGGCCATCAGCAACAGCCCGTCGATCAGCCAGATCGGTGCCAGCACGGCCACCACGCAAATCATGATGCGCATGAAGTGCCCGGTGGTCATGCGTGCGCTTTCGCGCATTGCCTGCACCACCGGCAGGCCGCGCAGCACCAGCAGGTACTCGGCGAACACCAGGTTGATCATGATCCACACGCCCGGGAAGATGAACAGCGCCAGGCCGGCCATGATCAGCAGCGAACTGATCAGGATCAGCAGGGCCAGTTGCGGCCATAGCTGCAGGGCGCGGGCGAACAGGTCGCGCTTGCCGATGTCCTGGCCGTTGCTGCGCGTGTGCAGGTAAAGAATCAGTGCCGCGCTGTACAGCGGGTAGAACAGCAGGCTGACCAGCATGCCGTAGGCCGGCGATGCCTGGTCGCCCATCTGCCGGTACAGCAGCTGGGTGAGCAAGGCCTCCAGCACCACCAACGGCAGGCACAGCTGGAGGATGTTCGGCAGGTGGCGGCGGAAGAAGTACAGGGAGTCGCGCAGAACGCTCAGCGGATTCATCAGTCAACATCGCATGGCAGTAAAATCAGGGGCATAACTTTAGCCCAAAGCGGGCGTGGGGCTGTCACTTGCTGAAAAAAGTTTCACGGCGCCAGTGATTGAATCCCGTGCCGCTACACCCCATCTTTGACGCTGTCCGTTGTCCTGCTACCCCACGAGGTCGCCCCATGAACACTGAAGAACAAACCCTGATCGACGGCCTGTTCGGCCGCATCAAGCAAGCCGAAGACCCAAGCCAGCCGCGTGACGCGCAGGCCCAGGCGTGCATCGAGCAACACCTGCGCCAGCAGCCGGCGGCGCCTTACTACATGGCCCAGGCGATTTTGGTGCAGGAGGCGGCAATCAAGCGCCTCGACGAACAGAACAAGCAGCTGGAGGCCGAGTTGAAGCAGGCCCGCGCCCAGGCCGAGGCGGCACAGGCTGGCAACGGCGCACCGGGCAGCGGCGGCGGTGGTTTCTTGTCCAGCATCTTTGGCTCGGGCGGGCGCAATGCGGCGCCGGCTGTGCAGCCTCAGCGCCCTTCGGCGCCGCCTGCAGCATCCGGTGGTGGCTGGCGCGAGCCGTCGGCACCGGGCTTCTCCCAGGCTCAGCCGCAACCGCAGCAGCCAGGCTTTGGCGCTGCGCCGGCGCGCGGCGGTGCCAGCAGCTTCCTCGGTGGGGCCATGCAGACCGCAGCCGGTGTGGCCGGTGGTGTGTTGCTGGCCCAGGGCATCAGCAGCCTGTTCAACCACAATTCACAGCCCGAGGAAGTGGTCGAGGTAATCAAGGAAGAGCCAGCACCGGCCAGCGACAGCGGTGGCTGGAACGATCAGGGCGGGCAGCAGCAAGTGGCTGACAACGGTGGTTGGGGCAGTGACCAGGGCGGTTATGCCGACACCGATTACGGCAGCGACGATGGCGGGTTCTTCTCGGACGACGATTCGTACGTGTGACAGGTCTGGCATACTGCTGGCAATTTTGGGGGCGCTTTGCGCCCCTTCGCGGGCCAGACATGAGGTTCCCAGGTGAAAAAGATCGCGCTGTTCGCCGATGTGCAGAACCTCTACTACACCGTGCGCCAGGCCCACGGGTGCCATTTCAACTACACCGCGTTGTGGGCCGACGTCAGCCGTGAAGGCGAAATTGTCGAAGCGGTGGCCTATGCCATCGACCGTGGCGACAGCAAGCAACAGCAGTTCCAGCAGATTTTGCGCAACCTTGGTTTCGATGTGCGCCTCAAGCCTTTCATCCAGCGCAGCGATGGCTCGGCCAAAGGGGACTGGGATGTGGGTATTACCCTGGATGTGATCGATGCGGCCAGCCGGGTCGACCAGGTGGTGCTGGCCTCTGGCGATGGCGACTTCGACCTGCTGCTGGAACGGGTGATCCAGCGCCACGGTACAGAGGCCGTGGTGTATGGCGTGCCTGGGCTTACCGCATTGTCGCTGATCCGTGCGGCCACCCGTTATGTGCCCATCGAGGGTAAGCTGTTGCTCAAACATTGAGGCCCCTTCATGGAACGTATTGCTGTCATCGACTTTGAAACTACCGGCATCAGCCCTGGCGCCGGCTGCCGCGCCACCGAAGTGGCAGTGGTGATGCTGGAAGGCGGGCGTATCGTCGAGCGCTACCAGAGCCTGATGAACGCTGGCGTGCCGGTACCGGCCTTCGTCGCCGGGCTGACCGGGATTACCACCGCCATGCTGCGCAGCGCACCACCGGTGGACAAGGTTATGAACGAAGTGGCCGAGTTTGTCGGCGACACCCCGCTGCTGGCACACAACGCGGCGTTCGACCAGAAGTTCTGGGACTACGAACTGAGTCGCATCGGCCGTAGCCGCAGCCAGTCGTTCGCCTGCTCCCTGCTGTTGTCGCGGCGCCTGCTGCCGATGGCACCGAACCACAAGCTGGGCACCCTGACCCGCTGGGCCGGCCTGCCGGACACCGGTACCGCGCACCGGGCCATGGCCGATGCCGAGATGGCCGCCAACCTGCTGCAGCACCTGGTAGGCGAACTGCGCCAGGCCCATGGTATTCAGCAACTGTCCCATGGCCTGCTTTGCCGTCTGCAGAAAGTGCCTGCCGCAAAGGTACGTGAAACCCTGGCCAAGTTCCGCTAAGGCCACCGTCCAAGCTGTGCGCACCAAAAGTGTGCCGCTCATTTGAGCCCGTTCTGTAACGTAACTTCACCCAGGCAGGCCGTTAAACTGAATCACCCGTAAACGGATTTCGAGTTTTTCCCATGCCTGCCGCCCGTCGCTTCCCGTTGCTGCTCATTGGTGCTTTCCTGGCCTTGTACCTGGTCTGGGGCTCTACCTATCTGTTCATTCGTATTGGCGTGGAGAGCTGGCCGCCGATGCTCATGGCTGGTGTGCGCTTCGTGATTGCTGGGGGGCTGCTGTACGGTTTTCTGCGCTGGCGCGGTGCGCCGGCGCCGACCTGGGCGCAGTGGCGGGCGGCAGGGGCAATCGGCTTTCTGCTGCTCAGCTGTGGCAACGGCGGTGTGACCGTGGCCGAACATGCCGGGGTGGCATCGGGCGTGGCGGCGCTGGCGGTGGCGACAGTGCCCTTGTTCACCTTGCTGTTCGGCCTGTTGTTCGGGCACCGCAACTCGCGGCTGGAGTGGGCGGGGATTGCCCTGGGGCTGGTGGGTATCGGCCTGCTGAACCTGGGTTCGAACTTGCAGGCAAGCCCGGTGGGTGCTGCCCTGATCATTTTCGCGGCGGCGTCGTGGGCGTTCGGCTCGGTGTGGAGCAAGACCTTGCCATTGCCCCAGGGGCCGATGGCCAGCGCGGCGGAAATGCTGGTGGGTGGCGCGGCGCTGTTGCTGGGCAGCGTGCTGTCTGGCGAGCGTATGACGCAGATGCCGACCGCGGCCGGCTGGGGGGCGTTGGCCTACCTGGTGTTCTTTGGCTCGATCCTGGCGTTCAGCGCCTACATGTACCTGCTCAAGAACGTACGCCCGGCGGCGGCCACCAGCTATGCCTACGTCAACCCGGCGGTTGCCGTGCTGCTGGGCATCGTCTTTGCCGGCGAACAGATTGGCGCAGAGGAGTGCGTGGCCATGGCGGTGATTATCGGTGCGGTGGTGCTGATCGGCCTGCCACAGTGGCGCAAGGCACCTGCGCCTGCGCAGCCGCTGGAAGGCGAAATCTGCAAGTAGGCCGGGGTGATGCGGTAAACTTGCCGCCTTCGCTGAACCCCCTGACGGTATTGCCATGAATTTCGCCAAACTCGGCCTGATCGAACCGCTGCTGCGCACCCTGCAGCAGCTGGACTACACCACCCCGACCCCGGTGCAGGCCAAGGCCATCCCCGCCGTGCTGGCCGGCCGCGACCTGATGGCCGCAGCCCAGACCGGTACCGGCAAGACCGCAGGCTTTGCCCTGCCCGTGCTGCAGCGTCTGGCGCTGGAGGGCGAGAAGGTGGCCAGCAACTCGATCCGCGCGCTGGTGCTGGTGCCTACCCGCGAGCTGGCCGAGCAGGTGCACAACAACGTGCGCGAGTACGCCGAGAACCTGCCGCTGAGCACTTACGCGGTGTACGGCGGCGTCAGCATCAACCCGCAGATGATGCGCCTGCGCCGTGGCGTCGACCTGTTGGTGGCCACCCCGGGCCGCTTGCTCGATCTGTTCCGGCAAAACGCGGTCAAGTTCAACCAGGTGCAGACCTTGGTGCTGGACGAAGCCGACCGCATGCTCGACCTGGGCTTTGCCGAAGAACTGCAATCGGTGTACGCCGCGCTGCCCCGCAAGCGCCAGACGCTGTTGTTTTCCGCCACGTTCTCTGACCAGATTCGCGTGCTGGCCGGGCTGGCCCTGAACGACCCGATCAGTATCGAAGTGAGCCCGCGCAACGCCACCGCGACCAGCGTCAAGCAGTGGCTGGTACCTGTGGACAAGAAGCGCAAGGAAGACCTGTTCTGCCACCTGCTGCGCAAGCAACGCTGGACGCAGGTGCTGGTATTTGCCAAGACCCGTAACGGTGTCGACCAACTGGTGGCGCGCTTGCTGGCCGAAGGCGTGAACGCCGACGGCATCCACGGTGACCGCCCGCAGGCCACCCGCCAGCGTGCGCTGGACAGCTTCAAGGTCCGCGAGATTCAGGTGCTGGTGGCAACCGACGTGGCGGCCCGTGGCCTGGATATCGACGACCTGCCGCTGGTGGTCAACCTCGACCTGCCGATCGTTGCCGAGGATTACGTGCACCGCATCGGCCGTACCGGGCGGGCGGGTAACAAAGGCGAGGCGATTTCGCTGGTGTGCGCGGATGAAGTGCAGTTGCTGGGGGCTATCGAAGTGCTTACCCGGCAGACCCTGCCACGTCATGAAGAGCCGGATTTCATCCCTGATCACCGGGTGCCGATGACCGACGCCAGTGGCCAGGTGATCAAGAAGCCGAAGAAACCCAAAAAGCCGAAAGAGAACAGCGCCAAGCGCGGGCTGGGGCGCTGGATGGACAGTGGTGAGCCGGAGCCGGCTGTGAAGGCGGTGCGCAAGGTGCCGAGCTTCAATGGTGGGCCGCGTAAGCGTAAGCCTTGAGATGTTGGGGCCGCAAAGCGGCCCCAAAAATCTGTCAGGAAACCCGCGTAACCCAATCCGCCGCCGCCCGCCCGGCGCGCAACCCGCTGGCGAAGCAAGCCGTCAGCAGATACCCCCCGGTCGGCGCCTCCCAGTCCAGCATCTCGCCGGCACAGAACACCCCCGGCATGCCCTTGACCATCAACCCCTCATCCAGCCCCTCGAAGCGTACCCCGCCGGCACTGCTGATTGCTTCATCCAGTGGCCGCGTACGCACCAATGTGAACGGCAATGCCTTGATCGCCTGCGCCAGCACCAGTGGGTCGGCAAAGGTCGCCTGATCGGTCAGCTCGCGCAGCAGCGCCGCCTTCACACCATCAATGCCCAGCTGGCTGTGCAGATGCTTGGCCATGGAGCGCGAACCGCGTGGCTTGGCCAATGCCTGGGCAATCTTGTCCACAGGCTTGTCCGGCAGCAGGTCGAGCAGCAATACCCCTCGGCCTTCGCGGTTGATGGCCTCACGCACCGGCGCCGACCAGGCATACACCAGGCTGCCTTCAACACCCTGCGCGGTGAGGATGAACTCGCCCTTGCGCGGCGCGCTGCCGGGGACGCTGAGGGCAATGTTCTTCAGTGGCGCACCCGCGAATTTTTCCTTCAGCAATGCGCTCCAGCCTTCCACCTCAAACCCGCAGTTGCTGGGCTGCAAAGGCGAGATATCCACAGCCCGTTCGGCCAGCAATGGCTGCCAGGCGCCGTCCGAACCAAGCCGCGCCCAACTGCCGCCACCCAGCGCCAGTACCACGACTGCAGCCTTCACCGCGCGCTCGCCCTGTGGATAAGCGATCCGCAAGGCACCGTTGGCGTTCCAGCCCAGCCAGCGGTGGCGGGTGTGGATAACTACCCCGCTGTCGCGCAGGCGCTTGAGCCAGGCGCGCAGCAATGGCGCGGCCTTCATGTCGGTGGGGAACACCCGCCCCGAGGTGCCGACGAAAGTTTCGATGCCCAGGCCGTGAATCCACTGTCGCAAGGCGTCGGCGTCGAAGTCGCGCAGCAGCGCATCGACTTCGCCCTGGCGCTCGGCATAGCGTGAAACGAACGCTGGGTATGGCTCGGAGTGGGTGATGTTCATGCCGCCAACCCCCGCGAGCAGGAACTTGCGCCCCACCGAAGGCATGGCGTCGAACACCTCGACCGCCAGGCCTGCCTGGGCCAGCGCTTCGGCGGCCATGAGGCCGGCGGGGCCGCCACCGATAACGACGGCGAGGGGAGGGGAGGCGGGGTTCAGATCGGGCATGGTGGGCAGCAGGCTGTGGAAAAGATGCGCATTCTAGCGCAGCGCTGCCCATGGAAGCACTGGTCAAAAAACGATCAGAGTTCTGCAGGCCTTGTGTACAAAGGGCTACAGCGCCTTTCCCGCAGGTTATCCACAAGCGGTTCCACAGTCATTGTGAACAACCGATGACGCGTGCCGCGCTGTGGTGCAGGATGCCATGGCGCCTGGCCAACGCTTCGCGGTCCTTGCTGTAGCCGCCGCCGATTACGCCAACCACCGGGATGTCACGGCCCAGGCAATGGCGCAGCACCGCTTCGTCACGGGCGGCCAGGCCGGCGTCGGTCAGTTGCAGGTATCCCAGGGCGTCGTCCTTGTGCACATCGACGCCGGCGTCATACAGCACCAGGTCGGGTTGATAGAGCGGCAGCAGGTAGTTGAGGGTGTCGTCCACCACCTTCATGTAGGCCGCATCGCCCATGCCCCGAGGCAGGGGAATGTCCCAGTCGCTCTGCGCCTTGCGGGCCGGGAAGTTCTGTTCGCAATGCAACGACACGGTTATGGCTTCGGGGGTGTCGTGCAGGATGCGCGCGGTGCCGTCACCCTGGTGCACATCGCAATCGAAGATCAGTACCCGGTGTACCCGGCCAGCCTCCAGCAGGTAGCGGCTGATCACGGCCAGGTCGTTGAAGATGCAGAAGCCGGCGGGGTGGTCGTAATGGGCATGGTGGGTTCCACCGGCGAGGTGGCAGGCGATGCCATGTTGCAGCGCCATCTCGGCGGTCAGCAGCGAGCCACCCACTGCCCGCACCGTGCGCCGGGCCAGGGCTTCGCTCCAGGGCAGGCCGAGGCGACGCTGGTCCTCGCGGGACAGGTCGCCGTTCATGTAGCGCTCGATGTAGCCACGGTCGTGGGCCAGGGCGAGGATGTCGTTGGGGCAGATGTCCGGGCGCAGCAGCGCCTGGTCGGTGGTCAGCCCGCTGTCGACCAAGTGGTCATGCAGCAGGCGGAACTTGTCCATCGGGAAGCGGTGTTCGGCGGGGAACTCCGGGCTGTAGTCTTCGTGGTAGATCAGCGGCAACGGCATGGGTGGGGTCGCAATCAGGGCCAGTGCTGATCTTGCCATGGCCGGGGCCGCTTTGCTGCCCAATCGCCTGTAGGAGCAGCCTTGTGCTGCGAAAGGGCCGGTATGACAAACAAGTGTCTGTGGCAGTAATGGCCTCTTCGCAGCACAAGGCTGCTCCTACAAGGGAATTGTGATTGCCTGCATCACTTGGCGGTGCTGGCCAATACGCGTTGCCAGTCAGGTTTGTTCAGCCTCCCGCCTGTCTGGGGCCGGTGAAGGGCGTGTGAAAATTGCATTCGGCTGCTGCCGGTTGGGTGAAACCCGCGCCCGCGCCTACGCTGTAAACTGCAAGGCGGTAAACCGGAGCAGGCCCCATGACCCCCATCCTCCAACTGGAAAGCGCACGGCTGGTGCTGCGCCAATGGCATGACGATGATTTGCGCGAGTTCGCCGCGCTGTGTGCCGACCCCCAGGTGATGCGCTACTTTCCGGCGCCGCTGACGCGCGTTGAGGCGGCTGCGTTGATCGGCCGTGTGCGCGGGCATTTCAATGAGTACGGCTTTGGCCTGTGGGCGCTGGAGCGCAAAGACAGCGGCGCGTTCATCGGCATGACCGGGTTGCTCAATGTCAACTTCGAGGCACCCTTTGCCCCGGCGGTGGAGATCGGCTGGCGCCTGGCACGTCGCCACTGGGGCCTGGGCTTTGCCAGTGAGGCGGCGTGGACCTGCCTGCGTTGTGCTTTCGCCCAATTGCGCCTGGAAGAAGTGGTGTCGTTCACTAGCGAGAGCAACCTGCCGTCGCAGAAGGTGATGCAAGCCATCGGCATGCAGCAGGACCTGAACGGCAGCTTCGAACACCCCCGCCTGGCCGAGGGCCATCCGCTGCGCCCGCACGTGCTGTACCGCATCGACCGCGCACACTGGGAGCGCACCCTGCGCGCCTGAATGCACGGCCATGCCCGGCGCGAATGACAAACCCTGTATCATTTGCCTTCATAACGAGCGCTGTAGAGACGTGTTGCCTTGCGAGGAGAACCCCCAATGAGTCATGTGTTGGACGACCTGGTCGACCTGTTGAGCCTCGAATCCATCGAGGAGAACCTGTTCCGTGGGCGTAGCCAGGACCTGGGCTTCCGTCAGCTGTACGGTGGGCAAGTGCTGGGCCAGTCCTTGTCGGCGGCCAGCCAGACGGTCGAGGATGCTCGCCATGTGCATTCGTTGCACGGCTACTTCCTGCGCCCGGGCGATGCCAGCCTGCCGGTGGTGTACTCGGTGGACCGCGTGCGCGATGGCGGCAGCTTCAGCACCCGGCGGGTAACGGCGATCCAGAAGGGCCAGACCATCTTCACCTGCAGCGCGTCGTTCCAGTACGACGAGGAAGGTTTCGAGCACCAGGCACAAATGCCAGACGTGGTCGGCCCGGAAAACCTGCCGAGCGAGGTGGAGCTGGCCCGCGCCATGGCCGACCAGTTGCCCGAGCGTATTCGCGACAAAGTGCTGTGCGCCAAGCCGATCGAGATCCGCCCGATCACCGAGCGCGACCCGTTCAACCCCAAACCCGGCGACCCGGTGAAGTACGCCTGGTTCCGCGCCGACGGCAGCCTCCCGGACGTACCTGCCCTGCACAAGTACCTGCTGGCCTATGCCTCGGACTTCGGCCTGCTGACCACGGCGTTGCTGCCGCATGGCAAGTCGGTGTGGCAGCGCGACATGCAGATCGCCAGCCTCGACCATTCGCTGTGGTTCCATGGCAACCTGCGGGCCGACGAGTGGCTGCTTTACGCAACCGACAGCCCCTGGGCCGGGAATTCTCGCGGTTTCTGCCGCGGTAGCATCTTCAACCAGGCCGGGCAACTGGTGGCATCGTCGAGCCAGGAAGGCCTGATTCGCCATCGCAAGGACTGGGCATGAGCCTGGGCGAGGTGCGTAACTGGGTGTTCGACATGGACGGCACCCTGACCGTGGCCGTGCATGATTTCGACGCCATTCGCGTGGCGTTGGACATCCCGGCCGAGCACGACATCCTCACCCATCTGGCGGCCTTGCCGGCAGATGTAGCAGCGGCCAAGCATGCCTGGTTGCTGGAGCACGAACGCGACCTGGCGGTTGCCTCCACGGCGGCCACCGGCGCGGTGGAGCTGGTGCGCGAGCTGGCCGGGCGGGGGTGCCGGCTGGGTATTCTGACCCGCAATGCCCGCGAGCTGGCGCATGTGACGCTGGAGGCCATCGGCCTGGCAGACTGCTTCCCGGTGGAGCACATTCTGGGGCGTGACGAAGCGGCGCCCAAGCCGAGCCCGGACGGGCTACTGAAGATCGCCAGTGCCTGGGGCGTGGCGCCGGGCGAGCTGGTGATGGTGGGGGATTACCGGTTTGACCTGGACTGTGGGCGTGCTGCAGGTGCGCGCACGGTGCTGGTGAATCTGCCGGATAACCCGTGGCCGGAACTGGTGGACTGGCATGCGGCCGATTGCCGAGCGCTGAAGGTGATGCTGGGCTGATTTTGTGTCGGCAATGCGGGCCTCTTCGCGGGCATGCCCGCTCCCACCGGTATTGTGCAAGTCTCAGGTCTGTGGTGCCGGACCTGTCTATGCTGAACCCCATTCTTTCCTCTGATACGGAGACCCACCCATGACCAGCAAGGCCATCTACGTACAACCCGGCGGCGGCTACGACAAGGTCGAGGTCGGCACCAGCGAGGCCCAGGCCCCCAAGGCCGGCGAAATCACCGTGCGCCTGCACGCCAGCTCCCTCAACTACCACGACTTCGCCGTGGTCAGCGGCATGTGGGGCCCTAGCGAGCGGCGTATCCCCATGGCCGATGGCGCCGGCGAAGTGGTTGCGGTGGGCGAAGGCGTCAGCGAGTTCCAGGTCGGCGACGATGTGGTCAGCACCTTCTTCCCCGACTGGCTCGACGGCCAGGCCAATGTCGAGGGCTTTGCCCGGGTGCCCGGTGACGGCCTCGACGGCTATGCCCGCGAACAGGTGACCGCGCGCGCGACCGCGTTCACCCTGGCGCCCAAAGGCTTCAGCCATGCCGAAGCCGCTACCCTGACCACCGCTGGCCTTACCGCCTGGCGTGCGCTGATGAGCGACGACCACCTCAAGCCTGGCGACACGGTGCTGGTGCAGGGCACCGGTGGTGTGTCGATCTTCGCCCTGCAGTTTGCCAAGCTGGCTGGCGCCACCGTGATCGCCACATCGTCCAGCGACGCCAAGCTGGAGCGCCTGAAAGCGTTGGGCGCCGATTACCTGATCAACTACAAGAGCACCCCGGCCTGGGGCGAGAAAGTGCGCGCGCTCACCGGCAATCGCGGGGTCGACCATGTGATCGAAGTGGGTGGCCCGGCGACGCTGGAACAGTCGATGATTGCCGCGCGCATCGGTGGGCATGTGTCGCTGATCGGCATCCTTACCGGCGTGGCCGGTCAGCTGCCGCTGGTGCAGGCGCTGGTGCGGCAGATTCGCCTGCAAGGTGTGCTGGTGGGCAGCCGCGCCCAGCAGCAGGCGATGGTGCGCGCGATCGATGCCAACGGCCTGCGGCCGGTGGTGGACAAGCACTTCGAACTGGAGCAGATCGTCGAGGCGTTCCGCTACCAGGAAAGCAACCGGCATTTCGGCAAGATCTGCCTGACCTGGTGAGGGCTGGATTCCCACACGCCCTGCCCATACGCGGTACCTGTGGGAGCGGGCGTGCCCGCGAAAGACTGCGCAGCGGCCCCTAGTCCGGCAGCAAACGGTCGCGGCTGTTGGACAGGTGCAGGCAGACCGCCGCCCGCGCTGCGTCCGGGTCTTGCCGGCGGATGGCATTGAGGATTGCCTCATGCTCCAGGTTGGCCAGGTACGCCTGCCGCGCCAGCTTCGCCCCGCCGCGTTCGGCCAGGGCCATGCGGTTGCGCGGGATCAGGCTGTTGCCCAGATGCAGCAGCATTTCGGTGAAGTACAGGTTGCCGGTGGCCTCGGCAATCAGCAGGTGGAAACGTCGGTCGGGCTCGATACAGCTGTCGCCGGCGGCTGCCAGGTCCTGGTAGTCATCCAGCGCCTGGCGCATGCGCACCAGGTGCCCCTCGTCGCGGCGCAGCGCAGCCAGGGCGGCGGCCTGGCCTTCCAGGCCAATGCGCAGCTCCAGCAGGTCGCGCACATTCGCCGCGCTTTCCGCCGCGATGCGCAGCCCGGCCTGGGCCTGGCGCTCCATCACGAAGGTACCGATACCGTGGCGCGGCTCCACCAGCCCGGAAGCCTGCAACTTGGACAAGGCTTCACGCACCACCGTGCGGCTGACGCCATGCTCGCGCACCAGTGTGTTCTCTGAGGGCAGCTTGTCACCCGGCTTGAAGGTGCCCAGCAAAATCTGCTGGGTCAGGCTGGAGACCAAGTCATGGGCACGGCTGTGGCCGCGTTTGCGGGTGTGTTCGGGTTCCATGGTGTGATCCGTTTTGCGCAGTACTTGTACGACAAGTTAATCGATCAAATTATTTTTTGCCGATTTTTTCTGCCTCTAAGCTGGCATTTGACTTCTCTACTTTTGAAAGATCGCAGCATATTGGCATTGTGACAGCTTGTATTTTGCCATTTTGTCGACACTGTTGATCTTGTCGTACAACCTCGTCGCGAATATGCTCGTCCCCACTGCCATGTCAGACAACCAAGACCCGCACAAAAACAATTAGTGGGAGATTCGCACGTGAACGACACCCTCGCTCCGTCTGCCCGGAATGACGGCGACGCCCTGGCCAGTGCTGTAGCCAAGGTCAAGCGCCATGTCCTGCCGCTGTTCGTCATCATGTTCATCGTCAACTACCTCGACCGCGTCAATATCGGTTTCATCCGCCCGCATCTGGAAAGCGATCTGGGCATCAGCGCCGCGGCCTACGGCTTTGGCGCCGGCTTGTTCTTCATTGGCTACGCGTTGTTCGAAGTGCCTTCGAACATGCTGCTGCAAAAAGTGGGGGCGCGGCTTTGGCTGACCCGCATCATGTTCACCTGGGGGCTGGTGGCCACGGCCATGGCCTTTGTGCAGAACGAAACCCAGTTCTACGTGCTGCGCTTTCTGCTGGGTGTTGCCGAGGCGGGCTTCTTCCCTGGGGTGATCTACTACTTCACCCGCTGGCTGCCAGGCGCCGAGCGCGGCAAGGCGATTGCCATCTTCCTCAGCGGTTCGGCGCTGGCTTCGCTGATTTCCGGGCCGCTGGCCGGGGCGTTGATGCAGATCCAGGGCCTAGGCATGCATGGCTGGCAGTGGATGCTGTTCATCGAAGGCATGGCCTCGGTCGCCTTGTGCTTCTTCGTGTTTTTCTGGCTGGACTCCAAGCCGCAGGATGCCAAGTGGTTGAGCCAGGCTGAGCAGGACGCGCTGGTGGCCACCATCGACCGCGAGCAGCGTGAGCGCGAAGCCGTTGGCACGGTCAAGGCTTCGGCCTGGAGCCTGCTCAAGGACCGCCAGATCGTGCTGTTCTGCGTGATCTACTTCTGCATCCAGTTGACCATCTACGCCGCCACCTTCTGGCTGCCCAGCATCATCAAGCGCATGGGTGACCTCAGCGACCTGCAGGTCGGCTTCTTCAACTCGATCCCGTGGCTAATCTCGATCCTGGCCATGTACGCCTTCGCCGCTGGCTCTGCGCGCTGGAAGTTCCAGCAGGCCTGGGTAGCCGGTGCCCTGGTGGTCGCGGCCATCGGCATGTTCATGTCCACCACCGGTGGGCCGGTGTTCGCCTTTGTCGCCGTGTGCTTCGCGGCCATTGGTTTCAAATCGGCATCGTCACTGTTCTGGCCGATCCCGCAGGGTTACCTGGATGCCCGCATCGCGGCGGCAGTGATCGCCCTGATCAACTCGGTCGGCAACCTCGGCGGCTTTGTTGCCCCCACCACCTTCGGCCTGCTGGAGCAGCAGACCGGCTCGATCCAGGGCGGGCTGTATGGCTTGGCCGTGACCTCGGTGCTGGCGGCCATTGCCATCTTCTTCGTACGCACTCGCCCAAAGGGCGCCCCTTCCGATGACCTCAAGGCCCCCTCGGCCCTGGGCCAGACCCACTGAATACTGCGAGACAACAATCATGAATATGCAGACCAATCCCGCCGTTCATACCAGCACCCCGGTGGTCACCGACCTGCGGGTGATCCCCGTGGCCGGCCATGACAGCATGCTGCTGAACCTCAGTGGCGCCCATGGCCCGTATTTCACCCGCAACGTAGTAGTGCTGCGCGACAGTGCTGGCAATACCGGGCTGGGCGAGGTGCCTGGCGGTGAACAGATTCGCCAGACCCTGGAAGACGCCCGCAGCCTGGTAGTCGGCCAGCCGGTCGGCCACTACCAGCGCGTGCTCAATGCCATGCGCCAGGCCTTCGCCAGCCGTGACTCGGCGGGCCGTGGCCTGCAAACCTTCGACCTGCGGATTACCGTGCATGCGGTAACGGCCATCGAGTCGGCGATGCTCGACCTGCTTGGCCAGCACCTCAACGTGCCCATGGCGGCGCTGCTGGGCGAGGGGCAGCAGCGCGATGCGGTGAAGATGCTGGGCTACCTGTTCTACATCGGCGACCGTCAGCAGACCGACCTGGCCTACCGCAACGAGGCCGATGCCGATGACGACTGGTTCCGCGTGCGCCACGAGAAGGCCTTGACCCCGGAAGCGGTGGTGCGCCTGGCCGAAGCGGCCGAGCAGCGCTATGGCTTCAGCGACTTCAAACTCAAGGGCGGCGTGCTGCGTGGCGAGGAGGAGATGGAGGCCGTGACGGCGCTGGCCGAGCGCTTCCCCGAAGCGCGCATCACCCTTGACCCCAACGGCGCCTGGTCACTGAAAGAGGCCATTGCCCTGTGTCGCGACAAGCATCACGTGCTGGCCTATGCCGAAGACCCCTGCGGCGCCGAGAACGGTTACTCGGGCCGTGAGGTGATGGCCGAGTTCCGCCGTGCCACTGGCCTGCGCACCGCCACCAACATGATTGCCACCGACTGGCGGCAGATGGGCCATGCGATCCAGTCGCAGGCTGTGGATATTCCGCTGGCCGACCCGCACTTCTGGACCTTGCAGGGCTCGGTGCGGGTGGCGCAGATGTGCAATGACTGGGGGCTGACCTGGGGTTCGCATTCGAACAACCACTTCGACATTTCGCTGGCGATGTTCACCCAGGTGGCGGCTGCGGCGCCGGGCGAGATCACCGCAATCGACACCCACTGGATCTGGCAGGACGGCCAGCGCCTTACCCGTGAACCGCTGCGCATAGTGGACGGGCACGTGCGGGTACCGGCCCGGCCGGGGCTGGGGGTGGAACTGGATGAGGACCAGTTGGCCAAGGCCCATGAGTGCTACCGCAACATGGGGTTGGGCGCGCGGGATGACAGCGTGGCGATGCAGTTTCTGATCTCGGGCTGGCGCTTCGATAACAAGCGGCCTTGCCTGGTGCGTTGAGGCGGTTACAGGCCCCGCAGTGCAAAGACAGCCCCGGGTGACCGGGGCTTTTTTGTGAGTAGCTGAAATCGCCTGGGCCAGTGCTGGCCTCTTCGCAGCACAAGGCTGCTCCTACAAGTACCCCACTGCCGTTGAGACTGGTGCGGTCCCTGTAGGAGCAGCCTTGTGCTGCGAAGAGACCGGCACTGGCAACACACATCCAAATGAAAAACAAAAGCGCCAGATGGCCCGATGGCGCGATCGGGCATGCCATTCGCGACATCTGGCGGTAATGGAACTGCCCTGTCGTGATCGAACAGTTCCGGGGCGTTCTCGTGTAATTTCCCGCAGCCCTGCGAGGCTTAAATGAAGCCCGAACCGCACGGACACGTTGCTCTGTGATGCGCGCCAAAGATCAACAACAGCGCGCGAGCAACCTGTCGACTAACTGATTTGAAAGGAGATATTTTCGCCTACGCCTGCCCGTCCATCCTTGTGTCAGCAAAAAGAGAACAACACCAATGAGCACCGTGGGATCTGATGGCAACCTTGCACAAGGTTTCAAGCCTCGTCATGTAACGATGCTGTCCATCGCCGGCATCATCGGCGCCGGACTTTTCGTAGGCTCTGGTCACGCCATCGCGGCGGCCGGGCCAGCTACCATAGTTTCTTATTTCGTGGCCGGAACCCTCGTGGTACTGGTCATGCGCATGCTCGGCGAAATGGCCGTGGCACACCCTGATACCGGATCGTTTTCCACCTACGCCGACCAGGCCATCGGCCGCTGGGCCGGCTACACCATCGGCTGGTTGTACTGGTGGTTCTGGGTACTGGTAATCCCTATCGAAGCACTGGCTGCCGGGCATGTGCTGAACGCCTGGTTCCCGCAGGTGGACAGCTGGATCTTCGCCTTGGCCTCGGTACTGCTGCTGGCCTGCACCAACCTGTTCAGCGTGGCCAAGTACGGTGAGTTCGAGTTCTGGTTCGCCATCCTGAAAGTTACGGCGATTCTGGGTTTCATCGGCCTGGGCTTTGCCGCACTGATGGGCTGGCTGCCCAACCGCGAGGTCAGCGGCCTGAGCGGGCTGATGGCCGAGTACGGCGGCTTTGCGCCGAAGGGCTGGTCGGCAGTGGTCGGTGCGTTCATCACCGTGATGTTCAGCTTCATCGGCACCGAGGCGGTGACCATCGCCGCGTCCGAATCCAGCGACCCTTCGCGCAACATCGCCAAAGCCACGCGCTCGGTGATCTGGCGTATCAGCACCTTCTACATCCTGTCGATCTTCGTGATCATTTCGGTGGTGCCGTGGAACGACCCGCAGTTGGCGGTGGTGGGCTCGTACCAGCGTGCGCTGGAAATCATGAACATCCCCAACGCGGCGTTCATGGTCGACCTGGTGGTGCTGGTGGCTGTGACCAGCTGCATGAACTCGTCGATCTACATTGCTTCGCGGATGATGTATTCGCTGGCCAAGCGCGGTGACGCCCCGGCCTTCCTCAACAAGACCTCCAAGGTTGGCGTACCGCGCGCTGCAGTGTTTGGCAGCACCCTGATCGGCGCAGCCATCGCCGTGCTCAACTACTTCGCACCGAAGGGCGTGTTCGAGTTCCTGCTGGCCAGCTCCGGGGCCATCGCCCTGCTGGTGTACATGGTCATCGCCATTTCGCAGCTGCGCATGCGCCGCCGCCTGGAGCGGGAGAACACCGAGCTGAAGTTCCGCATGTGGCTGTTCCCGTACCTGACCTGGGCGGTGATCATCTTCATTGCCGGGGCGCTGGCAGTGATGATGTACACGCCCGAGCATCGGGTGGAGGTCAGCTCTACTTTGGGCCTGGCGATCGTGATTTCCTTCCTGGGGATCGTGACCTCGCGCGGCCATGCGCAACCGGTGGGGGCGCGGTCGATGGGGTGACTGAGTTCACCGGGCGGTAAGGCGAAGGGCACCCGAGGAGGGTGCCCTTTGTTTTTCAGGGCGACGGTCAGGCCTTCATCATCTCGATGTACCTCATCACTGCCGGCGCTTTTTCGAACCGCCGGTGGACCAGGCTTAGCCACGAGCTGGCCTGGAAATCGACGATCTGCCGGTAATTCACCTGCGGCAGGTTGATGCGCTGCACCACCGATGCCGGGACTACGGCAATGCCTTGCCCAAGGGATACCAAGGTAATCACGGCCACCAGGCTGCCGGGTTGTGGGCCAAGCCTGGGCACGAAACCACCTTGCGCGGCCACTTCCAGCGTGCCGGAAATCTGCTCGGGCAGGATGAAGGTTTCGTTGGCCAGGCGCGAGGCCGGGATCTGCGGTACTTCGTTGATCCGCGAGCTGGCGGGCAGGGCGAGGACGAAACCTTCCTGGTGCAGGGCGATGGCTTGCAGTTCGTCTGGCAGCTCCATCGGTGAGCGCACGTAGGCAAGGTCGAGCAAGCCGTCGCGGACCATGCCGGGGAGTTCGGCCATGGGCAGTTCACGGATATTCAGGCGCACGCCAGGGCAGGTTTCGCTGTAGCGGCTGACGTGCTGCTGGAGCATGCCCGAGTAGGCGGCCGAGGCCACGTAGCCCAGTTCGATACGCCCGCTTTCGCCACGGGCGGCCCTTTGTGCGCCCAGTTGCGCCGCATCGAACTGGCGCACGGCGTGCTCCGCCTCGATCAACAACGCCTGGCCGGCGGCGGTCAGGTTGACCTCGCGCTGGCTGCGCTCGAACAAGCGCACACCCAGCTCGCGTTCCATGTCCTGGATCTGCCGGCTGAGGGTGGGCGGGGCGATGCCCAACTGCTCGGCGGCCCGGGTGAAATGGCCGTGGCGGGCGACGCAGAGAAAATAGCGGAAATGGCGGATTTCCATCAGGTGTTACCTGCAGGGTAATGACGCGGGCCGCCGGGGCTAACAAGCCTTGGCGCAGGCGGCGGTATGGTAAGGCCAACACTACAAGGCTGGTGGCTTGGCGGCAAAGCCTGCCTGTGCAATTGCAGGGTACCGCTTTGCACAGGGGCTGCAGCGCTTTCGGAGGTTATGCAAAACCTGTGGGAGCTGGCTTGCCTGCGATGGGCTGCAAGGCAGCCCCGGCGATGCTGCAAGCTGACAGTACCTCCGAGCCAGCCCGCTCAGCTTCCGGAGCCCCATTATGCCCTCTGCACGTTTCACCCTGCTCACTGCCTCCCTGGTCTGTGCCCTGATCATTCTCGACACCAACATCGTCGCGGTCAGCCTGCCCAGCATCGCCCGCGACCTGTCCGGCTCGTTCGCCGATATCGAGTGGGTAGTCAGCGCCTACCTGCTGGCCTTCGCCGCCTGCCTGTTGCCCGCCGGCAGCCTGGCCGACCGTTTTGGCCGGCGGCGCATGCTGCTGCTCGGCCTGGTGCTGTTCGGTTTGGCCTCGCTGGCGTGTGGTGCCGCGCCCAACCTGCTGTTCCTTGACCTGGCCAGGGCCGCCAAGGGTGTTGGGGCTGCGTTGTTGCTGACCTCGGCCCTGGCCGCGATCGGCAACCGCTTTCATGAGCCGCAGGAGCGCATGCGCGCGTGGGCTTTCTGGGGTGCCTGCATGGGCGCCACCATCACCTTTGCGCCGTTATTGGGCGGGATAATCGCCAGCACCCTGGGTTGGCGCTGGATCTTCTACATCAACCTGCCGCTGGTTGCGCTGCTTGCCGTGATGGTAATGCGCAGTGTCGAAGAATCTCGCGACACCGACGCCGCCCGGCTCGACCCATGGGGCAGCCTGACCTTCGCCGGCAGCCTGGGCTACCTGATCTGGGCGATGATCGATGCCAACCAGGTGGGCTGGGGCAGCGCGCAAACCCTTGGGCGGCTGGTGATCAGCGCCTTCCTGTTCGGCTTGTTCGTCATGGTCGAGCGCAGCCAGGCACGGCCGATGATCGACCTGCGGCTGATGCGCAGCGGGCGTTTCGTCGGCGCCCTGCTGGGCATGTTCGCGTACGCCGCTTGCGCCCAGGTGATGATGACCTTGCTACCGCTGTACCTGCAGAACGGCCTGCAGCTTTCGGCCCTGGCCGCTGGCGCAGGCATGTTGCCGTTCGCCATCGCCATGTTGGTGACGCCGCGGCTGGGCATGCGCCTGGCCACCCGCTTGAGCCCGGCGCAGGTGTTTGCGTTGGGCCTGGTGCTGGTGGGGGTGGGCAACCTGCTGTGTGCCTGGGCCGCCGGGTTTGGCGGCTATGCAGCCTTTGCCCTGGCCAGCCTGGTGCTGGGGGCGGGTGCCGGGCTGCTAAATGGCGACACCCAGAAAAACATCATGGCTTGTGTGCCACGCCAGCGTACCGGGATGGCTTCCGGGTTAAGTACAACTACGCGCTTCGGGGCCATCGTCCTGGCTATCGGTTTACTGGGGGGCGTACTGGCCGCCCGCAGCGGGCAATTGCTTCACGAAGCCCTGGTTGCCGTAGCGCCATCGCAAGTGGGCCAGGTTGCTGCGATGGCCACGCGGGTAGCTGCGGGCGACCTGCAGGCGGCCCTGGCGCTGCTTGATCCGGGCTTGCGTGAAGCGGTGGCACCCTTGGCCCGCCAGGCGTTCATGGGTGGCTTCGAGGCCGTGTTGCAGGTTGCGGGCTTTGCAGCGCTGGTGTTCGCGGTGGTGGTTGGCGTGCTGCTGAGCCGCCCGCTGCCCGTTACGCAGGAAACGCTACTGGCGCAAAGCCAACCCCTGTAAAAGGCCTGTATCCACACCGGCGAAACCGCTTTGAAACCGCACTCGGATGAGTAGGTAGCTGACCGCGGTTATTTCACCCTTGCGCGCAACTAATACAACCGGAAAATGTCATTTCACTGCGCGCCAGCAATGGCGCGTGGATGATGCTGGCGCTGGCCAGTAAAACTACACCGAGGCAAGGAGCTTCCCGTGCACAACGACGACTATTCCGACCAGCTATCAATCCCGGCGGACCAACTACCGCCAGGCGTTTTTCCGCCGATGCCGGGCTTCACCATCGCCGACCTGCTTTATGTTGCTTACCAACCCACTGAAACGCTACTTGAAAAGCGCGATATCGACCCGGGCCTGATTCGCGAAACCAGCATCGCGTTTGCCAGCCATCTGTATCAGGCGCTGGAAAGAGAGGATATCCAGTATCAGATCGCGAGCTGGTACCAGAAGCCCTATGACCACCCTGAAAAGCGTGTGCGCAGTATGGAAATCATCGCTGAACAATCCGGGACCATAACGTTAAAAGCTGTCGCTGAATCATTGAAGGGCTCACCGCTGCGGCAACTGGGTAAAGACTTCTATATGGAATACATCGAGCTGGCCGGTTATGCCATCAAGAACCACATCCTGAAGTTGAACGACCCCGAGTTTGACCCGTTTGCGAGCCGCGATAGTGAATAAGGTTTAAGTGCTGGAAGCGCCCGCGATGTGGTGCCTCCAGCTATCCGAAAAATAAATGAGGTGTTTTCTCATTCTCGTTCGGCTTGTAGAGAAGGCCGGAATACAGGCCAGCCCGCCGACCCCTCTACGGAGCGAGAAAATGAGTTTGACCCCGGTTTCACAGCGCCATCCATTGAGCCGTGCTGTGCACGCTGCTTTCCTGGGCCTGGTTGTCAGCAGCGCTGCGCTGCCTGCGCTTGCACAAGAGGCAACCGCTGAGCGCAACAACCAGGTCCAGCAATGGAATATTCCTGGGGGCCCACTGGCCCCGGCGCTTGACCACTTTGCGCGCCAGGCCGGTATCAGCCTGTCCTTCGACGCACAGAGCGTAGCCAACCGCAACACGGCGGGTGTGCAGGGTGCGCTGGGTACGTCGGCTGCACTCTCGTCGTTGTTGCAGGGGACCGAGCTTCAGGCTGAACAGCAAGGCCCGAGTGCTTACCTGGTGGTACCGCAGCCAAAGCCGACCGGCCCGCTGGAACTGGGCGCGACCGAGGACTACCGCCTGGCGCCCGTCATCATCAACGCCAAGGTCAAGGCCAGTGCCGACGATGACACCAACTCGGTGGTTGCCAAGGAACTGTGGGTGGGTGGCAAGGTGGCGACCAGCATCCTCAACACGCCAGCCTCCGTGTCGGTAGTGACCAACAAGGAAATGCAGCAGCGCAGCGTCAGCACCACGGAAGAGGCGCTGCAATACACCCCTGGTGTGGTCAGCGACTTCTACGGCTCGGACGACCGCAACGACTACTTCCAGATCCGCGGCTTCCAGGCCACCACTTACCGTGACGGCCTGACCTTGAGCTCGATGCGCGGTGTGCGTGAAGACCCGTTCGCCTATGAGCGCATCGAAATTCTGCGCGGCGCCAACTCCACCCTGTTCGGCCCGGCAGACCCAGGTGGCTCGGTCAACTTCGTGACCAAGCAGCCGCGCTTCGAAAAATTTGGCCAGGGCTATGTCACCTACGGCTCGTATGACCATGCCGAAACCGGTATCGATGTAGGCGACGCCCTGAACGACGAACAGACGCTGGCCGGCCGCTTCACTGCCAAGATGCAGAACAGCGACCGTGAGTACGACCACTCGCAGGACGATAACCGGTTCGTGATGGGCGGCCTGACCTGGGCGCCTACCGACTTCACTTCGGCTACCGTGATCCTCGACTACCTGAAGACCAACAGCTCGCCAAACAGCGGTGGCTACCCACTGGACAAGGAATACGACCGCAGCGATTTCTACGGCGAGCCCGGCTACAACTTCCACGATGTCGAGCGCACCAGCCTCAGCGGCAACATCACCCACGACTTCGACAACGGCTTCACGCTGCGCGGCAACCTGCGCTACAGCGAGTTGAGCGATGACTTTGGCTATGTCTACCTGAGCGACAGCGCTTCGCGGGTTGGCACCACCATACCGCGCTACGTGTTCGGCACCGACAGCGATGCCGATCAGCTCAACGGCAACCTGATGCTGCAATACGATGCCCAGTTCGAGCACATCGACAGCAGCACCCTGGTGGGTGTGGAATACCTCGACTCCACCACCAAACAGAGCTCCGTATACAGCCTGGCGCCCTCCATCGATATCGCCAACCCAGTGTTCACCGGCGTGCCGGGCGGCATCACGCCCTATACCCGCAAGAAGAACGACGCCACCACCAAGGCCGTGTTCCTGCAGCAGAACTTGTCCTTCCATGACCGCTTGATCGCTACAGCGGGTGTGCGTAATGACTCCATGGACCTGTCCAGCACGGAGTACGTCGGCGGGGTGAGCAAGCAAAGCGACAATTTCTCTGAAACGTCCTACCGTGGCGCGCTGACTTACATTGTCAACGATGAAGTCTCCACTTATGTGAGCATGGTGGAATCTGTTTCGCCCCCGCAGGTTGGCGTAACGCCGCAGACCGGCAGGCAGTACGAAGTGGGTGTGAAGTACTCGCCACTGGGCATGGATGCGTTGTTCTCTGCTGCCGTTTATGACCTGACCCAGGAAAACGTCACCATCGCCGTCGTGCTGCCGAGCGGCATCATCGAGCAGCAGACGGTGGGCGAGTCCCGTGCCCGCGGCCTGGACCTGGAAGCCAAGGCGCAAGTCACGCAAAACCTCAGCCTGATCGGTGCCTATTCCTACATGGAAACCGAGGTGCTGCGCGGCGCGCTGTATGACGGCAGTTCGCTCAAGGGCAAGGAATTCACTGTGGCGCCGAAGCATACGGCTTCGCTGTGGAGCTACTACGACATTGCCAACACTGATGTGAGCGTTGGTCTGGGTGCCAGGTACGTTGGAGGTTATTACATGGATGCTGCCAACACCAAGAAGAGCGACGGTACCACGCTGTTTGACGCGGCCTTGAACTACAAGATTGCCAAAGGGACTGACCTGGCCCTGAATGTCAGCAACCTGTTTGACGAGCAGCATGTGGTGGGGTCGGGGACGGCGAATTACTACAACCCGGGGCGTGAGGTTACGGCGAAGGTGAGTTACAGCTGGTAAGGCGGGTAGGGGGCACGGACTCCGTCCGTGTTCTCGAGCAAATCAGCCCCTGCAGGTGTGCAAAACACTGACGTCTGCAAAGATGCCTGTAGGGGTAACTGCCCTGGGTGTAAGCACCAAGGAAAACGGCAGCAGCGAGCTCAGCGGCAACTGCTTGAGCGTCGAGAGGGAGGGATCGGAATGTCGCTCAGATTGTATTTGGCGATCAAATCATGATCCTCGCCCGCATATCCTCGCCGTCTACATCCATGCCAACCTCGACAAACCCAAAGCTGGAATAGAAGCCTTTGGCTACGATGTTGTTGGGGTTGTAGCAAATTTCAATTTCTTTCAAATATTCGATCTGTTTTATTTCCTGCAGGGCGAGACCCAGCGCTACTCTACCGATGGACTTCTGCTGATGTTCTTTGTCCACCATAAAGCGCCAGATGGAGACTTTTTCTTTTGATTCCTGCACCCACATAAAGAAGCCTACGGGCTCTTCATCCGCTATGATGGCACGTGTGAAGTAACCTGGGTTGTACGCAGCCTCAACGAGCGACCAGGTATTACTAGCCACGTAGTCCTCCTGCTCCTTAGTGACTTCCAGTTCACAAATTACCTCATAGTTTTGTTGGGTTATTTGGGCGAGTGAGATTTCCATAGCGTCTCCTGAGTTTTCTCCTGGCGGTACCTTTGGTTTGTGTTCTTACTCTTTCGAATGTCCTAGCCATTCTTGGTAAGTGATACGGCTAATGTGTTCTGTTCGGTAGTCTTGGAGGAATGGGTTATATTTGTTTTCTTCCGTGTGGTGAAAGCGAAAGCCACACTTCGATTGAGCAGCATGGGACTGGATGTTGTCGGCGAAGTAACCACACCATAGTGCTTTGAGGCCCAGGTTTTCAAAAGCATGTCGCATCACTTCACGCACTGCTTCCGGAATCAGGCCTTTGCCCCAGTACGGCACACCGATCCAGTAGGCTATTTCCCCTTCCTGCTGACTGATTTCAAAATGGCTATTGCTGCCTATGAGAATGCCCACACAACCCACAGCACGGCGATTTTCCTTCAATTCGACCGCGTACACCTCTGGGTGATTAAAGACAGTGCGGATGATGTCGGCACTGTTCTCCACACTGGTGTGCGGGGGCCAGCCAGCGATGGGGCCGACTCGGGCGTCTTTGGCATATTCGTATAGATCAGCGGCGTCTGTGTCTTGCCACGGGCGCAGCAAGAGTCGTTCTGTTTTAAGTGTCATATCCTGTACTCGTAGTGGATTGGTGTGTTCGGGATAGAGTATTGGGAGACAGGGCATCGGTACATGCCAGTAACTCGGCTTCTTCGGTACTTTTCGAAACAATCGCGCCACGCAGTGATACGATGATGGCTACTGTTTGTTGTAGCGCTGAGGCACTATGCATCACATTCCGAAGCTCTCCGTTCCTGACGATCCGATGCGGATGGGAGAAACCACGCTAGCGGAAGGGCGTGGTTTGCCGCTCTCCTTCGGTCATGCTTACTTGACGCTGCTGGTGTGCCTCTCCGGTAGTGCCCACTTCACTCTCAACTTCAAAGAGCATGCGGTCAGGCGCGGTGGTGTGATGCTGCTAGCTGAGGACACTATTGCCTTGCTCAAACGTCGCTCGCGCCGCTTCAAGGTTTTCTTCTGCCTGATGCCGAAAAATTTTGCAGCGGAGGTAGCCTACCCGCTGCCAAATAGCTTGTTCGTATTTCTGCATGACCACCCTCATTGCGTTCCATCCAAGGACGACATGCCGCTGATAGAGGGGTGGGTGGCACAGATGCGTAACGTTGCGCAGACTTGTCCCACATACCAACGCATCATGTTGCGCAATCAGCTGCAGAACCTCTTTTTGAAAATAGCCGAGCAATTACCAGCTACTCCCATAGAAAACAGTGGCTTCAACCGGCAGGAAATGCATTGTTGGCGCTTCTGGGAGTTGATTGGCAAACACTGCCGCCGCTACCGAGATGTGAAGTTCTATGCCGATGCACTGAATATCACACCGTTCTACCTGTCGCAGTTGACCAATGCGTTTTTCAATGAAACTCCCAAGGGCCTGATCGATCGGCAGGTAACCTTGGAAATCAAGGCTCTTCTTTCGTACAGTGACTTATCTATTGGCCGTGTGGCCGAGGAACTGAACTTCGCCGACGCATCGTACTTGTGTCGCTACTTCAAGCGCCAAACGGGTGTTTCGCTCTCCCGTTATCGTAAGCACAAGAAGGCGGAGGGGGACTGACCTGCGGTCAAAATAAGTAGTCAAAAGACGGTGTGTTGGCCTGGAACGCCGAAGTGGCGATCAACGATTGAACGGTTGAAAGAGCGCTTTCCGCACTCCCATGATATGGCCGCCACCTAGGTCAGATGGCGGCGGCTGGTAGGCCTAGCAGTTTGGGTTTCAACGCATCATGCCGAGTTCGGCATCATCCAGTAGCGCTTTGCCCAAAGCGCAAAGGTAGTGCGCAGCCCAGATCAGCTTGGGCTTGTCTTCCATCAGGCCATCAATAGTCAGGTCCCGCGCGTAGCCCATCAGTTCCGAGGCCTGTTCGCGGGCGTTCTGGCAAGGGATGCCGGGTTCGATGCGGAACAGTGGGTGAGTCTGGTTTTCGCCTTGAAAGAAGATGGTTTTGCCGACTGTGCAGTTCGTGTCTTCGGTGGTCATTGATCAATCTCCCTGGTCTGGTGGTTGCCTGGGCTGGCCCTGTCGCCGGCAAGCCGGGCTCCCACAGGTTTTCTGCTCGATATGCGAATCAGTGCATCGGTTGCGGGTTCGCTGGCTGCTGTATTTGCACCAGCGCTGATTCGAGCAATCGGCGCAGCGTTTCGAGCTCGTGCATCGAGGCCATGATCAAAACCGATGCGGGCGACCTGGGCTGCATCAGCATCGCCTGCTGGGCTACGGCTTCTGCACAGAGCGCGTAGTCCGAGGCCATCATGATCGTGTCTTCCAGGGAGTGGAGGTGGTGGGGTGGGTCGGGGACTATCTTCAACATGATTGCTTCCATTTCAGGGCCGTCACCATCTGCTGTCAAACAGAGGGTGGCAGCTGTACGCGGGTTGACAGACCGGCGGAAACAACAAGTTCCGGCGCACGCAAGCGTGCCCGCACGTACAGCCGCCATAAGGACGAGCCGTTTTGTTGTTTACCGTCGCGACCTGTCAAAGTCATGCCGTTGATGAGCAACGACCCACCGAGACTAAAACCCCGAAAAAATGACCGCAACGGAAAACAGGCGCTGGGAGTATCTTTGGGAAACGCCCTACAAGAAAGGGGGTAAATCCGATTTTTCGGCCCGCAGGGCCCAAAATCCAGGCACAAAAAAAGACGCCCGAGGGCGTCTTCTTCTTTGGATTTGGTGGAGCCGGGGGGATTTGAACCCCCGTCCGCCAGTACTCCGCTGTCGGTACTACATGCGTAGCCGTGTCTACTGATTTAATCCGCAGCCGCCCGACGGGCAGGGTGCTTTGGATGAGTTGTGTAAGTTTTAGTCACTTCGCCCACAACGTGCTACGCGACGATCCTGTTCTGTATGACAATCAGTTCGGGTTTACAGGCATCCCCTAGTGATTGCTGGAGCCGAAGCTACCAGAAGCAACGGGTCAAGAAGACTGCTTACGCAGCCAGCTTGTACTCCGCGCCGTAGTTATCGTCATTGGCAACTATAAAAGTTGCAACAGTGGATTTACGAGTTCTGTTACCAACTCGGCATGCACCTAGAGTTTCGCTACCGGCGTCGAATCCTAATCGGCCCCACACTAGCGTTACGCTAACGCACCTTACGGCACGTGGGATGGAGTATACGCCATTGCGCGGGCGACGTCGACAGCCGGTCCTGTCGCCCGCATCAAGGCTCACGCGCCGCCGCCGCCGCTGCCGGAGCTGCTGCCTTTTTCGGTTTTTTCCAGGCGCTCCAGCACTTTGCTGGTGATGGCGATGCATTCCTTGGTATCGCCCGAAGCTTGGGCGGCCTTGGCTTTGTCGACGTGCTCGGTGAGGGCCTTGTCCAGGCCTTCGGAGGTGGCGCCGGCGGTGGCCATGCTGTCGTCGATCTTTTGCAGGTTGGTGGTGCAGAGGTCATCGGCGGCGAACACCGGCGAAGCCAGCAGGGTGGCGGCCGCGAACAGGGCCGAAAGCGCGGTACCTTTCATGGGTGTCTCCTCTGGGGCCTCTGGAAGGTGGGCCTGTAGGGTGGACTGTGGGGGATTGGCGGGGGTTCAATCGGGATGGGGGAGGGATTGATTGGCAGTGGGACCGGGGTGGCTGCTGGGTTCGCCTTGGAATGCGCGGCGCCTGGAAGATCGAGCGCCGCCCGCGCGGTGCTCGATCTCCCAGGCGCTGCAACCCCCACGCCGAACCGCTCCCGGCCTAGATGCTGCGTGGGCGGGTGACGCGGTCTACCAGGTAGACCAGGCCGTGGTAGTCGATGCCGCTGTGGCTCGACAGGCCTATCTCGCAGGTGCGGCTGGTGGAGATGCCTTCGCTGCAATACTGCACCGCGTCCTTCAGGCTGCGCAGCGAGTGGGCGTTGAGTTCGGGGGTGGTGAAGCCTTTGTCACCGGCAAACCCGCAGCAATGGATGCCTTCGGGGATTACCACCTGTTTGCTGCAACGCCGCGCCAGGTCGATCAGGGCCTGGCTTTCGCCCAGGTGCTGGGTGCTGCAGGTCACGTGCACGGCCACCGGCTCGTCCTGGGGGGTGAACTCCAGGCGGTCGAGCAGGTGGGTGCGGATGAAGCGTACCGGGTCGTAGAGGTCCAGCCGGGTTTCGCCCAGGTCTTGCACCAGACGCAGGGTGCAGGGGCTGGTGTCGCAGTAGATCGGGTCAAGGCCGCCGCGGCTGGCGTGCAGCAGGGCGGTGATCAGCTCCTGGCGCTTGTGCTCGGCCTGTTCGGGGTAGCCCTTGGAGGCGAAGGGCTGGCCGCAGCACAGGCTGTCGGCGTTGTCGGGGAACACCACTTGGTAGCCGGCCTTTTCCAGCAGGGCGCGGGTTTTGTCCAGCAGCGAGCTTTGCTCGCGGTCGGCATAGGCCGGGCCCATCACTCGTGACACGCAGGCTGCCAGGTACACCACGCGGGGGCGTGCGTCGTTGCTGGCCGGGCCGAAGCTGATCGGGCGCAGGGGTTGTGGCATGGCCGGGGTCCACTGGGGTAGGCGGCCTTTGCTGGCGTTGCTCAGCGAGGCGCTCAGGCGGCCCAGGCGCGGGGCGCCGAGCAGCTTGCGTGCAGTGTTGGCGGCCGTGAGGGTAAGGCGGGCGCCACCCAGTGCGGTGTGGAAGTGCTCGGCTAGCCAGTCGGCGGTCTTGGTGTGTTCGGCGGCCTGGCTGCGCAGTTTCTTCACCAGCTCGCCGGTGTTGATACCGACCGGGCAGCGCTGGGCGCACAGACCGGTGGCGGCGCAGGTATCGAGGCCTTGGTACTGGTAGGTCTGCATCAGTTCGCGGGTGTCGATGCCGGCACGTTGCTTGGCCTGGATGTCCCGCCACATGACGATGCGCTGGCGCGGGCTGAGGGTAAGCCCTTTGGACGGGCACACCGGTTCGCAGAAGCCGCATTCGATGCACTTGTCGACGATTTCGTCGGCGGCTGGCAGCGGCTTGAGGTTTTTCAGGTGGATGTCAGGGTCCTCGCTCAGCACCACGTCGGGGTTGAGGATGCCGTTGGGGTCGAGCAGGCGCTTGAGCTTCCACATCAACTGGTAGGCGTCATGGCCCCATTCCAGTTCCACGAACGGTGCCATGTTGCGCCCGGTGCCGTGCTCGGCTTTCAACGAGCCGCCGAACTCCACCGCCACCAGTTGCGCCACGTCGTCCATGAACGCCTTGTAACGGGCGACTTCCGCGGCGCTGTTGAAGCCTTGGGTGAAGACGAAATGCAGGTTGCCTTCCAGCGCGTGGCCAAAAATGATCGCTTCGTCGTAGCGGTGCTTGTCGAACAGCAGGATCAGGCGGTTGACGCCTTCGGCCAGTTGCTCGACGGGGAAGGTCACGTCTTCGATGATCACCGTGGTGCCAGTCTGGCGCACTGCGCCGACGGCGGGGAAGGTGTCCTTGCGGATTTTCCACAGCTGGTTGTACACGGCTGGGTCTTCGCTGAAGTCCACTTGCTGTTCCAGCGGGAAGTCGGCAATCGAGGCCATCACCTGGCGCAGTTGCTCGTGCAGCAGGCTCTGGCTGGCAGCGCGGGACTCGATCAGCAGGGCGCAGGCATTGTCCGACAGGCCTTTTACCCACAGCGGCATGCCGGGCATGTTCTCCACCGAGCGCAGGCTGCGGCGGTCGAGCAGTTCCACGGCCGAGACTGGCTGCTGCTTGAGCACGGGCACCGCGCGGCAGCAGCTTTCGACGCTGGGGAACACCAGCAAGGCGCTGGCCTTGTGCGGGTGGTCGGGCACGGTGTCGTAGGTGACGGCGCTGATGAAGCCCAGCGTGCCTTCGGAACCGACCAGCAGGTGCTGCAGGATGTCCAGCGGCTGGTCGTAGTCCACCAGTGCGTTCAGCGACAGGCCGGTGGTGTTCTTCAGCCGGTATTTGTGCCGGATGCGCTCGGCCAGCGCGGTGTTGGCGCGGGTCTCGCGGGCCAGGCGGGCCAGCGATTCCAGCAGCTCGGCGTGGCTGCGTTCAAAGGCGGCAACGCTGGCCGGGTCTTCGCTGTCGAGGCGGGTGCCGTCGGCCAGCACCAGGCGCAGGCCGGCCAGGGTGTGGTAGGTGTTCTGCGCGGTGCCGCAGCACATGCCGCTGGCGTTGTTGGCAACGATGCCGCCAATCTTGCAGGCGTTGATCGACGCAGGGTCGGGCCCGATCTTGCGCCCGAAGGGGGCCAGCCAGGCGTTGGCCTGGGCGCCGATCACGCCAGGTTGCAGGCGGATCTGCTCGCCCTGGCCACGGATTTCGCGGCCGTTCCAGTTATCGCCGAGCACTATCAGCACCGAGTCGGTGATGGCCTGGCCAGACAGGCTGGTGCCGGCTGCGCGGAAGGTGACCGGCACCCGCTCGCGCTGGGCCAGTTTGATCAGGCCGACCACTTCGTCCTCAGACTCGACGCGCACCACCAGCTTGGGGATCAGCCGGTAGAAGCTGGCGTCGGTGCCGAAGGCCAGGGTGGACGTGGGGTCGTCGAAGCGGCGTTCGGCGGGTATCAGGCGCTCGGCATCACGCAGGAACGCGGCGGGCAAGCTCATGCAGTCTCCTCGCGGGGCCGTGGCGTCTGTGCGCCACATGCCCCGGGTCAATCAGGCGGTGTTTCTTGCAGGCGGTCAGGCGCCCAGTTCGCGTACCAACGAGTCGCGGGTGATCTCGCTGATCGACTTGGCGCCGGTCAGCACCATCGCCACGCGCATTTCCTTCTCGAACAGCTCCAGCAGGTTCTTCACCCCGGCCTCGCCGTGCACGGCAAGGGCGTAGAGGAAAGCGCGGCCGATCAGTACGGTGTCGGCGCCCAGGGCGATCATGCGCACCACGTCGAGGCCACTGCGGATGCCGGAGTCGGCCAGAATTTTCAGGTCGCCTTTGACGGCGTCGGCAATGGCCGGCAGGGCTCGGGCGCTGGACAGCACCCCATCGAGTTGGCGGCCGCCGTGGTTGGACACCACGATGCCGTCGGCGCCGAACTTGACCGCGTCGCGGGCGTCATCGGCATCGAGAATGCCCTTGATGATCATCGGGCCGTCCCAGTACTCGCGGATCCACTCCAGGTCTTTCCAGGAGATGGACGGGTCGAAGTTGTTGCCCAGCCAGCCGATGTAGTCGGCCAGGCCGGTGGGGTTGCCGCGGTACTTGGAGATGTTGCCCAGGTCGTGCGGGCGGCCCATCACGCCGACATCCCACGCCCACTCGGGGTGGGTCATGGCTTGCAGCACACGGCGCAGCGGGCCGTTGCGGCCGCTCATGCCCGAGTGGGCATCGCGGTAGCGGGCGCCGGGTACGGGCATGTCGACGGTGAACACCAGGGTCTTGACCCCGGCGGCCTTGGCCCGCTCCAGGGCGTTGCGCATGAAGCCGCGGTCCTTGAGCACGTACAGCTGGAACCACATCGGCCGGTTGATCGCCGGGGCCACTTCTTCGATCGGGCACACCGACACGGTAGACATGGTGAACGGGATGCCATGGGCCGCGGCTGCACGCGCCGCCTGCACTTCGCCACGGCGCGCGTACATGCCGGTGAGGCCGACCGGGGCCAAGGCCACCGGCATGCTGAGGGTTTCGTCGAACAGCTTGGTTTCCAGGCTGAGCTCGGACATGTTGTTCAGCACGCGCTGGCGCAGGGCAATGCCGGCCAGGTCCGACACGTTGTGGCGCAGGGTGTGCTCGGCGTAGGCGCCGCCGTCGGCGTAGTGGAACAGGAAGGGAGGCAGCTTGCGTTGGGCCGCGGCGCGATAGTCGGTAGAGGCAGAAATGATCATGGATTCTCGCAGCGTTGCTTGTGGGGAGTGCCGGGCGCGCAATGGCGCCCGGCCCCTTTCACTTTAGTGATGAACCAGCATGCCGGTCAGCCAGTAAGCCTGGACCAGGGTGATCAGGCCGACGATGGTGGCAAAGAACAGGCTGTGCTTGACGGTGAAGCGGAACAGGTCGGATTCCTTGCCCACCAGGCCGGTGGCGGCGCAGGCCACGGCAATGGACTGCGGCGAGATCATCTTGCCGGTCACGCCGCCGCTGGTGTTGGCCGCTACCAGCAGGGTGTCGTTGACGCCGATCTGGTGCGCAGTGGTGGCCTGCAGCGAGCTGAACAGGGCGTTGGACGAGGTGTCCGAGCCGGTCAGGAATACGCCAAGCCAGCCAAGGAACGGCGAGAAGAACGGGAACGCGGCACCGGTGCCGGCCAGTACCAGGGCCATGGTCGAGGACATGCCCGAGTAGTTGGTGACGAAGGCGAAGGCCAGCACCATGCCGATCGACAGGATGGGCCAGCGCAGCTCCCAGAACGTTTCCTTGAAAGTGGTCAGACCAGTTTTGAAGTTGATCTTCAGCACCGCCATGGAGATCAGCGCCGAGAGGAAGATCGCGGTGCCGGTGGCGGAGATCGGGTCGAGCTTGAACACCGCTGGCATGGCAGTGGGCGCGGCAACGATCGGTGCGGTCTTGATCACCAGTTGGTCGAGGTGCGGGATGGCGAAGTTGAAGACGAAGTTGTACATGGCACCGCCCGGGGCGAACGCTGCCTTGAACGGCTTCAGGGTCCAGATGGTGACCAGTACGGTCAGGATCAGGAACGGCGACCAGGCCTTGAAGATTTCACCAAAGCTGTAAGGGCTTGGCTGGCTGCCGCTTGATTGCACAACGGCTGCGCCGACGCTGCCTTTGGCTTCGCTGAACGAACGCTTTGGCTGCCAGACTTTCAGGAACAGGGTGAGGCTGATCAGGCTGGCCAGTGCCGAGGTGATGTCGGGCAGCTCAGGGCCGATGAAGTTCGACGTGAAGTACTGGGTAACGGCGAAGCTCAGGCCGGCGACCAGGGCGGCAGGCCAGGTTTCCTTCACGCCGCGCAGGCCGTCCATCATGAACACCAGCCAGAACGGCACGAACAGCGACAGCAGCGGCAGCTGGCGGCCGGTCATGGCGCCGATGTGGAAGGCGTCGATGCCGGTGACCTGGCCGGCCACGATGATCGGGATGCCCAAGGCGCCGAATGCCACCGGTGCGGTGTTGGCGATCAGGCACAGGCCGGCGGCGTATAGCGGGTTGAAGCCCAGGCCCACCAGCAGCGCGGCAGTGATTGCCACGGGGGCGCCGAAGCCCGCCGCGCCTTCCAGGAAGGCACCGAAGCAGAAGCCGATCAGCAGCACTTGCAAGCGCTGGTCGTCGGTAATCGACAGCACCGAGCTGCGGATCACTTCGAACTGGCCACTCTTGACCGTGAGTTTGTACAGGAACACCGCGGCAACGATGATCCATGCTATTGGCCAGAGGCCGTAGAGGAAGCCATAACCCGCGGCAGCGAGGGCCATGTCGACAGGCATCTGGAAGGCAAAGATCGCCACCAGGATCGACAGCGCGAGCGTGATGCTGCCCGCTACGTGGCCTTTCAGGCGGAACACGGCGAGGGCAAGGAAGAAGAACACGATAGGGATGACTGCCGCCAGTGCGGACAAGCCAAGACTACCAAGCGGGCTATAGAGTTGTTGCCAGGTTTGCATATGGGGTGGCCCCTAATTGTTGTTGGTCAGCACTGGCATTGGATAATTGGTAAGACCAATTTACAATGGCTGGTCGCTAGGTTAAAAGCGCTGTCGTGGGTGTGTCAATTTGTCCTGTGCAAAACTTTGGTCGTGTGCCGATGAGCGGGCGCCTGATGCGCATGCAAAATCGTGGCTTGATGGGTGTTTGCGCGGCGTGGATCGGCGAGAATAGGCGCCCCCTGAAATCTGCCGGGGGTTTGTGGAGAGCATGTGATGGTTTTTGATCAGGTCCGCCAACGGCGCCTGTCCGACGACATCGTCGATCGGTTGGAAGGGATGATTCTGGAAGGCACGCTGACCTCGGGGCAGCGGCTGCCGGCCGAACGCGCCCTCGCCGAGCAGTTCGGCGTGTCCCGCCCGTCACTGCGTGAGGCGATCCAGAAGCTGGTGGCCAAAGGGCTGCTGGTCAGCCGCCAGGGCGGCGGCAATTTTGTTGCCGAGTCACTGGGCTCTACCTTCAGCGACCCATTGCTGCAGTTGCTCGAGCACAGTGCCGAGGCGCAGCGCGACCTACTTGAATTTCGCCATACCCTGGAGGCGTCGTGTGCCTATTACGCCGCCCAGCGTGCCACCGAGCCGGACCGGGCACGCTTGAAGGCGGCCTTCGATGCGTTGCAGGACTGCTACAGCAGGGTCGATGAAGTCACTCGGGCGGAGGAGGGTGTGGCCGATGCACGCTTTCACCTGGCGATTGCCGAGGCCAGCCATAACGCGGTGCTGCTGCACACCATTCGTGGTTTGTTCGACCTGCTCAAGCGCAACGTGGTGACCAACATTGGTGGCATGTACCAGCAACGCACCGAAACCCGGGACATGCTGATCAGCCAGCACCGGGAACTGTACCTGGCGATTGTCGAGGGCAGGGCGGAGGATGCGCGGGAGGTGTCCAGCCGGCACATTCTGTATGTGCAGGAGGTGCTGCAAGAGGCACACGAAGAGGCGCAGCGGGTGGCGCGGGCAGAGCGGCGCAGCGGGCGCTGAGATCGGTGCTGGATTCTTCGCGGGCACGCCGCTCCCACAGGATGGGCGCCGGGTTTGGACCTGGCGCGATCCCTGTGGGAGCGGGCGTGCCCGCGAAGAGGCCGGAACAGGCTAAAGACTAATTAGTCTTCCTTGCCCTTGTTCCGCACGACCCGCTGCAGCTCGCGGTTGGAATCGCGTTCGCGCACGGTGTCGCGCTTGTCGTATTCCTTCTTGCCCTTGCCCAGCGCAATTTCGCACTTGATCAGGTGCTTGCTCCAGTACAGCGACAACGCCACGCAGGTGTAGCCCTTTTGCGCTACAGCCGCTTCCAGCCGCTCCAGCTCGCGCTTGTTCAGCAGCAGCTTGCGGGTGCGGATGGGGTCGGCGATGACGTGGGTGCTGGCAGTGGTCAGCGGGGTGATGTGGCTGCCGAACAGCCAGGCTTCACCGTCCTTGAGCAGCACGTAACTGTCAACGAGGTGCGCCTTGCCAGCTCGCAGGCTTTTTACTTCCCAGCCGGACAGGACCAGCCCGGCCTCGAACTTGTGTTCGATGAAGTAATCGTGTCGCGCTTTTTTATTTTGCGCGATGGTCCCGGTCGGATGTTTTTTTTGCTTAGCCATAGGGGCGGCATTATAGGCAAGTCCGTGCGTCGTCCGCTATGGGATTTCGGTGTGCTTGAGCCACTGCAATGAATACCGGACAATACGGGCCTGTCTTGGTGACAGAACCTGTTTTCGGCACGCTGCGAAGCGCCGCCACCCAGCCTTGGAAGTGACGCCTGGATGACAACCCATATTCAACGCTCCGCCCTGCTGCCATACCCCGCCCAGGCGCTCTATGATCTGGTCAACGATGTGGCCAGCTACCCAGAGTTTTTGCCGTGGTGCTCGGCCTCGACGGTGATCGACGCCAGCGACACGCACATGCACGCCAAGCTCGAGGTGGCCAAGGGCGGCATGAGTCAGTACTTCGTCACGCGTAACGTGCTGGTGCCGGGGCAGTCTATCGAGATGAACCTTGAGGAGGGGCCGTTCACGCAGTTGCATGGCGTGTGGGTGTTCAAGCCGCTGGGTGAAAAGGCCTGCAAGATCAGCCTGGACCTGTCTTTCGATTATGCCGGGCCGATTGTGCGCGCCACCTTGGGCCCGCTGTTCAATCAGGCGGCCAACACGCTGGTCGATGCTTTCTGCCAGCGTGCCAAGCAACTGCATGCCTGACAGATACGGCGAAAACAAAAAGCCCGGACCAGGTCCGGGCTTTTTTGTGACTGCTGTTCCCGCTTAGCGGGTTTCCAACGGAGCCGGCGTCGGGACCGGGGTGGTCTCGATGGTGTCGATTTCGCGCTGGATGGACTCTTCCACCGAGCCTGGCTTAGCTGGTTTTTCTTCAGGCTGAGCTGCTGGCTGCGCTGTCTGGCCTGGCTCGGTGGCCGGGCTGACTGTGGTGTCGCTGCTGCCCCCCAGGATTTCCTGGTCGCGGCTGACGCCTGGCATGAAGTCGCCCGACAAGCTGACCAGTTGGTCGCTCTCGTTGAAGAAGATGCTCATGCGCTCTTGCTGGCGTTTACCACCGCCAGGCTGCAGGCTGTACAGGTAATCCCAACGGTTGGTGTGGAAGGTATCCTGAATCAGCGGGTTGCCCATGATAAACCTTACTTGCCGGCGGGTCATTCCCGGGCGTAATTGGTCTATCATGTCCTGCGTGACGACATTGCCCTGCTGGATGTCGATTTTGTAAACCCCGGGAAACGAGCAACCGGCGAGTGCGAGCAGTCCCACTAGGGTGAGGCTGGTTAGCAAGAGCTTGGTGTTTTGCATCGGTGGGCGACTTCCACTATCTTGGCTGGACAACGTAAACCCCGATCATACCCGTATTAAGAGAAGCTGCGAAGCAGCATCGGCGAGAAAGCTGACCATGGTTGAAAATAGCGAATTACGCAAAGCCGGTCTCAAGGTGACCCTGCCTCGAGTCAAGATCCTTCAGATGCTCGATTCCACCGAGCAGCGTCACATGAGTGCCGAGGATGTTTACAAGGCACTGATGGAAGCAGGCGAGGACGTAGGCCTGGCCACCGTCTATCGCGTACTGACCCAGTTCGAAGCGGCGGGTCTGGTGGTTCGCCACAACTTCGACGGCGGCCACGCAGTGTTCGAGCTGGCCGATGGCGGTCACCACGACCATATGGTGAACGTGGATACCAGTGAAGTCATCGAATTCATGGATGCCGAAATCGAGAAGCGCCAGCGCGAAATCGTAGCCGAGCATGGCTTCGAGCTGGTGGACCACAATCTGGTCCTGTATGTGCGTAAGAAGAAGTAATGATTTTTTATCGTTATGAATGACAAAGGCGACCTCCGGGTCGCCTTTGTGCTTTCTGCTTCGGCAGATTAATTTGGTTGTCTGCACTGGCCCTATCGCCGGCAAGCCAGCTCCCGCAGGTACACCCCATATCCCAGGTCCTGTGATCACCCTGTGGGAGCTGGCTTGCCGGCGATAGGGTCAGTACCGGTAGCATCAAGCCTTGCCAGAAACCACCATCTTGCGCGCATGCGCCAGGGATTCCTTGGTCAGGTCAATGCCGCCCAGCATCCGCGCCACTTCTTCTACCCGCTCCCGCTTGCCCAGGCTGGCCACGGCGGTGTGGGTGGTGTCGCTGTTGCGCACTTTGTGCACAAACAGGTGGTGATGCCCTTGCGCGGCCACCTGCGGCAGGTGAGTCACGGTCAGCACCTGGCCGCGCTCGCCCAGGCGGCGCAACAACTGGCCGACAATTTCGGCAGTAGGGCCGCCGATACCCACGTCGACTTCGTCGAATACCAGGGTAGGAATGCGCGATGTCTGTGCGGTAATCACCTGGATCGCCAGGCTGATACGCGACAGTTCGCCACCCGAAGCTACCTTGGCCAGGCCCTTGAGCGGTTGGCCGGGGTTGGCGCTGACCAGCAGTTCGATCTGCTCCAGGCCATGCGGTGACAGGTCTGCGCCCTCGGTGGGCGTCAGCTCGATGCGGAAACGCCCGCCGGGCATGCCCAGGCGCTGGATTTCCTGCTCGACGGCGCCCGCCAGTTGCTGGGCGGCTTGCTGGCGCAGGGCGCTGAGTTCACGGGCCCGCTCTTTGTAATGCTGTGCGAAAGCCGCCAGTTCCTCGCCCAGCCGCTCGATCGACTCGTCACTGGCGTTCAGGCCTTCGATTTCTTCCATCAGTTGTTGCTGCAGGTGCGGCAGTTCAGTGGGGTGCACGCGGTGTTTGCGCGCGAGTGTATAGATGGTGTCGAGACGTTCTTCCAAAGCCTGCAGGCGCATCGGGTCGGCGTCGAAGTTGTCGAGGAAACGGTTGAGCTCGCCCACGGCTTCTTCTATCTGGATCTGTGCGCTGGCGATCAGGTTGGCGGCCTCGCCCAGGGCCTTGGGTGAGTGGGTGGCAGCGCCCAGCCGGTTGAGGCTGGAGGTGAGGGCGCTGAGCACGTTGCCCGAATCGCTTTCACTGCACTGGTCGATCACTTGGCGACAAATGCCGAACAGCGCTTCGGCGCTGGTCAGGTTCTTGTGCTCCTGCTCCAGTTGCTCCAGTTCGTGCTCGCCCAGGCCGAGGTTGTCCAGTTCTTCCAGCTGGTAGCTGAGCAACTGATGACGGGCGCGCTGCTCGTCACCTGAATTGGACAGCCGCTCCAGCTCCAGGCGGGTCTGGTTCCAGCGCTTGGCCGCCAGATGCACCTGGCGGGCCAGGTCGACGGCGCCGGCGTACTCGTCGAGCAGGCGGCGGTGGGTGTCGGTTTTCAGCAGCGACTGGTGCTCGTGCTGGCTGTGGATATCGATAAGCAGCTCGCCCAGCGCCTTGAGGTCGCCCAGCGGGCACGGCGTGCCGTTGATGTAGCCGCGGCTGCGCCCTTCGGCGGTGATTACCCGGCGCAGGATGCATAGCCCGTCGTTGTCCAGGTCGCGTTCGGCCAGCCAGGCATGGGCTTCCGGGATGTCTACCAGGTCGAAGGTGGCGAGGATGTCTGCCTTGTCGGTGCCAGGGCGCACCACGCCACTGTCGGCACGGTCGCCAAGGGCCAGGCCGAGGGCGTCGAGCATGATCGATTTGCCGGCACCGGTCTCGCCCGTGATGACGGACATGCCGCGGGCAATTTCGAGGTCGAGGTGCTCGACGATGGCGTAGTTGTGAATGGACAGGTGCACCAGCATGAGGGGCGGCTCCCGAAAGTCAGGTCTGGTTATTTATACAGTACTTTTTTCAGGCCTGCCAATGCCCCCTGCCAGATTCTGTTGCAACCCGGAAAACCACCTTGCCCCTTGAAGCTGGTTTTTCCGGCCCCATATAGCCGACATCACAGGCGAGCCTGGCTCGCAGTCCACAAAATTGCGCAGGAGAGACCCCATGGCTGATGAACAGCTGAACGAGAAAGACCTTAACGTGGAAGAAACCGGTGCAGGCACTGCAGCTGACACCCGTGTTCTGGAGCTCGAGGAACAGCTGGCCGCAGCCAAGGACCAGGCGCTGCGCGCCGTTGCCGACGTGCAGAACGTGCGCCGTCGTGCCGAGCAGGATGTGGAGAAAGCCCACAAGTTCGCCCTGGAGAAGTTCTCCAGCGACCTGCTGCCGGTCATCGACAGCCTGGAACTGGCCCTGGCCCACTCCAGCGCCGAGGATGAGCACGTCAAGCAGATCCGCGAAGGCGTCGAGCTGACCCTGAAAATGTTCCAGGACACCCTCAAGCGCTACAACCTCGAAGCAGTCGACCCGCACGGCCAGCCGTTCAACCCTGAGCACCACCAGGCCATGGCCATGCAGGAAAACGGCGAAGTCGAGCCAAACAGCGTGCTGAATGTGTTCCAGAAGGGTTACCTGCTGAACGGCCGCCTGCTGCGCCCCGCCATGGTGGTGGTCAGCAAGGCGCCGAGCGCGGCGCAACCCTCGATCAATGAAAAGGCTTGAAATCCTTCCGGGCAACCCCATCTAGGTGTCAAGCCTTCAAGTATTACCGCAGTTGGCCAAAGTAGTCGCTGCTACCAAATTCAAGTTTCGGGAGAGTTAACATGGGTAAAATCATCGGTATCGACCTGGGGACCACCAACTCGTGCGTCTCCATTCTGGAAAACGGTAACGTCAAAGTCATCGAAAACGCCGAAGGTGCGCGTACCACCCCTTCGATCGTGGCCTACGCCAACGATGGCGAAATCCTGGTGGGTCAGTCGGCCAAGCGCCAGGCTGTGACCAACCCGCACAACACCCTGTTCGCAGTGAAGCGCCTGATTGGCCGCCGCTTCGAAGAAGACGTTGTGCAAAAAGACATCAAGCTGGTGCCGTACAAGATCGTCAAGGCGAACAACGGTGACGCCTGGGTCGAGGCTGCTGGCAAGGAAATGGCTCCGCCGCAAATCAGCGCCGAAGTCCTGAAGAAAATGAAAAAGACTGCCGAAGACTACCTCGGCGAGCCAGTCACCGAAGCGGTCATCACCGTTCCGGCCTACTTCAACGACAGCCAGCGTCAGGCCACCAAAGACGCCGGCCGCATCGCTGGCCTGGACGTAAAACGCATCATCAACGAGCCGACCGCCGCTGCACTGGCTTATGGCATGGACAAGGCCAAGGGCGACCACACTGTCATCGTTTATGACCTGGGTGGTGGTACCTTCGACGTTTCGGTCATCGAAATCGCCGAAGTCGACGGTGAGCACCAGTTCGAAGTACTGGCTACCAACGGCGACACCTTCCTGGGTGGCGAAGACTTCGACATGCGCCTGATCGACTACCTCGTCGACGAGTTCAAGAAAGAGTCGGGCATGGACCTGAAGAACGATCCTCTGGCCCTGCAGCGCCTGAAAGAAGCCGCAGAAAAAGCCAAGATCGAGCTGTCTTCCGCTCAGTCGACCGACGTCAACCTGCCGTACATCACTGCAGATGCCACCGGTCCTAAGCACCTGAACGTGAAGATCTCCCGCGCCAAGCTGGAGTCGCTGGTCGAAGACCTGGTCAAGCGTACCATCGAGCCTTGCCGCATCGCCCTGAAAGACGCCGGCATCGACGCCAGCAAGATCGACGACGTGATCCTGGTCGGCGGTCAGACCCGTATGCCGCTGGTGCAGAAAGAAGTTGCCGACTTCTTCGGTAAAGAAGCACGCAAGGACGTCAACCCGGACGAAGCAGTTGCCATGGGCGCTGCCATCCAGGGCGCTGTACTGGCCGGTGACGTGAAAGACGTACTGCTGCTGGACGTCAGCCCGCTGACCCTGGGTATCGAAACCATGGGCGGCGTGATGACCGCGCTGATCGAGAAGAACACCACCATCCCGACCAAGAAGTCGCAGGTGTTCTCGACTGCCGATGACAACCAGGGCGCCGTGACCATCCACGTACTGCAGGGTGAGCGCAAGCAGGCTGCGCAGAACAAGTCGCTGGGCAAGTTCGACCTGGCTGACATTCCGCCAGCACCACGTGGCGTTCCACAGATCGAAGTAACCTTCGACATCGACGCCAACGGCATCCTGCACGTAGGCGCGAAAGACAAGGCTACCGGCAAGACTCAGTCGATCGTGATCAAGGCCAACTCCGGCCTGTCGGACGAAGAGATCGAGCGCATGGTGCGTGACGCCGAGGCTAACGCCGAGGAAGACCGCAAGTTCGAAGAGCTGGCCGCTGCCCGTAACCAGGGTGATGCGCTGGTTCACTCGACCCGCAAGATGGTTGCTGACGCGGGTGACAAGGTCACCGCTGAAGAGAAAACTGCCATCGAGGCTGCCGTTGTTGCCCTGGAAACCGCTGTCAAAGGCGATGACAAGGCTGCAATCGATGCCAAGGTCGAGGAGCTGTCCAAGGTCTCTGCCCCGGTTGCCCAGAAGATGTACGCCGAGCAGTCGGCCGAACAGCCTCAGAGTGGCGCGCAGCAGGCCGAGCCGGAAGCCAAGCACGATGACGTGGTTGACGCCGAGTTCGAAGAAGTGAAAGACAACAACAAGCAGTAATCCCTGCATGTTGTCGGCCAGCCCACCGCCGTTTGGCGGTGAGCTGGTAGGATGTCGCCGCGCGGGGGCTTGCTCCCGCGTTGGCGTATCTGGAATTCGAGAATTTTTACAGCATCTGTCAGCCAACTTTGGTGGCGCAGGCAGGTGCTGATGGCGCGGCGCAGATGCCAGACGCCCAACAAGGTGCAAATGACCTATGTCCAAGCGTGATTATTATGAGGTACTGGGTGTCGAGCGCGGCGCCAGCGAGTCTGACCTCAAAAAGGCCTATCGCCGCCTGGCGATGAAATACCACCCGGACCGCAACCCGGGTGACAAAGAGTCGGAAGACATGTTCAAGGAGGCCAACGAGGCCTACGAAGTGCTGTCTGATGCCAGCAAGCGCGCGGCGTTCGACCAGTACGGCCATGCGGGTGTCGACCCGAGCATGGGCGGTGGTGGTGCCGGCTTCGGTGGCGCCAACTTCTCCGACATCTTCGGCGATGTATTCAGCGACTTCTTCGGTGGCGGCCGCGGTGGCGGACGTGGCGGTGCCCAGCGCGGCAGTGACCTGCGCTACACCCTGGAGCTGAACCTGGAAGAAGCGGTGCGTGGCGCCACGGTCAGCATCCGTGTTCCTACCCTGGTCAATTGCCAGCCTTGCGACGGTTCCGGTGCCAAGAAGGGTTCGACCCCGTCGACCTGCCCGACGTGCGGGGGCATCGGTCAGGTGCGCATGCAGCAAGGCTTCTTCTCGGTGCAGCAAACCTGCCCGCGCTGCCATGGCCAGGGCAAGATCATTACCGACCCGTGCACCTCGTGCCACGGCGAAGGCCGTGTCGAAGAATACAAGACGTTGTCGGTCAAGGTGCCGGCAGGTGTCGATACCGGCGACCGCATCCGCCTGTCGGGCGAGGGCGAGGCCGGTACCCATGGTGGCCCGACTGGCGACCTGTACGTGGTGATCAGTGTGCGTGAGCACGAGATCTTCCAGCGCGACGGCAAGCACCTGTACTGCGAAGTGCCCATCAGCTACACCGATGCCGCCCTGGGTGGTGAGCTGGAAGTGCCGACCCTTGATGGTCGCGTGAAGCTGAAAATTCCGGAAGGCACCCAGACTGGCAAGCAGTTCCGCCTGCGTGGCAAGGGTGTGGCGCCGGTGCGCGGTGGTGGTGCGGGTGACCTGCTGTGCCGTGTGGCGGTGGAAACCCCGGTCAACCTCAGCCGCCGTCAGCGCGAGCTGCTCGAAGAGCTGCGTGACTCGCTGGAAGGCGACAGTTCCCACTCGCCCAAGGCCAGTGGCTGGTTCGATGGCGTGAAGCGCTTCTTCGGCGATCTCTGACAAGGAAAAGGCTATGCGACGTATTGCAGTGATGGGCGCGGCAGGGCGGATGGGCAAGACCCTGATCGAGGCTGTGCAGCAAACCCCGGGTGCCGGCCTGACGGCAGCGATCGATCGCCCTGACAGCTCGCTGGTCGGGGCGGACGCCGGTGAATTGGCGGCCCTCGGCCGGATCGGTGTGCTGCTGTCCGATGACCTGGTCAAGGTTGCCGACGAGTTCGACGTGCTGATCGATTTCACGCACCCTTCGGTCACCCTCAAGAACCTGGCGTTCTGCCGCAAGCACGGCAAGGCGATGATCATCGGTACTACGGGCTTCTCTGTTGAAGAGAAGCAGTTGCTGGCCGAGGCGGGCAAGGACATTCCAATCGTGTTTGCCGCCAACTTCAGTGTCGGCGTCAACCTCAGCCTCAAGCTGCTGGATATGGCGGCGCGGGTGCTGGGTGATGATGTTGATATCGAGATCATCGAGGCGCACCACCGGCACAAGGTCGATGCGCCGTCGGGTACTGCGCTGCGCATGGGTGAAGTGGTTGCCAATGCGCTGGGCCGGGACCTGCAGGAAGTGGCCGTGTATGGCCGCGAAGGGCAGACCGGTGCGCGTGATCGCAAGACCATTGGTTTCGCGACTGTGCGTGCCGGTGATGTGGTGGGTGATCACACTGTATTGTTCGCTGCCGAAGGCGAGCGTCTGGAAATCACTCACAAGGCCTCCAGCCGCATGACCTTCGCCAAGGGCGCCGTGCGTGCGGCGCTGTGGCTGGATGGGCGCGAGCCTGGCCTTTACGACATGCAGGATGTGCTCGAGCTGCGCTGAGCCGTTCGAGTGGTGTTGGCTTCTTCGCGGGCTTGCCCGCTCCCACAGGTATTGCGCCGGTCTTGGCGCCTGGTGGTTCTGTGGGAGCGGGCGAGCCCGCGAAGAAGCCACCGCCGATGTCAGTCTGTCGCATTGATGTGTTTTAGAGACACATATGCGGTAGACCGAAAACGCACTTTTCTGTAAGCTACAGCTTTAGTGTGTCCACTAAAAGCGCGCAGCGAATTGAATTCAGCACATGAAAGCGGGGTGACGTGTCCATACGTCACTCCGCTTTTTTGCAACCTGCGATCGCCCTTTCATGCTTGATTTACGGGAGGTCTTCTTGACAAAGCCAGCCATACTCGCCCTTGCCGACGGCAGTATTTTTCGCGGTGAAGCCATTGGTGCCGACGGTCAGACCGTTGGTGAGGTGGTATTCAACACCGCTATGACCGGCTACCAGGAAATCCTTACAGACCCTTCCTATGCGCAGCAAATCGTTACCCTGACCTACCCGCACATCGGTAACACCGGTACTACGCCGGAAGATGCCGAGTCGAACCGCGTCTGGTCCGCTGGCCTGGTCATCCGTGACCTGCCGCTGCTGGCCAGCAACTGGCGTAACACCCAGTCGCTGCCTGAATACCTCAAGGCCAACAACGTCGTTGCCATCGCTGGCATCGACACCCGTCGCCTGACCCGTATCCTGCGTGAAAAGGGTGCCCAGAACGGTTGCATCCTCGCCGGTGACAACATCAGCGAAGAAGCCGCCATCGCCGCTGCCCGTGGTTTCCCGGGCCTGAAGGGCATGGACCTGGCCAAGGTCGTTTCCACCAAAGAGCGCTACGAGTGGCGCTCCAGCGTGTGGGAGCTGAAAACCGACAGCCACCCGACCATCGAAGCTGCCGACCTGCCTTACCACGTGGTCGCCTTCGACTACGGCGTCAAGCTGAACATCCTGCGCATGCTGGTTGCCCGTGGCTGCCGCGTGACCGTGGTGCCGGCCCAGACCCCGGCCAGCGAAGTGCTGGCACTCAACCCGGACGGCGTGTTCCTGTCCAACGGCCCTGGTGACCCTGAGCCGTGCGACTACGCCATCCAGGCGATCAAGGAAATCCTCGAAACCGAGATTCCTGTATTCGGCATCTGCCTCGGCCACCAGCTGCTGGCCCTGGCCTCCGGCGCCAAGACCGTGAAAATGGGCCACGGTCACCACGGTGCCAACCACCCGGTCCAGGACCTGGACAGCGGTGTGGTCATGATCACCAGCCAGAACCACGGTTTTGCTGTTGACGAAGCTACCCTGCCGGGCAACGTTCGCGCCATCCACAAGTCGCTGTTCGACGGCACCCTGCAGGGTATCGAGCGCACCGACAAGAGCGCGTTCAGCTTCCAGGGCCACCCTGAAGCGAGCCCTGGCCCGACCGACGTCGCGCCACTGTTCGATCGTTTCACCGATGCCATGGCCAAGCGCCGCTGAGCATCCTGCTTCAAGGCCCCGGGCTGGCTCGCGCCGCGCCCGGAAGCGCCTGACCCAGATTGTTCTAAGCGGCTTGCCGACTGACCCCGGATTTGAGTGACCACCATGCCAAAACGTACAGACATCAAAAGCATCCTGATTCTCGGTGCCGGCCCGATCGTGATCGGCCAGGCCTGTGAATTCGACTACTCCGGCGCCCAGGCCTGCAAGGCCCTGCGCGAGGAAGGTTTCCGCGTCATCCTGGTGAACTCCAACCCAGCCACCATCATGACCGACCCGGCCATGGCCGATGCCACCTACATCGAGCCGATCAAGTGGCAGTCGGTGGCCAAGATCATCGAGAAAGAGCGCCCGGACGCCGTTTTGCCGACCATGGGTGGCCAGACCGCACTGAACTGCGCCCTGGACCTGGAGCGCCACGGCGTTCTGGAGAAGTTCGGCGTAGAGATGATCGGTGCCAACGCCGACACCATCGACAAGGCTGAAGACCGCTCGCGCTTCGACAAGGCCATGAAAGACATCGGCCTGGAATGCCCGCGCTCGGGTATCGCCCACAGCATGGAAGAGGCCAATGCGGTCCTCGAAAAGCTCGGCTTCCCGTGCATCATCCGCCCATCGTTCACCATGGGTGGCACCGGCGGTGGTATCGCTTACAACCGTGAAGAATTCGAAGAAATCTGCACCCGTGGTCTGGACCTGTCGCCGACCAAAGAGCTGCTGATCGACGAATCGCTGATCGGCTGGAAAGAGTACGAGATGGAAGTGGTCCGCGACAAAAAGGACAACTGCATCATCGTCTGCTCGATCGAAAACTTCGACCCGATGGGCGTGCACACCGGTGACTCGATCACCGTTGCTCCCGCGCAGACCCTGACCGACAAGGAATACCAGATCATGCGCAACGCCTCGCTGGCGGTGCTGCGTGAAATCGGTGTTGAAACCGGCGGTTCCAACGTGCAGTTCGGTATCTGCCCGGACACCGGTCGTATGGTCGTCATCGAGATGAACCCGCGCGTATCGCGTTCGTCCGCCCTGGCTTCCAAGGCCACCGGCTTCCCGATCGCCAAGATCGCCGCCAAGCTGGCCATTGGCTACACCCTCGACGAGCTGCAGAACGACATCACCGGCGGCCGCACCCCGGCTTCCTTCGAGCCGTCGATCGACTACGTCGTCACCAAGCTGCCGCGCTTCGCCTTCGAGAAATTCCCGAAAGCCGACGCCCGCCTGACCACCCAGATGAAATCCGTGGGTGAAGTCATGGCCATCGGCCGTACCTTCCAGGAATCCCTGCAGAAAGCCCTGCGCGGCCTGGAAGTCGGTGCCTGCGGTCTGGACCCGAAAGTGGACCTGGCCAGCCCTGAAGCTGCCGGCATCCTCAAGCGCGAGCTGACCGTGCCGGGCGCCGAGCGTATCTGGTACGTCGCTGATGCCATGCGTTCGGGCATGACCTGCGAAGAAATCTTTGCACTCACCGGCATCGACATGTGGTTCCTGGTGCAGATGGAAGATCTGATCAAGGAAGAAGAGAAGGTCAAGACCCTGGCCCTGTCGTCCATCGACAAGAGCCTGATGCTGCGCCTCAAGCGCAAAGGTTTCTCGGACCAGCGCCTGGCCGTGCTGCTGGGTATCACCGACAAGAACCTGCGCCGTCACCGCCACAAGCTGGAAGTGTTCCCGGTGTACAAGCGCGTCGACACCTGCGCCGCCGAGTTCGCCACCGACACCGCCTACCTGTACTCCACCTACGAGGAAGAGTGCGAGGCGAACCCGTCGACCCGCGACAAGATCATGATCCTGGGTGGCGGCCCGAACCGTATCGGCCAAGGTATCGAGTTCGACTACTGCTGCGTACACGCCGCCCTGGCGCTGCGTGAAGACGGTTACGAGACCATCATGGTCAACTGCAACCCGGAAACCGTCTCCACCGACTACGACACCTCCGACCGCCTGTACTTCGAGCCGCTGACGCTGGAAGACGTCTTGGAAGTGTGCCGCGTCGAGAAGCCGAAAGGCGTGATCGTCCATTACGGCGGCCAGACCCCGCTGAAACTGGCCCGTGCCCTGGAAGAAGCCGGCGTACCGATCATCGGTACCAGCCCGGATGCTATCGACCGCGCCGAAGACCGTGAGCGCTTCCAGCAGATGGTTCAGCGCCTGAACCTGCTGCAGCCGCCAAACGCCACCGTGCGCAGCGAAGAAGAAGCCATCCGCGCTGCTGGCGGCATCGGCTACCCGCTGGTGGTGCGCCCGTCGTACGTACTGGGCGGCCGCGCCATGGAAATCGTCTACGAACTGGACGAGCTCAAACGCTACCTGCGTGAAGCGGTACAAGTGTCGAACGACAGCCCGGTACTGCTCGACCACTTCCTCAACTGCGCCATCGAGATGGACGTGGATGCGGTGTGCGATGGCACTGACGTTGTGATCGGCGCCATCATGCAGCACATCGAACAGGCCGGCGTTCACTCCGGCGACTCGGCGTGCTCGCTGCCACCTTACTCGCTGAGCAAGGAAGTGCAGGACGAAGTCCGCGTACAGGTCACCAAAATGGCCCTGGAGCTGGGCGTTGTCGGCCTGATGAACGTGCAGCTGGCCCTGCAAGGCGACAAGATCTACGTGATCGAAGTCAACCCGCGCGCCTCGCGTACCGTGCCGTTCGTGTCCAAGTGCATCGGCACTTCCCTGGCCATGATCGCCGCCCGCGTGATGGCCGGTAAAACCCTGAAAGAGCTGGGCTTCACCCAGGAAATCATCCCGAACTTCTATAGCGTCAAGGAAGCCGTCTTCCCGTTTGCCAAGTTCCCGGGGGTTGACCCGATCCTCGGCCCTGAGATGAAATCGACCGGTGAAGTCATGGGTGTCGGTGACACCTTCGGTGAAGCGTTCGCCAAAGCCCAGATGGGTGCCAGCGAAGTGCTGCCGACCGGTGGTACCGCGTTCATCAGCGTGCGTGACGACGACAAGCCACAAGTGGCTGGCGTTGCCCGCGACCTGATCGCCCTGGGCTTCGAAGTGGTTGCAACTGCTGGCACCGCCAAGGTTATCGAGGCGGCTGGCCTGAAAGTGCGCCGTGTGAACAAGGTGACCGAAGGTCGCCCGCACGTGGTCGACATGATCAAGAACGACGAAGTGTCGCTGATCATCAACACCACCGAGGGCCGTCAGTCGATTGCCGATTCCTATTCGATTCGTCGCAATGCGCTGCAGCACAAGATTTACTGCACCACCACCATTGCGGCCGGTGAAGCCATCTGCGAGGCGCTGAAATTTGGTCCTGAAAAGACCGTTCGTCGCCTGCAAGATCTGCATGCAGGACTGAAAGCATGAGCATTACCAAGTACCCGATGACCGTCCAGGGCGCTCGCGCCCTGGAAGAGGAGCACCTGTTCCTGAGCAAGACAGAGCGCCCGCGTTTGAGCCAGGCGATCGGTGAAGCGCGCGAACTGGGCGACCTCAAGGAGAACGCCGAATACCATGCCGCCCGCGAAGAGCAGGGCATGGTCGAGGCGCGTATCCGCGATATCGAAGGCCGTCTGCAGAACTCGGTCGTGATCGACGTGACCACCATTGCCCATACCGGCAAGGTCATCTTCGGCACCACCGTAGAGCTGGCCAACACCGAAACCGACGAGCGGGTGAAGTACCAGATCGTTGGCGAGGACGAAGCCAACATCAAGCTCGGCAAGCTTTCGGCAAGCGCGCCGATTGCCCGTGCCATTATCGGCAAGGAAGAAGGCGACATCGTCGTCATCAAGACGCCAAGCGGCACGGTCGAGTACGAGATTGTCGAAGTCCAGCACATCTGACCGGCGCCTGCGGGCGCCATCCCTTGAGGGGATCCTCTGGCAACTGGCCCAGGTTTTCTGGGTTGGTGGCCTGTGGGTGTTCCATGTAGGGCTGGTGCCTGCGCTCAAGGTCAGTGGTCTGGCGCCGCTGCTTGTGCAGGACATCGCCGGGCAGATCGACCGCTGGTTGATCGGCGTGGCGTTGCTTGGCTTGTTGACCCAGCTGGCAGTGCTGGCAAGGGTGGACGGCCTGGCGGCCTGGTGGCGGCAGTTCCGTGGCCAGATGCTGTTGCTCGGCTTCGGTGCCTGCGTGGGGTATTACACCTTGCGCTACGGTATTTCCGTGGGCGAGCGCTGGCAGATGTTCTGCTTCCTGGTGCTGGGCTTTTCCGGCATCGTGCTGGTGGCCCAGCCGGTACCGGTCAGGGCGCGTTCGCCGCGCCACTGACCGGAGCCACCGTTACTTGAAGCGGTGGATATTGGACAGCTGCTTGTTCGGCTGTGGGTTCTTGCGGTAGATCAGCGCTTTCTTGCCGATGGTCTGCACCAGCTCGGCACGGCCGGCCTTGCACAGCTCGGCAATGGTGGCAGCACGCTCTTCGCGGTCTTCCGAGCGAATTTCGACCTTGATCAGCTCATGGTCGACCAGTGCGCGCTCCAGCTCGCCGATTACGCCTTCATTCAGACCGTTCCCGGCAACGATCAGGACCGGCTTCAGGTCATGACCAATGGACTTGTATTGCTTCTTCTGCTCGTTATTGAGCGGCATAATCTGACCCTTTCCGTCTGATTCTGTAAAATTGACCGGCATTTTACCCGAGGGCCACCGGCTCCGCCCAGTCAATCACGACGCATATCATCGAGGTGCCCCGTGGTACAACGTTCCAAAAGCAGCGCAAACTGGCTGCGAGAGCATTTTAACGACCCTTTTGTGAAGCAGGCGCAGAAGGATGGCTACCGCTCGCGTGCGAGCTACAAACTGCTGGAGATCCAGGAAAAGGACCGCCTGATCCGTCCTGGCATGAGTGTAATCGACCTTGGCGCGGCCCCTGGCGGCTGGTCGCAGGTGACCAGTCGTCTGATTGGTGGTCAGGGCCGGTTGATCGCTTCCGACATCCTGGAAATGGACTCGATCCCCGACGTGACCTTCATCCAGGGTGACTTCACCGAGGATGCAGTGCTGCAGCAGATCCTCGCGGCGGTCGGTGATTCGCACGTAGACCTTGTGATTTCAGACATGGCCCCCAATATGAGTGGTACGCCCGAAGTGGACATGCCGCGCGCCATGTTCCTCTGCGAGCTGGCCCTGGATCTGGCAACCCGCGTGTTGAAGCCTGGCGGTGACTTCCTGATCAAGATTTTCCAGGGCGAAGGTTTCGATATGTACCTGAAGGATGTGCGCACCAAGTTCGACAAGGTGCAAATGCGCAAGCCGTCCTCTTCGCGGGACCGTTCCCGTGAGCAGTACCTGTTGGGCAAAGGTTTCAAAGGTGTTTGAAAAGCGTGCTGCGGGTGGTCGATAGTTATTTCCAATCGGCCCTCCCGTCTGGATCGTCCGAACTTCGTGTAGTCTAGCTTTCACAAAGGGTTACAGACGGTGCCTGCGGCTGCGTAGGTAATGTAGTAAGTTAGGGCGATGAATATCATGCGAGGCACGGCTGCGTCGTGCGCCGGCCTCAGAGGGTAGCGAATTGAACGACATGGCAAAGAATCTGATCCTGTGGTTGATCATCGCAGCTGTCCTGGTGACAGTGATGAACAACTTCTCCAGCCCTAACGAGCCGCAGACCCTCAACTATTCCGACTTCATCCAGCAGGTCAAGGATGGCAAGGTCGAGCGTGTGACCGTCGACGGCTACATCATTACCGGCAAGCGCGCCGACGGCGACAATTTCAAGACCGTGCGCCCGGCCATTACCGACAATGGCCTTATCGGTGACCTGGTCGACAACCACGTGGTTGTAGAAGGCAAGCAGCCTGAACAGCAGAGCATCTGGACGCAGTTGCTGGTCGCCAGCTTCCCGATCCTGGTGATCATTGCCGTGTTCATGTTCTTCATGCGCCAGATGCAAGGCGGTGCGGGTGGCAAGGGCGGGCCGATGAGTTTCGGCAAGAGCAAGGCGCGCCTGCTGTCCGAAGACCAGGTCAAAACCACATTGGCCGACGTTGCAGGTTGCGACGAAGCCAAGGAAGAAGTGGGCGAGCTGGTCGAGTTCCTGCGCGATCCGGGCAAGTTCCAGCGCCTGGGTGGCCGTATCCCGCGCGGTGTGCTGATGGTAGGCCCGCCCGGTACCGGTAAGACCCTGCTGGCCAAGGCCATTGCGGGCGAGGCGAAAGTACCGTTCTTCACCATTTCCGGTTCGGACTTCGTGGAAATGTTCGTCGGTGTCGGTGCCAGCCGTGTGCGCGACATGTTCGAACAGGCCAAGAAGCACGCCCCGTGCATCATCTTCATCGACGAGATCGACGCCGTTGGTCGCCACCGTGGCGCCGGCATGGGTGGTGGTCACGACGAGCGTGAGCAAACCCTCAACCAGTTGCTGGTAGAGATGGACGGCTTCGAAATGAACGATGGCATCATCGTCATCGCCGCCACCAACCGTCCCGACGTGCTCGACCCGGCACTGCTGCGTCCTGGCCGTTTCGACCGCCAGGTGGTGGTGGGCCTGCCAGACATCCGCGGTCGCGAACAGATCCTCAAGGTGCACATGCGCAAGGTGCCGATTGGCGAAAGCGTCAACCCGGCGGTCATTGCCCGTGGTACCCCTGGCTTCTCCGGTGCCGACTTGGCCAACCTGGTCAACGAGGCTTCGCTGTTTGCCGCGCGTTCCAACAAGCGCGTGGTCGAAATGAAAGAGTTCGAGCTGGCCAAGGACAAGATCATGATGGGCGCCGAGCGCAAGACCATGGTCATGTCCGAGAAAGAAAAGCGCAACACTGCCTACCACGAGGCGGGTCATGCCATCGTTGGTCGCCTGGTGCCTGAGCACGACCCGGTCTACAAGGTTTCGATCATTCCGCGCGGTCGCGCCCTGGGCGTGACCATGTTCCTGCCGGAAGAAGACCGCTACAGCCTGTCCAAGCGTGCACTGATCAGCCAGATCTGCTCGTTGTACGGCGGCCGTATCGCCGAAGAGATGACCCTGGGCTTCGACGGCGTCACCACGGGTGCCTCCAACGACATCATGCGGGCCAGCCAGATCGCTCGCAACATGGTCACCAAGTGGGGCTTGTCGGAAAAACTCGGCCCGCTGATGTACGCAGAAGAAGAGGGTGAAGTGTTCCTCGGCCGCAGCGCGGGCAGCCAGCACGCCAGTGTGTCCGGCGAGACTGCCAAGCTGATCGACTCCGAAGTACGCAGCATCATCGACCAGTGCTACGCCACTGCCAAGCAGCTGCTGATCGAGAATCGCGACAAGCTCGAAGCGATGACCGAAGCGCTGATGAAGTATGAGACCATTGATGCCGATCAGATCGATGACATCATGGCTGGCCGTACGCCACGCGAACCGCGTGACTGGGACGACGACAAGCATTCGGGCACCCCTGCTGCCCAGGATGATCGCCCTGAATCGCCAATTGGCGGTCCGGCAGCTCAACACTAAGGGCGTCTATGAGCTCAGTGCAGTACCCGACCCGGTTGCCTTGCGGCAACCGGGTTCTTGATTTGTCGCGTACCCATGTCATGGGTATTCTCAATATCACCCCCGATTCCTTCTCCGATGGTGGGCGCTTCAGTCAGCGCGACGAGGCCCTGCGCCATGCCGAAGCGATGGCTGCCGCCGGCGCCACGCTGATCGACATCGGTGGTGAGTCCACGCGCCCCGGTGCGCGGGCGGTATCCGTGACCGAGGAGCTGGAGCGTGTGGCGCCGATGGTCGAGGCTATCAACAGCCGCCTGGACGTCGTCATTTCGGTCGATACTTCGACGCCTGCCGTCATGCGTGAATCGGCGCGCCTCGGTGCCGGGCTGATCAATGACGTCCGTGGCCTGGAGCGTGATGGCGCCCTGGATGCCGCTGCGGATACCGGGCTCCCGGTGTGCCTCATGCACATGCGCGGCGAGCCGGGTAACATGCAGGACGACCCGCATTACGATGATGTGGCCGCCGACGTTACGCGTTATCTTGAACAGCGGATGGCCGCCTGCGCTGCAGCGGGCATCGATGCGAACAGAATCATCCTTGACCCAGGCTTTGGTTTCGCCAAGACACTGGCGCACAACCTTAGCCTGTTCAAGCACATGGAAGCGCTCTATCGCCTTGGGCGCCCGCTGCTGGTGGGCGTTTCACGAAAGAGCATGATCGGCCTGACGCTGGATCGTCCGGTCGGCGAGCGGTTGTACGGCAGCCTTGCGCTGGCGGCGTTGGCCATGACCAAGGGGGCGAGCATCCTTCGTGTCCATGACGTGGCCGAAACTGTCGATGTGGTGCGCATGATCGCTGCGGTACAAAACGCCGAATAAGAACATTGGAGTCCCTATGAGCAGAAAATACTTTGGTACCGACGGCATTCGTGGCCGCGTCGGCGAATTCCCGATCACGCCTGACTTCATGCTGAAGCTTGGCTGGGCGGCCGGCATGGCCTTCCGTAAGCAGGGCCATTGCCGCGTGCTGGTGGGCAAGGACACGCGTATCTCCGGCTACATGTTCGAGTCCGCACTCGAAGCCGGTCTGGCCGCAGCAGGTGCCGACGTCATGCTGCTGGGGCCAATGCCTACACCGGCCATCGCCTACCTGACTCGCACCTTCCATGCCCAGGCGGGCATTGTCATCAGTGCTTCGCACAACCCGCACGAAGACAACGGCATCAAGTTTTTCTCGGGCCAGGGCACCAAGCTGCCGGACGAAGTAGAGCTGATGATCGAAGAGTTGCTCGACCAGCCGATGACCGTTGTCGACTCGAGCAAGCTGGGCAAGGTCTCTCGCATCAACGATGCTGCTGGCCGCTACATCGAATTCTGCAAGAGCAGCGTGCCTAGCAGCACCAGTTTCGATGGCCTGAAGCTTGTGGTCGACTGTGCCCATGGTGCCACCTACAAGGTTGCGCCAAGCGTGTTCCGCGAGCTGGGTGCTGACGTGACCGTGCTGCATGCCCAGCCGGACGGCCTGAACATCAACGAAGGTTGCGGCTCGACCCACATCGAATCGCTGCAGGCCGCTGTGCTGGTTGGCCATGCCGACCTCGGCATTGCCTTCGACGGTGACGGTGATCGCGTGTTGATGGTCGACCACACTGGCGCCATCGTCGACGGCGACGAGCTGCTGTTCATCATTGCCCGCGACCTGCACGACCGTGGCAAGCTGCAGGGCGGGGTAGTGGGTACGTTGATGAGCAACCTGGGCCTGGAGCTTGCGCTGAAGGACCTGGATATCCCGTTCGTGCGGGCCAAGGTCGGCGACCGTTACGTCATGGCCGAACTGCTGGAGCGCGAGTGGCTGGTCGGGGGGGAAAACTCTGGCCACGTCGTGTGCTGCAACCACACCACCACCGGTGACGCGATCATTGCCGCGCTGCAGGTGCTGATGGCGCTCAAGCGCCGTGGTGAAACCCTGGCGCAGGCTCGTCAGGCCCTGCGCAAGTGCCCGCAGGTGCTGATCAACGTGCGCTTCGGCGCGAGCAAGGTCGACCCGCTGGAGCACCCGGCAGTCAAGGAGGCCAGTGCCAATGTGACCGAAGCCTTGGCTGGTCGCGGTCGTGTTCTGTTGCGCAAGTCCGGTACCGAGCCGTTGGTGCGGGTCATGGTCGAGGGCGAAGACGAAAGCCAGGTGCGGACGCACGCTGAAGCGTTGGCCAGACTGGTCGGCGAAGTTTGTGTCTGAAGGCGCTTGCCAGCGCAGATCTGGTTGGGTAAGATCTGCGCCCACTTTGACCGACGAGGTAAAGCATGCGTCGCCCTATGGTAGCTGGTAACTGGAAGATGCACGGTACCCGCGCTAGCGTCGCTGAGCTGACCGAAGGCTTGAGCAATCTCGCCTTGCCGAGCGGAGTGGAAGTCGCGGTGTTTCCACCGGCTTTGTTCATCAATCAGGTGATTGATGGCCTGGCAGGTAAAGAAATAACTGTCGGCGCACAGAATTCTGCTGTACAACCCGAACAGGGTGCGCTGACCGGGGAAGTTGCTCCGGAACAGCTGGTTGAAGCAGGTTGCAAGTTGGTGTTGGTGGGTCACTCGGAGCGTCGCCAGATCATTGGTGAAACCGACGAAGTGCTCAATCGCAAGTTTGCAGCGGCCCAGGCCAAAGGTTTGAAGCCAGTGCTTTGCATCGGGGAAACCCTTGAAGAGCGCGAGGCAGGCAAAACGCTTGAAGTTGTCGGGCGTCAACTAAGCAGTATCATCGAAGCATTCGGTGTTCAGGCTTTTGCCAATGCAGTAATTGCCTATGAGCCTGTATGGGCCATCGGCACCGGCCTGACGGCCACGCCACAGCAGGCCCAGGATGTGCACGCCGCCATCCGCGGCCAGCTGGCGGCAGAAGATGCTGAAGTAGCTGCGAAGGTGCAGTTGCTCTACGGCGGCAGCGTGAAGGCGGCCAATGCGGCCGAACTGTTCGGCATGCCGGATATCGATGGGGGTCTCATTGGTGGGGCTTCCCTGAACGCAGACGAATTCGGTGCAATTTGTCGCGCCGCAGGAAACTGAACAAATGCTGGAAACAGTCATCGTTGTTTTTCATCTGTTGGCAGCGCTGTCGCTTGTAGTGCTGGTACTGTTGCAACAGGGTAAGGGTGCTGAAGCAGGTGCATCTTTCGGCGCGGGTGCTTCAAATACCGTGTTCGGGAGCCAGGGCTCTGCAACGTTCCTAAGTAAATTCACTGCTATACTCGCTGCCACTTTCTTTTTGACAGCACTTGGGTTAGGATACTTCGCGAAGCAACAAGCTCACCAGCTTAGCCAAGCAGGTCTTCCAGATCCAGCAGTGCTAGAAGTGAAAGAGCAGCAGAAGCCGGCAGTTAATGATGATGTACCGGTGCTCCAACAGCAGAAGAGCGAAACCCCCAATAATACGGGTGATGTACCTCCTCCGGCTCAAGAGCAGAAGTAACGGGTTTCAAGTAGTAGTATTGCCGAGGTGGTGGAATTGGTAGACACGCAACCTTGAGGTGGTTGTGCCCATAGGGTGTAGGGGTTCGAGTCCCCTTCTCGGTACCATATTGAAGCTTGAGAGCCCGCTTTAGCGGGCTTTCTTGTAGGTGAAGGTTTGGATTTGACCCTCAATGGGGTTCGGTCTTATACTTTCGCCCCAGCTTTGTCGCGGGGTGGAGCAGCTTGGTAGCTCGTCGGGCTCATAACCCGAAGGTCGTTGGTTCAAATCCAGCCCCCGCAACCAGCTTCAGCGGAGCCCCTTTTCAGGGGCTTTTTGCTAACCGAACAGTTTTCGGCGTCGTTGTCCAACGGCGCTTTCAGGGATGGGCGCTTCGCCCATTTTTCATTTGCACAGCATGCACGAGGGGGTTCAGGTGTCGAGCAAGCTAGAACAGTTGCAGGCCTTGTTGGCCCCGGTGGTCACGGGGCTGGGCTTCGAATGCTGGGGGATTGAATTCGTCTCCCAAGGCAAGCATTCGGTACTACGTGTCTACATCGACAAGGAAGGCGGGATTCTGGTGGACGACTGCGCAGAAGTCAGCCGTCAGGTCAGCAGCGTTCTCGATGTGGAAGATCCGATCAGCTCTGAATATACCCTAGAGGTTTCTTCTCCTGGCATGGAACGCCCGCTGTTCACGCTTGAACAGTTTGCCTCGCATGCCGGCGAACAAGTGAAGATCAAGCTGCGCTCACCCTTCGAGGGTCGTCGTAACTTCCAGGGCCTTCTCCGCGGTGTGGAGGAGCAGGATGTGGTGGTCCAGGTGGACGATCAAGAGTTCCTGTTGCCGATCGACTCGATCGACAAGGCCAATATTATTCCCAGTTTTGACTGAGACGTGCCGGGCCCGGCGGACTATCCGGGCCCAATGGCTTGCGCAAGGCGAGGCGTACGATGAGCAAAGAAGTACTGCTGGTTGTTGAATCGGTATCCAACGAAAAAGGTGTACCGCCCGGCGTCATTTTCGAAGCGCTGGAAGTGGCCCTGGCCACTGCGACCAAAAAACGTTTTGAAGATGAAGTCGATCTGCGTGTGGAAATCAATCGTCACACCGGTAGCTACGAGACCTTCCGTCGCTGGACCGTGGTCGATGAAGCCGATCTTGATGATCCGGCGATCGAAACCTGGCTGGACAAGATCAAGGACACTCATCCGGAAGCCAAGATTGGTGACGTGATCGAGGAGAAGATCGAGTCCATCGAGTTCGGTCGTATCGCCGCCCAGACCGCCAAGCAGGTCATCGTACAGAAGGTCCGTGAGGCCGAGCGTGCCCAGGTGGTCGATGCTTACCGCGAACGCGTAGGCGAGATCATTTCCGGTACCGTTAAAAAGGTTACCCGCGACAACGTCATCGTTGACCTGGGTAACAACGCCGAGGCCTTGCTGGCCCGGGAAGATATTATTCCGCGCGAAACCTTCCGTGTGGGTGTGCGCCTGCGTGCACTGCTCAAGGAAATTCGCACTGAAAACCGTGGTCCTCAGCTGATCCTGTCGCGCACTGCGCCACAGATGCTGATCGAGCTTTTCCGCATTGAAGTGCCGGAAATTGCCGAGGGCCTCATTGAAGTCATGGCTGCCTCCCGTGATCCGGGTTCGCGAGCCAAGATCGCCGTCCGCTCCAAGGACAAGCGCATCGACCCGCAAGGCGCCTGTATCGGCATGCGTGGTTCGCGCGTCCAAGCTGTATCCGGGGAGTTGGGTGGTGAGCGTGTGGATATCGTCCTGTGGGACGATAACCCGGCGCAGTTCGTCATCAACGCCATGTCGCCGGCTGAAGTCGCGGCGATCATCGTTGATGAAGATGCCCATGCCATGGACATCGCCGTCGCCGAGGATAACCTGGCCCAGGCCATTGGCCGTGGCGGTCAGAACGTTCGTCTTGCCAGTCAGTTGACCGGCTGGACCCTGAACGTGATGACCGAGAAGGACATTCAGGCCAAGCAGCAGGCCGAAACAGGTGACATCCTGCGCAATTTCATCGATGAACTGGAAGTCGACGAGGAGCTGGCCCAAGTGCTGGTCGACGAAGGCTTCACCAGCCTCGAAGAAATTGCCTACGTACCGTTGGAAGAAATGCTCAACATCGATGGCTTTGACGAAGATATCGTCAATGAGCTCCGCGCTCGAGCCAAGGACCGTTTGTTGACCAAGGCCATCGCTACCGAAGAAAAACTGGCAGACGCCCACCCGGCCGAAGACCTGCTCTCTCTTGAGGGTATGGACAAGGACCTGGCGGCTGAACTGGCGGTGCGCGGCGTGGTTAACCGCGAAGACCTGGCCGAGCAGTCGATCGACGATCTGCTCGACATCGACGGCATCGACGAAGAGCGTGCCGGCAAGTTGATCATGGCCGCCCGAGCCCATTGGTTCGAGTAATTAGGCGCGGCCTGAGGAGAGAAGTGCATGACGCAAGTCACGGTGAAAGAACTGGCCCAAGAGGTCGAGGCACCGGTAGAGCGCCTGCTGCAGCAGATGCGTGAGGCAGGTCTGCCGCACACCGACGCCGGTCAGGTAGTGACCGACAATGAGAAGCAGACCCTGCTGACTCATTTGAAAAGCAGCCACAAGAGCAAGGCGGAAGAGCCGCGCAAGATTACCTTGCAGCGCAAAACCACCAGCACCCTGCGTGTCGCCGGTAGCAAAAGCATTAGCGTAGAAGTACGCAAGAAGAAAGTATTCGTGCAGCGCAGCCCGGAAGAAGTCCAGGCTGAGCAGAAGCGTGAAGTGGAAGAGCGCCGCGCGGCTGAAAACGCCGTTCGTGACAAGGTTGATGCCGAAGTCCGCCAGCGCAACGAAGATCAGGCTCGCCGTCAGGCAGCCGACTCTGCTGTAGCCGCTCCTGCGCCTGCCGCCAAGCCAGAGCCGGCACCTGCCGCTGCCCCGGCTCCGGTAGTCGCCGACGCCCCGGCCTCCGAAGACGCTGCAGCCCGTGCTGCCGAGCGCAAGAAGGACGAGACCCGTCGCAACGAAAGCCGTACTCGCGATGACGATCGTCGTCGTGGCGAGGCGCCTCGTGTGTCGATCAAGGTCAAGGTCAAGGAAAAGGAAAAGGCGCCGACTCCGCGTGCTGCTCCGCGTACCACCGACGAAGAGAGCGATGGCGCTCGTCGCGGTCGTGGTGGCAAGGGCAAGCTGAAGAAGCGTAACCAGCATGGCTTCCAGAACCCGACCGGCCCCGTCATCCGTGACGTGACCATCGGCGAGACCATCACGGTCTCCGAACTGGCCAACCAGATGTCCGTCAAGGGCGCTGAAGTTGTCAAGTTCATGTTCAAGATGGGCACCCCGGTTACCATCAACCAGGTACTCGACCAGGAAACCGCTCAGCTGATCGCAGAAGAGCTGGGCCACAAGGTCACCCTGGTCAGCGACAGCGCCCTGGAAGACTCCCTGGCCGAATCGCTGAAATTCGAAGGCCAGTCCGAGTCGCGTGCGCCGGTGGTAACTGTCATGGGCCACGTTGACCATGGTAAGACCTCGCTGCTCGACTACATCCGTCGTGCCAAGGTTGCTGCTGGCGAAGCCGGTGGTATCACCCAGCACATCGGTGCCTACCACGTCGAAACCGACCGCGGCATGGTCACCTTCCTCGACACCCCGGGCCACGCAGCTTTCACTCAGATGCGTGCACGTGGTGCCAAGGCGACCGACATCGTCATCCTGGTGGTGGCGGCGGACGACGGCGTGATGCCGCAAACCCGCGAGGCCGTTCAGCATGCCAAGGCAGCTGGCGTTCCGCTGGTGGTCGCGGTGAACAAGATCGACAAGCCAGGTGCTGACCTCGATCGCATCCGTAACGAACTGTCCGTCGAAGGCGTGACCTCCGAGGAATGGGGTGGTGACACGCCGTTCGTCAAGGTTTCGGCGAAGATGGGTACCGGTGTCGACGAACTGCTCGAAGCCGTCCTGCTGCAGGCCGAGGTTCTCGAACTGACCGCTACGCCGACCGCCCCAGGCCGTGGTGTCGTGGTTGAATCGCGCCTCGACAAGGGCCGTGGTCCGGTTGCTACCATCCTGGTCCAGGACGGTACACTGCGTCAGGGCGACATGGTCCTGTGTGGCTCCAACTATGGCCGTGTTCGCGCCATGCTCGACGAGAACGGCAAGCCTGTGAAGGAAGCTGGCCCGTCGATCCCGGTCGAGATCCTCGGCCTGGATGGCACGCCGGAAGCCGGTGACGAGCTGTCGGTAGTGGCCGACGAGAAGAAAGCCCGCGAAGTTGCCCTGTTCCGTCAAGGCAAGTACCGCGAGGTCAAGCTGGCCCGTGCTCACGCCGGCAAGCTGGAAAACATCTTCGAGAACATGGGCCAGGCCGAGAAGAAAACCCTCAACATCGTTCTCAAGACCGATGTTCGCGGTTCGCTCGAGGCGCTCAACGGTTCGCTCGGCGCTCTGGGCAACGACGAAGTACAGGTCCGTGTGATCGGTGGCGGCGTCGGTGGTATCACCGAGAGCGACGCCAACCTGGCGCTGGCTTCGAATGCAGTACTGTTCGGCTTCAACGTGCGTGCCGATGCCGGCGCGCGCAAGATCGTCGAGCAGGAAGGTCTGGATATGCGTTACTACAACGTGATCTACGACATCATCGAAGACGTCAAAAAGGCCCTGACCGGCATGCTCGGCAGCGATGTTCGCGAGAACATCCTGGGTGTCGCCGAAGTACGTGACGTGTTCCGTTCGCCGAAGTTCGGCGCCATCGCTGGCTGTATGGTCATCGAGGGTACCGTGTACCGTAACCGTCCGATCCGCGTACTGCGCGAAGACGTGGTTATCTTCGAAGGCGAGCTGGAATCGCTGCGTCGCTTCAAGGACGACGCCGCCGAAGTGCGTAACGGCATGGAGTGCGGTATTGGCGTCAAGAGCTACAACGACGTCAAGGTCGGTGACAAGATCGAAGTGTTCGAGAAAGTCCAGGTGGCTCGTACCCTCTAAGGGCGAGCTAGCCGCAAACGCCCGCTACAGGGCGGTTTGCGGCACCTCTTCAGGTAGCGCCCGGTCAGGCATTCGTCTGACCGGGCGTTTGCCGCTTTAAGTTACAGGTAGCAAGAATGGCCAAAGAATACAGCCGTACCCAACGTATCGGCGATCAGATGCAGCGCGAGCTGGCCGAGCTGATCCGTCGCGAAGTCAAGGATCCACGTGTCGGTCTGGTCACCATCACCGCCGTGGACGTCAGCCGTGACCTGGGCCATGCCAAGGTGTTCATCACCGTCATGGGCGAGGAAACGCCAGACGCCGTGAAGCAGTCGTTGAAGGCACTGAACAGTGCTGCCAGCTTCCTGCGTCTGCACCTGGGCCGCTCGATGCAGCTGCGCAGCGTGCCGCAGTTGCACTTCCACTTCGATGAAAGCGTCAGCCGCGGTGTGCACCTGTCGGCGCTGATCGAGCGTGCAGTGGCCGAAGACCGCCTGCACAAGGATACCGACGAGCTGGACACCAAGGAGTAAGCGGTGGCCCAGGTCAAACGTATCCGCCGCAATGTCAGCGGCATCATCCTGCTCGACAAGCCTCTGGGCTTCACGTCCAACGCCGCCCTGCAAAAGGTGCGCTGGCTGCTCAACGCGGAAAAGGCCGGTCACACCGGTAGCCTCGACCCGTTGGCAACCGGCGTGCTGCCGCTGTGCTTCGGCGAGGCGACCAAGTTTTCGCAGTACCTGCTCGATTCCGACAAGGGCTACGAAACCGTCATGCAGATGGGGCAGACTACCAACACCGGCGATGCTGAAGGTGAGGTGCTGCAGACCCGCGAAGTGACCGTTGGTCGTGCCGACATCGAAGCGGTGCTGCCACGTTTTCGTGGCCCGATCAGCCAGATACCGCCGATGTACTCGGCGCTCAAGCGTGACGGCCAGCCGTTGTACAAGCTGGCACGTGCAGGAGAGGTAGTGGAGCGCGAGGCGCGTTCTGTTACTATTAACCGCTTGGAGTTGCTGGAGTGCGAAGGCACTCGTGCACGGTTGACCGTAGGATGCAGCAAAGGCACCTATATCCGCACCCTGGTGGAGGATATCGGCGAGGCCCTTGGTTGCGGTGCCTATGTCGCCGAGCTGCGCAGGACCCAGGCCGGGCCTTTCGCGCTGGCACAAACGGTCACGCTCGAAGCGCTTGAACAGGCCCATGCCGAAGGCGGTAACGAAGCGCTCGATCGCTTCCTGATGCCCTCGGACAGCGGCCTGCAGGACTGGCCCATGGTGAGCCTGTCCGAGCACAGCGCGTTCTACTGGCTGCATGGTCAGGCGGTACGCGCGCCGGACGCGCCACAGTTTGGCATGGTCCGGGTACAAGATCACAATGCGCGCTTCATCGGTATCGGTGAAGTGAGCGAAGACGGGCGTATTGCGCCGCGTCGGCTTATTCGGTCGGAATGACCGAAACCGCGGGGTAAGGCTTTGGCCGAACCCTACGGAATCAAGGGTGGCTGTCAGTAGGCACGGTCACACCTTTTTTATTAATACAGGGATTTGTCCCTGGCCTATTGGACCCCGCTTGCGGGATCCGTTATCAGGAGAAGCCAAATGGCCCTCAGCGTTGAAGAAAAAGCTCAAATCGTTACCGACTTCCAGCAAGCCGCTGGCGACACTGGTAGCCCGGAAGTTCAGGTTGCTCTGCTGACCGCGAACATCAACAAGCTGCAAGGCCACTTCAAGGCCAACGGTAAAGACCACCACTCGCGTCGTGGCCTGATCCGTATGGTAAACCAGCGTCGTAAGCTGCTGGACTACCTGAAGGGTAAAGACACCACTCGTTACAGCGCCCTGATCGGTCGCCTGGGCCTGCGTCGCTAATAGCGGCCTGGTCAGTGGTGTGCATGGCGTGTCTCATGCAGTGGCAGCGCTGCCTGGCAGCGTTGTCTATGGGCACGCCATGCGTATCTCCGAGGTTGGCAGCCTGGTGAAGTGGAGCGGTTTTCCGCTCTTCAACCAGGCTCCCAGCCTCGTGTTGTATCTGGACGGTCAATGGGGCCGATTCCCCGTTCTGCCCACAAATTCGCAAGAAACCAGTTCCCCCAGAGCCACTGAAAAAGGTAGGAAACCGTGAACCCGGTAATCAAGACATTCCAGTTCGGTCAGTCGACCGTTACTCTCGAAACGGGCCGTATTGCCCGTCAGGCAACCGGCGCCGTGCTGGTTACCGTCGACAACGACGTCACCGTGCTGGTGACTGTGGTAGGCGCCAAACAGGCTGATCCAGGCAAGGGTTTCTTCCCGCTGTCGGTTCACTACCAGGAAAAGACCTACGCCGCCGGCAAGATCCCAGGTGGTTTCTTCAAGCGTGAAGGCCGTCCTTCCGAGAAAGAGACCCTGACCTCGCGCCTGATCGACCGTCCTATCCGTCCGCTGTTCCCGGAAGGCTTCATGAACGAAGTGCAGGTCGTCTGCACCGTGGTTTCCACCAGCAAGAAGACCGACCCGGACATCGCTGCGATGATCGGTACCTCGGCTGCCCTGGCCATCTCGGGTATTCCGTTCGAAGGCCCGATCGGCGCCGCCCGCGTTGCCTTCCACGAAAGCACCGGCTACCTGCTGAACCCTACCTACGAGCAACTGGCTGCCTCGAGCCTGGACATGGTCGTTGCCGGTACCTCCGACGCCGTGCTGATGGTTGAATCGGAAGCTCAAGAGCTGACCGAAGACCAGATGCTGGGTGCCGTACTGTTCGCCCACGACGAGTTCCAGGCTGTTATCCAGGCTGTCAAAGAGTTGGCTGCCGAAGCTGGCAAGCCGACCTGGGACTGGAAACCTGCGGTTGCCAACACCGAGCTGTTCAACGCCATCCGCGCCGAGTTCGGCGAAGCGGTTTCGCAGGGTTACACCATCACCGTCAAGGCTGACCGCTATGCGCGCCTGGGCGAGCTGCGTGACCAGGCCATCGCCAAGTTCTCCGGTGAAGAAGGCCAGCCTTCGGCTTCCGAAGTCAAAGAAATCTTCGGCGAAATCGAATACCGCACCGTTCGCGAAAACATCGTCAACGGCAAGCCTCGTATCGACGGCCGCGACACCAAGACCGTTCGTCCGCTGAACATCGAAGTAGGTGTTCTGCCGAAGACCCACGGTTCGGCGCTGTTCACCCGTGGTGAAACCCAGGCTCTGGTCGTTGCGACCCTGGGTACTGCCCGTGACGCCCAGCTGCTGGACACCCTCGAAGGCGAGAAGAAAGACCCCTTCATGCTGCACTACAACTTCCCGCCGTTCTCGGTGGGCGAGTGTGGTCGTATGGGCGGTGCTGGCCGTCGCGAAATCGGCCACGGCCGTCTGGCCCGTCGCTCGGTCCAGGCCATGCTGCCGGCTGCTGACGTGTTCCCGTACACCATCCGCGTGGTTTCGGAAATCACCGAATCCAACGGTTCCAGCTCCATGGCTTCGGTCTGTGGCGCTTCCCTGGCCCTGATGGACGCTGGTGTGCCAATGAAGGCGCCGGTTGCCGGTATCGCCATGGGCCTGGTCAAGGAAGGCGAGAAGTTTGCCGTTCTGACCGACATCCTGGGTGACGAAGACCACCTGGGCGACATGGACTTCAAGGTAGCCGGTACCGCCAAAGGTGTTACCGCGCTGCAGATGGACATCAAGATCAACGGCATCACCGAAGAGATCATGGAAATCGCCCTGGGCCAAGCCCTGGAAGCGCGCCTGAACATCCTCGGCCAGATGAACCAGATCATTGGTCAGTCGCGTACCGAACTGTCGGCCAACGCCCCGACCATGATCGCGATGAAGATCGACACCGACAAGATCCGTGACGTCATCGGTAAAGGCGGCGCCACCATCCGTGCCATCTGTGAAGAGACCAAGGCTTCGATCGATATCGAAGACGACGGCTCGATCAAGATCTTCGGCGAAACCAAGGAAGCGGCAGAGGCTGCCAAGCAGCGCATCTTGGGCATCACCGCCGAGGCCGAAATCGGCAAGATCTACGTGGGTAAGGTTGAGCGTATCGTCGACTTCGGCGCCTTCGTGAACATCCTGCCTGGTAAGGACGGCCTGGTGCACATTTCGATGCTGAGCGATGCTCGCGTCGAAAAAGTCACCGACATCCTGAAAGAAGGCCAGGAAGTTGAAGTGCTGGTACTGGACGTGGACAACCGCGGCCGTATCAAGCTGTCGATCAAAGATGTTGCCGCGGCCAAGGCCTCGGGCGTCTAAGCGACTGCACCGCAACAGAAAAAGGGCCCTTCGGGGCCCTTTTTTCATGGGTGGCGGGAACCTTTTGCGGACTTGCATCTTGCATGCAGGTTTACCGCGCTGATTGCAAAATGCACGATCACGCAAATGATGGCTGTGTGCTAACCAATTGATTTATAAGGGTTAAATAGAAGTCTCAAAGCTGGCACAGCACATGCAACTACCTTCATACCTGCCGCCAGGACACAGGCGCAGACCTTTCGAAAAAACAGGAGTGACCCACATGAAGAAGTTCGCCATTGCTGCCGCTACTGCTACCGCTCTGACCCTGACCATGGCTAACGCGGCATTTGCCCAACAGTCCACCCAGGCCCCCATGACGCTGGCGGCCGGTGAGGTGACCCAAGCCAAGGAAGCTACCTCTGATACCTGGATCACCACTAAGGTCAAAGCTGACCTGATGACCGAGAAAGGCGTGCCAGGCAGCGACATCAAGGTTGAAACCAACAAAGGCGTAGTGTCGCTGTCGTCCGATGTTGCCATTACCGATTCACAGAAAGAGATGGCAGTCGCCATCGCCAAGAAAATCAAAGGCGTTCAGGCCGTGTCGGCTGATGGCCTGAAGTCCGAATAAGGGATGTCCCGTCGGCCATAAGGATTTGGCCACCTCTACCGAAGCCCTGGCCCTGTGCCGGGGCTTTGCTTTTGGCGCTCAGTACACCGGGTTGCGGGCGATTACATCGCTCTCGAAGCATTCCTGCTCCAGGATCAGCGGTTCTACCAGTGGGCGGCTGTCGCGAAAGTGCGCGGTCTGGGTATGGGCTTCATACGCGGCATCGTCGCGGTAGATTTCGTACAGGTAGATCAGCTCCGGGTCGACCCGGTCCTGCGACACATCGAACACCAGGCAGCCGGGCTCGCTGGCAACGGACGCGGCGGCATTGACCTTGATCGCTGCCAGAAACTCCTTCGCACAACCGGGCTTTACACGGGTCTTGATGAACAGGCTATACACAAGTCGCTCCTTTTGTTTTAAATTCGATTATGAATTGTATACAAAAATGGAGCCTCACCAATGTCTGAATTGCCTGCACGTCCCGGCCGCCTGAATGGCCTGCGCCATATTGCCCTGCTGGTACCCAACCTGGAGGAGTGCGAACGCTTCTACGTCGACGTGCTGGGCATGGAAGTGCTGAACCGTGCCAACGAAGACCTGGTGTACCTCACCTGCGGCAACGACAACCTTTCGCTGGGGCGTGGGGCGGGGGCGGCGAACGGGCTGCAGACACTGGACCACTATGGGTTCATTGTGGACAGCGTGGAGGAGCTGGAGGCCTGGTATCAATACTTCAAGGCCCATGGCGTGACCTTGCTCGACCGGCCGTTCAACCATGGTGACGGGGCGCGCAGCTTCCACTTGCTGGACCCGGCGGGGAACAAGGTGCAGCCGCTGTATCACCCGGCGGTGTCGGGGCAGCGGTTGGTCTAGTAGGCAACCACATCCCCTTGTAGGAGCAGCCTTGTGCTGCGAAGAGGCCGGAACAGGCAGATACAAATGCTTTACCAGCTCTGGCCTCTTCGCAGCACAAGGCTGCTCCTACAAGGGTAAGTGTCAGTCTGAACGACTATTCGGCATCCAGGTGCATCGGCGTCACCACCCGGCCATCGCTCTCAGGCTGGCCCAGGCTGGTATCGATGAAATACACCCGGTCATCTTCCAGCTTGCCCTTGTCCACCAGGTAATCCTTGATACTGCTGGCCCGCTCCTGGCCCAGTGTACGCAGCAGGGCGGTGCTTTCGGCCCACGACTTGATCACTGCTTCGCGTAGCTTGGTGGTGCGTTCGTCGCGGGCCAGTTGCTCCCATTCGGCAGGCGGTTGCTGTTTCAGGCGCGTGCGGTAGATGCCTTCCAGCATTGCTGGCTTGTCCCTGTCGTCGACTACCAGCATCGACGCATTGGCCGGCACTTTGTCACCGCGGCGCTGGAGGATCTTGTACCAGGTGGCCTGGTATTCACGCTCCAGGCGCTGCTGGGCGATCAGCGGGCCGTCGCTGGCCTGGGCGCTGGTGCCTTCGATTTCCAGGCGCAGCTCCGGGCGCTCTTTCAGCGCCGACGCCAGCTTGTCCAGTGACGACTGGGCATCGCCGGTGAGTTCGCTGGAGCCCGGGGCAAAGGCCACGTTACCCAAGTCTTCCGAGCCACCGCCGGTAACCAACCCACCAATGAACTTGAACGGCGCCTGTGCCGCGCGCAGCACCAGGTTGCGCAGGGTTTGCCACACAATCGGCATCACGCTGAACTGTGGGTTGTTGAGGTCGCCCGTCACAGGCAGTTCGATCGAGATTTTGCCCTCGGTATCCTTCAGCAGTGCCACCGCCAGGCGGATCGGCAGGTCGACGGCGTCCGGGCTGTCGACTTTTTCGCCCAGCTGCAGCTGCTCCACCACTACCTTGTTCTCGGCCTTGAGCTGGCCGTTGGTAATCAGGTAGTGCAGGTCGAGGTTTAGCCGGCCCTTGCGGATACGGAAACCGGCAAATTTGCCGGAGTAGGGCGTCAACGTGGTCAGCTCGACGCGCTTGAAGCTGGTGGCGATGTCCAAGCTGGCAAGCGGGTTGAACGGGTTGAGGGCACCCTTGATGGTAACCGGTGCGTAGCGGTCGACCTTGCCCTTGATATCGACCTTGGCCGGCAGCGGCTTGCGGTTGTCGATGGTGCCGATCTGGCCGTTTAGCTGCTGGACGGCGGTGGCGAAGTTGGGGGTAAGCGACAGGTCGGCAAAGTTGGCCGAGCCGTCATTGATGTCGATCTGGCCGATGTGGATGCCCAGTGGTTTGTCGCTGCTGGCCGAGGCCGGCTTGGCCTGGCTGCTCGCCGGAGCGCCGGCCGGTTGTGGGATCAGCAGGTCATTGACGTTGGTGGTGCGGTCTTCGTTGATGATGAAACGCGCATAGGGTTGCAGCAGGGTCACCTTGTCGATCGACAGGGCGTCGCCGTGCACGTAGGACAAGCCGTCGACGTTCACCTGCTGCCATTTGACGAAGTCGCGGCTCTTGATGGTGTCGAGGGTATGCAACTGGTTGACTTGCGCCTTGCCGGTTACGGTGAAGGCCAGTGGCGCGGTGTTCTTCAGGTCGACCTTGAGGTCGCTGGCGAGCATGCCGCTGCGCAGCTCCAGCAGGATGAACGGGTTGATGTAGGCCTGGGCCACACGCAGGTCAATGTCGCGGGTGCTCACATCCAGCTTGGCCCATATTGGCGCCAGGTTAACCTGGCCGGACGCCTGCAGCTTGCCTTGCCTGCCTACGCCGGTATCGAGCTTGAGCGTGAAGGGCGTCTGGTTGAGGCTGTCGAAACCTTGCAGGTCGGCGTTGAGCGGGCCGATGTCCAAGGCGACAGGTTCTTTCTGGCTGCGGTCTGCCAGGTGCACCAGGTAGCTGCGCAATTGCACGTCCTTGAGCAGCACTTGCCACGGCTTGCCAGGCTCCTTGGCGGCGTTCTCTTCAGGCGTAGGCTCGGCGGCGGCAGGCTCGGCTTTTTCCTTCGGTGTGGCCTTGGCCGGTTGGCTGGCGAACAGCTTCTGCCAGTCGAGCTGGCCGTCTTTTTCCAGTGCCGCCCAGGTTTCCAGTTTTTCGCTGCGGATCTTGCCCACGGTCACCCGTTGCTTGACCAGGTCGATGGAGGTTTCGCTCACTTCCAGGCTGGCCAAGCGCGCCAATGGGCGGCCATCCGGGGCTTTGATGGCGAACGGCGCAATGCGTACGGACACGTTATCCAGCAGCAGTTCGGTCTGTTTGGCGAGGTTGAGCTTGTAATGCGTATCGAGGCTGACCACGCCGTCTTCAAGCACCAGTGGCACGGCATCGCGCACGTAGGGCCAGAACAGCTTCATCTTCGCGTCGGTGACTTTCAGGGTGCCTTCGGAGGCTATCGGCGACAGGCTCAAGGTGCCGTTCCAGTCGACACGGCCACCGTTGGGGCCGTTGGCCACCAGCGTCATGTCGGCATTGTCGTTGGGCAGGGTGCTGAGGTTTTTCAGCTCCAGGTTCATGTTGTCGTAGAGGAACTCGATCGGCTCGCTGGGGCGCAGGTCCTCGAAGTGCAGGTAGCCATCGACTAACTTGATGCTGCCAATGCGCAGTGGGAACGGGTCACTGGGCGGCTCGTCGGGTTTGGCCTCACCGGCGGGCAGCTTGAACAACCGGGTCAGGTTGAGGGTACCGTCCTTGGCGAACAGTACCTCGTTGCGTGGCTTGTCGAGTTCCACCGCTTCCACATGCAGGGCTTTGGTCCACAGGCTGTCGAGCGAGAGGTTGGCGTACAACCGCTCGAAACCGACTTGCTCCTTGCCCGGCTCGCCAAGCTGCAGACCCCATAGCGTCAGCTCGAGGCTGAAGGGGTTGAGTTCGATCCGCTCGAGGTGGGCCGGCACGGTCGCGTACTGGGCCAACTGCTGGTTGGCGATGCGCAGCGCGACACCGGGAAGAACGAGAAAGCCGAGCAGGCTGTAGAGGGCTACGAGGGCCACGATTGCGCCAGCGGCGCGAGTCAATCCTTTGTACATGTGTCGCTTCGTCTGTCTAAGCAGGAGTGCTTGGAGTATGGCACGTTAAATCAGTTCCGCAGGGGCGACCATTTGCCCTCACTCGATGCCCATGCGCCGCTTGGCCCGATGCGCCGAGCCGTCGCGCATTGCCCAGCGCAGCACAGGCGCGGTGCGTTTCAGGCCCAGGCGGATCAGGCGCTGTTGCAAGGGGCTGTGCTGCAGGCCGAGCATGGCCTGGGCCCAGCCGGGCAGCAGGTCGATGCCGGCGTGCAGCATCAGCTTGCCTACCGGCTGTGCCAGGCGGCTGGGGGCAGGGGCGTCGAGCAGGATCTGTATCACCTCATGGCTGCGCGTATCGCAGTGCAGCTGCGCACGCATGCGTTGCAGGTAGTCTTCGACTTGCTGGCAGGAACGTGGCACGTCACGGGCGCCAAGGCGTTCGGCGATCAGGGCGATTTCGTTGTAGTAAGCATCCTGCTCGGCGCGCGGCAGGTGCGGGTTGCGGTAACGCAGGTGGGCGGCGAGGAAACTGCTCACCTCCGCCACATGCACCCAGGTCAGCAGGTCCGGGTCGCTGGCGGCATAGGGGCGGCCGTCCGGTGCTGTGCCGGTGACCTGCAGGTGAATGGTGCGCACCTTGTCGATCAGCCACTCGGCATCGCCGGTAGCACCAAAGGTGGTACCGGAAATGAACTGGCTGGTGCGGCGCAGGCGGCCGAGCAGGTCTTCACGAAAGTTTGAGTGGTCCCACACACCGGCCAGGGCCAGCGGGTGCAACAGCTGCAGCATCAGCGCACTGATGCCGCCGACCAGCATGCTCGGGAAGTCGCCATGTACCCGCCAGCTGATGCTGTGCGGGCCGAACAGGCCGGGGTCGCCCTTGGGCGATTCCAGGTCGAGCTGGCCGAGGGCCAGCCCGGTGAGGCTCATGACCTGGGTTTCGATGCGGCGGCGAAGGGCTTCCATGGCGACCTGTGGTTCAGGGCGGCCATGGACAGTGGCCGCCGGTTACTGGTTGAGGCGTTTATCAATCAGGCCCTGTACCACGCTGGGGTCGGCCAGGGTCGAGGTATCGCCCAGGTTCTCCAGCTCGTTGCAGGCGATTTTGCGCAGTATACGCCGCATGATCTTGCCTGAGCGGGTCTTGGGCAATGCCGGCGCCCACTGAATCAGCTCGGGCTTGGCGAAACTGCCGATTTCCTTGCTGACCAGGGCCAGCAGTTCGGCCTTGAGCGCATCGTCCGGGGCCACGCCATTCATGGGCGTGACGAAGGCGTACACGCCCTGGCCCTTCAGGTCGTGCGGGTAGCCGACCACCGCTGCTTCGGCGACGCTGTCATGCAACACCAGCGCGCTTTCCACCTCTGCGGTGCCGATGCGGTGCCCGGACACGTTGATCACATCGTCGATACGCCCGGTGATCCAGTAGTCGCCATCGGCGTCGCGGCGGGCACCGTCGCCGGTGAAGTAGTAGCCGGGCATGGGCTTGAAGTAGGTGTCGACCATGCGCTGGTGGTCGCCATAGACGCTGCGGATCTGACCCGGCCAGCTGGCCTTGATCACCAGCAGGCCGGCGCCGGGGCCTTCGATCAGCTTGCCTTTTTCGTCCAGCAGTACCGGTTGCACGCCGAACATGGGCTGGGTTGCGCAACCGGGCTTGAGTGACTGTGAGCCGGGAAGCGGGGTGAGCATGATGCCGCCGGTTTCGGTCTGCCACCAGGTATCGACGATGGGGCAGCGTTTTTGCCCGACTTCCTCGAAATACCATTCCCAGGCTTCGGGGTTGATCGGCTCGCCGACGCTGCCCAGCAGGCGCAGGCTTTTGCGCGAAGTACCCTGCAATGGCGCCGAGCCCTCGCGCATCAACGCGCGCAGGGCGGTTGGGGCGGTGTAGAAGATGTTCACCTGATGCTTGTCCACCACTTGCCAGAAGCGCGAGGTGTCCGGGTAGTTGGGCACGCCTTCGAACATCAGCGAGATTGCGCCATTGGCCAGCGGGCCATAGACGATGTAGCTGTGGCCGGTGACCCAGCCGACGTCGGCGGTGCACCAGAACACCTCGCCGTCGCGGTAATCGAACACCACCTTGAAGGTCATCGTCGCCTGCAACAGGTACCCGCCGGTGGTGTGCAGCACGCCCTTGGGTTTGCCGGTGCTGCCTGAGGTGTACAGGATGAACAGCGGGTCTTCGGCCTCCATCGGTTCGGGGATGCATTCGTCGCCGGCGTTGTCGGTTGCCTCGTGGTACCAGAGGTCGCGGCCTTCGGCCCAAGTGACATCGCCGCCGGTGCGGCGCACCACGAATACACTGCTGACTGCCGGGCAGCTGGCCAGGGCCTTGTCGACGTTCTGCTTCAGCGGGATGCGCTTGCCCCCCCGCACGCCTTCGTCGGCGGTGATCACCGTGCGGCAGTCGGCGTCGAGTATGCGGTCACGCAGGGCGTCAGGGGAGAAACCGCCGAACACCACCGAGTGGATGGCACCGATGCGGGTGCAGGCGAGCATGGCGAAGGCAGCCTCGGGGATCATCGGCATGTAGATGCATACCCGGTCGCCTTTTTTAACCCCGCGTGCTTTCAGTGCGTTGGCCAGGCGGCAGACCTGACGGTGCAGTTCGCGGTAGGTGATGGTCTTTGCATCTTTCGGGTCGTCGCCTTCCCACAGCAGGGCGGTCTGCTCGCTGCGCTGGGCCAGGTGACGGTCGATGCAGTTGTAGCTGACGTTCAGTTGCGCACCGTCGAACCAGCGGGCTTCGCCGGTGTTCAGGTCGCATTGCTGCACGCTCGACCAGGGCTTGATCCAGTCCAGGCGTTTGGCTTGTTCGGCCCAGAAGGTGTCAGGGTCGTCGACCGACTGGCGGTAGAGGCGGCGGTATTCGTCGGGGGTGAGGGCGGCGGACTTGCTGACGGCCAGGGCCTGGGGGTAATTGTGGATATCGAACATGGCGGGTGGTCCTGCTCTTGTAAGGGGCGATGGACTGCAACGGCTATTCGATAGGACAGTGTAGCTGGGAGCGGTGTTCAACCTGTGCTGACCTCTTCGCGGGTTTACCCGCGAAGAGGCCCGTACAGGCGTTGGATCAACCGCGGTGACGGCCGCGGAAGTAGTTGATCAGGCCTTGGGTAGAGCCGTCTTCGGCGCTGTCTTCCAATGTGCCGACCAGGCGTTGGTAAACACCCTTGCCCAGCTCTTTGCCCAGTTCCACACCCCATTGGTCAAAGGCGTTGATACCCCAGATCACGCTCTGCACGAACACTTTGTGCTCGTACATTGCCACCAGTGCGCCCAAGCGGCGTGGGCTGATGCGCTCCACAACCAAGGTGTTGCTCGGGCGGTTGCCCGGGATCACCTTGTGCGGGGCCAGCTTCGCGATGTCCGCTTCGTTCAGGCCTTTGCTGCGCAATTCGGCCTCGGCTTCTTCACGGGTCTTGCCCTGCATCAGCGCCTGGCTCTGCGACAGGCAGTTGGCGTACAGCCACTGGTGGTGGTCGGCCACCGGGTTGAAGCTCACCACCGGTACGATGAAGTCGGCCGGAATCAGCTGGGTGCCCTGGTGCAATAACTGGTGGTAGGCGTGCTGGCCGTTACAGCCGACCCCGCCCCAGATCACCGGGCCGGTATCGGTTTTCACCGGGGTGCCGTCCTGTAGCACGCTCTTGCCGTTGGACTCCATGTCCAGCTGCTGCAGGTGCTTGGTGATATTGCGCAGGTAGTGGTCGTACGGCAGGATCGCGTGGCTGTTCGCGCCCCAGAAGTTGCCATACCACACGCCCAGCAGGGCCAGCAGCACCGGCATGTTCTTGTCGAACGGCGCGGTCTGGAAGTGCTGGTCCATGGTGTGGGCACCGGACAGCAGTTCCTTGAAGTTGGCTGTGCCGATGGCCAGGGCGATTGGCAGGCCGATGGCCGACCACAGCGAATAGCGCCCACCCACCCAGTCCCACATCGGGAAGATGTTCTCTTCGCGAATACCAAAGGCCACGGCGGCGGCCTTGTTGCTGGAAACCGCGATGAAGTGGCGGTACAGCTCGGCTTCCGAGCCGCCCTGGGCCAGGTACCAGGTGCGCGCGGCCATGGCGTTTTTCAGGGTCTCGAGGGTGTTGAACGACTTCGACGAGACGATGAACAGGGTGGTTTCGGCGCGCAGGTTGGCCGACAGCTCGTGGAACTCGCTGCCGTCGATGTTGGCCAGGTAATGGCAGCGTACGCCACGCTGGGCGTAGGGCAGCAGCGCCTCGGAAACCAGCTCGGGGCCAAGGAACGAGCCACCGATGCCGATGTTGACCACGTCGGTGATGGGCTTTTCGCTGTAGCCGCGCCACAGGCCGTCGTGGATGCGCCCGACCAGTTCGGTGATCTGGTTGAGTACCTTGTGTACTTCCGGCATGACGTTCACGCCGTTGACGCTGAGCTTGTCGCCCACGGGCCGGCGCAGGGCAGTGTGCAGCACCGGGCGGCCTTCAGAGGCGTTGATGATTTCGCCGCTGAACATCGACTTGATGGCGTCCTGCAGGCCCACTTCGTTGGCCAGGTTCACCAGCAGGTCGCGGCTTTGTTCGGTGATCAGGTTTTTCGAGTAGTCGAGGAACAGGCCGCAGCAGCTCAGGGAGAACTGGTCGAAGCGTTGGGCATCGGCGGCGAAGGCTTCGCGCATGCTGAAGCCTTGCATGGCGTCGCGGTGTTGCTGAAGCGCCTGCCAGGCGGGCAGGGCCGTCACATCGTGGGGAGTACGGTAATACGCCATTGCGCGGGGTTCCCTTGGTGCGTGGTGATGCCTTGGACACGGCAGTCATTGCCGGGTTCAGGCTGGCATCATTATAGGCAAAGGCCACGCGCTGGGAATGGGTATGGCAGGGTGATTTTGGGGGTGCCTGTGGGAGCGGGCTTGCCCGCGAATGGGCTGCAAAGCAGCCCCAGGCCGTTACGCGGTCTTCTCTTCCACATGCAGGTAAAGGTTGTCGATCAACCGCGTGTTACCCAAGTACGCCGCCGCAATCACCACCAGGTCCCGATCATCGATCACGGCCGGGCGCAGGCTCACGGCATGGCGCACTTCCAGGTAATCCGGGCGCAACCCCGCAGCACTCAGCTTGGCCTGGCCGTCAGCGACCAGCGCGGCAAAGTCGCGCTGGCCATGGCCAATTGCAGCCGCAATGTGCTGCAACGTACGGTACAGCACCGGCGCGATCGCACGCTGCTCCGGCGTGAGGTAGCCATTGCGCGACGACAGCGCCAGGCCATCTTCGGCGCGCACAGTGGGCTCGCCTATGATCTGAATCGGCATGTTCAGGTCGCGCACCATGGCGCGGATCACCGCCAGCTGCTGGAAGTCCTTTTCACCGAAGACGGCAAGGTCAGGCTGGACCATGTTGAACAGCTTGCTGACTACGGTGGCCACACCTTCGAAATGCCCGGGCCGGCTGGCGCCACACAGGCCTTCGGAAAGGTGGGGCACACTGACGCGGGTTTGCACGCTCATGCCGTCGGGGTACATCTCTTCGGCGCTGGGCGCGAACAGCAGGTTGCAGCCCGCCTGCAGCAGGCGCTCCTGGTCGGCGGCCAGGGTCCGCGGGTACTTGTCGAGGTCTTCGTTGGCGCCGAACTGCAGCGGGTTGACGAAGATGCTGGCCACCACGAAATCGGCGCGCTGCGCAGCCTTGGTCACCAGGGCCGCGTGGCCGCTGTGCAGGTTGCCCATGGTCGGCACGAAGCCGATGCGCTTGCCTTCACCACGAGCGCGGGCGACGGCGGCGCGCAATTCGCGGACGGTCTTGACTGTATTCATGCACTGAACCCGTGTTCGCTACCTGGGAAGCTGACCTGCTTGACCGCCTCGACGTAAGCGACGAGGGCGCTGTGGATATCAGGCTGGCCTTGCATGAAGTTCTTCACGAACTTCGGCACCCGGCCGGTCAGCGACAGGCCGAGCATGTCGTGCAGTACCAGCACCTGGCCATCGGTGGCGCTGCCGGCGCCAATGCCGATCACCGGAATGCCCACGGCATTGGTAATCTCTGCCGCCAGTTCGCTGGGCACGCATTCGAGCAGCAGCATGGCCGCGCCGGCCTGTTCCAGGGCGATGGCGTCGGCGCGCATCTGGCGGGCCTGGGCTTCCTGGCGGCCTTGCACCTTGTAGCCGCCCAGCACGTTGACGGTCTGGGGGGTCAGGCCCATGTGCGCACACACCGGCACGCCGCGCTCAGCCAGCAGACGGATGGTTTCGGCCAGCCATGCGGCGCCCTCGATCTTGACCATGTGGGCGCCAGCCTGCATCAGCGTGGCGCTGTTGGCAAAGGCTTGCTCCGGGGTGGCGTGGGCCATGAACGGCAGGTCGGCAAGGATCAGCGCGCCGTCGTTGCCGCGTTTGACGCTGGCGGTGTGGTAGGCCATGTCCGCCGTGGTGACCGGCAAGGTGCTGTCGTGGCCCTGCAGGACCATCCCCAGCGAGTCGCCAACCAGCAACACTTCGATGCCGGCCTGGCTGGCGGCCTTGGCGAAGGTCGCGTCATAGCAGGTCAGCATTGTGATTTTTTCACCCTTGGCCTTGAGGCCATTGAGGGTGGTAAGGGTTACTTCAGGCATGTCGGAAAATCCTCGTTCAGGCGCTGTAAAAAACGACTGCATTCAACGCGTGTAGTCATCTTCCGGAGCGGCACATCATCGCGCGTGATGTTCGGGCACAGGTCCGTCCGGGCCTAAATACGGGTATGCGGCACTTTGGTGCCACACGGGACGCCTATAGTCGTGAGCGAGGTGTGGGAAGTCAATCACCCTGTTACCGCATTGTTACGATCAGGGTGTTACTGGCGTTACCGCGCCAGTGGGTAAGGCTGGAACGCCCGGTTTACAGGCGCTCAAGGCCGACGAACGGGCAGTCGTCGAGCAATTGCGCAAGGGCGCGGCCATCTGCCAAGTGGAAATCGTCCGGCACCAGTTCGGCCAGTGGATACAGCACGAAAGGCCGGGCATGCATGTGGTAATGCGGCACTTTCAGACGTGGCTCGTCGAGCACCTGGTCACCGAAGAGCAGGATGTCCAAGTCCAGCGTGCGCGGGCCCCAGCGGTCCTTGCGCACGCGGCCCTGGCCGTTCTCGATGGCTTGCAGTGCATCGAGCAGCGCCAGTGGCGGCAATGCGGTGTCCAGGGCGGCGACAGCGTTGGTGTAACGCGGTTGACCCGGCAGCAGCGAGTCGCTGGTGTACAGGGCCGAAGCCGCCACCAGGCGGGTCTGCTCGACCTGGTCCAGCGCCTGCAAGGCACTGCGCAGTTGCTCGGCAGGCGCGTCCAGGTTGCTGCCCAGGCCGACGTAGGCGCGAGTCTTCACTCGGGCGCCTCGTCGCCACCGCGCTTGCGTTTGCTGGCGCTGCGTTTGCGTTTGCGCGGGCCGGCACTGGTGCCTTCGTCACGGCTGCCCAGCTCGCGGATCATCTCGCGGCGCTCGCTGTCGTTGGCATCCTGGTAGTCGGTCCACCACTGGCCAAGATCGTCGGTCTCTTCCCCGGCGCTTTCACGCAGCAGCAGGAAGTCGTAACCGGCGCGGAAGCGTGGGTTGTCCAGCAGCAGGTCGGCGCGTTTGCCGCTGCGCCGTGGCAGACGCTCCTGCATGTCCCAGATCTCGCGGATCGGCAGGGTGAAGCGCTTGGGAATGGCGATGCGCGCGCATTGCTCGGCGATCAGGTCGTGTGCCGCGCCGTTCATGGCCGGGATCGGCGGCACGCCCTGGTTCTGCAGGTGCAGTACACGGGCCGGCAGGGCTGGCCACAGCAGCGCAGCGAACAGGAACGCCGGGGTTACCGGTTTGCCCTGCTTCACGCGCAGGTCGGTGTTTTGCAACGCCTGGCTGATCAGTGTGTGGGCGTAGGTCGGGCGCTCGTCCAGGGCGTGCGCACTGGCCGGGAACAATGGCTCGAACAGCTGCAGGTCGACCAGCATTTCGAAGGCGATGGCGCCTTGGCCGGAGAGGAACAGCTTGAGGCATTCCTCGAACAGCCGTGCCGGCGGGATCTCGCGCAGCAGCGGGGCCAGTTCGCGGATCGGCTGAACCGTGTGCTTCTCGATACCGAAGTCCAGCTTGGCGGCGAAACGCACCGCGCGCAGCATGCGCACCGGGTCTTCCTGGTAGCGGTGGGTCGGGTCGCCGATCAGCCGCAGCAGGCGGTTGCGTACATCGTGCACGCCATTGGCGTAATCGAGAATGCGCTCGCTGACCGGATCGTAGTACAGGGCATTGATGGTGAAGTCGCGACGTTGCGCGTCTTCTTCCAGAGTGCCGTACACGTTGTCACGCAGGATGCGGCCACTGGAATTGTGCGACGAACGGTGGCTGTCGCCCTGATCGTCTTCCGAGTGGGGAGCACGGAAGGTGGCAACTTCGATGATCTCACGGCCGAAATGCACGTGAACCAGCTTGAAGCGGCGACCAATGATGCGCGCGTTACGGAACTCGGCACGGACCTGTTCGGGGGTGGCGCTGGTGGCGACGTCGAAGTCCTTCGGCGTGATGCCCAGCATCAGGTCGCGGACACAGCCACCGACCAGGTAAGCCTGGTAGCCGGCGCTCTGCAGGCGTTCCACGATGTTCACCGCGTGACGGCTGAACTGGTGGCGCTGCAGCGAGTGCTGGCTCTTGTTGATCACCTCTGGCGTGGTGCGCCTGTGGTGCGGGCCCGGTACGGGCGGGCGGAAAGACTGGAACAGCTTCTTCAGCATGGGATGCACTGTGTGAAGGAATGTTCGGCCAACAATAGGAGAATGGCCGCATGATGGGCGGGGATTCTAGCATTTACTCGGGGAATGGTGTAGGCGGGTAGCAGGATGGCTGCCAGAAGGGTAGAAACGACAAGGGGAGCCTAAGCTCCCCAAGAAGTCGTTGCGTGCTCTTATTGTTTTTTTACTGGGCTTTTTGTTTTTGTTGAGTGCCCTGTCCACAAATCTCGAAGCTTGTGGACGACCCCCAATCCAGGGGTTAAGAGCAAACGGATTGCTTTGGCCGCTGATGTCACGTTGATCTATCGATCCAACCAGTTCAGGCGCTGCTTTTTAGTGCAGTTTTTGTTGTTCTCTGCCTGGTCGTGGGGCAAGCCCCAAACACGCATCCTCTCCAAAAGAATCAGTTAGCTGCGCCTCCGCCGTCTTGTTTTTATTGTGCGTGAGCCGTTTCGTCTTGTTCTTATTTTAGGTTGCAGTGCTTGTTATTGTTTTTGTACTAAGCATATAGCAGGTGCCGTGCCAACTTTTCAAAACCCAGTAAAATCAAGGGTTTGAGGGGTTTCGGCGAAATTTTGCGGGCTGAAATCGGGGCGATTTCGTTACCGTACACCTCGGGAACTGTTACGGCGGAAAGGTTGGGTAACAGATTTTTGTGGGAACTGATGTGTTACCTGGGGTGTTTCCGGGCCAGATGTGTTCGCCACACCCCGTTTAGCGCCTGGGAGATCGAGCGCCGCCCGCGCGGTGCTCGATCTCCCAGGCGCCGCACTTGCTGCGGCGAACACTGGGCAGGTTGAGTTACTCGCTGGTAGCGTTGCTCTTGCGCCGTGGAATGCCCAGGCGTTGACGCCGTTCCCACAGGCACTTGCGGCTGACGCCTAGCTTGCGTGCCAGTTCTGTTTCGGTCATGTGGTCCTGGTGCTCGAGCACGAAGTGCTGGAAGTAGTCTTCCAGCGAAAGGTCTTCGGTCGGCTCGTGGCTGGCATTGGCAGCACTGGCCACTACCAGCGCGTTGTTGAGGATCTCGTCCTCCTCCAGGTCGCTCAGCTCGATGTCGATGCCCAGCAGCTCGGCAGAAATTTCTGCGCTCTCGCTGAGGATCACCGCGCGCTCCACGGCGTTTTCCAGCTCACGTACGTTACCCGGCCAGCTGTAATGACGAATGGCCTGCTCGGCCTCGGCCGAGAAATGCAGGTCGTCGCGGCCGATGCGCGCACTCTGGCGGGCGAGGAAGGCGCTGGCGATCTCGTTGACGTCGCTGCCGCGCTCGCGCAGGGCAGGCAGTTTCAGGGCGATCACGTGCAGGCGGTAGTAAAGGTCTTCGCGGAACTGGCCGGCCTTGGCCAGGTTCTTCAGGTCGCGGTGGGTCGCGGCGATCAGGCGCACATCGACCTTTTGCGATTGCACCGAACCCACCCGGCGAATCTCGCCTTCCTGCAGCACGCGCAGCAGGCGGGCCTGGGCTTCCAGCGGCAATTCGCCGATTTCGTCGAGGAACAGTGTGCCGCCGTCGGCGGCTTCTACCAGGCCCGCACGCCCGGCGCTGGCGCCAGTGAAGGCGCCTTTTTCGTGACCGAACAGTTCGGACTCGATCAGTGTCTCGGGGATGGCGGCGCAGTTCACCGAGATCATCGGTGCCTTGGCCCGGCGCGACAGGTTGTGCAGGGCGCGGGCCACCAGCTCTTTACCGGTACCCGACTCGCCCTGGATCAGTACGTTGGAGTCGGTAGGCGCCACCTTGCGGATCTTGCTGTACATGTCCTGCATCGGCGGGCACGAGCCGATGATGCCGATTTCGCCATTGGCCGCAGCCGCGCTGCCTTTGTCGGCCAGTGCGGCCTTGCCATTGGTGGCGCGTGGCTCGGCAGCCGGTGCGGCAGCCGGGGCGTTCTGCCGGTCGCGCAGGATACGCGCCACGGCCTGCAGCATCTCGTCGTGGTCGAAAGGCTTGGCGATGTAGTCCACCGCGCCCATTTTCATCGAGTCCACCGCCGAGCGCAGGCTGGCGTAGCTGGTCATGATCAGCACCGGGGTGCCCTGACCGAGCTTGATCAGCTCGGTGCCGGGTGCGCCTGGCAGGCGCAGGTCGCTGACGATCAGGTCGAAGGTGGCAATGCTGAAGCGTTCCTGGGCTTCCTGCACCGAGCCGGCTTCGCTGACCTGGTACTGGTTCCGCTCGAGCAGGCGACGCAAGGCCGAGCGGATGATGGTTTCGTCTTCGACGATCAGAATGTGCGGCATTGATTCAATTCTCTCGACGGTCTCGAATTTCAGGGGACGTCGCTACGACATGCCGGGGCAGGGTCACGCGGATCCGGGTGCCACGTTGCCGTTCGATATCGGCCGGGCTGTCGATGGTGATTTGCCCATAATGCTCTTCCACGATGGAATAGACCAGAGCGAGCCCTAGTCCGGTTCCCTCGCCCGGGTCCTTGGTGGTGAAGAAGGGTTCAAACAGGCGGTCCATGATGTTCTTCGGTATCCCGCTGCCCTCATCCTCGACGATCAGGTCGACGGTATGTTCGCTGACCTCGCTGCGCACGCGTACGGCGCTGCCGGGCTTTGATGCGTCGCGCGCGTTGGAGAGCAGGTTGATCAGCACCTGGGCCAGGCGCTGCGGGTCCCCTTCGGCCCAGTGATCCGGGTTGCAGAGGTTGAAGAACTGTACTTCGAAATTGCGCCGGTTCAAGGCCAGCAGACCGATGGCGTCCTGCGCCACTTCGGCCAGGCACACCGGTTCTTCGCTGTTCTGGTGGCTGCCGCCGGCATGGGCGAAGCTCATCAACGACTGGACGATGCGCGACACGCGTTTGGTCTGGTCGAGGATCTGGCTGGACAGCTCGATGATTTCGCCATCGCCTTCGCGTTCCTCGCGCAGGTTCTGCGCCAGGCAGGCGATGCCGGTAATCGGGTTGCCGATTTCGTGGGCCACGCCGGCGGCCAGGCGGCCGATGCTGGCCAGGCGCTCGGAGTGCACCAGCTTGTCTTCCAGGGCCTGTGTTTCGGTAAGGTCTTCCACCAGCAGCACAAGGCCGCTGTTACCGGGGGCCAACGGCTCGTCGATGGCGGCCTTGTGCAGGTTCAGCCAGCGCGGCTGCCCGTCCAGTGCCAGGCGCTGCTTGTGCAGGTGCTCGTCGGGCAGGTTGATGAAACCTTGCAGTAGGCCCCGCCACGGTTCGTCGATGGTGAGCAGGCGCGAGCCGACCACGTGCTTGGCGGCGATACCGGTCAGCTCTTCCATGGCCTTGTTCCACATCAGGATTTCCTGGTCCTTGGCCAGCGAGCAGACGCCCATGGGCAGCTCCTGCAGGGTCTGGCGGTGGTAACGGCGCAGGGCATCGAGCTCGGCGGCCAGGCCGGTCAGGCGCGAGTGATAGTCTTCCAGGCGGCTTTCGATGAAGTGGATGTCTTCGGTCACGTAGTTTTCGTTACCGGACTTGTACGGCAGGAAGGTTTCGACCATGTCCTGCGCCACGCTCGGCCCCATCAGGCCTGACAGGTTGGCCTCGATGCGGTCGCGCAGGCGGCGCAAGGCGTAGGGGCGACGCTCGTCGAACGGCAGGTAGAGGTCACGCAGGGCCTGTTCCACTTCCTTTTGTGCGGCCTTGGCGCCCAGCGGCTTGGCCAGTTGGGTGGCGAACTCCTGTGGCGAGGCGGCGTGCAGCTCGCGCCGCTGCGGGCGGCGTACGTTGTCCACGGCGCAGGCTTCGGCCGCGCTGACTTCTTCTGTGCTGGCGTTGGTGAACAGCGAGATCAGGGTGAACAGCAAAACGTTGGCCGCCAGCGAGGCAATGGCCGCCATGTGCCAGCTGGTATCGTCCAGCACATAGATCATGTCCAGCAGCGGGATGTAGAAGCCCTGCAGATTGCCCAGCAGCGGCAGCAGCATGGTCACCATCCACACCAGGGTGCCGGCCAGCAGCCCGGCGATGAAGCCGCGGCGGTTGGCGGTGGGCCAGTACAGCACCGACAGCACGCCCGGCAGGAACTGCAGGGTGGCGACGAAGGCGACGATGCCCAGGTTGGCCAGGCTCTGGTGGTTGTTCTGGGTCAGGTAGAACATGAAGCCGGCGGTGATGATGGCGACGATCAGCGCGCGGCGGGTCCACTTCAGCCAACGGTAGATATTGCCTTCGGCCGGGGGCTGGTACAGCGGCAGCACCAGGTGGTTGAGGGCCATGCCCGACAGCGCCAGGGTGGTGACGATGATCAGGCCGCTGGCGGCCGACAAACCGCCGACGTAGGCCAGCAGTGCCAATGCTTCGTTGTTGGCGGCAATCCCCAGGCCTAGGGTGAAGTACTCGGGGTTGGTAGTGGCGCCCAGGCGCAGGCCAGCCCACAGCACCAGCGGCACGGCCAGGCTCATCAGCAGCAGGAACAGCGGCAGGCCCCAGCTGGCACTGACCAGCGAGCGCGGGTTGAGGTTTTCGGTGAAGGCCATGTGGTACATGTGCGGCATGACGATGGCCGAGGCGAAGAACACCAGCAGCAGGGTGCGCCATGGGCCTTCCTGCAGCGGGGTGTGCAGCGCGGCCAGGGCGGTCTGGTTCTGCAGTAGCCACACTTCCAGCTCGTGCGGGCCGCCGAATACGCCGTACAGGGCGTAAAGCCCGATACCGCCCAGGGCCAGCAACTTGATCACCGACTCGAAGGCGATGGCAAACACCAGGCCTTCGTGTTTTTCGCGCGTGGCGATGTGCCGCGAGCCGAAGAAGATGGTGAACAGGATGATCAGCGTACAGAAGGCGAAGGCCACCCTGGCCTTGACCGGCTCACCGGTGAGGATGCTGATCGAGTCGGCCACCGCCTGGATCTGCAACGCCAGCAACGGCAGCACGCCGATCAGCATGATGATGGTGGTGAGTGCCCCGGCCCAGGTGCTGCGGAAGCGGAACGCCAGCAGGTCGGCCAGCGATGACAGCTGGTAGGTGCGGGTGATCTTGAGGATCGGGTAGAGCAGCACCGGTGCCAGCAGGAACGCGCCGGACACCCCCAGGTAACAGGCAAGGAAGCCGTAGCCATATTGGTAGGCCAGGCCCACCGAGCCATAGAAGGCCCAGGCACTGGCGTACACGCCCAGCGACAGGGTGTAGGTGAGCGGGTGGCGAATGATCGAACGCGGGATCAACCCCCGCTCACTGATCCAGGCCACGCCAAACAGCACCATGAGGTACCCGGCGCTGATCAGGATCATCTGGGTCAGGCTAAAGCTCATCGGCATCTCGTTGGCTCTGCAGGATGAAGGTGACGACGATCAGGATCAGCCAGAGCAGGTAGGGGCGGTACCAGGCTCCGGTCGGTTCGATCCACCAGTCCATGATGGCCGGGGAGAACAGGTAGATCCCCACGACCAGAAGCAGGACCAAACGATAGATGTACATGCTGGCCTCGATGGTTGGGCGCTGCGGGCTTGGACTTATTATTGGCGCAAATGGCTGGGGGGATGCTAGCGGGAATCCATTGCGTTAGCCAAGGTTTTGAAATTATTGGGCTTTTGTTTTTGAGGGTTGGTTTGCCTGTGCTGGCCCTTTCGCGGGTTTACCCGCGAAAGGGCCGGGCCTGCCTCAGCGCAAATCAGCCTCTGGCACCGTGGTCCGCTGCTCGATTGCCTCCGTCCGCCACTGCTTGCGGGCTATCGCCAACACTTCAGCCGGCGTAGCCAGTAGTAAATCGGGGTCTGTCTCTTGCCCCAGCGCCCGCAATGCCCGTAACAGCAGCGGTGTGGCATGCTCCGCCTGCAAGGGCGGCGAACGGTACGATTTGCCCAGCTTGTGCCCATCTGGCTGCACGATCAGCGGAATATGCAGGTAGCGCGGCTGTGAGAAGCCCAGCAATTCCTGCAGGTACAGCTGGCGGGGGGTGTTGTCCAGCAGGTCGGCGCCACGCACGATGTCGGTCACACGTTGCCAGGCATCGTCCAGCACCACCGCCAGCTGATACGCATACAGCCCGTCGCGGCGCTGGATGACGAAGTCGCCCACCTCACGCCCCAGGTGCTGCTGGTACTCGCCCTGGACCCGGTCGGTAAAGCGGTAGATCAGCTCTGGCACGCGCAAGCGGATCGCCGCACCTTCCCGGGCATGGCCAGCGTTACGGCAAAGGCCTGGGTAGATGCCGTTGTAACCCTCCAGCTGTTTGCGCGAGCAGGTACAGGCATAGGCCAGGCCCATGTTGAACAGGCGGTCGACTACTGCGGCATAGGCATCGTGCCGCTGGCTCTGGAACACCACCTCGCCATCCCATTCCAGCCCGTAACGCTCCAGGGTCTGCAGGATCGCATCACGGGCCCCGGGCATTTCCCGAGGTGGGTCGGTGTCTTCCATGCGCAGCAGCCAGCGGCCGTTGACGGCACGGGCATCGAGCCAGGAGGCGAGGGCGGCGACCAGCGAGCCGAAGTGCAGGAAGCCGCTGGGGGTCGGGGCGAAGCGCCCGATGTAACTGGAGTCGGTCATGGTCAGGCTGGGCATATAAATGAAACGGGGCGCATCAAGCGCCCCGTTCAGGTGGAAGAAAGATCAGCCTTTGCCGACCGTTTTTTCCTTTTTCTCGGCGATTTCCTTGCAGTCGAAGCACAGGTCGGCGGTCGGACGTGCTTCCAGGCGGCGCAGGCCGATTTCGATGCCGCACGATTCGCACCAACCGTAATCTTCGTCCTGGATCTTCTGCAGGGTCTTGTCGATTTTCTTGATCAGCTTGCGCTCGCGATCACGGTTGCGCAGCTCAAGAGCAAATTCTTCTTCCTGGCTGGCACGGTCGGCCGGGTCCGGGAAGTTCGCAGCTTCATCCTTCATGTGGTCTACGGTGCGATCCACACTCTGCATGAGCTCGCCTTTCCAGGCATTGAGAAGCTTGGTGAAGTGCTTCTTCATGGGCTCACCCATGTACTCTTCGCCCTTGGTCTCTTTATAGGGCTCGACACCGTACATGGTTTGACCGGTTTTTTGCTTTTCTACGGTGGACATGAATAGACCGCCTCTCACTCATCTGATCCAATGCGCAGGATGCTCCATCCCCGGCGACCGCCGGCCCTGCGACTGCGAGCCGCCGAACTTACCAGATAGATCGGGGGTGCGCTACCCCGCCCGATCCTGCTTATTGACATCGGCGCGAGCCGTACGTTCGTTGGCGTGCAGAGGTAGAATCTCCAGTTTAGACGCAATTGAGAGAAGGTCATGGCCCACCCCTACAGTGCGCGCAGCCGCGCCATCGAACCCTTCCACGTCATGGCGCTGCTGGCCCGGGCCAACGAGCTGCAGGCGGCCGGGCACGACGTGATCCACCTGGAAATCGGCGAGCCGGACTTCACTACGGCTGCGCCGATCGTGGCTGCCGGCCAGGCGGCACTGGCCGCCGGGCACACCCGCTACACCGCCGCACGCGGCCTGCCGGCACTGCGCGAAGCGATCGCCGGCTTCTATGGTCAGCGTTATGGCTTGAATATCGACCCGCAGCGCATCCTCATTACCCCAGGTGGTTCTGGCGCGCTGCTGCTGGCCAGTAGCCTGCTGGTCGACCCGGGCAAGCACTGGTTGCTGGCCGACCCGGGTTACCCGTGCAATCGCCACTTCCTGCGGCTGGTCGAGGGCGGGGCGCAGCTGGTGCCAGTGGGCCCGGAGGTGAATTACCAGCTGACCGCCGACCTGGTCGGGCGTTACTGGGACAAGGACACCGTCGGTGCACTGGTCGCGTCGCCGGCTAACCCGACCGGTACCGTGCTGGGGCGCGAAGAGTTGGCCAGCCTTGCCAAGGCCACCCATGAGCGACACGGCCACCTGGTGGTGGACGAGATCTACCATGGCCTCACTTATGGCATGGACGCGCCAAGCGTGCTGGAAGTCGACGACTCGGCGTTCGTCCTGAATAGTTTTTCCAAGTATTACGGCATGACCGGTTGGCGCCTTGGCTGGCTGGTAGCCCCACCCGGCGCGGTGGGCGACCTGGAGAAGCTGGCGCAGAACCTTTACATCAGTGCACCGAGCATGGCCCAGCATGCCGCGCTGGCCTGCTTCCAGCCCGAGAGCCTGGCCATTTTCGAAGAACGCCGGGCCGAGTTCGCCCGCCGTCGCGACTATCTGTTGCCCGCCCTGCGCGAATTGGGCTTCCGCATTGCCGTCGAGCCGCAGGGGGCGTTTTACCTGTATGCCGACATCAGCGCCTTTGGCGGTGATGCGTTTGCCTTCTGCCGGCATTTCCTGGAAACCGAGCACGTGGCCTTTACGCCGGGCCTGGACTTCGGCCGCCACCTGGCCGGGCACCATGTGCGCTTTGCCTACACCCAGAGCCTGCCGCGCCTGGAAGAGGCGGTGCAGCGCATTGCCCGTGGCCTGCAGAGCTGGCAAGGCTGATGCAGTTCTATCCCCCACTCGAACAGGGCCGCCTGCTGCGCCGTTACAAGCGCTTTCTGGCGGACATCGAACTGGCCAGCGGCGAACAGCTGACCATTCACTGCCCGAACACCGGCTCGATGCTCAACTGCATGCGTGAAGGCGGGCAGGTGTGGTTCAGCCGCTCCAACGACCCCAAGCGCAAACTGCCGGGCACTTGGGAAATCAGCGAAACCCCGCAGGGGCGGCTGGCCTGCGTGAATACCGGGCGTGCCAACGCGCTGGTCGAAGAGGCACTGCGGGCCGGCGTCATCACGGAACTTGCCGGGTTCACCGCGCTCAAGCGCGAAGTGGCGTACGGTGAGGAAAGCAGCCGCATCGACTTTCGCCTGGAGTTCGACGGTGCCCCCGCGTACGTCGAGGTCAAGAGCGTGACCTTGGGCTACCCCGACAGCACAGTTGCAGCCTTCCCCGATGCGGTGACACAGCGCGGTGCCAAGCACCTGCGCGAGCTGGCGAAATTGGCCCGCCAGGGTGTACGGGCGGTGCAGTTGTATTGCGTGAACCTGACGGGCATCGACGCCATACGCCCAGCTGAGGAAATCGACGCAGCCTATGCCCAGGCCCTGCGTGCGGCGGTGGCGGACGGCGTGGAGGTGCTGGCCTACGGCACCCGTCTGGACGCCGAAGGCATTGTTGTTGATCGCCGCCTGCCGGTGCTGGTTACGCCATAAGCCAGATGCCCTGGCTGTCCTCGTGACAGCCCAGGGCCAGCAATTGCTCACCTTCGCAGGGCCCGGCTACGCACTCGCCGCTTTCAATCAAAAATAGCGCGCCATGGTGGGCGCAGTGGATGAGGCTGGCGCTGTCATCAAGAAAGGCATCTTGCGCCCAGTTCAGCGGGATGCCGCGGTGTGGGCAAAGGTTGCGGTAGAGGTACACCTGGCCCTGGCGGCGTACGCCGAACAGTTCGAGGCCGTCTACGCTGAAGGCGCGGCTTTGGCCTTCGGCCAGGGCGTGGGAGGTACAGAGCAAGTGCATGGCGAGGACGACTCATGAAACAGATGATGACTTGACGCGTCAATGCGAATAATTATCAAATTTCCCGCATTCGCTGCGCCTGGCTACCTATGGTGCGCAGTTCTGCCGTCCGCCACAAGGCGCGCGGCTCGCCCTCAGAAGGAACCCGATGATGCGCCGTCCAGTCGCCTTGCTCGCCCTGTGCGCAAGCCTTGTGCTCTCCACCCAGGCCCTGGCGGCCGAGTTGCCGCAACGCTGGGTCAGCGCGGGTGGCGCCCTGAGCGAGTGGATAACGGCACTGGGCGGTGAAGCACGGCTTGTCGGTGTGGACACCACCAGCCAGCATCCGGCATCGCTGAAATCACTGCCCAGCGTGGGCTACCAGCGGCAGTTGTCGGCTGAAGGCATTCTCAGCCTGCGCCCGGATGTACTGGTGGGCACCGAGGAAATGGGCCCGCCGCCGGTCCTGGCGCAAATCCGCAAGGCCGGTGTGCAGGTGGAGTTGTTCTCCAGCAAGGCCGAACTGGCGGCGGTGGATGCAAACCTCAAGCATCTGGGGCAGTTGCTTGGCGCAGAGCAGCAAGCTTCGGCGTTGGCGGCGGGTTACCACCAGCAAATCGAGGCTGTGCAGGCCAAGGTCAAGCAGGCTCAGGCCGGGCAAAAGGCACCTGGGGTGCTACTGCTGGTCGGCCACGCCGGGGCCAAGCCCCTGATCGCCGGGCAGGGCACTGCGGGTGACTGGCTGCTGGGCCAGGCAGGTGGGCACAATCTGGCAGAACATCAGGGCTACAAGAACTTCTCCAACGAAGCCTTGGCGGCGTTGGACCCGGACGTGATCGTGTTTTCCGACCGGGCGCTGGCCGATGAGCAGGCCTTGCAGGCGCTGTTGAAGGAAAACCCCGCGCTGGCTGCCTCGCGGGCTGTGCGTGAGAAACGCCTGGTGTCACTGGACCCGACGCTGCTGGTGGGCGGGCTTGGCCCACGCCTGCCATCGACCTTGCAGTCGTTGGCAGCCACCTTCTACCCGGCAGCCCAGGCCAGCTTCGCGCAATGAAACAGCGGGTCCAGCCACGTACGTTGTTCATATGTCTGAGCCTGCTGTGCCTGTTGGCGGTCTGGCTGTCGCTGGCCCTGGGGCCGGTCAGCCTGCCGTTGTTCGACACCCTGCGCGCCGGCCTGCGCCTGCTGGGGCTGCCGATTGCGGCTGACGGCCTGCAGCAGGCCGAGATGATCCTGGGCCAGATCCGTCTGCCGCGGACTTTGCTGGGGCTGGCGGTGGGTGCGGTGCTGGCTCTGTCCGGCGTGGCCATGCAGGGGCTGTTCCGCAACCCGCTGGCCGATCCAGGGCTTGTGGGGGTTGCCGCTGGGGCGGCGATGGGGGCCGCGGTCGCCATAGTCGGTGGTGCCTGGTTTGGCGGCATGCCGGAGGCTTTCGCGCCGTATCTGCTGTCGTTCTGCGCTTTTGTCGGGGGGCTTGGCGTAACCGCGTTGGTCTACCGTCTGGGCCGGCGCGATGGCCAGACCAACGTCGCAACCATGCTGCTGGCGGGCGTGGCCATGACTGCGCTGGGCGGCGCGGCCGTTGGGCTGTTCTCTTACCTAGCCGACGACGCCACCCTGCGCACGCTGACGTTCTGGAACCTTGGCAGCCTGAACGGTGCCAGCTACGAACGGCTGTGGCCGTTGCTGCTGGTGGCGGCGGGGGTAGCGGTATGGCTGCCACGCCGGGCCAAGGCGCTGAATGCCCTGTTACTGGGTGAGTCGGAGGCGCGCCACCTGGGCGTTGACGTTGAGCGGCTCAAGCGCGAGCTGGTGTTCTGCACGGCGTTGGGCGTAGGTGCGGCAGTGGCTGCAGCAGGGCTGATCGGTTTCATCGGCCTGGTGGTGCCGCACCTGGTGCGCTTGCTGGCCGGGCCTGATCACCGTGTGGTGCTCCCGGCCTCGTTGCTGGCGGGGGGCGTGCTGATGCTGTTCGCCGACCTGGCGGCGCGGCTACTGCTGGCACCTGCCGAGTTGCCGATTGGTATTGTCACGGCCTTCATCGGTGCGCCGTTCTTTCTGGTCCTGCTGATACGAGGGCGCAGCTGATGTTGCAAGTCGAAGGCCTGCACCTGCGGCGGGGAAGCAATGAGGTGCTGCACGATATCAATCTGCAACTGAGCCCGGGACAGGTGGTGGGCGTGCTAGGCCCCAACGGTGCCGGCAAGAGCAGCCTGCTGGGTGTGCTGTGTGGCGAGCTGGCGCCCGACCGGGGGCGGGTGACGCTGCAGGGCCGGCCCCTCACCGATTGGCCTGGGCAGGAGCGGGCCAGGCGCCTGGCCGTATTGCCACAGGTGTCCAGCCTGGGTTTCTCGTTCCGGGTCGAGGAAGTGGTGGGCATGGGGCGCATGCCCCATGGCACCGGGCAGCGGCGCGATGCGGAAATTGTCGAAGCGGCGTTGCAGGCGGCGGATGCCTGGCACTTGGTGGAGCGCAGTTACCTGGCGTTGTCCGGTGGCGAACGCCAGCGGGTGCACCTGGCCCGCGTGCTGGCGCAGCTGTGGCCAGGCGAGGAGGGGACCACGCTGCTGCTCGACGAGCCGACCTCGATGCTCGACCCACTGCACCAGCACACTACCCTGGAGTCCGTGCGCCGCTTTGCCGACCGCGGCGCCGCGGTGCTGCTGATCCTGCATGACCTGAACCTGGCAGCGCGCTACTGTGACCGTATCCTGTTGCTGGAACAGGGGCGCAGTCATGCCTTGGCCTCGCCTGAAGAGGTGCTGACGCCAGCGGCGTTGAGGGCGGTTTACGGAATCGATGTGCTAGTGCAGGCGCACCCGGAGCGTGGGCATCCACTGATCATCACCCGCTAGGAGGCATTGCCGATGCGTCATCCGCTGCTGTCCGGTTTCTCGCTCTGCCTGATGTTGGCACTGGGTGGCTGCCAGGCCAGCCTGCCGCCGTTGCCCGCTTGGCAGAGCAGTGAGGGGCTTACGCATGCCGAGTTGGGGCACATTATCAACCTTGCCAGCGGCCAGGCGATCAGCCCAGAGCAACTGGTGCAACGCTTGGCGGGCACCCCTCGGGTGCTGGTGGGCGAAAAACACGACAACCCGGACCACCACGCGCTGCAACTTTGGCTGCTGCGCGCGTTGCAGGGGCAGCGCGTGCAAGGCAGCCTCTTGCTGGAAATGCTGCAGCCCGAGCAGCAAGCGCTGGTCGACAAGGTTCAGGGGCAGCCCCTGCCGGCAGACTTGCCCAAGGCGCTGGCCTGGCAGGAGGGTTGGGACTGGCAACTGTACGGGCCGATAGTGCGTGAGGCCTTGCAGCAGAGAGTGCCACTGCTGGCGGCCAACCTGTCGCCTGGCGAGATGCGCCAAGCCTATCGACAACCCGCCTCGCTGACCGGCGAAAGGTCCAATGCGCCAGCGGTGAAGGCTGCCTTGCTGGAGCAGGTACGCGCCGGGCATTGCGGTATGCTGCCGGAAAACCAGTTGCCAGCGATGCTGGCCGTGCAGCAGCAGCGCGACCGGCGCATGGCCGAGCGTTTACTGTCGGCGCCGCAGCCGGCGCTGCTGTTTGCCGGGGCATATCACGTGCGCAAGGACTTGGGCATACCCTTGCACCTGGCTGATCTGGGGGCGTCGGGGGAGAGCAAGGTATTGCTGCTGGCCGAGGTGGGCGAGCAGGTTGAGCCAGGCGAGGCTGATTACGTGTGGTACACGGCGGCGACGCCGGAGCAGGATTACTGCGCGCAGTTTCGCCAGTAGTGTGCACGGTGGTAAAGCCAAGCCAGGCGGCACAAAAACCACAGGCAAAAAAAGACCCGGCAAAGAGCCGGGTCAATAACCGTGATTAGCCTGATGAGGAGATAATCTGAGAGTCCGAACCAGGGGCTCTTAGGTTATCCAACCAGTCTCGCGACCAGTTGTGATAATCATAACGATTCTCATTTCGTAGTCAATCCCCTTCCCACGATTATTTTGGATTTTTTTGCGTAGGGTTTTTCGCGTCCAGTTGTTGATTGAGCGCTTCTTTGCGTTCAAGTGGCAGATCGTTCCAGTGCATGTCCAGCAGGGCGCCTTCGATGGCGTACAACAGCACCTTGGAAGCGCGGAACCCTCGTGTCTTTACGGCCTGGTATGCACCCACCGCACCCAGGCGACGCAGGTCCGATGCACTGTGGATGCCGGCGGCATGCAGCCACTGCGCAGAGGTCTTGCCAAGGTTCTTCAGGTGCTGCAATTCATCGTTCATCGAGCCTCCTTGCGATGGCTGAACGTGGATTGGAGGATAAATCGCGAGCAGGTCAGAGAGGAGTGTAGCGGGGGTTAAGAAATGCGCGGCCTTTTGCCATCGGGGCGATGAGCTGTCGGGACCTGTGCCGGCCTCTTCGCGGGTTTACCCGCGAAGGGGCCGGTACAGGAAAGCGGCGAACTTACAGGCCAGGCAAACGCTGGCGAATCTGCTCGATCACCTGGTCCATGCTGCCAGCATCCTGGGTATCGACCCGGGTGCTCTGGACCAGCTCCTGCGCATCCAGGGCTTCACGGCTGGCCTGCTGGGCCATGACCACGTCCAGGGTGGCATCCGAAGGGTCGGCGTTTTCGGCTAGACGCTGCTTCAGCCAGCTGGCGATGACTGCCTCGGGTGCGTGGCAGTCGAGGATCAGGAACGGTACACCGGTCTGGCTGGCAACGTCTGCCGCAGCTTGCCGCTGTTCATGCTTGAGGTAGGTGGCATCCAGCACCACCGGGAAGCCGGCGCGCAAAACGGTTGCTGCAACTTCGTGCAGACGTTGGTATGTGGCAGCACTGGCATCCTGGTCATAAATGCCGGAGGTGAGCTGACCGGCGTTTTCTTGCGGCTGTTCGCCGAACAGGCGCTTGCGCTCGACATCGGAGCGCACACGAATGGCGCCCAAGGCCTCGACCAGACGCATTGCCACGTGGCTCTTGCCCACTGCCGAGACGCCATGGGTAACGGCCAGCAGCCGCGAAGGGATGGCGCTGTAGCTTTCGGCCAGGTTGGCGTAGTTGCGATAGGTGCGCAGGGTGGTGGCCCGCTGCACGCCGTCGGCATTGGCCGGCATGCTGAACAGCGCGACTTTGGCCCGTACCAGGGCGCGATAGGCTTTGTAGAAGTTGAGCACTTCCAGGCCTTCATAATCGCCGGTCAGCTCCAGATACTGGCTGATGAAGCGTCGTGCCAGGCACTTGAGGCCGCGATCTTCCAGGTCCATGGCCAGGAAGGCGGTGTCGGCCCACACATCGGTCATGCGGAACGGCTCGTTGAACTCGATGCAGTCGAAGATCACCACCTGGCCGTTGATCAGGGTAGCGTTGCCCAAGTGGATGTCACCATGGCACTCGCGGGTGAAGCCATTGGCCTTGCGCGAGGCGAACAGGCCTTGCAGCCGCTCGAAACTGCTGCGGGCCCAGGCCTGCAGGTTGTCCAGTTGCAGCAGATCGGCCTTGTCGCTGAGGAATGGGCGGATCTGCTCGAAGTTCTGCTCGACCGGCGCCATGACGCTTTCAGGCGAGCCGTAGGGCTGCTCGGCCGATACCTTGGGAGTCTGCAGGTGGAACTCGGCGATTTGCCGGGCCATCTGGTCGATGTGCGCGGCATTCAGCTCGCCATTGGCCTGCAGGGTGCTGAGCATCTGCCCCTGGGGGAACTGGCGCATCTTCAGCGCGTATTCGATGGCTTCGCCGTCGCCACCGATCTGCGGCGCTTCGACGCTGCCGGTAACCGGCAATACCTCCAGGTACAGGCCGTCGGTCAGGCGTTGGTTCAGGCGCAACTCTTCATTACAGAAATGCTGGCGCTGGCCCAGTTCGGTGAAGTCGAGAAAGCCGAAGTTCATCGGTTTCTTGATCTTGTAGGCGTACTCGCCGGTGAGCAGCACCCAGGAGATATGTGTCTCGATGAGCTGGAACCCATCCACGGGGTGAGGGTACAGGGCAGGGTTCTGCAGCGCAGTGATAAGGGCTTGGCTCACGGGAAATCCTTCCGGGGGCAGGGAATTCGAATGCGCCATTATGGTCAATGGTGCCGTCCCTGCCTACCGCTGGGCCGTCTGCCCAGCCTTTATAAAGTGCGTATAATCCGCCGCCATGACCCGAACCCGAAATCCCCGTACCCCTCAGAAACGCCCGACCGGCCGCTCTCGCGCCTGGCTGGGCTGGGCTTTGAAGCTCAGCCTGGTAGGCCTGGTGATCGTTGCCGGCTTCGCGGTTTACCTTGACGCTGTTGTGCAGGAGAAGTTCTCCGGCAAGCGCTGGACCATCCCGGCCAAGGTGTATGCCCGGCCGCTGGAGCTCTTTACTGGTCAGAAACTGAGCAAGAACGACTTCCTTACCGAACTCGACGCGCTCGGCTACCGGCGTGAAAGCGCGGCCAATGGCCCGGGTGCAGCGGCCGTCAACGGCAACACCGTCGACCTCAATACCCGTGGCTTCCAGTTCTACGAGGGCATGGAGCCGGCGCAGTTCGTGCGCGTGCGCTTCTCCGGCGATTACGTGGCGGGCCTTTCTGCCGCCAACGGCAAGGCGCTCGACGTGGTGCGGCTGGAGCCGCTGATGATCGGTGGTATCTACCCGAAGAACCTCGAAGACCGCATCCTGATCAAGATCGACCAGGTGCCCAAATACCTGCTCGAAACCCTGGTGGCGACCGAAGACCGCGACTTCTACAGCCACTACGGCGTGTCGCCCAAGTCCATCGCCCGGGCAATGTGGGTCAACACCTCGTCCGGCTCGATGCGCCAGGGCGGCAGTACCCTGACCCAGCAGCTGGTGAAGAACTTCTACCTCAGCAGCGAACGCAGCCTTAGCCGCAAGCTGACCGAAGCGATGATGGCCATGCTGCTTGAGTTGCACTACGACAAGCGCGAGATTCTCGAGGCCTACCTCAACGAGGTGTTTGTCGGTCAGGATGGCCAGCGTGCCGTTCACGGCTTCGGCCTGGCCAGCCAGTTCTTCTTCAGCCAGCCGCTTTCGGAGCTGAAGCTGCATCAGATCGCCTTGCTGGTGGGCATGGTCAAGGGACCGTCCTACTACAACCCGCGGCGATACCCTGACCGCGCTCTGGCCCGCCGCAACCTTGTGCTCGACCTGGTGGCCGAACAGGGCGTCGCCAGCCAGGCGGAAGTCGATGCTGCGAAGAAGATGCCGTTGGGCGTGACCAAGCGCGGCAGCCTGGCCGACAGCTCGTTCCCGGCCTTCCTCGACCTGGTCAAGCGTCAGCTGCGCCAGGACTACCGCGACGAAGACTTGACCGAAGAAGGCCTGCGTATTTTCACCAGCTTCGACCCGATCCTGCAGATGAAGGCCGAAACCTCGATGAGCGAGACCTTCAAGCGCCTGTCGGGGCGCAAAGGTGCTGACGAGGTGGAATCGGCCATGGTCGTGACCAACCCGGAAACCGGTGAGGTACAGGCGCTGATCGGTAGCCGCCAGGCAGGCTTCGCCGGTTTCAACCGGGCCATCGATGCTGTGCGGCCGATCGGCTCGCTGGTCAAGCCGTCGGTGTACCTGACTGCGCTGGAGCAGCCGAGCAAGTACACCCTGACCAGCTGGGTGCAGGACGAGCCATTTTCGGTCAAGGGTGCCGATGGTCAGGTCTGGCGCCCACAAAACTATGACCGTCGACCGCATGGCACCATCTACCTGTACCAGGGGCTTGCCAACTCGTACAACCTGTCGACCGCCAAGCTCGGCCTGGAAGTGGGCGTGTCCAATGTGATCAAGACCATTGGCCGGCTGGGGGTAAATGTCGACTGGCCAGCCTTCCCGGCCATGTTGCTGGGTGCCGGCGGCATGTCACCGATGCAGGTTGCGACCATGTACCAGACCATCGCCAACGGCGGTTTCAACACCCCGATGCGTGGTATCCGCAGTGTGCTGACTGCCGAGGGCGAGCCGCTCAAGCGCTACCCGTTCCAAATCCAGCAAACCTTCGACCCGGGGGCCATCTACCTGGTGCAGAACGCCATGCAGCGGGTCATGCGCGAAGGTACCGGGCGCTCGGTGTACAACACCTTGCCGCGCTCGCTGACCCTGGCGGGCAAGACCGGTACCAGTAACGACTCGCGCGACAGCTGGTTCTCCGGCTTCAGCCAGGACCTGCTGGCCGTGGTGTGGATGGGCCGTGACGATAACGGTAAAACCCCCTTTACCGGTGCCACCGGTGCCCTGCAGGTGTGGACCAGCTTCATGAAGAAGGCCGACCCGCTACCGCTGGACATGCCGCAGCCGGACAACGTGGTGCAGGCCTGGATCGACCCGTACACTGGCCATGGGTCTGATGGCAGCTGTCCGGGAGCGGTGCAGATGCCGTATATTCGCGGGAGTGAACCGCCCGCCGGCGCGACCTGTGGCGGCGAGCAGAATCCTGCAGAATCAGTCATGGACTGGGTCAAAGGCTGGATGAATTAAGCGCAGGCTGCATTGATGAGGTGTGACGTGAACAAGTGGCTGTTTCCTGCCGTGACGGCGTTGGCTGTGCTCCAGGGGTGCTCTAGCGTCCCGCGCGGTAATATTCCGGTGGTCGATTCGAGCACTCGCGTGTCCAACAGCGAGCGCGTGACGGCCAACCGCTCGGCGGGTGGCTATAACACGGGCACCGCGCAAGCGCAGACGTTGCCCGAAGACTCCGGCGTGACCGTGATGATCCCGCAGGGCGCTGGCGCTTCTGGCATCCAGACGTTCCCGGCTGCCAATGGCGCGGCGCCGATCAGCACCTCGCCAATCACGCCGGGCCCGATTACCCCTGGCCCGGTCAGTTCGGCGCCGATGACCACCAACCCCAACCCGATCGCCGACGAGCCGTTCGACATCGCGGCAATGAACAGCACCCCGGCAAGCACCAGCGCGCCAACCGGCATTCCGCGCAGCAGCACCGCTGCCGGTGGTCTGTCGGCCGACGAGCAACTGGACGGCCCGGTGCTGGCACTGCTGACCACCGCGCAGACTCAGCAGGGCAGTGGTGACTTCAACGGCGCTGCTTCGAGCCTGGAGCGTGCACAGCGCATTGCCCCGCGCGAGCCGCAGGTGCTGTATCGCCTGGCTCAGGTGCGCCTGTCGCAAGGTGATGCAGCGCAGGCCGAGCAGTTGGCGCGTCGCGCCCTGACTTACGCCAACGGCCGCCCAAGCCTGCAGGCCGAGCTGTGGAACACCATCGCCCAGGCCCGTGAAAAGCAAGGTGACAGCGCTGGCGCGGCACTGGCCCGGCAGAAGGCGCGGGTCAATTCGTGATGATCGAGCGACGTATTCTGGACATTGCCGACCACCTGCTGCTGATCGAGCGTGAACTGGTGGTGCAAGGGTGGTGGGATGACGAGCCACCCAGCGACGAGGCTCTGGCCAGTACCGTGCCGTTCGCGGTCGATACCCTCAGTTTCGAGCAGTGGCTGCAATGGATCTTCCTGCCGCGGATGAAGATCATCATCGAGCTCGGGCAGCCGTTGCCCAACGCCTCCAGCATCCTGGTCATGGCCGAGACCGTGTTTACCGACCGGCCGGAGCAAAGTCGTGAGCTGCGCCGCCTGTTGGCAGCATTTGACCAATTGATCGCTCCTTCCGCCTGATTTCTTCAGTTTTTCCTTCAAGGGCCGCAGATTGTGGCCCTTTTTTATGGAAATGTTATTTATTCTGCTGCTGAAGCGATTTTTAGTGGTGGCAGGAATTCATCTTGGGGAAAAATTGGCAATAATTTTTCTTGACATGTTGGCGCCGAATCACAAGAATCCAACTTCCGCTGTAGAGGGACTGCCAGAAGCAGACCCGCTAAGCAGATCATGAGGTGCACACCCGCGCCGACCTGTTACACCCCGCAACGCGTTACCTCGCGCTGGGTGGGAAAGCCCCGCAACACTCAGGGGTGCTCCCAATACTTGCTCAGTCAGTGCTGACGTTTTCGCTCATGCTCTGCTTGGCAGTAAACCTATTAAGACCCGTCCACTAGGGACGGTATTCTGGCGTTTTAGAGGTGAACAACGTGGAGCTTTTATCTGGCGCTGAGATGGTCGTCCGCTTTTTGCGTGACGAAGGCGTTAAGCACATCTACGGGTACCCTGGTGGTGCTCTCCTGCATGTTTACGACGCACTGTTCAAAGAACCGGAAGTGGAACACATCCTGGTTCGTCACGAGCAGGCGGCAACCCATATGGCGGACGGCTACGCCCGCGCCACCGGCAAGGCCGGTGTGGTGCTGGTAACCTCCGGCCCGGGCGCGACCAATGCCATCACCGGCATTGCCACCGCCTATATGGATTCGATTCCGATGGTTATCCTGTCCGGCCAGGTGCCTAGCACCATGGTGGGTACCGATGCCTTCCAGGAAACCGACATGATTGGTATCTCGCGGCCGATCGTGAAGCACAGCTTCATGATCAAGAACCCGACCGAGATCCCGGAAGTCCTGAAAAAAGCGTTCTACCTGGCGCAATCCGGTCGCCCAGGTCCGGTCGTGGTCGACATTCCAAAAGATATGACCAACCCGGCCGAAAAGTTCGAATACGTCTACCCGAAAAAGGTCAAGCTGCGCTCCTACAGCCCGGCGGTCCGTGGCCATTCCGGCCAGATCCGCAAGGCCGCCGAGATGCTCCTGGCTGCCAAGCGCCCGATCGTCTACTCCGGTGGTGGCGTGATTCTCGGCGGTGGCTCCGAAGCCCTGACCGAAATCGCCAAGTCGCTGAACCTGCCGGTCACCAATACCCTGATGGGCCTGGGTGGCTTCCCGGGTACCGACCGCCAGTTCCTCGGCATGCTCGGCATGCACGGCAGCTACACCGCCAACATGGCCATGCACAACGCCGACGTGATCCTCGCTGTGGGCGCACGCTTCGACGACCGTGTGGTCAACGGCCCGGCCAAGTTCTGCCCGAACGCCAAGATCATCCACATCGACATCGACCCGGCGTCGATCTCCAAGATGATCAAGGCCGACGTGCCAATTGTCGGCCCGGTCGACAGCGTGCTCAGCGAAATGCTCGGTATCCTCAAGGAAATCGGCGAGCAGCCTGACAAGGCGTGGCTGGATGCCTGGTGGAAGCAGATCGACGAATGGCGCGGCAATGGCGAGATGTTCCCTTACGACAAGGGCGACGGCACTGTCATCAAACCGCAGAAAGTCATCGAAACCCTGTGCGAAGTGACCCATGGCGATGCCTTCGTCACCTCCGACGTAGGCCAGCACCAGATGTTCGCGGCGCAGTACTACCGCTTCAACAAGCCGAACCGCTGGATCAACTCCGGTGGTCTGGGCACTATGGGCTTCGGCTTCCCGGCGGCGATGGGCGTCAAGCTCAACTTCCCGGATCAGGACGTTGCCTGCGTGACTGGCGAGGGCAGCATCCAGATGAACATCCAGGAGCTGTCCACCTGCATGCAGTACGGCCTGCCGGTGAAAATCGTCAACCTGAACAACGGTGTGCTGGGCATGGTCCGCCAGTGGCAGGACATGGCCTACAACGGTCGTCACTCGCACTCGTACGTCGAGTCGCTGCCTGATTTCATCAAGCTGGCCGAGGCCTATGGCCATGTGGGTATCCGCATCACCAGCCTGAAGGACCTCAAGCCGAAGCTGGAAGAAGCGTTTGCGATGAAGGACCGTCTGGTGTTCATCGACATCGCGGTTGACCGCAGCGAGCACGTCTATCCGATGCAGATCAAGGATGGCTCGATGCGTGACATGTGGCTGAGCAAGACGGAGCGTACCTGATATGCGGCACATCATTTCCCTGCTGCTGGAAAACGAACCAGGTGCGTTGTCCCGTGTGGTCGGCCTGTTCTCCCAGCGCAACTACAACATTGAAAGCCTGACCGTGGCGCCGACCGAAGACCCGACCCTGTCGCGTCTGACGCTGACCACCGTTGGCCATGACGAAGTGATCGAACAGATCACCAAGAACCTGAACAAGCTGGTCGAAGTGGTCAAACTTGTCGACCTGTCGGAAAGCGCTCACATCGAGCGTGAACTGATGCTGGTCAAGGTCAAGGCCACCGGTGCCCAGCGCGCCGAGATCAAGCGCACCACGGATATCTTCCGTGGCCAGATCGTCGACGTGACCTCCAGCGTGTACACCGTGCAGCTGAGCGGCACCAGCGACAAACTGGACAGCTTCATCCAGGCGATCGGCACTGCATCGATTCTCGAAACCGTGCGCAGCGGCGTTACCGGCATTGCCCGTGGCGACAAAGTGCTCAGCATCTAAATTCAAAAATTAGCGATGGCTCCGCAGGGGCCGAGATATAACCAGGGGTATTTCATGAAAGTTTTCTACGATAAAGACTGCGACCTTTCCATCATCCAGGGCAAGAAAGTCGCCATCATCGGTTACGGCTCCCAGGGCCACGCTCAAGCGTGCAACCTGAAGGACTCCGGTGTAGACGTTACCGTCGGTCTGCGTAAAGGTTCGGCTACCGTTGCCAAGGCTGAAGCCCACGGCCTGAAAGTTGCCGACGTTGCTACCGCTGTCGCTGCGGCTGACCTGGTCATGATCCTGACCCCGGACGAGTTCCAGGGCGCTCTGTACAAGAACGAGATCGAGCCGAACATCAAGAAGGGCGCTACCCTGGCCTTCTCCCACGGCTTCTCGATCCACTACAACCAGGTTGTTCCGCGTGCCGACCTCGACGTGATCATGATCGCGCCGAAGGCCCCGGGCCACACCGTTCGCTCCGAGTTCGTCAAAGGCGGCGGCATTCCTGACCTGATCGCTATCTACCAGGATGCTTCGGGCAATGCCAAGAACGTTGCCCTGTCCTACGCTTCGGGCGTTGGTGGCGGCCGTACCGGCATCATCGAAACCACCTTCAAGGACGAAACCGAAACCGACCTGTTCGGTGAGCAGGCTGTTCTGTGCGGCGGTACCGTTGAACTGGTCAAGGCCGGTTTCGAAACCTTGGTCGAAGCTGGCTACGCGCCGGAAATGGCCTACTTCGAGTGCCTGCACGAATTGAAGCTGATCGTTGACCTCATGTACGAAGGCGGCATCGCTAACATGAACTACTCGATCTCCAACAACGCCGAATATGGTGAGTACGTTACCGGCCCGGAAGTCATCAACGAAGAATCCCGCAAGGCCATGCGCAACGCCCTGAAGCGCATCCAGGACGGCGAGTACGCGAAGATGTTCATTTCCGAAGGTGCAACCAACTACCCATCGATGACCGCCAAGCGCCGCAACAACGCCGCTCACGGTATCGAAATCATCGGCGAGCAACTGCGCTCGATGATGCCGTGGATCTCGGCTAACAAAATCGTCGACAAGACCAAGAACTAAGTCTTATCGAAAGATGAAAAACGCGGCTTCGGCCGCGTTTTTTCGTTCTGGCAGTCCGCTTCTGGTATAAAGCAGACCAGTGGCCTGCTGTCAGAACCTGTTTCGCGGGCCCGTGTCGAACATTTTCCATCCTGTTGCAAGGTACCCTTTATGAGCGAACGTCCCGAAGAGCCGAACAAGCCCTCCGACGCCGAAAGCCTGCTACCTATCGATGAGCACATTGAAGAAGGGCATGACGCCGAAGGCCGCAAGGTGCGCCACCGCGGCATCTACCTGCTGCCCAACCTGTTCACCACCGCCAACCTGTTTGCCGGCTTCTATTCCATCATCAGCTCGATGAGCGCACAGAGCGCCCTGAGTGCCGGTGACCCGCGCGAGGCGAGCAAGTACTTCGCCTTCGCCGCCATCGCCATCTTCGTGGCCATGGTGCTCGACGGCCTGGACGGTCGCGTTGCGCGCATGACCAATACCCAGAGCGCCTTCGGTGCCGAGTATGACTCGCTGTCGGACATGGTCGCCTTCGGTGTGGCCCCTGCGTTGCTGGCCTTTGGCTGGGCGCTGGGTGACATGGGCAAAGTCGGCTGGATGGTCGCCTTCATCTATGTGGCCGGTGCCGCGCTGCGCCTGGCGCGCTTCAACACCCAGGTCGGTACCGCTGACAAGCGCTACTTCATCGGCCTGGCCAGCCCGGCTGCCGCAGGTGTGGTAGCGGGTACCGTGTGGGCGTTCAGCGATTACGGTATCCAGGGCTCCAAGCTGTCGTTCCTGGTGGCGCTGCTGGTGGCAGCTGCCGGCATGCTGATGGTCAGCAATATCAAGTACAACAGCTTCAAGGAGCTGGACCTCAAGGGGCGCGTACCATTCGTGGCCATCCTTGCCGTGGTGCTAGTGTTTGCCGTCGTGTTCAGCGACCCGCCGCGCATCCTGCTGCTGATCTTCCTCGCCTATGCAGCGTCGGGGCCGATCCAGTTCCTGTTGAAGGCGCGCCGGCGCAAAGCGTGAAAATTGCTTAACGCTGGAATAACCCTCCGGCTCCATAGTCTTACTGGTACATCCGTTATCCAGTGCTATGGAGCCGCCCATGCTCATCAAGCTTCCCAGGTCTTCCGAGTGCAAGGCGTCGGAGATCACGCCCGAAGGCATCTATCTTTCCCGTCGTACCCTGCTGGGTGGCTCATTGGCCGGCCTGGCGCTGGGCGCATTGCCGGGCAGGGCGGGCGCTGCTGAAGTTTCCCGTTATGCCGATGTGCAGGCGGGTGCCGCACCGGCCTGGTTCACTGACAAGCTCGCTGCCACGCGCTGGCAGGCGGTGACGGTGAAGGGCGAGGCAATCACGCCGTTCAAAGATGCTACCCACTACAACAACTTCTATGAATTCGGGCCTGACAAGGGCGACCCGGCCGCCAATGGCGACAGCCTGAAGACCGAACCGTGGTCGATCGTGGTGGATGGTGAGGTGGGCAAGCCCGGGCGCTATGCGCTGGAAGACTTCGTCAAACCTTATCAGCTCGAAGAGCGGATCTATCGGTTGCGTTGTGTAGAGGCGTGGTCGATGGTCATCCCGTGGCTGGGGTTCCCGCTGGCGCAGGTACTCAAGCAGGTCGAGCCGACTTCCAGGGCGCGCTATGTGCGCTTCGAGACGTTGAAAGATCCACAGCATATGCCTGGGCAGCGTTCAGGGTTCGCCTTGATCGACTGGCCTTATCGAGAAGGGTTGCGCCTGGACGAGGCGATGCATCCGCTGGCGATCCTGGCGGTCGGCATGTATGGCCGCGAACTGCCCAATCAGAATGGCGCGCCGTTGCGCCTGGTGGTGCCGTGGAAATATGGCTTCAAGAGCATCAAGTCGATCGTGCGCATCAGCCTGGTGGCTGAGCAGCCGGGCACGACCTGGGAAGGGCTGGCGCCGGATGAATATGGTTTTTATGCCAACGTGAACCCGACGGTCGATCACCCACGCTGGAGCCAGGGGCGCGAACGCCGGTTGCCCAGCGGGTTGTTCAGCCCCAATGTGCGAGAGACGCAGATGTTCAATGGTTACGCTGATGAAGTGGCGTCGCTGTATACAGGGCTTGATCTGCGGAAGAACTATTGATGCGTTACCCCTGGTTTCGCCTGGCGATCTTCATCGTGGGATGCCTGTTCCCGGGGTGGTGGCTATATGAGGCGGCGATGAACCTGCTGGGGCCTGACCCCGGGAAGATCATGATGGATCGCCTTGGGCTTGGGGCGCTTACCTTCCTGCTGGTGACCTTGAGCATGACCCCACTGCAGAAGCTGACGGGCTGGTCGGTGTGGATCGTGGTGCGCCGGCAGCTGGGGTTGTGGGTGTTTGCTTATATAGTGCTGCACATCCTCTGTTACCTCTTCTTTATTCTTGGGCTGGATTGGGGGCAGTTGGCGGTGGAGCTGAGCAAGCGGCCCTACATTATTGTCGGTGCGCTGGGGTTCCTGTGCTTGCTGGCCTTGGCGGTTACCTCGAATCGGTATAGCCAGCGGCGGCTGGGGGCGCGGTGGAAGAAGCTGCACAGGTTGGTGTATCTGGTTCTTGGGCTGGGGTTGCTGCACTTTTTGTGGATTGTGCGCTCGGATCTGCGGGAGTGGGCTGTGTATGCGGTTATCGGTACTTTGCTGATGGTGCTGCGGATTCCTGCTGTTGGGCGGGGGCTTTCCAGGATCGGCAGGAAGCAGGGTAGGGCGGTTTGAGAGTGAGGTGGGGCTGCCAGGGGCCAGTCTTGAGATAGTAGTGGCTGTGAAAGGTGCTTGCCTTTGATCTTGTGCCGCCTGTGAGATCGAGCGCCGCCCGCGCGGCGCTTCGCAGCACTGTGAGATTTGCGCGCGAACGCCTTGGAGCACGGCTCGATATCGCGTCGTTCAAACAAGGAGGTCGCGCGCGTCTGCCACAGGCGATACTGGCCCGAAACAAATGTAGGAGCAGCCTTGTGCTGCGAAGCGCCGCGCGGGCGGCGCTCGATCTCATAGGCGCTGAATGTGTTGTGGCGGACACCTGGTGGCCCTTGATACGGCCTTCGCCAGGAATATTCCAAATAACTGAAATTAAAGGTTGACGCCCTTCCGAATCCCCTTATAATGCGCCCCACTTCCAGCGACATCGGAACGACAAACTCCTTGAGATTCAATGAGTTAGGTAGTTAAGGTGCTGCTGAAAGGGCTACGATCGAAAGATCGCAAGCGGTTG
>NZ_JAWRYH010000662.1:0-262 GCF_046534675.1 Pseudomonas sp. SIMBA_067 | reverse complement strand
CATCGCCAAAGGCCGAGACGATCTGCGGTGCTGGCAGCGTCGCCAGCACGCTGAGCGCTGCCTCGCTGCTCAGAGTCGCCCCGCCGCTGTCCGTTGCGGTGACCGTCAGGGTGTAAGGTCCATCGGCGAGCGCCTTCAGTGCCTCAGCCGGAACGATCACTGTCCAGCGGCCGCTGGCCGAGACCTGCGCGGTGTAGCTGATGTTGTTAAACAGCAACGTGACCGTGCTGCCCTCTGTCACGTTCACCGACGTACCGGTGAC
>NZ_JAWRYH010000661.1:0-262 GCF_046534675.1 Pseudomonas sp. SIMBA_067 | reverse complement strand
GTTATAAATAAAGCTGTTTTCGTATTTGCTAAATAAGCTATTTACGCTATTTACAATATCACTGCTTGAGCGAAAGTTAGTGCCCAATGTAAATTGTTGTGGCTCATCTACCGCTTCTTTTGCGCCAATGTAGGTAAATATATCTGCGCCCCTAAACCCATAAATTGCTTGTTTGGGATCGCCTATCATAGCTCAAGTGGTATTGCTTTGAGCATAAATTTTACTAAAAATCCCGTACTGAATCGGGTCAGTATCCTGAAAC
>NZ_JAWRYH010000660.1:0-262 GCF_046534675.1 Pseudomonas sp. SIMBA_067 | reverse complement strand
CCAATAATAATGTTCCAGCGATTGTCGAGAGCTTAACGGAATCAACGATTGTTGTTGAGCAGGAAAAGCCGGAATTAAAACCCGTTGAAGAAAAACCGATTACTAAACCTGCACAAACAAAGTCGCAAAACCAAATAGTAAAAATACCCAGTAATTGGTACTTACAACAACCTGAGGATAATTTTGTTATTCAGCTCTTAGCCGTAACTCAGCAGCAGGTAGGTAATGAGTTTATTGCTAAACATAAGCTAAAAAGTATTAC
>NZ_JAWRYH010000659.1:0-262 GCF_046534675.1 Pseudomonas sp. SIMBA_067 | reverse complement strand
CAGCTGCATCAAATTGCATTCCATTAACTATCGTGCCCAACTCATCCAAACTTACATCGGTTAAAAAGTCAGGATTTAAAGACCACTCAGGTATATCAATCACCGACTCAGTTCTATTTTTATCAAGTGAAAATCCAAAATAGTTAAAACCAATTTCTACTCGGCTAGTTGGGCGCCACTGCGTGCTAAATTGTATCCCTTCTCGCTCACGTAATTCGTTTACAATTGAACCTCGAACCACTTGAGGAAACCAGACATTGTC
>NZ_JAWRYH010000658.1:0-262 GCF_046534675.1 Pseudomonas sp. SIMBA_067 | reverse complement strand
CATTAGCTCGGCCTGCGTCAATTATGGCATTCGGATCGGGAGTAACCCTCTATAGCGTTTATGAGGGAGTCTTAACAGCCAATGGCGTATCAAGGCGCGACTTCAATCTAAGCACTTTTCGAAGCACCCAAGGAATTTTGTGCTTCTTGGAGTTCGGCAGCTTACAAAAAGTGGCTAGCGTACAAAACAACTCAGTTGCCGTGGTAAGAAGTCGCTACATACCAATTTGGATGCAGTTGCATTGGGCTAACCGAACCCTTAG
>NZ_JAWRYH010000085.1:0-395 GCF_046534675.1 Pseudomonas sp. SIMBA_067 | reverse complement strand
CTGATTCCCAAAATTTAAGTCAACCTTACTGGTTATTAGGTCACCAGTGTTACCACTTTCATCAAGATAATATTTATATGCCAAAGTTCGCTCCTTGCTAAACGTATAAGATTTATTATTTATTCTTTCCTGTCTTTAGTAATACTTCTTCAGTGTCATAGAGTGGTTATTTATGATGGTTCACTTTAAATGATTTAGTCTGAATTCAATAGTCTTATTTATCGAGCCTAAGACCCCCTCCATTTAGCGAGCTAATCAAACTTCCATTAAATCTAATTTAGGACATTTTTTCGGGGCTATAAGAATGCTTCTATCACTCTGCTTCTAAGTAACTGGATCTGTAAATTGTTTAATGAATAAACAGGTGGCTGTTCGCCATTAGCAATATAGTCATC
>NZ_JAWRYH010000657.1:0-262 GCF_046534675.1 Pseudomonas sp. SIMBA_067 | reverse complement strand
ATATGGGTTTGCTGGCCCTGTTTATGATTGGCTATCGACGCCATCACCAATACAAACACCAGGATCGGCGCTACGCCTTTGAGCGCGGCGACAAATACCTTGCCGATAAAACCGGTGGCCTTGGCCGCCTCAGGCGCAACGAGTGCCAGGAGGATGCCGGCTATCAGGCCGAGGAGGATTTGCGTGACCAGGCTGACGCGGGCTAGTCGTTGCAGAAGGGAAGGGGCAGCAGTCATAAACACTTGTCTCTAATTTTTTGAAG
>NZ_JAWRYH010000656.1:0-262 GCF_046534675.1 Pseudomonas sp. SIMBA_067 | reverse complement strand
ATTGACCACCACTGAATAAACCCCCACAGAATATAGAGATAAAAAAGATTGGTGATGCGACTGGTAAATACCTGCTTCCAGGGCCGGTTCAGAATGCCATTGGTCGCCAGTAATCCCGAGACAAAGAAGAAGGCGGGCATGCGCAGCGGCGACAGTACCGTATTAAACTGTATCCATATTTCGGCGGGGATCCATCCGGCAGAGAGATATTTCATCGTCCCTTCAAAGCCGGGTAAAACCGTGTGGTACAGGACCACCAGTA
>NZ_JAWRYH010000655.1:0-262 GCF_046534675.1 Pseudomonas sp. SIMBA_067 | reverse complement strand
ACTGCAACACTTCGCCAGCAAGCAGTCGCCCCTGCCTGAGGTTAGCCCCGCGCAGCCGGCCTATATCACCTTCACCTCAGGCAGCACTGGCGAACCGAAGGGCATCGTCACCCACCACGCGCCCCTGGTGCATTTCATCGACTGGCATGTGCAGCAGCAGGGTTTTACCCGGGGCGACTGTTTTTCCCTGCTCTCGGGCCTGGGCCACGACCCGGTCTACCGGGACGTGTTCACGCCGTTGTCGATCGGCGCAACGGTCCTC
>NZ_JAWRYH010000654.1:0-262 GCF_046534675.1 Pseudomonas sp. SIMBA_067 | reverse complement strand
CATCAGCTGAAAGCGTTGCCGGTTAACAAGCTGAAGATGGATCGCAGCTTCGTGGCGGCGCTGCCGCATGACGACACCATGGTCTGCATCGTGGCGGCCATCGCCGAGATTATCCATCTGGAGGTGATTGCCGAAGGCGTGGAGACAGCAGAACAACGTGACTGGCTGCTGGCGCGCGGCATCTCTATCGGACAGGGCTATCTGTATGCTGAAGCGCTGCCTCTGACCCGATTCAATCAGGCATGGATCGAAAACTCCTCAC
>NZ_JAWRYH010000653.1:0-262 GCF_046534675.1 Pseudomonas sp. SIMBA_067 | reverse complement strand
AGCAGCAGGTAGGCGAGTGCGCCAACCAGCGTCACGCAGGCACAAATCATCAGCGCCATGCTGAACGATTTGGTGGTGTCGAGCACCCAGCCGGTGATGACCGGCGCAAACGAGGCGAAGATAAAGCTGGCGAAGTTCTGGATGCTGCCGACAGACGCTGTCATACGGGCGGTGACGTTGGCGTGGATCAATCCCCAGCACGACGTTCCGGCAAAGTGGATACAGAACAGCGCCATCCCAATCAGCGTTACCGCGCTGGTGG
>NZ_JAWRYH010000084.1:0-395 GCF_046534675.1 Pseudomonas sp. SIMBA_067 | reverse complement strand
AGGGTGTTTTTCACAGGCGCCTCCAGGCATTACATGCCAGGTTCGTAGTCCGAACCGCTGGTGCGTGCGCCCTCACCGCCCAATACCAGGTCGTTGCCGTTGCCGCCGTACAGGACATCGTTGCCGGCTCCACCTTTGAGGGTGTCGTTGCCGTTTTCGCCATACAGGTAGTCGTTACCCGAACCGCCATCCATCACGTCATCGGTTGCAAAACCTCTCACCGTGTCATTGCCATCAGTCCCGGTCAGCACCAGGGTCTTGACCTGCTCGATGCTCCAAGACTTGCCGTCGGCGAAGCGGATCTCTTCCAGCTTGTAGGCACTGGTGCCATCGTCGCGGAAGTAGTTGCTGATAGTAACCCGATCAGTGCTGCCTTTCAGGCTCAGGATCAAGTC
>NZ_JAWRYH010000652.1:0-262 GCF_046534675.1 Pseudomonas sp. SIMBA_067 | reverse complement strand
CGCCGCGACCGCCGCCACAATCAACATCACGCCATTGCTGGCATCACTTTCAATAAAACTTTTTAGCAGATTTTTTAATTTGCGCGGCTTGTTCAACGTTCATCTTCCTGAGCAGAGACAGAATGTTAAACAGTGTAACGATTCATATAGTTCGTTAAAAGCAGCTTATACCGCGCTATATGCTCGGTTTCGCCGAGCAGTAGCAGCAGTAAACGTCGGCTTTTTTATGAGTGCTGCGGTGAGGGAGAGATAATGCAGCCAT
>NZ_JAWRYH010000651.1:0-263 GCF_046534675.1 Pseudomonas sp. SIMBA_067 | reverse complement strand
TCCGTTAGTCAAGACCGCGATTCTTCCGCCTCGCTCCAGAAAACCTTGCCTGATTTGCGTGCGAAATTGGATAGTATCGGTACACACTACCGTATTTTGCGCCAAGGCCATCGCAAAGTCGCGGGCATCGAAGCCGAAGAAGTACTGTTTGAGGCTAAAGACGGGGCGGTTACCGAATACCGCTTCTCTCTGCTTGCCCCGGGTGACCCGAGTACGTTGGCAAAGCCGCATACTTCGATTCAAATGATTCTTGGCAATATCAG
>NZ_JAWRYH010000650.1:0-263 GCF_046534675.1 Pseudomonas sp. SIMBA_067 | reverse complement strand
ATTAACCGTGTACTTGTAATAATCAAGGCCCCCTTTAATACTTGCAATACCCGGCTGAGCTCTACAATGTGGCATGTATTCATTTTTAAAAAAGTCGTAAAAGTTCTGATAAGCAGGCACACCTTTTTCTTCAATTAATGTTTTAGCTTTATTTTGGTAAGTTTCTTTTTGCGCTGCAGTAAATGTATTAGGGATGCGAGTAAATGGCTCATATAAGGCGCTATTCTCAGGTTGTTTAACTATATGAGCGCTAATGCTTTGGC
>NZ_JAWRYH010000649.1:0-263 GCF_046534675.1 Pseudomonas sp. SIMBA_067 | reverse complement strand
GGCATAGTCCGTCGGGTGCACGATCTGCTCGCCTGCCCGCACATGCCCAGCCAGCTGCGCCAGCAACGACGATTCAGTTGGAGGCAACTTCGCCCCCAGAAGGTCGGCATTGAGCATCCCACCATGGAAGGTAACCAGCCCGCTATGCCGATAGATCGCAGCGTGCAGCGCGGTAATGTCGCTGTAGCCGATCAACGGCTTGGGGTTGCGCCGAATCAGGTCAAAGTCGAGCCGGTCGAGCAGGCGCATGCTACCGTAACCAC
>NZ_JAWRYH010000648.1:0-263 GCF_046534675.1 Pseudomonas sp. SIMBA_067 | reverse complement strand
ATCTGCTGGGTGGGTTCACCACCTTGAGCCTGCTGTTTCTGCTGTGCCTGCGGCTGTCCCGGGCCTTTGCGCCGCTGCCTAAGCTACCGCTGAGCCTACGCCGCATTGCGGCTCTGGCGCTGCTGGCGGTGGTCGGCCAGATCGCCCTGGGCGGTTGGGTCAGCGCCAATTATGCGGCGGTCGCCTGTATCGACTTGCCCACTTGCCATGGCCAGACGAGCTGGTCACCCTGGTGCGCCGGGACCAGCGCTTGCAATCGCTGC
>NZ_JAWRYH010000647.1:0-263 GCF_046534675.1 Pseudomonas sp. SIMBA_067 | reverse complement strand
CCACCGGCAAACCGCTGGTACTGGTGCTGATGAATGGCCGGCCGCTGTCGATCGCCTGGGAGCGTGAGCAGGCCGACGCCCTGCTCGAAACCTGGTTCAGCGGCACCGAGGGCGGCAATGCCATCGCCGACGTGCTGTTCGGCGATTACAACCCGTCCGGCAAACTGGCCATCACCTTCCCGCGTTCGGTCGGGCAGATTCCGATGTACTACAACCACACACGCATTGGCCGGCCGTTCACCCCCGGCAAGCCTGGCAACTAC
>NZ_JAWRYH010000646.1:0-263 GCF_046534675.1 Pseudomonas sp. SIMBA_067 | reverse complement strand
GCCAAGGCGAAATCCGCCGCGCGCTTCGCCATCGACACCATCACGTTCTATGACCTGGCGCGTAAGGAAAACCTGGCCATCGGCACCATCCCCGGCATCCTGCCCGCGGTGGGCGGCGTGGTGATCAAACACGCCGACAGCGTGGTCGGCAGTGTCGGCATCAGCGGTGCAACCGACCTCACCGAACAGCAGCTTGCCGTGGATGTCGCCGCGAGCCTGCGCTGACCCGCATGGCCTCCTGCGCGGCAGCCGGGCAGGGGGCC
>NZ_JAWRYH010000083.1:0-396 GCF_046534675.1 Pseudomonas sp. SIMBA_067 | reverse complement strand
AGCCTTTGGGCGAGTCCCGCTCCGACTACGACATCTTCACCGCCATCCTGATTCGGTTGGGCCTGGGTGGCATTTTCACCGAAGGCTGCAGCGATCTCGACTGGGTCAAGCGCGTCTTCGACTCGTCGGATCTGCCCGATCATATTTCGTGGCGCGAATTCTGCCGCAAGGGCTACTTCGTCGTGCCGCCCGAAAAACCCGAGCTTCGCCATCCCGTGGACATGCGTTGGTATGCGGAAGACCGGAGAAAGGACCTGCCGGAACCTCATCCGCTGCCGTCACAGTTCTCGGAGAAATTCGGCAAGGGCCTGCAGACGCCAAGCGGCAAGCTGGAGTTCGTGCCCGAGTTGCTGAAGCGGCACACGGCGGACAATCCCGAGCGGCCGCCGCTCAACC
>NZ_JAWRYH010000645.1:0-263 GCF_046534675.1 Pseudomonas sp. SIMBA_067 | reverse complement strand
CGAGTTGAACGGCAATTCCGCGACCGCTTGCCCGCCCGCCGAATCCTCCCGGTTCGTGTGTTGCTCCGCGAACATCTTGAGGATTGCCGCCTTAATTGCCCCGTTTATCACCATCGCGAACGGGCCTGCCGTGCCGGCCTTGCTCGCGGCATCGAGCGCATCTTGATCCGGGTACACGTCACGATTCAGGTACGCGAACGCCGACGCCTCTGCACCGTCGAGCAACACCGCGCATACGTCATCTTCGACGCCCTCATCCTGCC
>NZ_JAWRYH010000644.1:0-263 GCF_046534675.1 Pseudomonas sp. SIMBA_067 | reverse complement strand
CAGCAGAGAGTAGATAGCTTCCTGTACGCCAGCAGCGCCCAGAGAGTGACCGGTCATGGCTTTGGTTGCAGAAATCGCCGGGCTCTTATCGCCGAACACTTCACGGATAGCTGCCAGCTCTTTCACGTCGCCAACCGGAGTCGAAGTACCGTGGGAGTTCAGGTAATCGATTGGGGTATCAACGCCATGCATCGCCATCTTCATGCAGCGTACTGCGCCTTCGCCAGACGGAGCAACCATGTCTGCACCATCAGAGGTTGCGC
>NZ_JAWRYH010000643.1:0-263 GCF_046534675.1 Pseudomonas sp. SIMBA_067 | reverse complement strand
CCGACGGCTGATTACCACCACATCGTGACGCACTTTACCGGGTTACCGGATGCGCCAGTGATCCTCAGCACGCCATAACCGCAAAAATGTCAGGGTGCGTTTCAGCATCCTGACTTTTCATCGGCCATCATCCGTCAACCAGAGCGTGATTTTCAGACAGCGCAGGTTGCCCGGTTAACCTCTGGATTGCGTCAGCAACGTTGTCATCGCATGTCCTGTGTTAAGAAAGCGATAAGCAAGCGTAATAGTGTGTAAGTTACCGG
>NZ_JAWRYH010000642.1:0-263 GCF_046534675.1 Pseudomonas sp. SIMBA_067 | reverse complement strand
CGAAGAGGAAGCGCAGCGGCGTGGCTACCGGCCTAATGCGGCGGCCCGGCGTCTGAAAACCGGCCGTGCTAACGCGGTGGGGTTCGTCTACCCGATCGGTGCCTCTCCCCTGAATGGCAGCGACTTCAGCGACATGCTGCTGGCGCTGGAGCATCACCTTGCCCGTTATGACATTAACCTGCTGTTGCTGGCGGATAAGCAGCAAAGTCAGGCGACGCTGACACGCCTGCTGCGCAGTGGCGCCGTTGATGCCCTGATCGTCG
>NZ_JAWRYH010000641.1:0-263 GCF_046534675.1 Pseudomonas sp. SIMBA_067 | reverse complement strand
ATCATCGCCGGCGGCGGCGACGGTACGCTGCGTGACGTCGCCGAAGCCATGGCCCGGGCCAAGACCGACGCCAGCCTGGTCCTGATGCCCCTGGGCACCGCCAACGACTTTGCCCGCGCCGCCGGCGTGCCGCTGGAGCCTGCACAGGCACTGGCACTGCTGGACGTGCCACCTCGGGCAATCGACCTCGGCCAGGCCGGCGGGCAAATCTTCCTCAACATGGCCACTGGCGGCTTCGGCAGCCAGGTCACCGCCAATACCTC
>NZ_JAWRYH010000640.1:0-263 GCF_046534675.1 Pseudomonas sp. SIMBA_067 | reverse complement strand
CCATGCTGATCGCTGACAAAATAGTGGCTGGCATGACTTTTCGGATCGCTGACGATATAGCCGCCCAGCAGGACCACGCTGGAGCCCGGCTCGGTTAAATCGCGGCGAACGGTCATCTCTGAGACGCCGAGCAGCTGGGCCGCATCTTTCAGATGCAGTTTGTCGGTGCGTTTCAGCGCCTGCGTCAGCTTGTGAATGCGTTCGTCGCGCCGGGTTTCCATGGTCATCTCTCTGTTCCCTATCCTGCAGTGCGGAAGAAAGAC
>NZ_JAWRYH010000639.1:0-263 GCF_046534675.1 Pseudomonas sp. SIMBA_067 | reverse complement strand
AGCACGCACTGGCCGCTGTTGCGGATAAGCTCATGGCTGTGGTTCATACCGGCAATCATGCAGCCGACCAGTGACGGAGAAAACTCCAGCACCGTGTGCCAGCCGAGCGTCATGATGTCATGTTGATCTCCGTACTGCGAACTGAGCAGCAGCACCGGTCCGGGCTCAAGATATTTGCGGGCTTTGCTGACCGGAAAAGCATATTTGTGCATGCGTTGGCTCATGGCATAACTCCTGAAACGGAACGTAGCCATTAAGTGTAG
>NZ_JAWRYH010000638.1:0-263 GCF_046534675.1 Pseudomonas sp. SIMBA_067 | reverse complement strand
CGCAGGTCCTTCGTCTCGTGGCGTGAAGTGGGTTTCTACGTCCACACTTTGAAGAGTGCCGGGGTGGCGATCAACGCGCTGTACCTGACCACACGCGATGGTGCCCTGTTGAGCTACCAGCCGAGTTTCAGCAACGATGAGTACAACCTGTTGGACGCCGGCCTCAAATGGTCCAAGGCCGGCGGCTACACCGCCTATGCGCCGGCGCCCTCCCATGTGGTTCTGGAGCTGGCGCGCCTCGGTGAATTGCAGGTGATTCATCC
>NZ_JAWRYH010000082.1:0-397 GCF_046534675.1 Pseudomonas sp. SIMBA_067 | reverse complement strand
CTCCCCACCCGCCCGCAACACGTCAGCTTGCCACTCACCGAGCAGGCGTGGTGGCAACCAGCGCGCCCAGTCACTTTGCGGCAGGCTCAGGTAGGCCTCCACCTGGCCATCACGCCAGGCCTTGGCTGACACACGGCTTTGCAGGTTCAGCGACAGAGGCTGGCCATCAGGCAAGGTGGCGCGCAACTCCAGCACTTGCCGCGAAGCACCCGCCTGCAGGCCGGCGCTGACATAGGTAAGGGTGAGCGGGTCACTCTGCCAGGGGTGCAAGGTGACTTGGCTGTCGAACACATCGACGCGGCCCAATTGACGCAGGCGCTGCAGCAGGTCGGCGGGGTCGAGTGGTGCATCGTCTTTTTTCGGCAGGCCTTCGAGGTTCCAGGCGCCCTGCTCGTTC
>NZ_JAWRYH010000637.1:0-263 GCF_046534675.1 Pseudomonas sp. SIMBA_067 | reverse complement strand
CAGCCTACCACCTGGTGCACGAACAGGTGATTAGTCCGCTACACAGCCACCTGACACGCCTGATTGCCGCCTGGACCGGCTGCGACGCCAATGACACCCGCATGATCCTTCATACCCATGCGTTGATTGGTGAGATTCTGGCGTTCCGTCTTGGCAAAGAAACAATTCTGTTACGTACCGGCTGGACCGCGTTCGATGAAGAAAAGACCGAACTGATCAACCAGACGGTGACCTGTCATATCGACCTGATTTTGCAAGGATTA
>NZ_JAWRYH010000636.1:0-263 GCF_046534675.1 Pseudomonas sp. SIMBA_067 | reverse complement strand
AACCGAAATCAAGCTCCGCGTCAGCCGCGAGACCCTCGCCGCGCTGCGTGAGCACCCGCTCCTGAAAAAACGCAACAAAAGTGGCTGGGAACGCCGTGAGTTGATGAATCAGTACTTCGACACCCCAGAGCGTGACCTGGCCCAGGCCAAAGTCGCCCTGCGCCTGCGCAAGGACGGTGACGATATCATCCAGACCCTCAAGACCCGTGGCCAGAGTGTCGCCGGCTTGTCGGAACGTAACGAATACAACTGGGACTTGCCCA
>NZ_JAWRYH010000635.1:0-263 GCF_046534675.1 Pseudomonas sp. SIMBA_067 | reverse complement strand
GAAAGATGCCCGCTTACCTTCACCGATTTTTTCTCCTGACCGTTCCCCAACTCCCATATTCCATGGGTCATATCGCGCTCTTTGGTCACCAGACAGTCATGACGACTTAATTCCTGTAGGGATTGTGGCTGCGGATATTTTTGCAGATACTCAGGTGCTGCGCATAATATTCTTTTATTTTTTGTCAAAAGATGCGCAATATAATAATCAGGAATTTCGTCATTAATACGAATATCCAGATCAATATTATCCTGCACTAAATC
>NZ_JAWRYH010000634.1:0-263 GCF_046534675.1 Pseudomonas sp. SIMBA_067 | reverse complement strand
CTACGCGTTTCTGGGGGCTTATGTGTTTGAACAGATTCGCCAGCACGGCCCAGGCAACAACTGGGTAAATCTGGGCGGATTCGCCATCAGCGGCCTTCTGACCGCCGCCGCCACGCATGCCATGTCCATGCTGCAAGGCGAGCCCAACCAGATTTTCTATTCCTACGTATCTCCGTTGGTGGTGCTGGCCGCCATCTTTGCTTTTCGCCTGCTGCTTGCGCTGGGTGGCCAACTGGTACAGCACAGCAAGCTGCTGGCCGAGC
>NZ_JAWRYH010000633.1:0-263 GCF_046534675.1 Pseudomonas sp. SIMBA_067 | reverse complement strand
AAATCAACCTAAGTTGAATAGCAGTAAAGAAGTAATCGCGTTTCTGGCCGAACGTTTTCCCCACTGTTTCAGTGCGGAAGGTGAAGCGCGTCCGCTGAAAATCGGTATTTTTCAGGATTTGGTCGATCGTGTTGCCGGGGAAATGAACCTGAGCAAAACGCAATTACGATCCGCTTTACGTCTCTACACTTCGAGCTGGCGTTATCTTTACGGTGTTAAACCCGGCGCAACGCGTGTCGATCTTGACGGCAACCCATGCGGTG
>NZ_JAWRYH010000081.1:0-397 GCF_046534675.1 Pseudomonas sp. SIMBA_067 | reverse complement strand
TGGGGCGCCAGCGGGCGCAATGGCGGGCAGTTGATTCGCGGCATCGGCCACGATGTCTCGGGGTTCGCCAAGTACATCGGCGAGGAGGGCGTGGCTTACCTGGAGCGCGCCGGCATCGATTCGGTGGCGCTGGTCGGCGAGCGCATCCGCGAGCACGGCATCGACTGCGACCTGCGCTGGGGCTTTTGCGAATTGGCCAACACCCCGGCGCAGTTTGCGGCATTCACGCGTGAGCAGGAACACCTGGCGCAGTTGGGGTACACCCCCGAAACCCGTCTGGTGCCACGTCAGGCGATGGCGCAGGTGGTGGACTCCACGGTGTATGCCGGTGGCCTGGTGGACATGGGCTCCGGGCATCTGCACCCGCTCAATCTGGTGCTGGGCGAAGCCCGCGTGG
>NZ_JAWRYH010000632.1:0-263 GCF_046534675.1 Pseudomonas sp. SIMBA_067 | reverse complement strand
CGGTGCACAGTATAAACCGAAGGTCACCGGCATTGAAGCGGTCGGCGGTGTACTGCTGCAGCGCCCTGGGGAGACCGCCAAAATGCAGACCAATACCGTTCCTGAGGGCATAGGTGTAGTCCCACTCCGGGTCAAACTCCTCGGCAACCCAGTCAATATGCTCGCTCTGGAACGGCTGGCCATAGCCGAGCCGGACAAGTTCGCGGGCTACCTTGCCAGCAACGCTGGACGACTTGCAGTAGATGATCGTGGCGCCTTCGCAC
>NZ_JAWRYH010000631.1:0-263 GCF_046534675.1 Pseudomonas sp. SIMBA_067 | reverse complement strand
CAATGGACGATGCAGGATCCGGAAAATTCCTTGGTCCCGACGCCGAGAATCCGGGCTACTTCAAATGGACTCCGCGCGTGTCCATGGGATTCGATCTTGTCAAGCAATGGGAAGAGACCGCGAATGAAAAGAAGAAAGCTGCCTTTGCGTTCAACCATCTGTGGGTCATGGCACAGCATGAACAGGGCGAAGTGTTGCAAGGGTTGATCTATAACGATAAGGCCTTTATCAGCAAGCTCAAATTCCAAAGAACCATGGACGAG
>NZ_JAWRYH010000630.1:0-263 GCF_046534675.1 Pseudomonas sp. SIMBA_067 | reverse complement strand
GGCCGCGTGCTGGCCACCAGTAACTGGCGCGATGCCGACAGCTACCAGGGTGAGGACCTGTCCTTCCGCGCCTATTTCCAGAACGCCGTGCGTGGTCAACCGGGCCGCTTCTACGGCATCGGCAGCACCAACGGCGAGCCCGGCTACTACCTGGCCCACGGCCTGGAAGAGCACGGCAAGATCATCGGCGTGGCCGTGGTCAAAGTGCGCCTCGAAGCCCTGGAGGAACGCTGGCAACGTGCGCGCCTCGAAGCGTTTGTCAG
>NZ_JAWRYH010000629.1:0-263 GCF_046534675.1 Pseudomonas sp. SIMBA_067 | reverse complement strand
CAATGACCCGATCAAACTGCCCTTCTTTCCACCCGCCCCAGTATCCGTCGAATCGCTCAAGCACCACTTGCTGGCCTTGTTCGACCTGCCCAAGTTTGTAGGGACCGGTGCCGATGGCGTTGGGAGCCATCATCCAATTATGCCCTTTCTCTACTGCCGCCGGGGCAATGATATAAGCGGCATACTGGCCTGCCGCGATCAGATTGGCCGGAGTGGGACTTTTAAACTTGAGCGCTACCGTATCGTCAGCGAGGACTTCGACG
>NZ_JAWRYH010000628.1:0-264 GCF_046534675.1 Pseudomonas sp. SIMBA_067 | reverse complement strand
AGCAAGTACAAAGAGATCGAAGACCTGCAGGCCGCCGGCGACGGCGTCACCGTGGCCGTGCTGCAAAACGTGTATGCCGAAGAGTTGGTGCACCAGGCACTGCCCAAGGCCAAGGTCTATCAGTACGAGAGCGTCGACCTGATGTACCAGGCCGTGAACTCCGGTCGCGCCGATGCCGCCGCCACCGACCAGTCTTCGGTCAAGTACCTGATGGTGCAGAACCCCGGTCGCTATCGCAGCCCGGCCTATGCCTGGAGCCCGCAA
>NZ_JAWRYH010000080.1:0-398 GCF_046534675.1 Pseudomonas sp. SIMBA_067 | reverse complement strand
ACCCGGGGTGCTGTACCTGTGCAACCCCAACAATCCCACGGGCACGCTGACCCCACGCGCCGACATCGAGCACCTGGTCACCCACAAGCCGGTAGGCAGCCTGGCGATCATCGATGAGGCCTATATCCACGTTACCGACGCGCCCTCCTGCCTGGACCTGGCGGTCAGCCATGACAACGTCATGGTCCTGAGAACGTTCTCCAAGCTCTATGGCATGGCCGGTGCCCGCCTGGGGCTAGTGGTCGGCAAACCGGCATTGCTCGCCGACCTGCAACGCCTGAACGGCTACAACTTCGTGCCACTTGCCGCCGCCATGGGCGGCATCGCCAGCCTGCAACAAGAAGGCCTGGTCAGTGAACGAAAACACATCAATCGAAGCATTCTGCGGAACACTATCG
>NZ_JAWRYH010000627.1:0-264 GCF_046534675.1 Pseudomonas sp. SIMBA_067 | reverse complement strand
CACGAAGGATGGCGTTCAGATCTTCTACAAGGACTGGGGCCCGCGCGATGCGCCGGTCATCCACTTCCACCACGGCTGGCCGCTGAGTGCCGACGACTGGGACGCCCAGCTGCTGTTTTTCCTGGCCGAGGGCTTTCGCGTGGTCGCCCACGACCGCCGCGGCCATGGGCGCTCCAGCCAGGTGTGGGACGGCCATGACATGGACCACTACGCCGACGACGTGGCGGCCGTTGTCGAACATCTGGGCATCCAGGGCGCGGTGCA
>NZ_JAWRYH010000626.1:0-264 GCF_046534675.1 Pseudomonas sp. SIMBA_067 | reverse complement strand
CACCCAGCGTCAGCACCCAGCGGTTCCACTCCATCTGGTCCTGAGCATAGAGGCCGGTCTGACGCTGTTTGTTGAGATGCTGATAAGGATCGGCAAATGGCGTTACGCTGTTATCACCATATTGCGGATTAACCGCATTCAGGCTGGAGGCAGTGCCAAACTGTGCGTCGATATCATTGCGGGTACGCTGGAAGTCCACGCCCAGCAGCAGCGTATGATCAACCTGGCCGGTGGCGAATTTCGCCTGCGCCTGGGTATCGACCG
>NZ_JAWRYH010000625.1:0-264 GCF_046534675.1 Pseudomonas sp. SIMBA_067 | reverse complement strand
CCGGAGACTCCGCACCCACGTCTTTCAGGCGCGACACAGTGCATCAGCGTTTGGCGTCGTCTCTACCGCCGGCCGACCGGGATACGAACTTAGTGACCGTGTCCAGCAGATGATCCAGCAGCCGATTCGCCATCGCCACCTCCTGCGGAAGGATCAGTTCACAGACTCGCCGCGCCTGGCGCAGTCATGGCGACTCCTGGTCAGGTTGTATCTGCGTCCCGGCCGGCAGGTCGGCCGCGCCTTCACTCTCGCCCAGTTCCGCAC
>NZ_JAWRYH010000624.1:0-264 GCF_046534675.1 Pseudomonas sp. SIMBA_067 | reverse complement strand
CTTCACCTTCGAACGGCCCGAGATAGGTGGGCTGTATGGCGGGTTGTTCGATGTGCTGATGGGCTTCGACAAGCCTTACAACCAGGCGCCATCGCTGCATATCGCCTTGCTGGTGATCATCTGGGCGATGTTCGCCCGGCACGTGCACCGCCAGCCCTGGCGCTGGGCCATGCACAGCTGGATGGCGCTGATCGGCATATCGGTGCTGACCACCTGGCAGCATCATTTCATCGACGTGCCCACCGGCGCGTTGGCGGGGTTTGC
>NZ_JAWRYH010000623.1:0-264 GCF_046534675.1 Pseudomonas sp. SIMBA_067 | reverse complement strand
CAGCAGGCTGGTCAGGATTAAACCGATACCGGCACCCAGTCCGGCGATCACCACATGCTTTTTACTCACTGCCAGCGGATGTGGCCAGAGGCGCGCCAGAAACAGGCGCAGAGGATGGCTTCCGGCAGAAGCGCTTTTGTTCATTACTTTACTCACTGTGTCATAACATTTTCTTATCGTCAGGGGCGGCAATTCTCCATCATCAACATCAATGTAACAACCCGACAAACTGTACCGTTATTCGTAGGAACAGGGAGAGCAGCA
>NZ_JAWRYH010000622.1:0-264 GCF_046534675.1 Pseudomonas sp. SIMBA_067 | reverse complement strand
GCCTGGAGTCGGCCCATGTCAGCCCACCCTCAACACCCTGCCCATATCATTCGTTCGGACGCCGAAGCCATCGAGGTGGCGACGCGCCTGGCCGCACGTTTTGCCGTTGACGCCAGCGCGCGCGACCGTGAGCGTCGCTTGCCGGTTGCCGAACTCGACGAGTTCTCTGCCAGCGGCCTGTGGGGCATCACCGTGCCTAAAGCCTACGGTGGCGCCGAAGTGTCCTATGTGACCGTGGCCGAGGTGATCAAGTTGATCTCCGCC
>NZ_JAWRYH010000621.1:0-264 GCF_046534675.1 Pseudomonas sp. SIMBA_067 | reverse complement strand
CTCATGGCATTCACACGGATCTTGCGGTCTTTCAATTCCATAGTCCAGCCGCGCGCGAAGTTGCGTACAGCCGCCTTACTCGCGGCGTAAGCAGTAAATCCCGGAAGCCCGAGCACGTTTGAGACCGAAGAGTTCAGGATGATCGAACCGCCGTCTCTGAAGAGGGGAAGGGCCTTCTGCACCGTAAAGAACATTCCCTTCACGTTCACGTCGAAGGTCTGGTCGAAATGGCCCTCGGTAGCTACCGCGAGCGGCGCGATTGTC
>NZ_JAWRYH010000079.1:0-398 GCF_046534675.1 Pseudomonas sp. SIMBA_067 | reverse complement strand
CTAGCTTTAACCTTAGCAGTACTTCAAAGTAGGCAACCTGATTAGTTTTAAAATCCCAAATGGGTTGATAATGAAGCTCTATACTGTCTTGTTGGAGTGCTTGACGTACCCCATGGCCCCACTCTAAACCCGTTTGCAGCGCATTGTTCTCACCATCTTGTTTTGAATAACAATGTACTAAGTTACGGCCTAAATTTTTAGCAATATATAACGCAATATCTGACTGCTTTAAGCATTCATTTGGATCGCAGTTATCAGCGGTAATTTGGGTTAAACCAATCGAGCAACTAATTGAATAGATTTGCTCTTCAGATTTAAATTGGTTGCCTTCAATGGCACTACAAATCCCTTCTGCAATTAAATGTGCATCCAATAAATTGGTATTTTTAAGTATCACC
>NZ_JAWRYH010000620.1:0-264 GCF_046534675.1 Pseudomonas sp. SIMBA_067 | reverse complement strand
AGTGTAGGTTTCAGGTCCACCGGATTCTGCGGGTCAGACTGTACCAGGCGCTGATAGATGTTCGTAAAAGCCTGAACACTGGTCAGTTCAAACCCTTTGGCCGGATCGAAGCTGTCTGCGTCGTCAGTTGATTGTGCAATCACCAGCGTATCTTTTGGTGTTGCGGCCTGGGCTGTGAAGGCGGCAGCCAGCGTCAGCGCCAGCAGTGATGGAATTATAGTTTTCATGAAATTTCCTTGCCTCTAAAAAGTTACGCGAGTTTAC
>NZ_JAWRYH010000619.1:0-264 GCF_046534675.1 Pseudomonas sp. SIMBA_067 | reverse complement strand
CAGATGTTCTCTGCTCCACGGTTCATAAACACTATGCACAACGGCTTGCCAGTCAGGCACTTTTAAGCCAGGGATATCTGAGATTCTGTTCTCTACACGGGCACGATGCTGTTCTGGATCCGAACAGAGGATTTCAATTTCCAGAAAGGGAACACCTGATGATAGTGCGATATCACGAAAACTATCGCGCACCAGGTTAAGGTCATTCACCGAGTCAGTGACAACAGTTGACCCTAGTTGCAGATTGTCCCGCGCAAGCTCATA
>NZ_JAWRYH010000618.1:0-264 GCF_046534675.1 Pseudomonas sp. SIMBA_067 | reverse complement strand
CAGTTGGCGGCCAGGCTGTGCAATATTGGATATCCTATTATCATGCACAATACGGCGACAGATTGCCTGATGAGCGTCTCACCACTTCTGTTGACTGCGACTACAGTGCCCGGAAAGATGATATTGCGGCTATAGCAAAAACGCTCAACGTGAAAACGTGGGAAAACAAAGACGGTCAGCCCCCATCCCTTGCGCAGTTTATGCTTATCGATCAGGACACACACGATATCAAACGGGATGATGGACGTTTATTTGCCGTACCGG
>NZ_JAWRYH010000617.1:0-264 GCF_046534675.1 Pseudomonas sp. SIMBA_067 | reverse complement strand
AAATGCGACCGCACTTAAGTTTGGATATGAAAACACCAAATCAAGTGCATAAAAAAGACCTGGCGCTTTCGCACCAAGTCTTTCATTAAAACCGTCAACCTATTTCAGGACGGGACATTAAGACATTAATCTTTGTGTTCAGTCATCTCATTTTGAGTATCAGTCGATTTATCATCTGCCTGCTCTGACTCGACTTCAGCTGTTTTAGTGGCTGTAGTGTAAAACTTATCGCCTTTATCAGCCATTGTAACCAGTGATTCACAG
>NZ_JAWRYH010000616.1:0-264 GCF_046534675.1 Pseudomonas sp. SIMBA_067 | reverse complement strand
CCCATGGTGGCATTTCGCACGTTCTGCGAGATAAACTGCGAGTTCGGCACAATCACCGTGGATTTATCGCCCAGCTGGATCTCGGTGGCGCGCACGTTAATCCGGCGGATATCCCCTTCGATACCGCTGATGCTCACCAGATCGCCAACCTTCACTGGCCGCTCGGTCAACAGAATCAGCCCCGAGATAAAGTTCTTCACAATCTCCTGTAAGCCAAAACCGATACCTACCGACAAGGCACTGACGATCCAGGCCAGCTTATTC
>NZ_JAWRYH010000615.1:0-264 GCF_046534675.1 Pseudomonas sp. SIMBA_067 | reverse complement strand
CTCGTGTTTGTAAACATGAAAGAAACCGCAGATGAGTTAGTGACTGAACTTAACCTAGACGGTATCCCAGCGGCAGTATGTCATGGCGATAAATCGCAAGGTAACCGTCGTCGTGCGTTGCGTGAATTTAAAGAAGGCAAAGTACGCGTGCTAGTTGCAACAGAAGTGGCAGCCCGTGGTATTGATATTGACGGTTTACCGCGCGTTATTAATATTGATTTACCTTGGCTTGCTGAAGATTACGTTCACCGTATTGGCCGCACC
>NZ_JAWRYH010000614.1:0-264 GCF_046534675.1 Pseudomonas sp. SIMBA_067 | reverse complement strand
AACCACTTCACCCATACGACCAGCAGTTGGGTAAGTTGGCACGCCTTCAAATACGACTTGCGTACACCCATTAACGAGCGGCCCATAAGCAATGTAACTGTGACCTGTGATCCAGCCAACATCAGCACTACACCAAAAAATATCATCGTCTTTTAAATCAAAAATGTATTCGTGGGTCATAGATGAATACACTAAATAGCCACCAGTGGTGTGCACCACCCCCTTGGGCTGACCGGTAGAACCTGAGGTGTATAAAATAAACAG
>NZ_JAWRYH010000613.1:0-264 GCF_046534675.1 Pseudomonas sp. SIMBA_067 | reverse complement strand
ATCTGCCCTGGATCTCGAGCTGACACGCCTGCACCGCCGCTAACGCCCGCGGTAAGCGGGAAAGGTACACTACCCGCCCGCCCAACGCGGGGCGCTACGCCCGCGAGTTCCTGCCCACCGCCCGTTTCCAGCAGCGGCGCATCGTAGTAGCTGCGGGGTGTCGCAGCATGTGCAATACGAGCAGGCGTGGCCACGCCCGCACTCGATGCCAGGCGCACGGCGACTGCGCTTGCTGGTACCGGTTCGGAGGCTGCGCTACCAACC
>NZ_JAWRYH010000612.1:0-264 GCF_046534675.1 Pseudomonas sp. SIMBA_067 | reverse complement strand
GTTCTTGTCGATGTAGCCCTGAAATTCCGCTTCCTGCTGGTCATACTCGGCCTGGAACGCTGCCCGTTTCGCTTCGTCGTAGCGTTCCTCCAGCCGCTCGTCACTCTCCAGCTGTGCTCGCTCTACCAACCGCTGGCGCTCCACCGCCGGGTCGGTGAACACCGGTGGTCCGTCGCCGGTCCTGGGCTCCAGCTACGGCACTTTCTGCGCGGCCCACTCCCGGTGCGTGGCGCGAATGACTTGCAGAATCTGCGACGTCTGCAA
>NZ_JAWRYH010000611.1:0-264 GCF_046534675.1 Pseudomonas sp. SIMBA_067 | reverse complement strand
CACTGCCCAGGGCTTGCGGGGTGAACACGAAGTCCTCTTCGGCGAAGTCGCGCAGGTCGACCAGGGGCTGCTGCGCTTTGGCGTGGCTGGCCGGCAGGGCCATGATGATCTGCTCGTTCAGCAACAGCCGCGATGCGATGATGTCGGGCGGCATCGGCAGTTTACGCATGAAGCCGATGTCGGCTTCGCCGGCCAACAAGGCCTTGGCCTGGGAGGCTGAGGGCATCTCCCGGATGGTCAGGCGCACATTCGGGTAGACCTCGC
>NZ_JAWRYH010000610.1:0-264 GCF_046534675.1 Pseudomonas sp. SIMBA_067 | reverse complement strand
AGGAACATCCACCACCTTATCTGGGAACATAATAACCATACGCTCAACTAAGTTAGCGAGCTCACGAATATTACCCGGCCAAGAATGCTCTTTTAAACTATCAATAGCACGCTCTGTAAACTTAGCCGTAGTACCGCTTTGTTCATTTACACGGCGCATTAGCTCTTTAAGTAGCAAAGGGATGTCTTCTGCACGTTGAGCAAGTGATGGGCTCTCAATAGGAAAAACATTTAAGCGATAGTATAAATCTTCTCGGAATGAGCC
>NZ_JAWRYH010000609.1:0-264 GCF_046534675.1 Pseudomonas sp. SIMBA_067 | reverse complement strand
CGGTCGGCGCTCCAGGTCGCCGAGGATCCAGCGCATGATCAGTGGTCGCACCAGGCCGATCACCAGCACAATGAACAAGCCCAGCGCCAGCACCCTGGCCAAGGAAGCCCAAGGGTTGAACTGCGAGGCGATCAGCGATGTAACGCCACCAAGGATGAGCCAGCCGCAGACATCGTCTATTGCCGCCGCACCGATGGTAAGGGTGGCGACTCGCGAGCGCGAAAGGCCCAGTTCCATGAAGATGCGCCCGAGGATGGGCAGGGC
>NZ_JAWRYH010000078.1:0-401 GCF_046534675.1 Pseudomonas sp. SIMBA_067 | reverse complement strand
ACCTCTAATTGGTTCACGATCATTTCTAATTTGTGTTTAATACTCGCTGGCCCACCGGTCACACTTAGCCCTAAAAAGCTCTCAACATGTGTACGCTCTTGTTCGCTCCACAAGCCATCCATTGTTTCAACTGGGGGCTTTAACCACAACTCGTCGCCTCTAATTAATGATAGCACTCGCTGTTTTGAAGTGGTTGATAAGTATTGTGCTTCTTCATCTGTATCGGCAGCCACTAAAGGTAATGCCAACATTACATAAGGCTTAGCTAATACATTTGATGGTTTAAATTCTCGTTTATATAAGGCTATTGCATCATGTACAAAACGCGGTGCAAAGTGCCCCGCAAATACATAGGGTAATCCTTTTTGCGCTGCTAACTGGGCACTAAATAAACTTGAGCC
>NZ_JAWRYH010000608.1:0-264 GCF_046534675.1 Pseudomonas sp. SIMBA_067 | reverse complement strand
GATTTGTTGTTTTACCTGCAAGCTCACCTGATCCTCGTTCTTGTCTCCATGCTGGCCGCCCTCGTTGTGGGCATCCCCGCCGGTATCCTGCTCAGCCGACCGAACATGGTCGGGCGCGCAGAACGCTTCATGCAGATATTCAACATCGGCAACACCGTCCCTCCCCTGGCCGTACTGGCCATCGCCCTCGGCGTCCTCGGCATTGGCAGCGGCCCGGCCATCTTCGCGTTGTTCCTGGCCTCCCTCCTGCCCATCGTGCGCAAC
>NZ_JAWRYH010000607.1:0-264 GCF_046534675.1 Pseudomonas sp. SIMBA_067 | reverse complement strand
ACCGCTTCATGGCCTACAACCTGGACCAGGCCAAGGGCGTGCAGGCGTTGATCGTGCGCCAGTTCCGCCAGGCCCCGCGCGAGCAGTGGCCAGCCGTGGCGCAAGAACTGGCCAGCGATTTCGCGCCGCTGGAATTGCAACTGCTGCGCATTGACCAGGCCAGCCTGAGCGATGAGGAACAGGCGCGCCTGGAGCATGGTTTGTACGCGGTGCGCATTGCCGAGTGGGGTTACTACGAAACGGTGCTGGCACCGCTGGACAAGG
>NZ_JAWRYH010000606.1:0-264 GCF_046534675.1 Pseudomonas sp. SIMBA_067 | reverse complement strand
ATCAGCCAGGACAGTGATGGACTCCAGCTTCGCCAGTTTCTTGAGCAGCGCATCGTTCTCGCTGAGGCGACGCTGGTCTTCGGCGCTGGCGTTCTTGACGAACACCGCCAACGGCTTGCCCGGCCCGATGTTCATCTCGGCGCGGATGTTGCGCGTACCAAGCATCAGGGTCTTGAGCCATTCGATATCGCTTTCGGCCGCCTCATCGATGCGTGCTTCGTTGGCCACCGGCCAAGGTTGCAGCATGATGGTCTTGCCTTCGAT
>NZ_JAWRYH010000605.1:0-264 GCF_046534675.1 Pseudomonas sp. SIMBA_067 | reverse complement strand
ATGCATGTCGTGATATCAGTTTAACATCGGGCTCGGGGCACGATTTAACTTTCCACTGACTATATGCGGTGGCCACTGCAAGGGTAGCTTTGCCTGATCGCGCTATACGTTGACGTTATCGATGGCGCTGGTAGAAGAGAAAATAGCCCCGAGACCCGGTACTACGAATGGATATCGAAGAAATTTTCAAGAATTTGTTTGGCCCCGACTTTAGTAGTCTTGATGGATTCTGCCAGTTACTAGAGGTTGATCAAAACAAATTAC
>NZ_JAWRYH010000604.1:0-264 GCF_046534675.1 Pseudomonas sp. SIMBA_067 | reverse complement strand
CTGTGGATTGGCTGTTCTGACAGCCGTGTTCCTGCCGAACGTCTGACCGGGCTCGAACCCGGCGAACTCTTCGTTCACCGCAACGTGGCCAATCTGGTGATCCACACCGACCTGAACTGTCTGTCCGTGGTGCAGTACGCTATCGAAGTGCTGGAAGTGGAACACGTTATCGTCTGCGGCCATTACGGCTGCGGCGGCGTGCAGGCGGCGATGGATAACCCGGAACTGGGATTAATCGACAACTGGCTGCTGCACATCCGCGAC